>JAYRZU010000087.1:0-69585 GCA_041916315.1 Anaerolineae bacterium
CAACTCCGGTGGTCAATGTGCCGACCTTCAGCTTCACACAGCCGACCGCGCCGCCCGCCGTCGCGACCGCCGCCGCGACCTTAGTGCCCGCCGGTGACGCGACCGCCGAGGCCAACGCCCTTGACCCTGAAAAGGTCGAACGTGGGCGCGGCCGCTACGAAGCGTTGGAGTGCGCGAGCTGTCATGGGGCGAATGGTGAAGGCGTGACCGATCAAGGTGGGCCGCTGTTGGAATATGCCGCCAGCGAGGCCGATTTCGTCACGTTTATGCGCTCTGGCGGTTCACTAGGTGTCGATCACCAGTACGCGACCAACCGCCTGAGCGACTCTGGCGCGTCCAATCTGTATGCCTATTTGCAGTCACTGCAAGGGTAGCCAATTCAAGGATGGAGACCGTAGGGGCAAGGCGCGCCTTGCCCCTACACAAATGGGCGTCCGTTCAGCGATGATCCGCGCGCTGCGGGTCAAGCGCCTCTTGCAGACCGTCCCCCACAAACGAGAACGCCAGCATGGTCAGCGCGACCATGATCGTTGGGAACAGCGCAATGTGATAGTACACGCGGATGAAGTTGCCGATCCCCGACCCGACCATCTTGCCCCAACTGGCAGTCGGCTCGGTGATACCAATGCCGAGGAAGCTCAACCCCGCTTCCGCGAAGATCGCCAGCGGCACGGCAAACGTGAACGCCACGATCAACGGTGACAGCGTATTGCGCAGAATGTGGATGAAGATGATGCGCCAGTGCTGCGCGCCGAGCGACCGCGCCGCCGTGACAAAATCACGCTCGCGGTAAGTGATGAACTGGGCGCGCGTGAGGCGCGTCGGCTCAATCCACGCCGTGACCGCCAGCACCGCGATCACGTTCCAGATGCCGCTGCCGACGATGCTCAACAGAAACAACGCGAACAACAGCGGCGGGATCGCCGTCGCCACTTCGACGATGCGCATGACGATGAAGTCGAACTTGCCACCGAGATACCCCGCCAACGCGCCTAATGGCACGCCAATCGCGAACGAGATCAGCGGTACCATCAAGCCGACGAGCATCGACGTGCGCGCGCCGAAAATCAGGCGGGTCAGGTAGTCGCGACTGCTGCCATCGAGTCCCAGCACATGCGCCGAATTGACGAACGGCAGCGTATTGGCGCGCAGCGTGAGGAAGACCTTGTCTACCTCATATGGCGCGATCACATCCGCGAACACCGCCAGCGCCAGCAAAATCAGCAGGATGAACAAGCCGAACATCGCCAGCTTGTTGCGGCGGAAACGGCGCACGGCGTCTGTCCACAGTGACCGCTTGACCGTCTTGGGCGTGAGCGTCGCAATTTGCTCGCTGGGTTTGGTGTTCGAAGTTGTCGAGTTGCTCATCGTGCCGCCGATCCACCCAGCCGAATGCGCGGGTCAATCAAGGTATACAGTACGTCCGTGATCAGATACATGATGCCCCAGAAGAACGCGACCAGCAGCACCAGCCCCATGATCATCGGGTAATCGCGGCTGAAAATGCTGGTCACGAAGAATTTGCCTAAACCCGGAATGCCGAACACCACTTCGATGAACAGCGACCCGGTGAGCAAATTCGGGATTTGCGGCAGCAGCACCGTCACCATGGGGATGGCCGCGTTGCGCAGCACATGCCGGAACATGATATTTCGATCTGCCAGCCCTTTGGAGCGCGCCGTGCGCACATAGTCCGCGCTGAGCGCATCGCTCACACTCGACCGGGTGTAACGCGCCACCAGCGCCAGCGGCGCGAGCGCGTACGTGATCACCGGGAGGAAATAATCTTTGGAGAGGATCGCTGGCCCGCCTTGCCACAACGGACCGATGATCCACTGGTTTTGTACGCCCCAGCCATTTTGATAGCCGAAGATGAGCAGCAGAAACGTCGCGATGATGAAATTGGGCAGCGTGATGCCGAGTGTCGCCGTGAAGGTCACGGCGTTATCGAGGAAACTATTCCGGCGATACGCACTGACGATGCCCATTAAAATGCCCAGCGTAAAGGACAGGCCGATGGTCAATATGCCGACATGCAGCGTGATCGGCCAGGTGCGCAGAATGACCTCGGTCACGGGGGGGTTACCCGCCACGGCGAAGGAATTGCCAAAATCGAGCTGTACCGCGCCAATCAAAAAGTTGATGTAGCGTTCGGCGAGCGGCTTATCTAGTCCGTATTTACGTTCGAGGTTGGCCAGCGCTTCCGGCGAATAGCCACGCTCGCCTAAGCTGAACGGCCCGCCGGGGATGCTGTTCATCAGGACAAAGACGATTAGCGAAACCACAAACATCACGAAGAACAGACTGATGATGCGGCGTATGAGGTATCCAGTCATGAAGTTTTCTTGCTATGTAAAGGGGCGATCCGGCTGCGAATCGCCCCTTGTCTGGTAAATTGAGTTACGTTCGGCAATCCGTGTCTGTAGGGGCAAGGCATGAGAGTGCTTAAGAACCCCTAGCCCTCTCTCCCACGCAAGCGGGACGAGGGGGAAATCTGTCTCCCCTCCCCGAATTCGGGGAGGGGCCGGGGGTGGGGTCGGAATCTGACCTTTTTCAACACGCTCATGCCGTGCCCCCACATGCATCATGTGCAAGGCAGAACGTTAGTCGCGGTACGTGTCGTAGTTGGCGACGTCATTGGTGATGTAGAACGTGCCCCAGCACCAATCGTTGCCCCAGTGCCACGCGGACACGCCCTGCGCATCCGGACGGAAGCATTCGCCCGCCACGTAGGGCTGGAACAGGTCGCCCTGGATACGGTGGACGAGGAACACGCCTGCCGCTTCTTCGACGAGGATGCGTTCCGCGTCACGATACATCTGGTCGCGGGTTTCCAGATCGCCGACGAGCACGTTCGCGTCGTTGACGAGCTGATCGAATTCCGCGCTGCGCCATGAGTGACGGCCAGTCGACACCCACACGCCGAGCATGTTCGACGGATCGAGGTAGTCCATGCCGTAGGAGACCGCGCCAAAGGTGACGCCGGTCGGACGCGCCAGCAGCGCTTCCATGAAGGCGTTGAATTCCATGTTATTGACGGTGATTTCGACGTTGAGGCAGTCGCTGATCGAGGCCGCCGACGCGATCCACCACTGGGCGCGGGCTTCGGTTTCGCCGCGCAGCTTCAGTTCCTGCGCCGGGAAGCCTTCGCCGTTCGGGTAACCCGCTTCGGCGAGCAGACTCTGCGCCAGCGGGCAATCGTAGTTCTGGTACTGGTGCAGGTCACCGGCCGCATCCGACGACGGGAAGCCAGGGGCGAGGAACGAGTACGCGGGCACGCCGAACTGCGAGCCGATCACGTTTTCGACGATGCTCTCACGGTCGAGGGCATGCGCGAACGCCTGCCGCACCTGCAGGTTGTCGAACGGCGCGGTGTAGGTGTCAAAGAACAGGTAGTCTGTGCGGAAGTCGCCGAAGTTCGGCAGGTAGTTCTCCGACAGAATCGGATCGCTGGCGATGACTTCGAAGTCCGCCGGGCTGAGGTGGACGTACATCACGCGGTCGATCTGGTGGTTCTGGAAGGCGAGGAAGCTGCCATTGAGCTGATCGCCGTAGGTTGCCGTGATCTGGCGGATGTACGGCGGACGGTAGCCCGTGTAGGTCGGGTTCGCTTCCAGAGTCAGGCGGCTGCCCGCTTCAAATTCGGTCAGCATGAACGGGCCGGACGACACGCTCAGCGCGGGGTCGATCACGTAGCCGGGGCCGTGTTCGGCCAGCGCGGCGGCCTGCAGCGGCGGCCAGAAGTAGACCATGCCGGGGAGGTACGGACGCGCGCCATCAGTCGTGACCTTGACGGTCAGGTCGTCCACGGCTTCCACGCCAACTTCGTCCGGCGAAACTTCACCCGCAACTGCTTCCGACCAATTCTTGATCGTGCCCTGCCACATCCACACGAAGTCGTAGGCGTTGGCCGGGTCGGCCATGAAGCGATAGCTGGCAACATAGTCCGCCGCCGTCAGCGGCGTACCATCGCTCCACACCTGGCCGGGGCGCAGATGGAACAGCCAGGCCGTACCGTCTTCAGTCGGTTCCCAGCTTTCCGCGGCTCCGGGGATGAGATTCAGGTTTTCATCGAGGTTGACCAGCGGGTCGCCGAGCAAGTCGAAGATGTTCGTATCACCGCAGATACGCTGATAGACGGTGATGATCGACGACAGCGACATTTCGGTACGGGTCGAATCGCAAAGTACCGACCACGTTTGCATTTCATATGGAGCCGCATCTTCGGGCAAGTCGCGCCCGTAGATGTCTTGGTTGCCCTCTTGAGCACTCACCAGCAGCACCGAAGTGACGCTGAGCACCAATAGGATCACGAGTATGAGTGACGCTCTTTTGACCATTGTGCATCCCTTTGCAAGAAGAGTATGAAACTATTTTCGACTAACCAGCCGTTTAATCAGCCTAACACAAGAAAAAATGCCTGTCAAAAAAAGTCTGCACAAAGTTGTGCGTGAAAGTTTTGTGACGAACAGCCTACGCTCGCTGACGTTTTGCACAGAATGTTCGCCAAGCGCCCGCGCGCGCAGGATAATGGCGGGCATCATCTTTGAAGGCGTAAGGATAGCAAAATGCGCGACTTTCACCCCAAAACCATCATTGAACCTTTCCGGATTCGCTCTGTTGAACCGGTGCATTTCACAACGCGGGCGCAGCGCGAAGCGGCGCTGCAGGCCGCAGGCTACAACCCCTTCCTGCTGCGCGCGGACGATGTGCTAATCGACCTGCTGACGGACAGCGGCACGGGCGCGATGTCCTCGCGGCAGTGGGCCGGCATGATCAGCAGCGACGAGTCCTACGCGGGCGCGTCCTCGTTCTACCGCTTCGAAGCCGCCGTGCGCGACATCACTGGCTTCCGGCATGTCATTCCGACGCATCAGGGTCGTGCCGCGGAGAACATCCTGTTCACGACTATCGCCAAACCGGGCGACGTCATCCCCAATAACACCCACTTCGATACCACCCGCGCGCACGTCGAGCATACCGGCGCGGAAGCGCGTGACATGGTCATCGCCGAAGGACGGCAGCCGCGTCTGATCCACCCGTTCAAGGGCAATATGAACATCGAAGCGCTCGAAGAGACGATTCGCACGGTCGGGCGCGAACGCATCCCGGCGATCATGCTCACGGTGACCAACAACTCGGGCGGCGGCCAGCCCGTCAGCATGGCGAATGTGCGTGCTGTGAGCGCCATCGCCCGCAAGCATGGCATCCCCTTCCTGATCGATGCCTGTCGCTTTGCCGAAAACTCGTGGTTCATCAAGATGCGCGAAGAAGGCTACGCCGACAAGACGCCGATGGAGATCGCCAAGGAATTGTTCAGCTATGCCGATGGCTGCACGATGAGCGCCAAGAAAGACGGAATGGCCAACATCGGCGGCTTCCTCGCGGTCAATGACGACAACCTCGCGGCGCAGTGCCGCAACCTTGAAATCTTGACCGAAGGCTTCCCCACCTATGGCGGCATGGCGGGTTATGACCTCGAAGCGATTGCACAGGGCCTCTATGAGGCGCTCGACGAGAACTATCTGCGCTACCGCATCCGCTCCATCGCCTACCTTGGCGACCGCTTGATCGAAGCAGGCGTGCCGATTGTACAGCCCACCGGCGGCCACGCGGTTTATCTGGATGCCCGCGCCATGCTGCCCCACATCGCGCCGACGCAGTACCCGGCGTGGTCGCTGAATAACGCGCTCTACCTGATCGGCGGCGTGCGCGGGGTCGAAATCGGCACGGTGATGTTCGGCATGCAACCGGATGGCACGGAACAGCCCGCCAGCATGGATCTGGTGCGCCTCGCGTTCCCACGCCGCACATACACGCAAAGCCACGTCGACTACCTCGCCGAGGTGATCCTCGAAGCCTTCGAGCAGCGCGCCGAACTGCCGCCCTATCAGATCGTCTATCAGGCTCCCGTGCTGCGACACTTCACCATCCGCCTCGCGCCTATCATCAGCTAACTCAAGCAGCATATCGGTCGGGGCGCACAACGGTGCGTCCCGATACCGAGTGCTGGACACTTCGAAACCTATCCACCTGTCTAGTCGATAAACTATCCGAGTGGTGGATAACGATCACTGGCGACTCATGTAATATGAGTAGGCACGCACCCGCAGCGAATTGCCGTTGACATTGAGAAAGTGAAGACCGGGTATGACGTTGTCACAACACGCACGCCCTATGCACCACCTGAGTTCCCTCGCGCTACGCAGCAAGCTGGCGTTGGCTTTTGGGCTGATCTTCGTGGTTACGACCGTCGCGGCGAGCGTCATCCTGATCGGACTGCTGCACATCAGCGCGGAAGTCGCCAGCATCAGCAGCGTAGACCCGGTTCTCAATGAGGTTCGCGAACACATCCAGCAAATCTTTGCGTTAATCATTGGGCTGCTCGCCATTGGCCTCGTCATCACGATCGCCGTCTCGGTCACCTTGAGCCGCTACCTGCTGCGGCGCTTAGCGGCGCTGCGCAAAGTCACCGACGAATTCGCGCGCGGCAACTTTCAGGCGCGCATTCCCGTCTCCGGTCAGGATGAGTTCGGCAGCTTGTCCCTCGCCTATAACGACCTCGCTTCCCAATTGTCCCGGCATATCAAACAGTTGGAACAGGCGCGCGCCACCGCCGAAGAGGCGACGCGCATGAAAGACATGTTCCTCGCAACCATGAGTCACGAACTGCGCACACCGCTCAACGCGATCATCGGCTTCCTGCACCTGATGATGTTCAGCGGGCAGATGTCTGATGACAACCTGTACATGGCAGAACGCGCGTTAGCCAATACCCAGCGTCTGCATACGCTCATCAACAACATCCTCGACCTGTCGCGCATCACGACGGGCGGTCTGGAACTGGTCTCCGCCCCGGTGGCGCCGCACGCACTGGCGGACAGCCTGTACAACGATCTCCGCATTCTGGCGCACAGCACCGACCTCCGCTTTGAGTTGGAGGTAGATCCGGCACTGCCGGACAGCATCCAGCACGATGAGCAGCGCATCACACAGATTGTGACGAATCTCGTGGGCAACGCATTTAAGTTCACGGAGACCGGCGCGGTACACTTGAGCTTCCGGCGGCACGCGGATCGACTGCGCATTCAGGTTACAGACACGGGCATCGGCATTTCCGAAGTGGATCAGGCGCGCATCTTCGACGACTTCTTTCAGGTCGATTCCAGTTCGACGCGGGTGTTTGAAGGCGCCGGTCTCGGGCTGGCGATCGTGCGCCGCCTGACGCTGCTCATGAACGGCAGCATCAACCTGTCCAGCCAACTCGGCGTCGGCAGCACGTTCACGGTCGATCTACCCCTCAATCTACCGCGCTCTGAGCCCAAAACGCCACCGCGCTTCGCCGAGCAGGCGTTCGGAAGTACAGCCAACGAATACAGACGCGCGCCGTTATCAGGACTTGAGGAAGCCTCGTGATCAAAATCCCACGCGCGTTCGTCGGTTGGGATGTGCTCGTCATCGATGATGAACCGGACAACCTCGAAGTTGCTTCCCGTCTGCTCAAATACGGGGGCGCGAGCGTGGTTATCGCCCGTGATGGCCAGCAGGCGCTGGAACTGGTCGCGGCGCACCCCACACCGTTTAAATTCATCCTGTGCGATCTGTCGATGCCCGACATGGATGGCTGGGAAGTCCTCTACCGCCTGCAGCAAGATTCGCGGCAGCAAGTGGTACCGGTGATCGCGCTCACCGCCCATGCGATGGCGGGCGATCGCGAACGCGGTCTCGCGGCGGGATTTCACAACTACATCACCAAACCGCTTGACCCGCTGCACTTCGTTCAGCAGTTGATTACTATTTTGATCGATATCCCTGAGTACGCCGAACACTTGAAGAGCTTTTAGTTTCCCTTTGGAGCAGACATGACACGCTATCCGCTTTTGATTGTCGAAGATGACCCGGACGGGCAGGAACTGGTCGCCCGTATGTTGAAGCAGGTCAACCGCGAGGCAGATATTGCCGCAACCGCCGAGGATGCCTGGGCGATGCTGCGCTCCGGCGGCTATGTCGGTGCGATCATCGATCTGGCGCTGCCCGGGCAGGACGGCTTTCAACTGCTGAGCGCCATTCGTAATGATCCAGATCTCGCCGACCTGCACTGCATCGCCATGAGCGCCTATCACACGCCGCGCCTCAAGGTCGATGCGCTGGATTCCGGTTTCAACGCTTTTTTCTCCAAACCGCTCAACCGGACGCTGTTCCTTGGCGCGGTGGAAGACATCTTCTGGCAGTAGCCCTCACACAGGCACGGTGAAATAAAACGTCGTGCCTGTATTGGGAGCCGATTCCAGCCAGATTTTCCCGCCGCAGGTCTCGACGATCCGCTTGACGAGCGCCAGCCCCACTCCGGTGCTTTCAAACTGGTCTTTGGGCGTCAGCGTCTGGAATAACTGGAAGATCCGCTCATAGTACTGCGAGGCGATCCCCGGACCGTTGTCGCGCACCCAGAACATCCACATGTCGTCGACTTGTTCGCAGCCGATGGTGATTTCGCCCGTTGGCTTATCCATGAACTTGACGGCGTTATCGATCAGATTCTGGAAGACCTGCCGAATGCGTGTTGGCTCAAAGAGCACGGTCGGCAGCGGCGTCTCAATCGTCACACGCATCTGATCCGCGGGAACGATATCCTGAACCAGCTCCGGCACCAGCAGCATCAGGTCGACAGGCATGTGCTTCTCCCGCTCGCGCCCAATGCGGGAGTATTCCAGCACGCCGTTGATCATCTGCTCCATGCGCAGCACCCGCTTGCCCAACAGCGTGATCAATTCCTGGCCGTCCGCATCGAACTGATTGGCATAAGTGGTGGTCAGCCAGCGCGAAATCGAACTAACCCCGCGCAGGGGTGCTTTGAGATCGTGCGAGACGACATAGGCGAAGTCCTGCAGGCTCTGGTTCGCGCCTTCGAGTTGTGCCAGCAGTTGGCGGCGCTGCTCATCAGCATTTTTGCGGTCAGTGACGTCGCGTAGGACGCCCAGGATCCGCATGGCCGTGCCATCCGCTGCCCGCTCATAGACCATGAGGCGTAAATTCAGCCAGATGAGCCCGCGCGTTTTGTGCCGCGCCCGAATCTCCGATTCGTCGATATACGAGTCTGGCAACTGCGTGAGGCGGCGTTGGGATTCGCTCACATCGACAAAATCTTCCGGGTACAGCAGTTCCGTGACGACATTCGCGCCCATTGCTGTCAGTTCGTCCATGCCGTAACCGATCAATTCCTCACCACTACGGTTAAAGTAGATTGGGAGGCCCGTCGAGAGATCGAACACAAAAATCACATCCGGCAGCATGGTTGCCACCCGCTGGATGAAGCTGCGATTTCGCGCTAACTCGATCTCCGCTTCTTTGCGCGCGGTAATATCGAGCCGGACGCCATTCCAGATCAGTGTGCCATCGTCGCGCCGCGTAGGGCTGGCTTCGACGCGTGCCCATTCGATGCGGTCGGCGCGCTGAATGCGCCCTTCCCACGCGAACGGTGTGAAGGTCAGCGCCGATTCGCACACCTGCTTGAACAAAATCTGCCGATCTTCCGGCTCGAAGGTATTGAAGAGCAGCAGCGGGTCTTCGAGAACAGCGGCGGGCTCCAGCCCATCAAACTTGCGCAGGCTGGGGCTGATATAGTCAAACTTTCCGCGATCCCCATCGAGCTGTCGGTATTGATAAACAACGGCGGGCAGGTTCTCGACCATCGTGTTGAAGCGGTCATTACTCTCCCGCACCGCGTCTTCCGCCCGGCGTCGCGCGTCGATGTTGTGCAGGATGACCAGAAAGTGCGTCGGCTTGCTCTGTCCGTAAATCGGACGCGCGCGCAGTTCGACCCAAAAATGGCTGCCATCCTTGCGCATAATCCGGTATTCCAGCGGCGGCATCGAATCACCGGCAATCAACCCTTTGAACCACATGTAGTTCCGCCGCCAGTCGGCTGGATAGCACAGATTCCGAATCTGTTCTAGCCCCATCGCCATAAATTCACTGTTGCTGTAGCCCAGATGCACGCTGCACGCCGGGCTCGCATATACGTAGTGACCATCGACGGTCGTCAGCATGATCATATCGGTGCTGTTCTCAGCCAGCAGGCGATAGAGTTCTTCGGACTGCCGCAGCGCCGCCTCGACCGCTTTCAAGCGCGTGATATCGCGCAGTGCCAGCATGCGATTCTGGATGGCACCGTGCGCCAGCGGCAAAGCGGATAACTGCGCGTCAAATACTCGGTCACCTAAGCGCAGTTCAAACAGCGCTTCGGGAGCAATCGGCAAGCTGAACCCGGGGCTTGATGGCGCGACTAACTGCTCCAATGGCTGCCGCAGAACCAGGTTCGCCGGCCTGCCGAGCAGTTCGGTCGCAGCGGTGTTCGCCTGAATCACTTCCCCGCGCTGGTTCAGCACCATGACCGGATCTTTCAGGCTCAGATACACCATCTGAAAACCGATTGGGAACGTGTCGAAGAAGTGGTAGCGGAACAACACCCAACCAAACAGCGCCAGAATTACGCTGAAGACGACCACAGACGCGACGAACGGCGGACGAACCCCAAACAACGTGGGGATCACGGTGACAGCCGTTGTGAGCAGCATGCCGGCCAGAAAGATGGTCATTTGCCGCCGCACCAACGCGCTGGAACGCAGGGTATAGCGGGTCAACAAGACGGCGATCAGCGCGAAGAGCAGGTAATTCTGGAGTTGATAGATGCGAAACCACGTCCCTTCGAGGACCATGTTTTCAAGCAGCAGCCCGCCGATGCGCTCCGCGTGCCAGTGCTCAAAAAACTCATGCTGCCAGACGTCGTTCCAGATCACAATCTGGGTCAGCAGCGGGATAATCCCGAGCACAGCCAGCAGCCAGCGCTTGCGCAGAGGGTTCTTCCCCATCACATCCAGTGAGAAGATGAGCAGCAAGGGGACGACGAGTGATAAGCTGAAGAAGCGCAGCCGTGCCCAGAACCAAGCCTGATCGACATCCGGACTGAGCAATTGCATGGCGTAGGCGATCAGCACGCCCATCGTCGTGGCAACGAGCAAAAAATAGGCTTGGGCACTGGAAAACTCCCAGTAGCGCAGCGCTGTCGCCGCTAAAACCGCGCAGCAGATCAGGCACAGAATGACCGGGAGCAGATGGGTAAACAAGGTAGCTTCCATGAACACATGTTTTCTAAATAATCAGCGAACGGGCGGAAAACCGTCGACACGTACAAAGCATGCTAACGAACTGTGCAGCGAACGCAGGCGTGGGCGCAAATCGAGCACAGCGCCCCTGCGACCACTCCGCTTAACTCACCTGTGGCAGGGTGAAGAAGAACGTCGCCCCCGCCGCCTCGGTCGACTGCACCCAGATGCGCCCACCGTATAATTCGATGATGCGCTTGGTCAAGGCCAGCCCCACGCCGGTGCTTTCCAGCTTGTCCTTCGACTGCAGCGTCTGGAACAATTGGAAGATGCGGTCGAAGTGCTCAGCGGGGATGCCGGGGCCGCTGTCGCGGACATAGAAACGCCACATACCGTCATCAGGTTGGCAGCCGATACGAATTTCTCCCTGCGGCTGATCCATGAACTTGACGGCGTTATCGATCAGATTCTGGAAAACCTGTCGGATGCGCGTTGGATTGACGGTAACGGTCGGTAGTTCGCCTTCGATGCTCACGGTGATGCGGTCGGTCGGCACGATATCCTGCACAATCTGCGGGACGACCACGGCCAGATCGACCGGGATGGGAACAGCGTTGTCCCGACCAATGCGCGAATATTCGAGCACGCCGTTGATCATCTGCTCCATGCGCCGCACCCGCCCGCCGAGCAGCTCGATCAGCTCGCGCCCATCGCTGTCGAAGCTGTCGCCATAGCGTGAGATCAGCCAGTGAGAAATGGAACTCACGCCGCGCAGCGGCGCGCGCAAATCATGCGAAATCACATACGCAAAGTCTTTGAGTTCCTGATTGGCGGCTTCCAGCCGCGCCAACAACTGCTGATTCTGCTGTTCAGCGGTTTTCCGTTCTGTCACGTCGCGAATCACGCCGAGAACTTGCTGCACCCGCCCCTCGGGGTCGCGTTCATAGACCACCTCGCGCACATTCAACCACACGATCCCTTTGGTTTTGTGCTTCCAGCGATATTCCGTCTCTAGTACCGTGTCGTCGCGGAGTGTCGCATAGCGATCCCCAAACGTCAGCTCTGTCTGATAATCCTCCGGGTGCAGCAGCTTGGCCAGATGATTGCTCCAGGTTAGTTCCGCAGCGTCCTCGTCGTCATAACCCAGCAGCTTATAGAGTGGTTGGTTGGAATAGACCTGTGTCCAATCGTTCAAGTCCACTACATGGATTACATCGGGCAGCGTGCGGGCAATGTGCTCGACCATCTTGCGCGAGCGTTCCAGCTCCAATTCGGCCTGCTTCTGCGCCGTGATATCGAGATAGACCCCATTCCACACGACCGTCCCGTCACCTAAGCGGGACGGAATCGCCTCAATATGCATCCATGTGCCGTCA
Organism: Anaerolineae bacterium; assembly: GCA_041916315.1. GTDB lineage: Bacteria > Chloroflexota > Anaerolineae > Aggregatilineales > Phototrophicaceae > Flexifilum. The sequence goes on from JAYRZU010000087.1 coordinate 12,479, forward strand.
ATCCAGGCGCCCTCCCCTTCCCACACCAGCGGCCTGAGATTGGCATAGGCCTCGGCGTGCGCCGCCATGAGCGACATCAGCGAATTTGGAGCGATCAACCGAAAGACCACCGACGGATCAGCGATGATGGCAGTCGGAGACATCCCACCATACTTGACGGCGTTCGGGCTGATGAAGTCAAACAGGAGGTCGCCCTGTGGCATCTGGCGCAGTTGAAAGACGATGGCCGGAATGTTAGTGACCAGCGTATCGTAGCGGTGGTTGCTGTCGCGCAGTGCTTGTTCCATGCGCTTACGCTCGTCAACGTTCCGCACCACGCTCATGATATGGGTCAACTGCCCAGCGGCATCATGAATCGCAGTCGCCCGCAGTTCCGCCCAAAAGTGCGTCCCGTCTTTTTTCAGCAACCGCACTTCGACTGAGGCCTCCGCTTCCCCCATGACGACCTGCAGATAATAGTTCATGCTGATCGTTATATCGTCGGGATGGACAAAGCTGAGAATTTGCTCAGGCGGTTGCGCCAGGAGTTCGGCTTCGGTATAGCCGGTGAAGTTCAGCGAAGAGGGGCTCATATAAACGAACCGACCGGCAGGCGTATGCAGGGTGATCATATCGGTGCTGTTTTCGGCCAACAGCCGGTACAACCGCTCAGCTTCCAGCCGGGTGCGCTCAGAAGCTTTCACATTTGTGATGTCGCGCAGTACCAGCACCTGCCCGACGACGTGCCCGTTTGACATCCGCAGGGTCGACAAACGCGCGTTAAAGTCGCACCCGTTCATCGTGATCTCAAACTCGGCTTCGGCGGCGGCTGGTAGTTGGTCTCTGACCCCGTGCAGCGCGAGCACGGTATCCAGGCGTTCATACATGAGCGTTGGCACGCGTTTCCGCAGCAGCGCATCAGCAGCGGGGTTCCACTGGACGATCTCCCGTTGGCTGTTCAGCACGATGACCGCATCCTGAAAGCTTAGGAACACCGTGTGATACGCCGCCGCCAGCACATCGAACAGGCGATGCCGAAACAGCCCCCACCCGGTGATGATCAACCCGGCGGAGATCCCGAACGGAGCGATATTCAAAGGCAAAACGTTACCAATCAGGCCGGGTATCACCGCTACACCATAGGCCAGCGCGTTCCCCGCGAGAATCCACAGCATGGCAGGACGCTGCGAGCCTTTGGTCGCGCCGTAGCTGCTGATGAGGCAATAATAGGCGGCAATCGACAGTGCATATGAATGCAGCCCGTGAATCTGAAACCACAGGCCGAACTGCGAACGTTCCACAGTGAGAAAACTGTAGCTGGTCAGTGACCACGAGGTAAAAAACTGCGGCACCACCTGCTCCGACCACAGCACAAGCATCGTCAGCACGGGAACGACGAACATACCCCCCGACGCAACGCGTTGGCCGCGAAACGTCTTGCCGGTGTAGTCCAGCACAAACAGCAGAAACAGCGGGGAACTGGTAAGGATGCCGAGAAACCGCAGCCGTGACCAGAAAAAGGCGGTGCTCGGCTCCCGGCTGATGGCCAACATGGCAAATGACATCAACGTAATGGCGGAGGACAATATATAGAACAGGAAGATGCGGCCGCCGGGAAACTGGCGAAACTGCAGCGAATGCACCGCGAGCACCAGCACCACGGCGAATCCCAGCAGCAAAGCGGCAACATATAGAGTAGCGATGGTGTCCATAGACGGCCTTCAGAGTGCAATGCTAGACTCTTTTATTGTAACCCTTGAGCATAGTATCTTACGTCTTCCAAATGGCTAAATCGTGCCGCCAGCTTCAGCTAGTCGATCGGCCTGTCCGACGAGGCAGGCCGCCTTCCGCAAAAACTAGTCACTTGGCAGTTGAAAACAGATCTGCTCTCTCGTAGACTAAGAGAAGGCTTGTGCCCCGGATGCGCATGCCGCTCGCTGAACCTCCACCTACCCTCAGGAACTAAGCGCATGGCTTTCAAAGTGCTGTATGTTGAAGATAATCCTCTCAACACATTTCTCATTCGGGAGATGCTCACAATCACCGATTACGAACTGCTGGAAGCGGTGAACGGCAAACAGGGGTTTGAAGTCGCATTGAACGCCCGACCAGATCTCATCATTATGGATGTGGGACTGCCGGACGTGAGCGGGATCGAGCTGACCCGGCACATCAAGAGCCAGACGGAGCTGAGAAACACGCCTGTGATCGCGTTGACCGGTGACGCCTCCGAGGATGTCGCCGCCGCGTGCCGCGCCGCCGGCTGCGAACGGGTGCTGCACAAGCCCGTGGGCCGCTTCCTGCTGCTGGATACCATCCGCGCGTATTCAGACCTGAAGGTCACGCCAACCGACCCCAATGCGCTCAATCCGCCGAATGGGGTAACCGCCGACAACAAAAAGAAAGTCTTGATCGCCGAAGATAACCGGGATTTGCGTGAGATCTTTTCGCACACCTTCAACCCGCGCAGCTTTTCGGTGAAAGTCGCGGTTGATGGCCGCGAAGCGCTCAGCCAGCTTGAGCAGGAAATCCCCGATATCCTCATCCTTGATGTCAACATGCCCTATATGACGGGGCTGGAAGTGCTGACACGGGTTCGGCAGGACCCGCGCATGAAGCACATGAAAGTGATCGTCGTGACGGGTAATGCCATGGCCACCCACGCGCCGGAGGCCGAACTGGCCGATTTGTTCCTCGTCAAGCCAGTCAATATCGTCGACCTCATGACCTTCGCCCAGCGGCTGATCGCCAAGCCCAACTAGTCCGCACTGACCGCGCGGCGTTCCCTCGCCGAACGCCGCGCACTTCTCAAGCCTCTCCCCGTTGACACCGCCTGGTTTCGCGACTATGGTTCAGAGAGCACACGCGGCAGTACAACATGGAGAGGCGCTGGATGGATTTCACCGGACAACACATTCTGATCACGGGGGCTTCGGGCGGGATTGGTCGAGCGTGCGCGCTGGAATTTGCGCGGCGCGGCGGCACCGTCGCTATCCACTACCACGAGAATACGGACGCCGCCCGGTCGACCTTGATGGCGCTGGACAACACCGGGCACACGACCATTGCCGCGGATCTCAGCGACCCGGCGGGCGTCGACACGCTCGTCGAGCACGTGGTCGAGGCTTTCGGGCGCATCGATGTGCTGATCAATCACGCGTCCGTCTTTGAGCCGCATCCCCCAACGCAGGTGAACTACGCGGACTGGTGCGCCGCCTGGACGCGCACGCTCGCCACCAATCTGACGGGCGCGGCCAATGTCGCTTACCGCACCGCTCAGCACATGCTCGGCATCGGCGGCGGGCGCATCATCAACATTTCCGCCGATGCCGCCTTCAAGGGTCAAGCCAATGCCCCGGCCTACGCCGTCAGCAAAGCTGGCTTGAACGCGCTCGGCCAAAGTCTCGCGCTCGCCTACGGCCCGCACAACATCTACGTGTACACAATTACTGCCGGGACAATTGTGCCCGAAGCGCCGGTACCGATTGGCAAGTCGACGCACCACAGCGCCCGGCCAGACGCCGCCGCTGATATCGCCCGCACCGCCGCGTTTTTGGCCTCGCCCGGCGCGGAGATGCTCACCGGGGGGATCATCGACGCAAACCGAGCGGCCTACCTGCGGAGTTAGGCTGTCCTCGCAGAAGCTTTATGCTCCCTCACTCGTGAGATCGGCTAGGATTCGGTATGCTTATACTCACGAGTGAGGAGTTGGCATTTCGTGAAAGCGATCATCACAGGAGCAAATGGCACGCTGGGGCGCGTCCTCAAGACGACGCTGGAAGCGCACGGCGACACCGTTGTGAGCTGGGATCGGCTCCAAACGCCGATTGACGATTACGCCGCGATGGAAGCCTTCGTGCGCACGCAGCGCCCGGACGTGCTGTTTCATCTGGCGGTTGCCTCACAACCCACCGGACGAGCCAACGAAGGGTGGTTGGTCAACTACCACTGGACGAGCGAACTTGCGTGGATTTGCCGTCAGCTCAATGTGCGCTTCGTGTACACCAGCAGCGTGACCGTCTTCAGCGACTTCGCGCCGGGACCATTCACCGTGAATTCGCGACCGGACGCGACCGAAGGCTACGGCTACGAGAAACGACAGGCCGAAGAACGCACGCGCGCCCAAAACCCCAATGCCGTGATCGCGCGGCTCGGCTGGCAAATCGGCGACGCGCCGGGGTCGAACAACATGGTCGATCATCTGGAACAGCAAGCGCGCGAACATGGCCAGATTCGCGCCAGCCGCCTGTGGTTTCCAGCCTGCTCCCACGTGATCGACACCGCCGATGTGCTGACGCAACTGGCGACGTTCGCGCCGGGGTTGTATCTGGTGGATAGCAACACACATTGGACCTACTACGAAATCGCCAATGCGCTCAATGCGCGGCATGGTGGTCGCTGGACCATCAAGCCGGATGACGATTTTGTCTTCGATCAGCGCATGCTCGACCCGCGCGTGCCCATCGCGCCGCTCAACGTGCGTCTATCCCAGCTCGGGTAAAGCTGCCACCGTGCTGCTCGACCTCTTGCACCTGAATCTGCGCGACTTCGCGAGTTTTTGGCGGACATTCGCCAAATGGACGCTGCTCGGCGGCACGGTCGGCGTGCTCTCCGGCACGGCCTCCGCCATCTTCCTCATCACGTTGGCATGGGCGACCAATATCCGGCTTGAATTCCCGAGTCTGCTCTGGTTGCTGCCGCTCGGCGGCTTCCTCGTCGGCTGGCTGTACTATCGCTTCGCGGGGGCATCGGCTCAGGGCAACAACCTCGTCATCGACGAAGTACACGCGAATCAGGCGCGCATCCCGGCGCGCATGGCACCGTTCGTGCTGTTCGGCACGATCATGACGCACCTGTTCGGCGGTTCAGCCGGACGCGAAGGCACGGCGATCCAGATGGGCGCGAGCCTCGCTGACAGCCTGCGCCGGGTGCTGCGCCTCTCCCGCGCCGACCGCCGCCTGCTCATCATGGCGGGCATCAGCGGCGGGTTCGGATCGGTGTTTGGGACGCCCGTGGCCGGCTTCGTCTTCGGCATGGAAGTTCAGAGCGTCGGGCGCATTCGCTACGAGGGGATTATTCCGTGTCTGGTGGCGGCCTACGTCGGCGACCTGACGACGCGCTGGTGGGGCGCGGCACACTCGCATTATCCGCATCTCGCCAACCTGGAGATCGAGCCGGGGCTGCTCATCAAGGTGGCGATCGCCGCGGTCGCCTTCGGCTTGACCAGCACACTGTTCGTCGAACTGACACACGCGATCAAAGCGCTGCAGGCGCGCTATATCGCGTACCCGCCGCTGCGCCCGGTGATCGGGGGCGCAGTCATCGTCGCGCTGACGCTGCTGCTCGGCACGACCGATTACCTCGGTTTGAGCCTGCCCCTCATCCAGCAAAGCGTCAACGGGACGGGCGTCGTGACCTTCGCCTTCCTGCTCAAGCTGATTTTCACGGCAATCACGCTCGGCTCAGGCTTTCTCGGCGGCGAGGTGACGCCCCTGTTTGTGATCGGTTCGACGCTCGGCTATACGGTCGGGACGCTGCTCGGCGTCGATCCGGCGTTCATGGCGGCGCTTGGGTTTGTCGCCGTCTTTGCGGGCGCAAGCAATACCCCGCTCGCCTGTGCCTTGATGGGCATCGAACTGTTTGGCGGCGGGTCACCGCTCTACCTGATTCTCGGCTGCGTGATCGCCTATCTCGTCTCCGGGCATCGCGGCATCTACCACACGCAGCGCATCGATTCACCCAAGTACAGCGGCGTGCTGGTGCTGCAAGACGAGAGTCTGCGCGCGTTCGCCGAACGGCACCGAGCCCGCAAGTGAGCTAGGCGGTCACCAGCGGGGCGACTCGTTCGCGTAAATTCACCAACGCGACCACCGTCGCCAGCAGCGCCAGCCCCGTCACAAGCCACAACACCAATTGATAGTCACCCGCTTGATCGTAGAGCATCCCGGCGACCAGCGGCGCGACGGTGTTCCCGATCGTCACAACAATGGTGAGCACACTGGAGATGCGCCCATAGTGCGTTGAGCCAAACAATTCGACCAGCACCGACGGGCGCGAGAGCGTCGCCGCCCCTTGTGACGCGCCAAACAGCACGATAAACGCGCCGACCAACACCGCCGAATGCCCGACGACCAGACAAGCCGCCGCCAGGGTCTGCATGATGAAAATGCCGAGAATGACCGTCAGCACCGAAAAGCGGCGATCCAGCGGCGCAAAGAACACGCGCCCCACCACCTGCGTCACGCCGATGATGCCAGTCGCCGCCGCCGCCGTGCTCGCATCGATGCCGATAGAAATCAGATACGGGATGAAATGCACCCGAATTGCCGCGGCGGAGAGCGTGCTCAAACCGAATGCCAGCGTGAGCAGCCAGAAGATGCGTTCCTGCATGGCGGCGCGGAACGGTAAGCCCCGCGGTGGCTCAAAGGTATCGTCGTCGGTCTTGACGCCACCATCGGGCAGCAGCCCCAGGTCGGACGGACGGCGGCGCAGCATGAAGGCGTGCAGCGGAATGGTCATGCAGCCGAGGAAGAGACCGAGGATCAGCACCGCCGTGCGCCAGCCGAACGCGCGCAGCAGCGCGTCACACAGCGGCAGGAAAATCGTACTCGACAACCCCGCCGCGAACGTAATGACCGTGAGCGCCAGACTGCGCCGGGCGTGAAACCACTGCGCGATCACGGCGAAGGCTGGCTCGTAGAGAATCGCCGCGCCGCATACCCCCAGCCCCGCCCAGACCAGGTAGAACCCCGTCAGCGTCTGCACCTGCGACCACGCGATCACCAGCAGCATCGCGCCAATCGAGCCGATGGTCATCAGCCGCCGCGCGCCGTGCTTGTCGATATACGCGCCGACCGGAAACGCCATCGCCCCGGCCACGAGCAGCAGCAGCGAAAACCCGCCGATCAGTTCGGCGCGCGACCATCCAAACTCCGCTTCCATAGGCGTGATGAAGACGGTGAAGGCGAAGTAGAGCACTCCCCAGGCGATCGTTTCGGTGCAGGCCAACGTGATTGCGATAAACCAGCCATAATACGGCTTATTCCGACGCATACGAACCATTCTGAGCAACGTTGATGAATGGTGTGTATTGTGGCGAAAAAGCGCGGGTTTACCAGTCCGCAGTTGCCCCAGTAGAGAGGTTGCCGGTTCTCCTCAAACTAGTGAGGAGAACCGGTAAATCGGATGATGCCTACCCCATCAGGGAGGCGAAGGCGCGCTTGAGGTCATCGATCTCGCTGTCGCCAATCGACTTGAGTTCACCGATCGACGCCGTTTCGATGATCGAGCGGGCGGTGAATTCTGCGACTTCGAGGCGGTCGAACGCTTGCAGCAGGCTGTTCGCGCTGATCAGCACGCTGTCGTTTTGCAGCAGCAGCACGGGCGTCCCCGGCGTGATCGAGTCGGCGATGCGCTGATGCTCGACATACGGGCTGCCATACGGCAGCTTGGGCACGTCCATCAGCATAATGTAGCTTTCGGGGATGGTCTTGGTATCCAGCGACCGTTCCGCAATGGCGTAGGCGGTGATGTACGGCGCTTGCGCGGTAATGATCGCCTGCACACGGGGGTGCTGGCGGTAAATTGCGTCATGCAGACGCACCGAACGGCTCGGCACTTTGCCCGCTTCGCGCTGGCAGTCTTTGACCAGCACAATGTCATCGACCACCACGCTCGGACGATCCAGCGCGGTCGGCGTGATCAGGAACGACTCGGCGTCCACGCGCGCGGAAACCACGCCTTCCGTGCTGATCATCAACTGGCGCTGGCAGGCGCGGCGCACAATGTCGACCATGAGTTCGCGCAGTTCGCGTTCGCGGCTGGAACGCGAAGTCGGCGTATATTCTGGCAGCAAATGATCGTCCTTGTCGAACAGGGAGAGCTGTTCGTCATTCAGCGTGCTGTACTTGCCCAAGGCCTGCGCGTACATCTGCGTACGCGCGCAAAAGTCGAGCGTTTCGAGGCGCTGGAAGGCCGCGAGCAGCGTCTGCCCGCACGTCACCGCGCCGTGATTTTCCAGCAGCACGACATCATTGCCCTTGGCGAAGCTTTCGGCGATGTTGTGGCCGAGTTCTTCGCTGCCCGGCAGCGCGTACGGGGCATAGCCGACATGACCGCAGATCCGCCGTGCTTGCGGGATGATGCGCGTATCTGGCTTCTTGCGCACGATGCTGAACGAGACGAGCGCAGGGGCATGAGCGTGCACGATTCCGCGTACATCGGGGCGCTGCTGGTAAATCGCGCGGTGGAACGGCAGTTCCGACGACGGGCGGTGCAGCCCTTCAACCGTGCCGTCGGGCAGCACATGCATGATATCGGCGGGGGTGAGTTTACCCTTATCGACGGCGCTCGGCGTGATCCAGATGCTGCCATCGTCATCGCGAATGGATAGGTTGCCGCCAGACAGCGTGGTCATGCCGCCGTAGTAGATGCGGTTCATGATCTGAACGAGCTGTTGGCGCGGAGAGAGGAGATCAAATGTCATGGACTTCACCTTTAGGGGCGAGGCACGCCCCGCCCCCGAACTTAAGCGTGCAAATGGGTCAAGTGTTACGAACGGGCAGCGAGCACCGTTTGTTCGTAGACCTTGATGTCATCCATGTATCTTATACCGACGGGCACGCCCTGTCGCTGACAGTAGTAATCCCAAACAGCGCCGAATGGCAAGCCTTTGGCTTCTTCCAGCAGCGCGAGGCGCGAGGTGTGATCGCCCGCCTGCTCGTAATTCGTCAGCAGGTCGCACGGTTCCAGCAGCGCGAGCATGAGCGCCCGGAGCGCGTTACGCGTGCCGATCACCCACGCGGCGATACGGTTGATGCTGGCGTCGAAGTAGTCAAGGCCGATGTGCACGCGCGGCAGGAAGCCCCCGCGCACGATCTCCTGCATGATCGCTTCGAGATCATCGGTCAGCGTGACGACATGGTCGCTGTCCCAACGCACGCCGCGGCTGACGTGCAGCAGCAGTTCCGGCACGTAGAACAGCGCCGAACTGATCTTGTCGGCGATGCCTTCGGTCGGGTGGAAGTGTCCGGCGTCCAGTGTGAGAAGAATCTGTTTCTGGATGGCATAGCCGAGATAAAACTCATGCGAGCCGACGACGTAGCTCTCCGAGCCGATGCCGAACAGCTTGGCTTCGACCGCGTCCAGGTGAATGCGGGGATCGAGCGGTTCGGCCAGCACCTGATCAAGGGCGTCGCGCAGGCGCTGCCGGGGGGCAACGCGGCTGGCGGGGCTGTCCTTATAGCCGTCGGGAATCCAGATGTTGGTCACGGTCGGCGTACCGAGGTTCGCGCCGAAGTACGCGCCGATCTTGCGCGAGGCGATGCAGTGCTCGATCCAGAACTGGCGAATGCCCGCATCCTGATGCGCCAGCGTGAAGCCATCGTTCGCCAGCGGATGAGAAAAACATGAGGGATTGAAGTCCACGCCGAGGCCATTGGCCTTCGCCCAGTCGAGCCAGCGCGCGAAATGTTCAGGCTGCAGGTTATTGCGCTCGACCTTCTGACCACCGGTCTCCGCGTACATCGCGTGCAGGTTGAGGCGATGCTTACCGGGGATGAGGCTGAAGGCTTTGTCAAGATCTTGCCGCAGTTGGTCCGGCGTGCGTGCCTTGCCGGGGTAGTTTCCGGTCACCGCCAGACCGCCACCGAGCGCCGCGTCCGGCGCTTCGAAGCCGCCTACGTCATCACCCTGCCAGCAGTGTAAGCTGATCGGAATGTGCGCCAGCCGTTCGAGTGCGGTGTCCGTATCGACTCCCAAAGCTGCATAGCGCTCTTTAGCCACTCGATAAGTTTGCTCCAATGTTACGGGATTCATGATATTTTCATACCTTTACTAAGGCCACGCTTGCGCATTTTAGCAATTTCAGCCGATAATATAGCCGATGAGTTGTGAAAGGGGAAATGCAATACAACTCACAGTTGAATGGCAAGCCGGCTGTCCGCACTAGTCCGCACCGTATCACCCTCTAGAACTGCCTTCCTATCTGTGTTTTACCCAAACCCACCCCTAAACCTAGCGCCGTCGCCACATCGGCAGCGTTTGTGCTGCCCCTGATCGGAGCTTACAGTGGGGAAAAAGCATGAAGAACACGACCGTAGGCGTATTGTTTATCGTTACCTTGATCTTGCTGGTTATGAGCATGACAGCCCTTTCCGGCCGCGCAGCGCAAGAAATGACCGCTGAACCACCGGATACCAGCCCAAGTTCCACTCAAGAACCAACCGTCGCCACCACTGAGGCGATCACCGAAGCAACCCCACCCATCGACGCTAGTGCTGAACCAGCACTGCCCGAAGCGACCAACGAACTGCCAGCGCCCGACCGCACGGATGACCCGCCAGTCGTCGAGGTGACCGTGGAAGCGAGCGCCGAAGTTCCCGCAGTGACTGAAGAAGCGACGGACGCCCTGCTCGCCGTCCAACCCGTCGCGGCGCCGCTCATGCAGGCGGCCGCCATCTCGCCGCAGCCCGTACTCGAATGTCCGGTGAACACGACCACCATCGTCCTGCAGGACACGCTCTTCGAGCTGTTCCGCGATCGGGAACCACGCACTATCACGTATGACATCAGTCTGCCGGAAGCCAGTCTGGGGACATTTGTCATTGCGACGATGGCCGGGCATCCTAACCGGGGCTGCCAGATCGGGCCGAATAACGACAATGGGATGTACCCGTGCGATCAGCCGCAGCTCTACGAAGAGCTCAACGTGCTCATCGACGGCGTGCAAACCCTTTACGTCCCCGATCCCGGCGACGATACGTGGGAAACATTCACCTTCCCGCTGGCGAATCCCATTCCGGCGGGCGATCATGAGATTGACTTTGCCCATACCCTGCGCGGGGACTCGGCGGAGAGCGTCGGTGTGCTCGCGCTGCTCTGCGTCCAACCCGCCAATCTCACCCTAACGCCGACCAATACGCCATCAAGCACACCCAGTCCGACTCCAACCAACACGCCATCGGAGACGCCATCCGCCACACCCACGGATACGCCGACCAACACGCCCACGAATACTCCCTCGGCGACACCCAGCCATACACCGACTAGCACACCTACGGGTACGCTCAGCCCCACACCTACCGGAACCCTCAGCGCAACACCCACGGATACGCCATCGGCCACACCGTCAGCCACGCCCACCGGGACGCTCTCGCCTACGCCGATCACACCGACGAACCCACCACCCACCAATCCACCACCGACGAATATCCCGCCGACCAGCACGCTGCCCGCGCCAACCAACCCACCACCCACCAACATCCCGCCGACCAGCACGCTGCCCGCGCCAACCAACCCACCGCCGGCGAATCCGTCCGACGTCACGCCGCTGCCGCCGACGGATGAAGTGACGCCGCCGTGCGGTGTGGAGACAACGACCGGCGCCAACGGCTTCCCGGTCATCGATTTGACGCTGTGCGGCGTGGACACAGCGGTTGTCGAACGCGCGCCGTGGTCCCCGGTTGAAGTCGGCGGCGCGACCTGCCCCGATTGGCTGGTCTACCACACGAACATGACGGGCGATTGGGAGATCTTCCGCCTCGGCGAGCTGCCGGATGGGGCAACGGGCGATCCCAATTTGTCGCGCGGCGTTGGCGAGCGCGTCTTCGACATCATGCCGGGCTTCTCGCCGGACCGCGCATGGATCACGTTTGTGAGCAATCGCGACGGCAACTGGGAGATCTACATCTCGGCCGTGGCAAGCGACCAAATTCAGCGCGTCACCTATAACTCATTCGCCGTGGAACTGGATCCGGCGTGGTCACCCGCCGGCACGCAAATTGCCTACGGGTCAAACCGCGATGGCAACTGGGAGATCTACCGATTCGATGTAGCAACAGGCACCGAACAGCGGCTGACCACTGATCCCGGCAACGACACCAATCCCTCATGGTCGCCGGACGGTACACGTATTCTGTTCCAGAGTGATCGCGACGGTTTCTGGCAGTTGTACGAGTTGGAAGTGAACACGGGGACGACGCGCTTGGTGAGCGACGGCACAGTGGATGATCACGATGCATCCTATTCGAGCGATGCGCAGCAGGTGGTCTTCCGCTCCTACCAGGCGGATGGTACAAGCGTAGTCTACCTGATGAACGCTGATGGGACTGGCCTCATCCCCGTTTCCGACCCCAGCAGCAACGCGCTGAATCCTGTGTGGTCGCCCGATGACTCGCTCATCGCCTACCAGTCAGAGCTGGATGGCGATCTGGATGTGTACGTCTATGAAATCTCGACCGGGATAACGCGCAAAATCACCGACAACACGCTGGGCGATTACGCGCCGACGTGGTTGTGCGATACGAATACGTTGGTCTTTACGTCCGATGTGACGACGGACGCGAACCTGTTCAGTGTGCCCGCGCTGCCCATTGAGGCCGATCCGATTGATGTGATCGAAGAAGCAGTGCAGCTTACGACTATCGACGCCGCCGATCAGTATCCGTTGGGCAGTCCGCAGGAAGAGAACGCCAGTCGGGAGCAGGCATTCCCGCCGCCCGTCCAAGGCCGTTAGCTTGTCGCAGGGGGCATGGTTCGCCCTGCCCCCTACTGGACAGCATGAGTTATCAGTCAAGGCGCGGAGCGACTCTCCGGCACGGGATAGATGCTCACGTTGTCAAACGCGACGTCGACCGGATTGTCACCCGCAGCCACGGCTAACCCGGTGTAACCACTGGTATAGGTCGCATCCGTCGTTTCCATGAGGAGTTCGCCATTCGCGTACAACGCGAGATAGTTGCCGTAGCAGATCGCTTGAATGTGATTGCTGTCGATGCCCGCATGAATTGCATCGGACGGCGTCCACTCGACCAGCGGCGTCAGCGTCTCGTTCGCGCCGACGAACAGCGCATAATAGCCGTTCGCATTGACCATGAAGAAATAGCCGTCCCCTTCGTTAGCCTGATCCGCCCGGCAGACGATACCATAGCCGTTCTCAGTGAAGATATTGAGCAGCAGCGCGTCCGCTTCGATCACGACATCGGTATGCGCCGCATCATTGCGCCCCCATACAAAGCCTTCGGTCTCCGAATAGGCACGATACACGCCACGATCTACGACGAGTTCACCGCTGCCATCCGGAGCAGCATAGGTTTCCCACACGTGAGGAGCATCGAACAGTTCGGTCGTGGCCGCACTGACGCGTATAACCTCACCTTGGGGTGTCGTAAATGTCACTTCTTCTTGGGCGAGCACAGCGTTGACGGCAAAACCGATACAGAACAAGAGGATGAGTTTCAGGTACCGCAAAGACCAATTCCTTATGTGAAACGAGCATTCATGCATCTGTGCACTTGTGTTTCAATATAAGGCTCACCCCACACGAATCAGGCTTAAGACGCGGCATAAATCAGCCATTTGACCCAGAGATGAGGTGTCCATCTGGCTGACTCAAGCATTAACCTGATCTGGCGTGGGCAACTTGATCTAAATTGTTGACAGCAGAAAAATTCCGTGTTACCGTAGTGACATCGAGATGGTACCCGTACCATAATATACTTTGAGTACCAGCTCGCACGGAAAAACTACTTTCTGAATTGAGGCTTTAGTATGGATTTATTGGTTCAGATGCAAGGCATCGACAAGGCCTTTGCGGGTGTTGTCGCATGTTCTGACTGCCAATTTGAACTCCGCGCCGGAGAAGTGCACGCCCTGGTGGGCGAAAACGGCGCCGGAAAATCAACCCTCATGAAGATTCTGGCGGGTGTGTACCGCAAAGACGCCGGACGCATCTTCCTGAGCGGAAATGAAGTTGAGATCCATAGCCCCCATGATGCGCAAGTGCTCGGTGTGACCATGATTCATCAGGAACTCAACCTGATGCCGCATCTCACCATCGCACAGAACATTTTCATCGGTCGCGAACCCCGGCAGAACGTTCCCTTCCTGCTCAACGAACAAAAGATCAACCAGCAAGCCCAAGAAATTCTCGCATCGCTGCACCTGAACCTCAATCCCAAGCAGCGCGTCGGCGGGCTGACCGTGGCGCGTCAGCAAATGGTGGAAATCGCCAAAGCCCTTTCCTACAACTCCAAAGTGCTGATCATGGACGAGCCGACCGCCGCGCTCACCGAAGCGGAGATCGACGAGCTGTTCCACATGATCGAGCGCCTGCGCACACAGGGCATCGGCATCATTTACATCAGCCACCGCATGGAAGAGATCAAGAAGATCACGGATCGCATCACGGTCATGCGTGACGGACGTTTCATCGAAACGCTGATCACCAAGGATACGACGATTGACAAGGTCATCTCGTTGATGGTGGGGCGCGCGATCTACGAATCCAAACCGGAACTCCCCGAACGACCGTCAACGGACCTTGCGTTAGACGTTCGCAATCTGAATCGCGGGCGTGTCCTGCGCGATGTGAGCTTCCAGCTCAAGCGCGGCGAGATCCTCGGCTTTGCCGGGTTGATGGGCGCTGGTCGCACCGAAGTCGCCCGCGCGATCGTCGGCGCTGACCCCTGCGACTCGATTGAGCTGTACGTGAACGGGCGTCCGGTCACCATCCGCCACCCCAAAGATGCGGTGCGGCACGGCATCGGGTACCTGTCCGAAGACCGCAAGCGCTACGGGCTGGTCGTCGGGATGGATGTAGCGAACAACGTCACGATGGCATCACTGCCGAAATTCCTCGGCGCGCTTGGCATCATCAACGATGCGAAGATCGCGCAGACCGCGCAGGAACATGTGCAGACGCTCTCGGTCAAAACGCCGAGCGTCAAGCAGCGCGTGCGTAATCTGTCGGGCGGGAATCAGCAAAAAGTCGTCATCGCCAAATGGCTGACTGCCGATACCGATATCCTGATCTTCGATGAACCCACCCGCGGAATCGACGTCGGCGCAAAGAGCGAAATCTACAAGCTCCTCAACGAGCTGGCGCGGCAGGGGAAGTCGATCATCATGATCTCATCAGAACTGCCGGAAATCCTGCGTATGAGCCATCGCATCGTCGTGATGTGCGAGGGGCGTATCACCGGCGAATTGTCGAGCGCCGAAGCAACGCAGGAGAAAATTATGCAGCTCGCCACGCAGCGCACCGAGATGGTCACTGCCGAAAGCACTTAAGCGCACGCACCGCGGGTCGATTGTCATAGAGAACTAGGACGAGCGCCGTCCATCAAGAAGATTGTGAATTGAGGATTTTTACATTATGCAAACTGGCACGCTGCCCCGTGAAAACTCCGGATTATCCATGAAAACCATTTGGAAATCCGACGCCCTCCAGCGCTTCCTGGCTTTTGGCGCTCTCGTTCTGCTCATCATCTTCTTCTCGATTGCGTCACCGCGGTCTTCAGACGGCAGCAGCATTTTCCTGGGTGCCAACAACATTGAAGGCATCCTGATCATGACCGCGGTTAATGGCATTCTCGCCGTCGGCGTGACCTTCGTCATCGTTACCGGCGGCATTGACCTCTCGATTGGTACGGTGATGACGCTGTCCGCTGTGATCACAGCCAAGCTGGCCAGCGATTTCGGCCTGCCCATCCCGCTTGCGATCCTCGGTGGCATCCTCACGGGCGCGATTGCCGGGTTCATCAATGGCACGGTGATTTCGCGGATGCGCGTTCCACCGTTCGTGGCGACGCTCGGTATGCTGTATATCGCCAAAGGCTTGTCGCTCATCATCGCGGAACTCGCGCCGATCTACTTTGATCGCGCCTCCGGTTTCAGTGACCTCGCGATTGGCGTCATCGTGCAAATTCCCGGTGTCATCGAAATCCCCAATGGCGTGTTGATTATGTTCGGCGCGGCGATCATCGGCGCGTTCATCCTCACCCGCACGCTGCTCGGTCGGTACACGTTTGCGCTCGGCAGCAACGAAGAAGCCGCGCGTATTTCCGGCGTGAATACTGCGAAATGGAAGCTGCTGGTCTATACGTTGGCGGGTATGTTCTCCGGCTTGGCCGGCGTGATGATTGCCGCACGTCTGAATTCGGCGCAGCCGTCGCTCGGTCAGGGCTACGAACTGGACGCCATCGCCGCCGTGGTGATCGGCGGGACATCGCTCAGCGGCGGCGAGGGCTCGATCCTCGGCACGGTCATCGGCGCATTCGTCATCAGCGTGCTCACGACCGGTCTGCGCATCCTCTCCGTTCCGCAGGAGTGGCAGCTCGTCGTCACCGGCGCGATCCTCATCGGCGCAGTGTTTCTGGATATGGCGCGCCGCCGCAGCGCCTAGTGCGCCGCGCAGCCCGCCGTTTGCGATCAGGATCGGATGCAGTTCCCTACTTTGGTTAGGCGCTCTCAACAGAGCTTAACAGCAGTTTTAAGGTTCTTTGTTAAATGGAGCATACACATGAAGTTCAGCCTTAAGTTCCTCACCTTGTTCGCCTTGTTGTTCGTCTTCGCCCTTGCCGTTTCCGCGCAGGATGCTACGCCGGAAGCCACCGCCGAACCGGTTGAGAAGTATTGCACGCCGGAAATCGCCGCGGAGAATCAGGCCGCTGGCATCACCATCCCCATGATCTCCAAGGGCTTCCAGCACCAGTTCTGGCAGGCCGTCCGGTTAGGCGCTGAACAGGCCGCTGAAGACTGCGGCGTCATCATGACCTTTGAAGGCCCCGAGAACGAATCGCAGGTTGACCGCCAGATGGACATGCTGCAGGCCGCGCTCGACCTCCAGCCGGATGCCATCGGCTTCGCCGCGCTCGACAGCCAGGCGGCCATTCCGCTGCTGGAACGCGCTCAAGAAGAAGGCATCCCGGTGGTCGGTTTCGACTCCGGCGTTGACAGCGACATCCCCGTGACCACTGCGACGACCGACAACGTGGCCGCCGCTGCCCTCGCTGCGGATGTCATGGCTGAACTGATCGGCGGCGCTGGTGAAGTTGCCGTGATCGCCCACGACCAGACCAGCCGCACCGGCATCGACCGCGTGAATGGTTTCGTCAACCGTATGGAAGAAGCATATCCGGACATCACCGTCGTTGATGTGCAGTACGGTGGTGGCGACCAACTTCGCTCGACCGACCTCGCCCGCAGCATCATCCTCGCCCACCCCGAACTCAAGGGCTTCTTCGGCGCGAACGAAGGCTCGATCATTGGTGTGCTGAACGCCGTGAGCGAACTCGATGTGGCCGACCAGCTCGCGATCATCGGCTATGACTCCGGCGCGCAGCAGATCGAAGCGATCCGCAGCGGCCTGCAGGATGGCGCGATCACGCAGAACCCGATCGGCATCGGCTACAAGGCCGTGGAAGCCGCCGTGATGGCCCTCCGCGGTGAAGAAATCGAACCCGTCATCGACACCGGCTTCTTCTACTACAACGCCGACAACATCGACGACGAAGAAATCGCCGCCGTCCTCTACCAGTAAAACGGGCACTACACTGAAAGTCGTAGGGGCGGGCGTCAAACCCGCCCCTATACATCAGCGTCCGATCGCTGACTGTCACGGTTGAGACCGCAAGAGAGAACCCGCGAATATGTCGTCTGCCAGCAAGAAACGCACTACTATTCGTGATGTCGCCCGCCGTGCCCAAGTCGCCCCAATCACCGTCTCACGGGTCGTCAACAACACCGGCTATATCAGCCCAGAAACCCGGCAGCGGGTCGAAGCCGCGATTCAGGAACTCAACTACATCCCCAACGCGCTGGCCCAAAGCCTCCGCTATCAAAAGACCAACATGGTGGCGTTGATCGTCACCGACATCACCAACCCCTTCTGGACGACGGTAGCGCGCGGCGTCGAAGATGCGTGCAATGAACACGACGTCAATGTGATCGTGTGCAACACCGATGAACGTCAGAACAAGCTCGAAAACTACATCAACCTGCTCTTGCAGCGGCAAATCGATGGTCTAATCGTTGTGCCGACCGAGGGCTATACCGGTTCAATGCTGGAGAACCTGTATACCAACCACGTGCCGAGCATCATCCTCGACCGCGTGTTGCCCAACTGGGATAAACATACCGTGGTGCGCAGTGACAGTGTTCTCGGTGGCTACCTGCTGACAAAGCATCTGCTCGACCTGGGACACCGCCGCATTATGCTGCTGTCGGGGAGTGATAACGTCTCGACGGGTATCGAGCGTGCGGAGGGGTACAAACGTGCGCTGCAGGAAGCCGGGCTGCCGCTTGAACCCGATCTGATAAACTTTGGCAAATTCACGCAGCACAGCGGTTATGAACTCGCGGTGCATATGCTCAAGGAAATTCATCCCCGCCCCACGGCGATTGTGACGGCAAACAACTTCATCGCGTTCGGCGCGCAGACCGCCCTCGATGAATACGGCGTCCGCATCCCCGACGACATCTCACTGACCACGTTTGATGATTTGCCCGAACAGATTAATCCGCGGCCGTTCCTCACCAGCGTGATTCAGAATCCGTACTATATGGGGCAAGAGGCCGCGCAGCGCCTGATCGCGCGGTTGGAAGACAGCGAGGCGCCTGTCGAAGAAGTCATCGTCCCCGTGACGCTGATCGTCCGCCGCTCCAGCGGACCGCCCGCAACCACCTGAAAGCTCTACTTCGGCAGTTCGACGATGAACGTCGTCCCCTGCCCGACTACGCTCTCCACCCGAATCGTCCCGTTGTGGCGCTCCACACAGTCTTTGACGATGCTTAAGCCCAAGCCAGTGCCTTTGATCGCCTTGACGGTGGCCGCACGGTAGAACGGCTCGAAGATGTGCGGCACGTCATCCGGATCAATGCCCAGGCCGTGATCGATCACACGCAGCACCAAGCGATCCAGCGTCGCATCCAGTTCCAACCGCACTTCCCCACCCTGCGGCGAATACTTGATCGCGTTCGTGAGCAAGTTCAGCAGAATACGACTGAGCAAGATCTCATCAACCGTCGCCGTTTTGACGCCGCCCACATTGAGGAATTTGAGGCTATGCCCCAGGCTGGTCTCGCTGATTTCGTCCACACTGATCTGGCACAGGGCGTCCAGATTAACCAGCGCGGGGTGGAAGATGCGGTGATTCAGGTTGCTGTTGACGAGTCCGACCGTGTCATCCAATAGTTCCAGTGCATACTGGAGCTGCCGACCGATACTGTCCAGCTTTTGCTGACGCACTTCGAGACTCAAGCGGTCGAAGTAGCGGCTGAGAATATCCTTCGCCACGGAGATCACCGAAAGCGGCGTGCGCAAATCGTGTGACAGCGCGGAGATCGTGCGCACGATCAGGAAGTTTTGTTCCTGTTCGCGGCGGAAACGCGACTTGAGGCGCTCGTGTTCCAGCAGCAGCTGCTCGGTGCGTTCGCGTTCGGTCACATCCTGCTTGACAGCGATAAAATGCGTAATCTCGCCAGCGCTGTTGCGCACGGGCGTAATCGTCTGTTCTTCGGTGTACAGCGTGCCGTCTTTGCGCCGGTTGGTGAGGCGCCCCATCCACACCTGTCCGGAGAGGATCGTATCCCACATCACCGAATAGAACTCGTCATCGTAGAACCCGGAGCGCACGAGCGCGTTCGGATTTTTGCCGCGCGCTTCTTCCAGCGAATAACCGGTCATGCGCGTGAACGCCGGGTTCACCCACTGGATGTAGCCATTGCGGTCGGCGATCATGATAGCGTTGGCCGTCGCTTCGAGCGCGGAATAGCGCAGTTCCAACAGTTCCTGCGTCTTGCGCTCGTCAGTGACATCCGACGCGATGCCCACTATGCGCTGCGGTCGCCCATCGGCGTCGCGCACCAACCATGCGCGGACGCTCACCCAGCGCATTTCGCCGTCCGGTCGCAGAATTGGGAATTCGCGTTCGCTCCACCCAGTTGCAGCCACTTCGCGCTCAATCTCATCCAGCGCGTCGGCGTGCTGCGGATGTACCACTTTGCGCCAAATTGGTGCGCCTGTATAAAACTCCTCGATTGAGCGCCCGGTGATAGTCTGCACCGCCGAACTGACATAGAGGGGCTTAGATTCGGGGATGGTGATCGACCAGACGACATCTTCGACCGAATCGAGTACTTCGCGCATCAGGGTTTCGCTGTGCAGTAGTGCCGCCTCCGTCCGTTTCCGGTCGGTAATGTCACGCGTCATCCCCATAATCTGCGTGACCTGTCCCTGCTCATTGCGAATGGGCACAGCCGTAAGCAGCACCCAAACCGTCGCACCGTCTTTGCGCACCATGCGGAACTCGGCGCGCGTGACCGACTCGCCGTTGATCACCCGCTGATACACAGGCAGCGCCACCATCAGATCTTCGGGATGAATCATGCCCATCGCCTGTTCGGCAGGCATAGCCATCAATTCCTCGACGGTATAGCCGAGGACTTCCGCGTGAATCGGATTGGCGTAGGTATAGCCCCCATCCAGGCTGTGCAGCGAGATGGGGTCATGGCTGTTTTCGATGATCAGGCGATAGAGCGATTCCTGCGTTTGCGCAGGCGTGGGCGGCGGATCCAGCAACCGAATTACCAATTCGTCAACCGTACAGCCCTCTTGGGCAGCGCGTTGCACCAAAGACTCGAGGGTCTTAGGGCTTAATTCCAAAACATTGGCCATACAGCTATCCGCAAGTGTCTATTTGTTTTCACTGTACCACGAATCGCCGGGGGCAAAGCGGTTAATCTTTCTTCATGAACCTTAATTTTTTCCGCAGATCGGTAATCTCCGGATTGCTCGTGAACAAACCCCAGAGCAGCCCGCTGCGCTGATTCTCGATCATGGCGGTCACCGGTCCCTGATTCAGCCCCATATAGATGCCGGAGACCCAATCGCGACCGGGGTTAATCGCATCCCGGAAGCCATAAATGTCCCACAACGACGCGCCGAACTCGCGATAGAAGTGCTTGAGCGCACGCAGCGATTCTTCGGGCGTATACGGGAAGCAGGCCAGCGCCCCGGTCGGTGTGATTGTGCCGTTATCGTTCTTGGGGTTGGCTTCACGCGGGGAGTAGCCCGCGTAATCGTCGCTGGCCGTCAGCCCCCAGCACGACTCGCTGTAGCCGGCATAGCCGCCCGGATTCGCCACGCAGTAACGATAATTGATCAGGGTGATGTTGCGGTTGTTCTCGAAGTAATCGCAGTAGCCATCGTGCAAGCCGCGCGGGTCACAGCCGAGATACGAGTAATGCGTGAAGAAGAGCGGCCCACCCGGCCCCACGCCGACCTCCAACTGGATATCATAGTAGGTTTGGCCGTTGGTGTAGTGATTGCCTGCCGTCGTCTGCCCCCAGCCTTCGCGATATTCACGGGCGATCTCGGCCTGCGACGCCCACCCGCTGTAGTACACCTCGGGCGGAATCGGATGCGTGGGCGAGGCCAGCGCCAACAAATAGGCGATGTGCGTCTCGTTCCAGCCGATCAAGCGATGGTTGATGTGCCATTCGTGATCCGGCGACCAGTGCCAGTACAAGAACGCCGGATCGGCGGGGTTGCGATACCAATCCCACTCAACTTCTTCCCATAGGCGTGTGATGCGGGCGCGCAGGCTGCGCTCCTCTTCAGTGTCCCGGTCGAAGTACTGCCGTGCGGTCAACAGTGCCTGCACGATGAACGCGGTCTCGACCAGATCGCCCCCGTTATCGTATTTGCCGAATTCGGGAATCGTCTTGCCCGTGCGCCCGTCGAGGAAGTGCGACCACACCCCGTGATAGCGATCCGCCTTTTCGAGGAACGTCAGCGCCTTGCCCATGCGGTCAATCAACTGGGCGCGTGTGATAAACCCGCGTTCCGCGCCCACCAACCATGTAAAAATCCCGAATCCCGAGGCGCCAAGCGCGATCTCATGTGGATCACCGGGGATGCATTCGAGCGCCAGTCCGGCGTCGGCGTGCGCGCCTTCCCAGTAGTAGCGGAAGTGCGCTTCCTGCACCATCGTCACCAGTTCGTCGTCGGTGAACGGGCGTGTCTCCGCGCTGACCACCGCCGAGGCTTCCGATGCGACATATGCCTGATTCACAGCGCGCACCCGGAAATAATGGGTTTGGCTCATATCAACAGTGGCGGCGTAACGGCTGTAGTGCGGGTGTTGGATGCCGACCGCCGTGAATTCCGCGCCATCGCTCGACTGCTCGACCAGCAGATACTGCACGTTGGGATCGCTCACAGCGTCCCATGTCAGGTCGAGGTGGCGCTCGAAGCCGCGCGCGCTCAACCCAGTCGGCGCGCTGACCGGGATATCCGCGCCCAATGTGCACACCTTGATCTCGTCGATGTACATCGTATGCGGCACGCCATCGTCAATGCTCTGATTGAACATAATGCCGCGCAGATCGCCGAAGTCGAACGCTTCCGTCGAGGTGTCAAAGGCGCTGAACGGGATGCGCAACTGTACCCACTGCCGCGCGGGCAGCCCATCGACCACATGATGCAAGCGCACCGACCGTCCCCACCCCGCCTTGAAGACGTGCATCATCGGCAGCGCGCGCCCCTCAATCGCCTCGTCGGCGTACAACCAGAAGCACAGGTGATCGCCCTGCAAGCTCGTTTTGCGCCCGCGCCACTGCTCGACCAGAATTTCGGCTGTCCACGCGCCACCGCGCTGCGACGTCCACGAGAGTTCGAGCGCGTTTGGCGGGCTGATCCAGTGGTCGCGCGTGACGGGCAGTTTGCCATCCACCGCTTTCAGGCTGCTCGGCGCGCAGGCCCAGGTCTGGGTGTGGTTGCAGCTCCCATCTCGGCGGCTGTTGTCGAACACCAGATGAGCGTAAGTGTGGTCAGGGGTAAGCATGTTTTTATCCTGAGGTTTAGTACTGTGTCCGGCAAACGTTCGCCAATCGAGAGCTCGTAGGGGCGCACGGCCGTGCGCCCCTACAACCCCAACTTCGACTGTCTACCGGACACAATATTAAGTACTGAAAACCAAAATACTTGTCATCAACATCCATTGGGACACCATCTGCGCCCCTACGAGCCTGCGACTTGAGCCAGATACGCGGGCGTTACGGCATAATCCCCTGCGCTCTCGACAAAGCCCATCGCCGTGATGGCATTCTGGATGTTCGGGTTGGCCATGAACAGTTCCCACACGAAGCCGTCCTGTGCGTTGACGAGATTGAGCAGGATATCGCCCTGATCGATGCCAATGTGATCGCGCGAATACCAGTCCACATCCTCGTTGATAGCACTGACAAAACCGTATTCGCGCCAAGCGAGCGAACCGTATTCAGTCAGCACGGCGCGCATGCCAGCGAGCGCGATCTCCGGCGTAAACGGCAGGCAGGCTGCGGCGGCATACGGCGCGATAGTCCCATCGTGATTGTTGTTCCACGCCCCATACGCGCGGTAGCCTTCCGGGCCATCTGAGGCGCTTAAGCCCCACACGCCGTTGGCGTAAGTCGCGTATTCGTCGCTGTGATCGACGGCGAACTGCTGGTTACGCACGCACGCCAGCGTCGTATTGTTGACGTAGTTGGCGTAGTGATCTTCCAGACCGCGCACGTCGAGGAACGCCAGCGGGTACTGGTAGACGAACAGCGGTTCACCTGCTAGATAGATATAGGCACCGTCACGATTGACCGGACGATCCCACAAATCCCACGCAATCGACGGAACGGGATGCGTCGGCGAGCCGATGGCCAGCGCATACAGGATCATGCTCTCATCAAAGTGATCCCACGCTGCGCCGAGATAGCCGCCGGACGGCGTCCAGCCCATGCGTACGAGCGCGCCGCCGGGCGCCATCCAGTCCCATTCGACATTCGCGTAGAGTTGATCCGCCAGCGACGCGACGTCGGTATCAGCGAAATACTGGCCGCTCACGAGCGCCCCCGCGACCAGCAGCGCCGTGTCAATCGACGACAATTCGCTGCTCCACTCGCGTTCCCCCGTCCGCATGTTGACAAAGTGATAGAAGAAGCCGTGCGTGCCCTCGACGCCACCGCTCGTAAACGTGTTCAGCGTGGTCAGTGCCCGCTGATAGCCCTCGTCATACGTGATCCACCCGCGCTCCACGCCGATAGGCAGCGCCGCCAGCGCAAATCCCACCGCCGCAATGCTTGCCACGGAGTCCGGCGTACTGCGGTCTTTGACGAGGCCGTTGTCGGCGTTGGCTTCCAGCCAGAAATAGTCGAACGTCGCCCGCGCCACTGCATCGATGAAAGCGGCGTCATTCAGGGCGAGCAGGTCGGCCACTTCCTGATCATAGTCGTTCCCGCTGGCCGTCTCGATCATACCGCCCAAGGCTGCCGTGCCCAGATAGAATGGCTCAGTCAGCGGAATCTTGCTGCCCTCATCTTTGAAAAACGAGAAGTACAGGTTGTACTGGTGATCAGCGTTCAGGTCGCGCATCGCTTCGTGCAGTGGGTAGCTGATGGTGTTCCAACCGGGCTGCGCGTCGCTGCTGCTGAACACGCCCGCAATCCACACGAAACCGCCGTTCGTCACATCAGCCATGCCCAGAAAGAAGTTGTTCGGATTATCGACATTCGCTTCAGGCAGATATACCTGTAAATCGAGGGTCGTATAGTTCGCCCATGCGGCGAGATCCGCCCCGGGCAGACCGAAGGCGATCTTGGTTTCTTCACTCGATCCGCCGGGCGTTACCATGAGCGCGGGCACGCCCTCGACATCGCCGAGTGCCACGCTCGACCCGGTGTTGTCATCGCTGATCGTGCTCAGGTCACGGTTCGGCCAGTCCGACCACGCTTCAATTACGCTGTCGGTCGCTGCCCCCGCGTCGCCCCCGACGAGGTACATGTGCCCGAGGTACAGCGGTTGGGTCAGCGGCGTTTTATCGCCATTCGCTTCGTAGAAGAACGAGAGATAGACGTTATAGCGGTGATCGGCGATCAGCGACTGCATGGTTGGCAGCAGCGGATAGTTCACGGTCACCCAACCCGAGGTGCCGCTGGCTTCGCCAAACACGCCTTCTACCCATGTGAACGAACCACCCGTCACATCTGCCAAGCCGAGGAAAAACGTGTTTGGGTTGCGGATGTTTTCGTCAGGCAGCAGAACATCAAGCGTGAGCGAAACAGCGTTCGACCAATCGGCGAGCGCCGCGCCACGGAACGGTACGGCGATCTTCGTCTCGTCGCTGGCACCGCTCGGCATCACCAGCAGCGACGACTCACCCAACGGCGTGGAGTCACCTGCAACCAGCGAAACTTCCGACCCGCTGCCGTCGCTGCCGATTTCCGTGATCGGCTTCTGATCCCACGGCGCCCACACCACCGGTTCTGTTTGAGCGCTGAGCGGCACAAGGCCGAGGCTGAAGAAAAAGAGTCCAACGAGTATGAGCAAAAAGAGTCGGTTCCAGTGCATAGTTCTCACAAAAATCTCCATTCCCGCACAGTGTAGTATAAGTAAAAATGCGCAGAGGCGCGATCACCGCGCCTCTGCAATTTCCAATTTGGGGCGAACAGCTTACTGTCCGCTCTCCCATGCCGCGACCAGCGGTCGCAGAATGTCGAGCGACTGCGAGCCATAGACCTGACTCGGTTCGATGTGTGAGTTCTCGAAATATTCGTTCCAGCTCACGATGAGGATGATGCTCGCGCCGCTAGCGACCGCGCCGTTCCAACTGTTGGTCAGGAATTCGCCGTTGTTGCGCGCGCGCGGCGTGGTCGGATTGGTGCGTCCAGCAATCGCCGACTCATCCCAACCGGGGTGCACGGTCGGCGTATAGAACCACCCGCCCGCTTGATTGGTCCGCCGCATCCACTGCGAGGCGGTCGCCGCCGGGTTGCCCGCCCACGCTGTATTGAACAGGTAGAGGCCGTCGAACGCGGGCATCAAGCCGGTGCGCGTGCCTTCCATCACCCAGATGGTGTTGCGATCCGGATCTACCTGTTGGCGAATGGCCTGCCACTGCGCGAGTGTGAAGCGCCCTTGATTCCAGAAGTAGATCACGGGCTTGCCCTGAAAGCGCAGGTAGCCGCCGTGATTCGCACGGTCATTGATCAGATACGCCAGCGACTGGGTCACTTCCTCCACGGTCGCGTTGTAGCCGGGGTCCTGCATGTCGACCACCGCGCCCGCGTGGAAGCCACGCGCCGCCGCCTGGTCGAGCAGCATATTGAAGACCTGATGCGTCAGGTTGTCGTTCTTGGGTCCAAACCAGCTCATCAGGAATGCATCGATGCCGACACTGCGCGCTTCGTCAATCTGGCGACCGAGCGCGCCCGCATCTCGCGAGTCATACGGCGCCGCAGGACGATCCGCGAGCCGCGCATCCCCCCACGACTCCCCGGTATACCAGCCAAAGTAAAAGGCGTAGACCTGCCGCCCCTCTTGTGCCGCCAGCGGCGCTGTCGAAAACAGCAGTCCGACGAGTACCACCAGCAGCCAACGTTGTTTTAGCATGTGTTCTTTCACCTTTAACTCGTGTATCCAAGGTCGATCTTAGCAAAGAGTGCTGACCAAAACGAGTGGTCAAGTGGTACCTTTGGCGCCAAAGTACCACGCCCCGGCGGCGGCGGTAAGTTGAGTCTATAATGAGTCATCTCACCTTTCAGCAGGAGGCAGTGCATGGTAGTCCTTCGACCCCTCACGCGGCAGATGCTCAGTTCGCTGCTGCTCATGCTGCTGTCGATCAGTGTGGTGGCCGCGCAGACCGTCACCTGCCCTGAATTCGTCGAACGCGCCATTGATGCGGTCAGCACAACCTGCCCCGAGTTAGGTCGCAATGAACTGTGCTATGGCAACAACGCGATTGAGGCTGAATTCGTCCAGACCGTGCAGTTCGATCTCCCCGGTGACCGCGCCAACATCGTCGATCTCGCCCGCCTGGCCACCGCGCCGCTCCAGCCCGACGCGAACATCTGGGGCGTCGCCGTGCTCGCGCTGCAAGCCGATTTGCCCGATACACTGCCCGGTCAGAATGCGACGTTCATCGTCTTCGGCGACACCGAACTCACGCCCGACACCAGTGCATCCAGTTATGGCGCGCCCATGCAGGCCTTCACGCTGGAAACGCGCCTGACCGGGCTGGAATGCGGCGAAGTGCCGGAAAGCGGTTTGCTCGTGCAAGCGCCGACGGACACGACGGTCAATTTCCTCATCAACGGGATTGAAGTCAAGGTGGGTAGTTCGGCCATGCTGCAAGTCGAGGCCGACGATCTGGTCGTCGACACGATTGAAGGGTTTGTCGAGGTAACCTCAGCCGGAGAGACTGAAGTCGCGGGCGAAGGCGTGAGCGTGCGCACACGGCGCGGTCAGCGACCGGGACGCGCAGCCCTCAACCGCGAACGGCGCGTGGCGAATGCGCCGTGGCGCTTACTCCCCCGTCAGGTGCGCTCGCCGCTGCCGCCGCCCGAGGGTCAGCAGGTCGAGCTCAACGAGTGCTTTTTCATCACCGCCGCTCGCCCGAATCGCAACCCCGTGGCGCGTGTCACCGCAGGCGAGCCGATTGTGCTCAAAATGACCGTTCCCCACGAATCGCTCGACATTGCCCGCGTGCTCCTGCGCCGCGCCGAAACCCGGCTCCTCGTCAACGGGCTGGAGATGCCGCGCTACACGCGCATTGGCCCGTGGCATGGGCAAGATGGCGTGTATGTGAACAATTTCGGCATTGAGCTTTACTGGCTGCTGGAACCCGCCGCGCCGGGTGATATTGAGGTCGTGCTGCAATCGCGTTCGGTGACCGGACGCCCGATTAACACAGGCATTGACGGGCCAGATGCGGATGATCGACCGGAGATTATTCCGGCTTATCGAGAAGTAACGTGCACCATTCGCGTCAGTTAAGCCAAACACGGTCGGGGCAAGACTCCGCTTGCCCCGACCAGTCTAGCTAGCCCCCATCCCCGCCACCGTCACCGCTCTCGTCGCCGCTGAAATCGCCAGGGGGCGCAAACTCACCCCCAGCGGGACACGACTGCAGCAGGGTAATAAATGCCTCGACATCTGCTTGATCTTCGCCACCCGAGAACACTAACGCTTGCCGCAGAAGTCCAACATACTCGTCGCGGCTCATGCCGATATCGGCCAGCATCTGATTCATGATCGGACAGAACATCGCCATGTCCAGCCCGGCGAGGGCATCGAGATCAATTTCCATATCGCCCGCAAATCCACCTGCGCCACCGGGGTTCTGCGCATCAAGCAGCGCCTGTTCGTCAAGCGGCGGCGCGACTTCAATCGCCCGCGGCAGCACCTGAATTGGCAGGTTGCCCAACGCCGACGGATCATACGGCTGCAGATCCTGCGGCACGCCGGCCGCCTGCATATTCTCATCCAGCGGCACACCAACCGACGCGCCCGCCGGGACGATCACGGTTTCGCCCTGCGCGGTGATCTCCCCCTGCCCTTCAATCACGCTGATCGACAGTTCGTCGCCGGGAATCGCTTCCAGATACGCCGTCGACCCAAGCGTGATATCCACGTCATTCGCCCGCAGGCTGATCTCGCCCACGCCTTCCGGCGTCTGGATCAACATACCGTTAGGCGGCGCTTCAGTACACCCCACATCAACGGCGACGCCCGTGCGGAAGTAGAACGCCTGCATCGGCGTGAACGGGATTTCCGCATCCAGCGAGTCAACCACCGTCAGCGTGGCGACATCGCCCGTGACGGTCAAGAGCGGCGCATACACCCAACCAAACGAGTCGCTCTCCGGGATACGAATACGCAGCCAATCGCTCGCCGCGTTCCGTCCATTCGCCGTCGTCACCTCACCGCTGGCCAGCGACCCAGCGATCCCGCCGTTCGTGCTCGGCAGCGTGCGAATGTTGACATTCGAAGCCGTCGTCACCTCGACCGTTGGGACGGTCGCACTCGGATCAACTGCATTTTCGATCTCCACATCGCCGAACATCAGAAACGTCACGTTCTGACCGGGCAGCGTGTCGGGCAAATCGGCTTGCAGCTTCATGAGCGCGATGCCCCATTCATTCTCCGCGACATCGAGCGCGCGCAGTCGCAGCGACTGCACCGCCGCCACATTCACCAGATCGCCCTGCTGCTCGAAGCTGAATTCGGTCACCGCTTCGCGCGGCGTCGCATCAATCGAGATGTTGCCATAGCAAGCCTGATTCCGCCCCGTCTCTGCGCACACTTCCTGCACCGCGGTCAGGGCTTGCGTCACCAAATCTGAACAAGTGTCATCCTGAGCCGCGACGGTCGCAAAGCATAACACCACCAACATCAGACCTACTTTTTGGAACAACCGCATCTTACCCTTCACCTCCACCATCACCACCGAAATCACCACCGGTATCGCCACCAGCGTCCCCACCGAAATCGCCACCCGTGTCTGCACCCAAGTCATCACCGCTGGTATCGCCCGTATCGCCACTGTCCGCACCAGTCAGATCCGCCTCGTCCGCCGGGAGATCGGCGTCTTCAACGTCATTCAGGAGCGCATCTTCCCGCGCGGCCAATTCTGCTTCGAAGTCTGCCGCCAATGCCGCCAGTTCGTTCTCGTCAATCGCCTCCGCGATCTCAATCTCGTCCGGCAGAATGTCGACTGGGAGATTCTCGAAGAACGACTCCTCATACGGCTCGGGGTCGTCAGGTTCGCCGGTCGCCTGCATGTTCTCATCGACTGGAATGTTCACCCGCGCGCCTGCCGGAACCAGCACCGTCCGCCCAAATGCCCGGACTTCGCCCCGACCTTCCAGCACGTTCACGGTGAACTTCCCGTTCGGCGTCGCCTGCACGTACGCCGTTGACCCCAGACGAATATCCACATCGTTCGCCCGCAGGTTGATGTGCCCGACGCCCTGCGGCGTCTGAATCAACATACCGTCCGCTGGCGCTTGCGTACAGGCTACCGAACTGCTGCCGCCGACCCCGGTCTGAAAGTAGAACGCCTGCATGGGTGTGAACGGGATGTTGCTGTCCAACGAGTCGACGACGTTCAAGGTCCCAACATCGCCGGCTGCGCTCACCGCCGCCGCACTGACCCACCCATACGAGTCGGTTTCGGGAATGCGCACGCGCAGCCAATCACCTGCGGCGCTGCGTCCATTCGCAATCGTCACCTCACCCGCCGTCAACGATCCTGATGCGGCGCCGTTCGCAGTGGCCTGACTAAGGATGTTGACGCTCGATGACGCTGTGACCTGCAGCAGTGCTCCCGTCGCGTTGGGATCAACCGCGTTCTCTAGCTGCACATCGCCGAACAGGAGGAACGTCACGTTCTGACCGGGCAGCGTATCGGGCAGGTCAGCCTGCAGTTTGAGCATGGCGACGCCCCATACATTCTGGGCTTGATCGAGGGCGCGCAGGCGCAGCGTTTGCACGGTCGCCACATCGACGAGGTCACCCTGCTGCTGAAAGCTGAAATTAGCCACATCTACGCGCGGCGTCGCCTGAATGGAGATGTTGCCGTAGCACGCCTGATTCCGACCGGTAGGCGCGCACACCTCCTGCACGACGGTCAAGGCCTGGGTCACCATAGCGGAACAGGTGCCGTCCTGAGCAAAAACAGTAGAGAAGCACAACAAGACAACCAGCAGCGATGTGCGGCGATACCAAGCCATTGAATTCCTCCTCATGACGATACACTAACTGTAATGAAGTTTCCGAAAATGGCAATGACATTTCGGACTGAGGTTACTAGTCCTAAGCGCCTAGGTCAAAAGTCTGAGAGGGTGAAATCGATAAAGCCGGGAGCACGCTCGGAGAGGGATTACATTGGGGGCGCAGCGTAGAGCCACACCCCCAACAGTTCAAAGCAACTAGCTGCTGCTGAAGTCTACGTCAATGGTGATGTAGAACGGCACCCGCGTACCATCCAACTGCACGACCAGCAGTTCATAGGTCGTCTGGCTGTACGGGCATACCTGCTGCGAACCATGACCGACCACGCCCAACCCTTCAAAGTAGACCTCGCGGATGTTTTCGAGATCCCAGTAGATGTTGGTGCACTGGCCATACGGCACGAGCAGTGTATCCGCGCGCAGATTCGGTCCGATCATCCCCTGCATCACGGTGGGAGTGAAGGTGGGGGTCGCCGGTGGGCGCGTGGGCGTATTCGTCGCCAGACGGAAGGGCACATTCAATACCTGCCCCACGACGATGCGGCGCGCATCGGTAATACAGTTCCCCGCGGCGAGATCATTGGTCGAGAGGCCAGCACGTCCGGCAATGCCGGAAAGCGTATCGCCGGATTGGATAGTATAGCGTGCGGCCCAATCGGCGCGCGGTGTGCAGGTACCGTTTGGAGTTGGCGTCGGCTCGCTGCCTTGCGGTGTCATAGTACCAATCGACATCGCTGTACCAGCGGGTGTGATATCGAGGGCCGGGGCGATCTCGAACGGCCGTTCCAGCATGTTGATCGGCGCAGTATCGACACCAATGGTGTACGGGCGCAGCCCCGACGGCGGCCCGGTGATTTCCAGACCATCATCGCCACCACCCAAGCGCACGCCGATTTCGCCACCTTGCGGCACGATGCGTGTTTCGCCAAACGCTTCGACCACGCCTAAGCCTTCGACGACGGCCATCTTCATGCTGCCCATCGGTTCGGCGACGAACAAGGCGGTCGAGCCAAGCGTGACATCCGCGCCGTTGATGTTGATCGTCACCTGCTGCCCGGTCGGCGACTGCACGAGCATGCCCGAAGGAGCCGAGTCGCAGGTCGTTCCGGCCACATTAGTGCGCAGGCGTACCGCATTCAGCGTGGGCGACAGCGCGTCCAGCGTGGTATCGCCGAACAACAGGAACGTCACGTTTTCGCCGGGCAGCGTGTCGGGCAGGTTGACCTGCGCCTTGACGACCGCCACCCCCCATGAGCCGGTAGCCGGATCGTAGGGTGTTGTCGAGATACGCCGAAGCTGACCTAAATCGATCACGTCGCCCGATTTCGAGAAAGCGAAATCGGCATTTTCATTGAATTCGACGTTGACGAGGGTATTGCCATAGCAGGCCTGATTGCGTCCAATGCCGTCACAGGCCAACCCGACCGTCGTAGTCGCCAGTGTGACGAGATCATCACAGGTCAGCCCTTGATCCACCGGAGCGCTGTCGGCGGGTGCGGCGACGAGAAAGAGCAGACAGAACACCCCAATGAGAACGTAGTTCAGCAGACGTTGAATGTGCATGTATTCTCCTCTGTAACTGTCGGTTGATTTACAATTTATCATACACCTGATGCAGATCACGCGACATTGTGCGCGATAACGCCGCCACTTGCTCGCCTGTTTCACGCAGGCGTTGGCTCAAAACCTTGATCAGTTCCAACGACAGCTCCGGGTATTCCTGCATCAGCGCGACCAACGGCTCGTAGCGCAGGCGCAGTGTGAGCGTTTCGCTGAGGGCGAGCGCCGTGGTCGTCTCCGGACTGTTGTCAAATAGAGTCGCCTCGCCGAAATACGACCGCGCTTCCAGGGTATTCAGCCGCGCCGATTTCTTGGTCGCCTTGTTGTAACGTTCAATGCCCACCTTGCCGCTCACGATGACGTACAATTTGCCGCCGGGGCTGCCTTCGTCGTAGATCACTGTGTTTTCCGGGAAGAGTTCCTCGTCACAGACGTTGGCGAGCACTTTCAACTGATTGACCGTCATCCCTTGAAAGAAGGGGACGCCCTTCAAGAACACTACTTTTTCGACAGCAGACAGCATTTTCCCCTCGCGTTGTGCATCCACTATGGTTTGACCTTTGAGCATCCGCCGCGCCGCATTGATGGCGATGAGCACCTCTCCGGATGGATCGAGCGCGCAGCCCTCTAGTAGAATTTCGACTTCTTTCCGGCCCATGGGCTGAGTGAGCTTGACCGTTTCCGTGCCATCGCCACTCCCGTCGAGCGCCGACAGCCGCGACAGCAGATCGCCGCGTCGTGGTTTGGGCTGCTCTTCCTGCCCGGCCGCCATCTCGCCCAGCGTAAACGCCGTGATCGCCCGGAACCACGGGTTGCAATCGTCGCCGAGCAGTTCGCCAAACGCCTGGCGCACCGTGGGCATATTCAAGTCATACTTCTGACGTCCGATATGCGCCCGCACCGTATCCAACTGCGTGGGGTCACACAAGGGTGCCAGCAGGGCCGCCAACGTCGGCGGGATCATGGTTTCGAGCGCTTCAATCGCATTGGCGCGCACATGCGCTTCCGGGCGCACCAGCGATTCGCGCACGACCGTCACTTGCTCGGGCGGGTAGACGGCGCTAATGAGATCGAAAATATCCTCGACGATATCGTCGCAATACTCGCGAATCGTCGATTGGAGAATCCCCACGCTCGGCGCGCCAGTCAGCGCGGCCAGTGGCTGCAGGCGATTGAGGTGACTGTAGATATTCTCGATGTCTCCGGCAATGGCGGCGTGCACGCCCGTGACGAAATCATCCGGGCGGATGCGCGCGGCGGGCAGCAGCGCTAGTTTGCGCGTTTGTCCATCGGCCGCTTCGGTCAGCGGCTTGAGCGCAACGAGTGCCGTCTCGCCATAGCGCGTGAGCGCTTCGACCGCCGAATTCCGCACGGTGCGGCTGGCATCCTCCAGCGCGGCGATCAGGATGGGCAGGCTGATACTGGGATCGAGCCGTCCGGCAATGCGGACACAGGCAAGACGCGTGCGCACAATGTGATCGTTCAGCAGCGCGCGCAGTCGTCCGGCCAGCGACCCGATATAGCCACTGGGAATTTCCATGCGGCTGATCACCATCTCCAGGGACATAACCGCATCCAGATGGACGCTTTCAACCGGGTCGGCGAGGCACGAGAGCAGCATTTCGATG
Source organism: Anaerolineae bacterium (assembly GCA_041916315.1). Lineage (GTDB taxonomy): Bacteria > Chloroflexota > Anaerolineae > Aggregatilineales > Phototrophicaceae > Flexifilum. The sequence goes on from JAYRZU010000087.1 coordinate 45,967, forward strand.
TAATCGGGGTTGTTCACCCGCCCCAGAACTGACGCACCCAGCGAGCGCAGCGCCGGATCGTCACTGTAGACGAGGCGGGCCAAGGCGGCGCGCGCATCTGGCTCGTGCACGGTTTGCAGCAGCGCAGGGATCACCTGCGCCCGGATTTCGACATCATCATCTTGCAGCAGCGCGACCGCCGCCGCCAAAAAGGCTTCATCATGGACCGACGCGAAGTGTTCCAGCCCAAGCAGCACCCGTTTGCGCACGCGCCAATCCGGATCGCGCAGCAAATCGACATACAGGCGGCGCACCGTTTCGCCCTGCACATTCGACTCGGCCAGCACGTCGATCACGGCCAGGCGCAAATCGGGTGACTCATCGTGAATGATCGGTTCGAGCAGCGGCACGGCATCTTTGCCCATGCCTTCGATGAGCAGGCTGACGGTGATGATGACCGCATTCGTATCGCTGCGATCTTCCAGCTTGCCCTTCAGATAGTTGATCGTCGCCGCATCATTGAAGTTGAATGCGCCCGACGAGCGCAAAATCAGCGAGTAATTTTCGCGTTCCAGCAAGTTGATCAGCGCGCGCCCATACAAACTCCGCACAATTAGCGCGCCGAGCACGTAGCAGATCGCTGGCAAGCCGATCAGCACGGGGACAAACCACGGCGCGCCGACCACCGTTGGGAGCAGGAGGATCAAGCCCGCGATCAACGTGCCGAAGGGGACGATCATGCCGTTGATGGCGGCGCGCGCCCGGCCTTTCACCTGCCCCGGCACGGCGTTATAGAGCAAGTCGTCAGTGAGGGCGCGAAACGCCACATTGATGGTATTGCTGTTGAAGAAGGCCAGCCCCGCCACCGAGAGCAGTCCGGGCGTAGTGATCATCAGGCCGCTGACGATCAGCGTGGTGATCGGGTAGATCAGGCTGATGTTGCCCACGCCGATCTGCGCAACCAGGCGGCTGTATAGGAACAGTTGAATCGGGAGAATGATCAAGCCGCCAACGGCCGTCAGCGCACCGGTGAAATTGGAAATCGCTTCAGTGGTCACCAACTGATCGCTGAAGATGCGCGCGGTCTGAAAGTTCAGCATGGTCATCACGATGATGATGAGCCACGCCGTAATCATCATGGCGCGGAGGAACGGCGTCTCACCCACGTAGCGCAAGCCTTCACGCACATTGGCAAAGTACGAGGCATGCCGCTCCGATGGAGCAATGGGCGCGGGTCGCTGCGACGGCGGCAGCATCCGTGGGATGAAACCGGCGACGATAGCCATAGCAGCAAAAGCGATACCCCACAACACGAGGATGTCTTTTTCGCGCACTACGGCGTTGAGGAGTGGCACGGTCAAGCCCGCTATGATCACGGCGACCCGCAGCACCGAAAATAGGATGGGTAGGGCGCGCTTGGCCGACTGCGCATCGAAGAAGCTGACGAGATACGTCCCCATGTGAATGCTGATGGTCTCGATCAAGACTCGGAACAGCAAATACAGGTAGATGAAGCCAATCCCCGTATATCCGAGATCCAGCAGCACATGCCCCACGGCAATACCGGCCAACCCAATGACCACGATGCCGATCAATACGCGCGTATGGGGATACCGATCGACGAATGCCGAATACAACATCATCGTCACGATGATGGCAATTGCATCGCCAACGAACACATAGGGCAGAGTCGCGACGCCCACCTGCGCCACGAACGCCGCCGGAATCACAATTTGCGCCCAGGTGATGCCGAGAATAAAGAGGAAAACCACCACACTGAGCAGCAGCAAGCGCCGCTCTTCGCCGCGCTTGATATTGAGAACTTTGCCCAAAAACCGCAACACAGGTTATCCTGTCTGTATGACGACCCAGACCATTCTTTTCATTGATCTTGACGGCACGATTCTGGTAAATCCGTTCTTGAGTGCCGTCTTTCCTCACTACACGCAGCATTTTGGCCATGACCTCACGCTGGAGTTTCTGGCCGAGCAGCGGGTTCGGCTCGCGCAACCGTACGCTGATCCCGTGTGGGTGATGGATTGGGACGATATATGCGTCACCGTCGCCCGCCGTCACGCGTGGGAACTGCCCATCCCCGTCCACACACTCGTCACTGAGTACAGTCGACCGCCTTTTATTACGGTGATCGATGAGGCTGATATCATTCTACGCCAAATTGTGCAGCCAAAACGAAAGCTTGTTGTCGCTTCAATGGGTTTATATCGTTATCAGATGCCGGTTCTGCGCGGGCTTGGGCTGGCCGAGCTGTTTGACGACTTCCTGATGCCCGACATCACCGGCGCGCTCAAGACCGATCCGCGTTTCTACGCTAAATATGCTGACATCCCGGCGCTGAAGATCAACGTGGGCGATAATCTGACCGACGACGTGATCCGACCGCAGCAGTTCGGGCATCGCACCATTCAGGTGACCGCCGTCCCGCCCGCCAATTCATACGCCGACCGTGAGATTCTATCGCTCGCCGAACTGCCCGCCGCGATTGCCGCACTTGAGGCCGAAAATACATAGGGGCATGGCTCACGCCATACCCCTAATCGTCTGCTTAACCTCAGTTTACGCGCCCAAACAGGCGCGCCGCACGCGCTGCTCCATGATGGCGCCGATCACGTCATAGTTGAAGTGAGCGCGGATATCCAGCGCCGCCCGGGCGCCGACAGCCCGCGCCGCCTCGGGGTTTTCGACCACACTGACCATATACTCTGCCGCCTGATCAATATCGCCTTCCGCCCAGATCATGCCGGGACGGAAGTGATCGACCATTTCGGGACGGTAGCGATGATCTTCGGCCACGACTTCGCGCAGCTTGTAGTCTACCCAGAAGCTGTTCTGCGGCGTCATGAATTCCAGCGCGCCGGAATACGCCGTCGCGATCAGCGGTTTGCCCGCCGCCATCGCTTCCGCCATCGCCAGCCCGAAGGCTTCGGCATGGTGCAGCGACACGAAACAGTCGATGTTGTAGTACAGGTCGTGCATCTTCTGCCGCGAGTATGTCTCGGTGATCAAGCGCGCGCCGACTTCTTCGCACTTGGCCGCAAGCGCCGTCGTCACGACCGGAAAATAGGCCGCGTGTTGCTCCTTGATCAGCAAAATCGGCTTATCCGCTGCGTTCGATTTCCCGAACGCGCGGCGATAGGCTTCCAGCACGCCCCACGGGTTCTTGCGTCCATCCCCTGACCCCGCGCTGAATGTGAACAGAAACACCGTGCGATCTTCAGGGAGATCAAACGCGGCCCGGCCCTGCGTTTGCGGCAGCAGTTCAATCGGGTGCGGCACGACCGTCACCGGTTTCGTGGTCGCCTTCACGAAGCTGTCCGCCACAAACTTTGACGGCGTCCAGACTTCGTCCAGCTTGTCAAACTCGTTATGCCAGTAGTCCGGCAGGTCGGGCATTTCCCACACCCACAGCGCCATCGTATAGCGCCCAGCGCGAATTTCGGCGAGGCGCTCATCCGGAAACGTGGGGAACAAATGCAGGTTGTAGCACAGCAAATTCGCCGGGTAGATCATCCCGGTCTGAGTGACGCCGTAATCGGCATCGAGCCCCACGCCATCACGATACATAGCATAGGGGAATAGCAATTCATTGTAGCTGAAAGGGACACCGCGCCGACGGAGCGCACCGACTGATGTACGCGCCGTCTCGCTCAGACTGCCCTCTCCGGTCAAATCGGCAAAAACATTTACGCCGATATTACTCATGGGTGAAATTCCTCTGGCAGGCCATCCAAATCATTGATCAGTGCGCCGTCGTTCAAGTCGTCCACTGTCGGCCGGATCAGGTCAACGGGGACGATCACCGACGCGGGCACTGATTCACCGCTCAAAATACTCAACCCAGTACGCACGGCATCCGCACCCATCGAACTTGGGATGAACAGCAGCGGCACATCAATGTTGTTTTCCAGCAGCAGCCGCGCCAACTCGACCCGTTGGTCGCCGAGCGCTGGCACCGCAGGACGTCCGCTGTCCAGCAAAATCTGGAGCGCTTCCGCCGAAATCGTGCCGTCATACGACCAGATGCCATCCACGCGCGGGTTCGCGCCGAGCACTTCGCCGATTCGGTCGGCGATCACCTGCGCATCAAACCCGGTCGCATAGCCGCCCGCTTCGTACAGGCCGGGGTAGTTGGCGAAACCCGCCGTCGCGCCCGCTTTACGCCCGTTATCCGAAAGCGTCGCATCGATCGCGTTCAGGCGCGCGAAGGTGCCTTCGCCGTCCAGCGCCGCGACCAGCTCCTGCGCCATGATGCAGCCTGCCTGGAAATCGTCCACGCCGACATAGGTCACGTAGTCATGCTGCGCGACCCGATGATTGACCAATACCACCGGAATATCGGCCGCCGCCGCATCCGCGATGGCACTTTGCAGGGCGGACATATCGGCCTGTTCAATCGGCTCGATCAGGATGAGGTTGGCTTCCGCGTTGATCCACCCGCGCACCGTTTCGACCTGCGCATCGTAATCGCCGTCCGCGTTCACCACGTCGAACGTCTCGATCTCGTCGTGCTGGCTGGCTTCGTAGCGCGCCCACGCCGCGATATTGGCGCTCCGCGCATCATTTGACGCCTGACTGTAACCAATCGTGAACGGCGCTTCGTGTGTATATTGGGTTGTTTCAACGAGTGTCGTCGGCAGGTCGAAGCCTTCGGCGGTGGGCGCAGCACACACGAGCGCGTCGCTGCTCTCGGCCTGGGCAGGCGAGAAGGCCGCAAAGCTTTCCGCCGCCGCTGTGACGACCGTCACCGGTTGGCAGCGCGGGTTCGTGCCGAGCTTTTGATCAAAGCCGATCTCAGTCGGCACACAGTCGACTTCATAATTGGCGTACACCCAATCGACCAGTGCAGGCAGATCAAATACGCGCCACGCGATTAATTGACCGTCATTGGCCGCCGAGATCGCCTGCGTGCCATCGTCACTGAACACGACACTGCGGATCAGGCTGCTGTTGCCGCTGAACTGGCGTAGAGCACTGCCCGTTGCCGCATCATACAGAATGAGCGTATTATCGACGGTGCTCCCCGAACGTTCCGAGCCGGACGCCGTCAGGACGTAGCGTCCATCCGGGCTGAAGGCCGCATCGCGCACCACAGCCGTATGTCCGAGCAAACGCCGCACAACTGCCCCGGTCGCAACATCCCACAGCAGCGCTGTGCGATCGCGTGATGTGGAGAGTGCCAGCGTACCATCCGCGCTCAGAGCGACGCTCGTCAGGCTTTGCGTGTGGCCTTCAATGACATCCGTCGTCTCGGCGTCATCTGGCGCAAAGGTCTGTACCGCCTCGCCGGTCGCCGCATCCCATAGGATCATGCTGCCATCGTCCGAACCCGACAGAATGCGTGCGCCATCCGCGCTGAATACAGCGCTGCGAATCGGGGCGGTATGTCCGCTCAAACGGCGCACTTCTGCGCCCGTCGCTGCATCCCATAGGATGAGATCATTGTCAACCGGGCGTCCGCGGCTGATCTGGATATTACCGCCGCCCGTGACAAGTTGCGCTCCATCCGGGCTGATGGCAATCGCGCGGACCGGTGATGTATGGGCCGCAATCGTGCGCACAACTTCACCGCTCGCCGCATCCCACACAGTCACCGAACCATCCGCGCCGCCCGCAGCGATCACGTTGCCCTGCAAGGCGACCGAATACAGCGGCGTTTCCGTGTTGAACTCAGAAATCAATTCGCCCGTCGCAAAATTGCGCAGGCTGACCCCGCGCGTCGTCGCCACAGCGATCTGGTCACCATCGGCGGCAGAAGCAAAGACCTGCGCCGTTTCCATCTCTCGCCACGCTTCCGCGCCGCGCCCGTACACATCCCACAAAATCACGCCATCCTGCGCGGCCGAGGCAAAGCGTCCACCCTCGGGCGTATACGTGATGCCAATCGCCAAACCAGTATGTCCGCGGAAAGTTTGCAGAAGTGCAAATGAATGCGCATCCCAGAGCGCGACCGTCGTATCGAGCAGCGCCGCCGCGAAGGTATTGCCGTCCGCCGAATAGTCGAGGCCGCGCACGACCCCGGCGACCGGGACTTGTTCCAGCACATCGCCCGTCTCGACATCCCACACATTGAGCGTGGATTCCGTCCCCGCGCCGATCACACGGGCGGAGTCGGGGCTGAAGGCGATGCCATACACATCTTTGGTGTAGCCATCCAGCGTACGGATTTCGTCGCCCGTCTCCAGATCCCACAGACGGACTTCGCCCGCGCCGCCCGCTGAAGCGAGGTAACGCCCATCCGGGCTCAGGTCGACGGCGAACACCGCCCCCGCGTGCCCTTCGAAGCGGCGAATGATTTCGCCGGTGTTCAAATCCCATTGGATCAGGTTGCGCTGCGAAGTCGCATCATTGGACGCAATGATCGCGCTCTGACCATCAGGCAGATACGCAATCGCCCACACGGCGTCGAGGTTGCCTTCGCCGCCGGCGCCAATCGTGCGGATGGCTTCGCCCGTCGCCAGATCCCACAGGATGAAATTCTTCTTCTGTGATCCGGTAATCGCCGTCGTCCCATCCGGGCTGACCGCGACCGAGAAGACGAGGTCATCGTGACCGATGCCATCCGCACCAAACCGCCGGATTTCCTCACCGGTCGCCACATCCCACAGGATGATAACGCCGCTCAGGTCGGCGGTGAGCATCTGACTGCCATCGGGCGTGAAGGCCGACTGGAACACCCAGTTGGCATGACCCTTGAACTGGCGAATCGCTCCCGGCGCATAGACCATGTCGGCCAGCGTGCGCTGCGCGTCGACGGGTGGGTCTTCCAGGCGGTTCGCTTCCATTGCTCGCGCCAGACCGTCAAACGGCTGCTCGCCCGCGCGCGGGAAAGTCACTGCCTGCTGCGCGAGGATGATGCTCAGCGACTCGTCGGCTTCGCGTTCAGCGCGAGCCGCTTCCGCCTCGGCGCGGACCGTCTCACCTTCGGCGATCACACGCTGACGCTGGGCTTCCTGCTGCCCGTTGAAGGCCACCACCGCCAAAATCAACCCGGCGACGGCGGCCACCGCGAACACCGCCGCCAACCAGCGCAAAATGCGGCGGTTGCGGGCTTCCAGCGCCTCTTCGCGTGCCTGCCGCGCGGCTTCCTCGCGTGCCAGCGCCTCGCGCTTGTCGATACTCGCCTGAATGTAGCCTTTTTCTTCCGAGGTGAGCGAAATGTCTTTGCTGCCGGAGAGCAGTTCAAACTGCTGCAAGCGCACGCCCGACGCCAAGAAGCTCGTGTCTTGATGCGCGTTCCGCCATTCGGTGACGGCGGTCGCCAAGCGGCGCTGGACGCGCAAATCTTCACGACTTTCGCGCAGCCATTGGCGCAGGCGTTCCCAGTTGCGGATCAGCGCTTCATGCGCCACTTCGACGGTAGGCTCACGGGTTTGCGGGTCAGTGTCGAAGGTCAGCAAGCGATACTTGCCGTAGATGTCGAGCACATATTGCAGCGGGTCGTCGACATCGCGCATGAACACGAGTTCCGACCACAGGATGCGTCGCCGCGTATCTTCCGCGCCTTCGCCGAGTGTCACTAGGCGCAGGAACAACTGGCGCACGGCCTCTTTTTGTTCCTTGTCCATCAGCCCGTAGAGTTCTTCCGCGCGCCGCGCCAGCGCGCCGAGCACACCACCCGCCGCGACATAAGCGTCCAGCGTCATGACGTAGCCTGTGCGCCGTTCGAAGTTCTCGGTGAGCGCATATTGCAGCAGCGGGAGCGCGCCCGGCTCATTGCTCACATCTTCGATCATCTTCTGCACGAGCGCTGGTTCCACGCGCACGCCGAGCCGTTCCGCCGGGCCAGTGATGGCCTGCTGCAGTTCGCGTTCGTTCATCGGCAGGATGATCTCGGTGCGTTGGCGCACCAGCGCCCCGAAATCCGGGTACGAGAGCGGCTTATCGTAGAAGTCGGCGCGCAGCGTGACAATCACGCGCAGGCGGCTGCCCGGCGCAGTCACAGCATACCGCACGCTTTCGAGAAAATGGAGGCGCACAGCGTTGTCGTTGGTTTGTGTGAATACTTCTTCAAACTGGTCGATGAGCAGCAGGAATTCGCTGTCGTCGTCCGGCAAAATCGCGTTAAGCAGTTCGTGCAGCCCGGCGCGATCTTCGCGCAGCCGCTGCGACATATTTTCCGGCGGCGCGGTTGCGATACTCAGCAGCGCGGCTTCCAGTTCACGCAGCGCGTCGGTCGAGGGTACCATTTCCGCGATGTAGTAGTGTTCTGAACCGGGGATCACGCCCCGGCGCAGCGCGGGCAGCACCCCTGCCTTGATCACGCTCGATTTGCCGCTCCCGCTCGGGCCGATAATCGCCAGAAAACGATACGTGCCTTCGGTCTCGCGCAGGCGATCCAGCACGGCGTTGGTGAATTCCTCGCGTCCGAAGAAGTCTTTGGCGTCGCCTTGCTGGAAGGCGCGCAGACCTTTATACGGGTTGACCAGGGAGAGGTTATGCGCTTCCATCTCCACCAGTTCCGGCGTGATGGTCAGGTTGCCGACATCGCCGCTGATCTGGATCAGCTCGTTGGTGTCGTCGAGACTCTCCAGCGTAATATCCAACTCTTTCCGCTTCTGGATCGCCTGCCGGAACGCGCGGGCAAACGCCTGTGCATCCGGGTAGCGGCTGGCGGGGTTCTTGGCCGTCGCGGTCGCCAACACTTCATTGACGGCGAACGGAATGTCCGGATTGGTTTCGGTCACATCCGGCAGATCTTTGGTCAATTGCTGCGAGACATATCCGTAGATGTTCTGCGCCACAAACGCCCGACGCCCCGTCAGCGTTTCGAAGATCACCAGACCGAGGCTGTAGATATCCGACTGCGGCGACAACTGCTGATTCTGGATCTGCTCCGGCGTGATGTACGCGGGCGTGCCTACGGCGACGAGGCTGTCGTCGAGGTTCTCCCCACCCTCTTCGCGCAGGTTACTGGCAATGCCGAAGTCGGACAGGTAGCCGTTCTTTTCGAGATCAAGCAGAATGTTGGCGGGCTTCAGGTCGCTGTGCACGACGCCCGTCTGATGCGCGACGTTGAGCGCCGACGCCATCTGTTCGAGCAGCGTGGCTGTCATCTCGACTGACCAGCGGCCATTCTTTTTGAGGTCTTGCTCCAGCGTGCCACCGCGCAGCATGCGCATGACCAGATACGCGCCGCTCGGGTCACGCCAGTAGTCGTAGAGCGGCACGATGTGCAGATGTTCCAACTGCGCGACCAACTGCGCTTCAGTTTCGAACCGCCGCACGAACGATGGACGATTAGCGAACGCGGGCAAAATGACCTTCATGGCCACTTCGCGCTTGACCAGCGGTTGATAGGCACGGTAGACAGCCCCGAACCCACCCTTCCCCAAGATCTCCTTGAGTTCGTAACCTTTAAGGATTTGCCCTACTTCAACTGCGTCGCTCATTCTTCATCCTTCAAGGGATCAGTGGGGAACGAAGCGAGATAATCATCTCTCAGCGAACCCTGCCATGACGACATCGGACGATGCTGGTTGTACCCGGTGACGACGGTATCCGGCGGCACATCCTTCGAGATGGTCGCACCCGCGGCGATATACGCTCGTTTGCCGATCCGCACGCCACCGATCAGATTACTGTCGTACCCGATCATGACATAGTCTTCAACGATGGGCGCGGGTTCAACGCGGTTCGCGCCGTACTGCTTGTAACTGTGCAGCAGATTGCCAAAGGTCGTAACATAACTGCCGATCTGCGTCCGGTTGCCGAGCAGCCCACCCACCCGCGAGTATTCCCCGATGGTGATGTAGGAACCGACGAACCCGGCCAGCATCAGCTTGGTAAACGCGCCGACCTGTGTGTCCCAGCGCACCACCACATTATCTTCGGTGATCACGCCTTCGGCTAAGGTCACGCCCGAAAAGATGGTTGTACCGCTGTGCAGCAGCACATTTTCCCCGATGACGGTGGGTGTATCGATCACAGCGTCGTAATCTTCAAATTCCAGGCGGGTGCTGGATGAGCGCACCTGTTCCTGAAACCGATTCAACTGCACGCGCGACGGTTTCCCGAGGATACAGTTATCTTCAACCACCACGCCGCGCTTAATATGTACGCCTGCATGAATGGTCGTATTCCGCCCGATGTAAACATGATCTTCGATGATGGCTTTGGGACTGATGTAGGTCATTTTGTTCAGACACATGGATTCAGATAAATTCATTTCAGTATAGCTCGAAATGGTGTAAGATTGGAATCAAGATGGCGCGATGGATAAGCAGCGTTTGGATTTGAGGGATGAATGTGGCTGAAGCGACAAATGGTGACACACCTGAACTGATCGAGCATATCAACCAGACAACCGAACAGGCTGGTAAGCTTCAGCAAACGCTTGATCGCACAATGCAGGTGTTGAGCAAGCGCGGTATCCAGATTCAGATTGACTTCAATGGCATGGCGCAGCTCCTGATGCATGACCTCGAGAAGTCGCACAAAAGCGCCCTGAAGATGCAGAAACAGCTCACGCAAATGCAGGAGCTGGTGCATACCTCTGCCCTCATCACGTCCTCGCTGGAATTTGATCAGGTACTCGAAGAAGTGCTCGACACGGTTATTAAGCTGACCGGAGCCGAACGCGCCTATCTGATGCTCACGCAAGGAGAAAACCGCGATCTCCGCGTGCACGTCGCGCGCAACAACCGCGCCGAAAACCTCGCGAAGGATGCCATCACCTTCAGCCATCAGATGATCCACGAAGCGATTGAGCAGCGCAGCCCCATCGTCAGCACCAACGCGCAGGAAGACGACCGCTTCACCGAGATGAAAAGCGTATTCCTCAATGAACTGCGCTCGATTGTGATCATTCCGTTGATTTTGAAAGACAAAGTCGTGGGTGCACTGTACGCGGATAACCGGGTGGAACAGGGGGTGTTCAGTCAGGAGAACATTCCGCTGCTCTCCGCGTTCGCGAACCAGGCCGCGATTGCAATTTCTAACGCCCGCCTCTTTGAAAAAGTGCAGGATGAACTCAAAGAAGCCCAGCGGCAGGTGCAGGCGCTGCTCGTAGAAATTGACCAGAGCCGCGTGCAGGAAAAAGTCAAAGAGATCACGGAAAGCGAGTATTTCCAAGACCTGTCTTCCAAGGTCAAGGATTTGCGCCGCCGCAGCCGCAGCGACTAACGAACTACTGCTTCCTGGATTTGAGGTAGTAGTGCGCCTTGAGGATTAAGGCACAAGCCGAACCGTTAACAATTTCCCCGTTCATCACCATCTCCACCACACGCTCCAGCGGCAGCTTGAGCGTTTCGATGTGTTCGCCGGGGTCCGGTTTCGGCGAATGTTTCACTTCGACGCCGAGCGCGAGAAAGAGATAACTCGCGGAACTGATCACGTTGGTGAACGGGTAGATCGTTCCCAAACTGATCCATTCGCGCGCTTCCATACCGAATTCCTCACGCAGCTCACGCTGCGCTGTTTCGAGCGGGGTCTCTCCCACTTCCAAACCACCACTCACCGTTTCGATAGAGTAGTTTTGCAGACCGTACTTGTATTCGCGGGCCAGGTAGACTTGGCAATCGTCCGTCAAGGCCAGAATCGACGACCCAGCCATCATTTCGACAACGCCAAATATACTCTGAGTCCCACCGGGTCGTACTACCTTATCTTCGCGTACCGTGATCCAGGGGTTAGTGTATATGTGACGGGTGGAAACCACCTCAAACGGACCTTTAACGACGCGACTCATGAATCCCTCAATAAACCTGCGCTGCTCAGAGTCCATAATATAACGAAACCCTCGAAATATTCAGATGAGGTTCCCTAAAAATTCACGAATCCTTCGCCTTTGAATTCGCGATCTACAGCTTTGTGATAGTATTAAACGTGTGCGATGGTGGAGGAGTGATGGTGAGATGTCCGCTAACGTTGAAGGCTTAGTCCGCGAGGGCATGAACGCGATCAAGGCCGGGCGCAAAGATGAAGGCAAAGCGATGCTGCTGCGCGCCGTGGAGCTGGATCAATACAACGCAGAAGCCTGGCTCTGGCTGAGCGGCACGATGGAATCGCTGGATGATCAGCGGACATGTTTAGAAAATGTGCTGGCCGTTGACCCGAATAATCAACGCGCCAAGCAAGGGTTGGAGTATCTGGCCAAGCAAAAGCCGAAGCCGCCAGCCTCGCCGTTGAGCGCCGCGGCGAACTCCGGCGCGTTTTCCAACCGCGCCACCTCGACCAGCGTCGAATGGGGCGCTCCCGAACCAGCCGCTGCCCCGGCGTGGACACCGCCCGCGCCGAAAGAACCATCCGAAGAAGACCTCGACGCCTGGGTGACGAACCTCAACTTGCCGGGTACGGTGACAGTCAAGCCATCCGGCAATTCACCGTTCACCGACTTCAACCTCGACGATGATATTGCCGGTGGACCGTTTGGCGCTGCCGTCGAGATGGAACCGCCGCCCGCGCCCGCCCCAACTCCAATTCCGGATGCCCCGCCCAAGCGCATTTCGCCACCGCCGCCCGCGGCTCCCCCGCCGGCGCCGCGCTCCGCTCCACCGCCGCGCTCCCCGGTGCCGAGCACGCCGATGCCGACCTTCGGCTTTGACGAGGAGCTCGAAGAAGCGGCCAATAAGTTTGTGCAGGCGAACGAACAGCAGCCTAGCACGTCGATTCTGTACGATGCGGACAAAGATCAGGACGGGGAGTTTCTGGAAGAGGAAGAAGGTCTCCTCTTCGCGCAGATTCCCGGCGAAATCAAACCGACCCGCCTACCGGGCACCCGGCAGCGCGCGCCGATTCTGCTCGTGCTGGCGACCGTGCTGCTGGTGATCATCAACGTAGGCGCCGCCGCGCTGCTGGCGATCAGCTTGCTGTCGGCGTAGTGCCCGCCAGATTTAGGCTGTCCTTTAATCGACGCTAGACATTCACGGGATGGGCGTGTAAAATCGCTCGATATTCCGTGATGTTTTTTTGAGAGGAGCGGCGGCGCTTTTGCCGCACGAGACAAGATGGCAAATACACGTTCCGCGATTAAGCGCATTCGTCAAAACGCGAAGCGCCGCGAATACAATCAAACGTTCCGCAACCGCGCCCGCACCTTCGTCAAGAAGGCTCGCGTCGCTCAGCATGGTTCTGACGTGAATGCGGCGATTGAAGCGACCCGCAAGGCGATTCAGGATCTCGATAAGGCCGCCAGCCGTGGCGTGATTCACGCGAACAACGCCGCCCGCCGCAAGAGCCGCCTGATGAAGCAGCTCAACGCGATGAAGCAGCGCGTCGCCAAGTAACGCAGCGCGTTCGGTTATCACAAATACGAAAAATCGGCTCGTGAAGCCGATTTTTTATTTGTAAAGATTTCAGGCGTTTTGTAAGGTCGCTTCGACAGACTCAAGCGCGACGGGGGCGGTAACGTACCCCGGTAAGTCCAGTCGGTAGCCAACGCCGCGTACCGTTTTGAGGAACTGCGGGTCGCCCGGGTTCGCTTCGATGAGGCGGCGAATCCAGCGGATGTGGACATCAAGCGTGCGCGTGTCCCCGAGATAGTCAGTGTGCCACACCTGCTCCATGAGGAATTTGCGGTCGAGCGTTTCGCCGGGGTGCGCAAAGAACATTTCGACCAGCAGCGCAAGCTTGGGCGTGAGCGAGGTCTCCTGCCCGTTGGCGATGAGCAAGCGCCGCTCCATGTTGATGGTGAACGGCCCCACGGTGATCACCTCATCGCTGCCGCGCTTGGCGGTGAGCAGTCGTTCGATGGTATTGACGAGCTTGCGCGATGTGAATGGCTGATACAGCAGCACATCGGCAGGGCTGGTGGCTTTGTGTTCCGGGTGCAGATGGATGAGCGGAATCGGGCCAATGCCATCCTTGAGCTGGCGGGCGATGCGGTCGCCAGGAGTGCGCATGGAAATCGCATCTAGCACGACGATATGGCAGCCTTTTTCATGCACGAGGGTGAGCGCCTGTTTGCCGCTGGATACGGTCATCACGGCGTAGCGTTTCTGTAACGCTTCGGCGAATGAGGTTCGCTGTGCTCCCGTCTTCTCCACCAGCAAAATAGTTGCCATAGTCCCTCCACACACGCTGTTGAGTCGTTCATTATAGTCCAGGAACGGAACGCGGGCAAAGCGTTTACTGCACAAGTTGGTCAAGTTGAGGTAAGCTAACGGCAATTCGAATTGACCAACAGATAGGAAAGACGGGGATGCAGACCAGCGACTTCAGGCAACTTGCACAGTGGACAGTCGATCAAGCGATAACCATTCAGCAGATCGCCGCCCCAACCTTTGAGGAACAGCCGCGCGCTGCCTACGTCGCTGACCAGTTTTCGGCTCTTGGCCTCACCGCCGTCGACATCGACGATATGTTCAATGTGTACGGCTGTTTACCCGGCAAGGCGTCCGATCAGCCCGGAATCCTGATGACCGCCCATACGGATACGGTATTCGCCGCGGAGACGGATCTCACCATTCGGCGCGAAGGTGACCTGATTTTCGGACCCGGGCTGGGTGACAACAGCATGGGCGTCGCCGGAATGCTCGCGGCGATCAAGGCCGTGCGCGCAGATAACATGAGCTTTCCCACTGATCTGTGGTTCGTCGCCACCACCCGCGAAGAAGGGCTCGGCAACCTGGGTGGGATGCGCGCCGCCTACGACCGCTTGCGGAACAAGATTCGCGGCGTGATCAACATCGAAGGGCTGGCTTTCGGCCACGTATATTACGCTGGTATCTCGGTGCGCCGTCTCAAAATCAGTGCGACCACATCAGGTGGTCACAGTTGGCTGCACTTTGGCCGCCCGAGCGCCACGCACGCCATCGTGCAGTTGGGCGCGCGCATCGCCGCGCTGCAGCCGCCGCAGACTCCGCGCACGACGTTCAATATCGGCATGATCGAGGGCGGCACAACGATCAACGCGATTGCGCCGCAGGCCTGCCTGTGGCTCGACCTGCGCTCGGAAGAACGCACCGCCTTAAATCGGCTCGAAAACGAGGTACGCGGGCATATTCGCGCCTTGGAGCAGGACGACCTGACATTCACGGTGGAAGTTGTGGGCGACCGGCCTGCCGGAGCGATTCCGGTCGCTCATCCCTTCGTGCAGGCCGCGCTCACCAGCCTCGCCGATCTCGGCGTGCGCGCTTCGCTGGAAATCGGCAGCACCGACGCGAACGTCCCGCTGTCGGAAGGCTGTCCCGCCGTCACCGTCGGCATCACCCGTGGGGGCAATGCGCACCGCACGGACGAATTTGTTGAAGTCAGCCCCGTCGCCCTCGGCCTCCGTCACTTACTGGCGGTGCTGATTACGATTGCAAAGGAAAATCGATGAGCAGGATCTCAGTTCTCGTCACCGTCCGCCGTGAATTCGCCAGTCGCTATTACAAGAATCTCTCGGCGTACGACCCGTTTAACATCACACTCGTCAACGAAACCACGGATGCGCTTGATGCGCTCCACAACCAAGAGAACCCGATCGACGTGCTCGTGCTCGACAATGAACTCGACCGCTCGTTTGAGTTCATCAGTGAACTGCGCCATGACTATCCGCGCCTGCTGATCGTGCTGGTCGACGAAGAGGCGGATTTCGCCATCCCCGGCAACGCCGACGAAATCTCAACCGCGCCGTTCGTCAACGACGATCTGATCCGCCGCATCAACCGCCTGATGTCCGATCGGCGGCTGGACACACTGCGCGCCGATGCGATTCCGCCCGTGCGCGAATTCGCCAAGAAGCTGCGCAAAGCATCAGGCGAATCGGGCAAGCATCAGGCGGCCGTCAGCGCGTGTTTTGATATTGGCTATCACTATGTGGCGTTTTATCGCCTGGATAACAGCGAACCGCTGACCCTCACGCTCAAAGCGCAGGAAGGCCCAGCCCCTATTCAAGCGGTCGCCCCCAAGCAGGCGACCGCCGACGACATTATGGGGCACGTCGCCGTGACTGGCGAGAGCGTCATCATCAGCCCCAGCGACGAGATCAATCACCCGCTGGTCAAGCGCGGGCGGTTAGGCGCGGGCGCGGTGACGCCCGTCGGCGTCACCACCCGCTATGGCGTGATTGTGGCCTGCCGCGATGTGCCCGGCTCTATCACCAAGCAGGACGTGATGCTGCTGGAACTGGTCAGCGCGCAGCTCGCCGCCGTAGTCTCGAAGGAGTAGTGCAGCGACCCCCTATCCCTTCCCCGAATTCAGGGAGGGGAGACCGAAAAGATGCTGTTGTAGGGACGAGGCATGCCTCGTCCACTCCCCTTTTGACCAAGCGCTAGGTCGCGTTGATGGCATGGGGACAGAGTCCTAACCGCCTCTAAATTACAGGGACTTCAGCACGGCCGCGAAGCGATCGATCTCCTCGTGAGTGTTGTAGTGCGCCAGCCCAACGCGTACCATGCCGTGTTCCTCGTTGCGCAGCCGCCGCATGATCTCTACCGCGTAGTAATTGCCATCCCACACATAGATGTTCTGCTCGGCGAGGCGGGTGGCGATATCGGTAGGCGTATAGCCGTCATGTGTGAACACGACGGTCGGCACGCGCTCGTGAAAACGTCCCGGATCAGTGATGCCAGCGATGTGCACGCCCGGCGTCGCCCGCAACACATCGATCAGATGCACGGCGAGTTCCTGCTCGTAAGCGCCGAGCATCTGCATCCCCGCGACCAGCGCCGCGCGCTCGGTGCCGCTCCCGCCACCCAATGAGGCGAGATAGTCGATGCACGCGCCGATCCCGGCGATGAGTTCAAAGGCGGGCGTGCCCGTTTCCCAGCGACACGGCGCTTTGTCCTTCGACGGACGCACCTTATACGCGGGCAGCGACGACAGCAGATCGTAACGCCCGTAAAGAATGCCCTGATGCGGCCCGAAATACTTATAGGAGGAGCACAGCAGGAAGTCACAGCCGATATCCTGCACATCGATGGAGATGTGCGGCGCGCTTTGCACCGCATCGACGACATACAGCGCGCCCGCAGCATGCGCCATCGCGGCGATCTGCTTGACCGGGTTGATGGTGCCAACGGCGTTGGAGGCGTGAACCGTTGCCACAACTTTCGAGCGGTCGGTCAGCGCGGCTTCGAGCGTATCCAGATCCAGCGTGCATTCCGGCTCGATGATGTCGACCCAGCGCACGACCAGGCCGTAGTCCTCGGCGATGCGCAGCCACGGCGACACGTTCGCATCGTGATCCATGCGCGTGAGCACGATCTCATCGCCCGGCTTGAGCGTTTTGGCGATCGCGCGGGAGAGCGCAAAGTTGAGCGTAGTCATGTTCGCGCCGATCACGATCTCATCGGGACGGGACGCATTGAGGAATGCCGCCAGTTTCCGGCGCGTTTCGACTACCATGGCGTCGCTGACATGACTGGTGGGGAACGCACCGCCGGAATTGGCGTTCATTTCGCGGAAATAGCCGCTTACCGCGTCGATCACGCGCTGCGGCACCTGCGTGCCCGCGGGGTTGTCAAAGTAAATGGGGTATCCGCCGTCCGCGACAACGCGATTCAGCGCGGGGAACTGGGCGCGAACGGCCGCCACATCAAATGCTGCCATGCTCATTCTCATCCTATTTATGAAGCCAAACGCGGGTGAGTGTAACACATTGAGCGGGGGGAAACGCAACCGGGAGAAGCGGATTGGTATCAGGTGGAAGCATAAAAATCCCCTCTCCCGTGGGAGAGGGGATACAGGGGTGAGGCAAAGCTCCTTGGTTATTCCGCCGCGGCGGGGACAAACGCGTTCGTGAACGCCGCTTCGAGGTCAATCGGTGCGGGCAGGAAGTTCATCGCGCTGAGCGTGTCCTGCGTCACCTGCCACGAGTCGAGCGTCGAAATGCCCAATTGGTCGGCATCCCAGAATTCAATCGACCCCAACAGCACGTCGAACTGCACCAGGTCGTCGGCGGTGAATTGTTCGCCCAAGGCGGCGCGCAGTTCAGCCCGGCGCGCGGCCACATCGGCGCGGGTGGCGTCGGGGTTATCCGTGAGCCACACGTTTTGATCGTCTGCTGCAGTGATCAGCGCAGTGCTCAACGCCTCGCTCAGCGGCAGGTTTTCGACATAGGTCGCGCTGCTGAGGTAAGCAGCGGCGGGATTATTGATTGTATCGCGCAAACCCTGATCAAACGCGCCGACGACTGACGCCACGAGATCCGGTTCATTGGCGACCGTATCCTCATTGGTGACGATCCCGTTCGAGACCATGTCGGCAGCTTCCGCAACCGGGATAACCACGACATCGGTCACCGACCCACAGTCGCCCGCCACCGCGCGGTTGCGGATTTGCAGAGGTTCATTGTTGCTGTAGACCACTGCTGCTTCGACCCGCCCGGTGCACAACGCTTCTGGCGCATTGAAGCCAATTTCTTCAAGTTGAAGGTCGTTTTCGGTCATCCCATTAGCGGCCAGCAACGCCGTCAAACCGCTGTAGGAGGCGCCAAACCGACCGGGAATGCCAACCACATGCCCACGCAGCCCATCGACCGTCGTGATCCCCTGCTCCACAGGCACGGCGATCCCAACCGGATAGGCTTGGAACCATTCGTACACGAACACGACTGGACGCGCCTGCGCCCGCGCCGCGATCACCTGTTCGCCGCTGATCATGCCGAACTGCCGCTGACCAGACGCAATCAAGTCGACGCCGAGGGGTTCATCGCCGTGTTCAATCGTCAGATTGAGGCCGACTTCGCTGAAGTAACCGTTGTCGATGGCAACGTATAGCGGGGAAAACTGGACATTCGGGACAAACGTGAGGAAAAAGGTGAGGTCTTGCTGGTCTTGCGCTGATACACCGCCCACCACGAGCAGCGCGGCGATGGCGAAAACCAGCATGAAACGAATGAACTTCATAACGCTACTTGCTCCTCTGCAACAGTGAAATCCATGACGGCACGTTCAGGCGGCACAGCTACGGCCGCCTAAGTGAGTGCCGAACTTTCGCTAAAGTCGGGTGATCAGGCGCGCGGTTTCGGTCGCGCCTCCGGTTCGCCGAGCGGCGAGGTCGTCGTGCTGTGTGGTTGCACAATGAAGCGCCGTTCCAGCAAGGCGACAATGCCGTACATCACGCGAGCGATGAAAGCTAACGTCAAAATGCCGACCCACACCAGCGGCGTATCGTACTGATCGCGCGCCAGCTTGATCCAGAAGCCCAGCCCCGCCTGCGCCGTGATGAATTCGCCCACCACCGCGCCAATGACGGCGAGCGTCGCGCTCACTTTGAGGCCGCTCAGCAGCACCGGCAGCGACGCCGGGATTTCCAGTTTCACGAACGTTTCCAGGCCATTCGCGCCGAAGGAGCGGATCAATTCGCGCTGATGTTCCGGCACGTTGCGAATGGCCACAATCGTATTCATGAGCATGGGGAAAAAGACGATCAACGCGCTGGTGACGATCTTGCTGGTCGCGCCACTGCCAAACCAGATCACGAGCAGCGGCGCATAGGCGACCACGGGCGTCGATTGGAAGGCCAGCACAATCGGCGACAGCACATCTTCGAGGATGCGCCACTTCGCCATGCTGTAGCCGAGCAGCACCCCAAACGACACGCCGATTCCCAACCCGACCAGCATCTGGCTGAGCGTCGTACTGGTGTGCAGCCACAAGCGGCCATCCTGCACTACCTCGACGAATTTCTCGAAGACGGCGGTCGGCGGGGGAATGATGAACGCTGGATACAGTTCGAGCAGGGTGACCACCTGCCACAAGACAAACAGCGCCAACACACCGATCACCGGTGTGAGCGCTCGTCCATTCGGAATTCGTCGCTGCATATCGCGCAGATTGTCGTAGAGGCCATTCGCTTGCATAAAAATACCCCGTCATCGCTAGAAGTTCGGGGCATTGGGAGTCAGGTACGCCAAAAGCGTTGAGGTATCGCACGACCTCAACGAACTTTGGATATGCCAAAGTCAAGAGAGCGCCAAACCGCAGTTCCGCGCACTCGAGTCGCCTTCTCCCATCCAGACTGTAACTGTCGGCTCTGGACTTTCACCAGATCCACCGTGACATAGTCACGGGTAGCGGGCTGTACCGCCGATCGGGAATTTCACCCTGCCCCGAAGGCTTATGCTATTACATCTAGTATAGCACGATTTATGTGGGTTGGCAGCATGGAGTGTAAATTAATGATGAATGACCTTAAATTGTTGTGTCGATAGCCGAGCCCGCTTTAAGTGGTTGCTTCCGCGTTCGGCAGCGTAAAGCGGAAATACCCGCCGTGCCCACCCTTACCGCGTTCGTTGTTCTCCACCCAGATGCGCCCACCATGCGCTTCGACAATGTGTTTGCAAATCGCCAAGCCCAAGCCCGTGCCCTCCCCCGAGGAACGCGAGGGATCGACCTGATAGAAACGTTCGAAGATGCGTTCGCGGTGTTCTTCGGGCACGCCGGGGCCGTTATCGAGCACGCTGATGATGACTTCGTCGCCCGCCCCTTCCGCCTGAATGGTGATCGTCTGTTTGGGCGGCGACCACTTGATCGCATTGTGGACGAGGTTAACCACCACGCGGCGCACCAGATCGCGATCCGCCAGCACCTGCAAGCCTTCCGGAATCGCGCTGACGAGCGTCAGGTCCTTGCTGGTAGCGAGTTCGTCCAACCGCTCAATGGTATCGGCGGTGATTTCGCTGACGGGCGTTTCGACCATGCGCAGAATCGCCTGCCCGGACTCGATCATGGAGAGATCAAGCAGTTCCTGCACCAGCCACAGCAGCGAATCCGTTTCGCGCGCAATCGAGCGCAGCGCCGAGGTGCTCTGCTTACGCTTCGGCTTATCCTGTTCGTGGAATAGGCTGTCGATAATCAGGCGAATTTTGGCAATCGGCGTGCGCAGCTCATGGGAGATATTCGCCACCATGTCGCGGCGCGCGCGGTTCAGCCGGACCAATTCGGAGACATCTTGCAGCGCCAGGCCGATAAACAGGTGCTCATCGCGGCGAATCACGCGGCAGCGTACCCGGAACGGCTTCCGGTTGAGCGTCACCTGTTCTTCGTAGGTCTCTTCCTCGTTGGCCAGCGCATCGGCGACCATCATCTCCAGTTCCGGGAGATGCGTCACGCTTTCCAGCGATTGGCCGATGGGGCGGCTCACTTCGAAGAGGGCTTCAGCACTATCGTTGATGCCGATCACGTGATACTGCTCGTCCACGACGATCAGCGCATCATACGCGGCATTTGCCAGCGTCAGCGCCAGCGCGAGCTTATAGCCATGCGTGTCCGTATCGTCCTGCTCGTCACCGACCGTTTCTTCGAGCGCGCGCAGTTCCTGATGACCGAGCGTCACCTGAACACTGGTCAGAATGCGTTCGCGCTCGTTCAGTTCCTGCTTGAGCCGCGTCAGCGCGGCTTCCTGTTCGGCGATGGTGGTCTGGAGCGTTTCAAATTCCTGCTCGTGCTGGGCAATCGCCTGCCGCAGCCGCTGAATGTCTTGCGAACTCGTCATCCCTTACCCTTCAAATCGGTAGCCGACCCCGCGCACCGTCACAATCCGCTTGGGTGTGGATGGATCATCTTCGATCTTCTCGCGCAGCCAGCGAATGTGCACGTCAACCGTGCGCTTATCGACGTAGTAGTCGTAGCCCCACACCTTCGTCAGCAGCAGATCGCGCGACAGCACGACGCCGCGATTGCGCATGAGTTCGACCAGCAGATCGAATTCCTTGTTGCTCAGCTTGGCTTCCGTATCATTCTTGAACAGGCGGCGTCCCGTCAGGCTGAGGCGCAGGTCATCCGAGACCAGTTCATCCTGCATAGCGGGACGACCGGGAGCACGGCGCATCACGGCACGCACGCGAGCCAGAAATTCGCCCAAGCCGAACGGCTTGACGACATAATCATCCGCGCCGCTTTCCAGCCCAACGATCTTGTCAACTTCGGTACCGCGCGCCGTCAGCATGATGATCGGAATGTGCGCCATACCCGCGTCACGGCGAATCAAACGGCACAGGCTCAAGCCATCCAACTTCGGCAGCATGATGTCGAGGATAATCAGATCGGGATGTTCGTCCCGCAGTTTCTCCAACCCCTCTTCGCCATCCCCCGCGGTCGTCACGGCAAAGCCTTCGCCGCGCAGTTTGTCGGCGAGATTGCGGGCCAGCGTTTCTTCGTCTTCTACGATGAGAACCTTAGACATGAAACCTCCAGACTGGATACAGAATTAAGAATATCAAGTCTGTACTAACTCAGAATTAAACTTGGAGGGATATTTACTTAACACATTTAACCTTGAGTATAACAAGCGCGCACCCCTCCGAGTGATTGCGCCGCGCGCACGCCGCTGCGAATCGCCTGAGTCACGGCTTCTGCGCCATACATCCCGATCAGGTTCACGTCCGCCGGGAGGTCGCCGCTGGCCAGCGCGAAGAACGTATCCCCATCATACATCGTATGAGCCGGACGCACCGCTCGTGCCAGCCCGTCATGCGCCATCTGCGCGACCTTGTTGGCTTCCGCTTTGGTCAGGCGCGCGTTGGTCGCCACCACCCCAATGACGGTCGCCGAAGCCACCGGAGGCGGCGGCAGCAGCCGAAACGCTTCCATGATTGGCGTGAAACCGCCAGCATCATCGCGCAATCCGGCGTGAATCTCGCCCTGCTCGTCGAGGATTTCGCCGACCGCGTTCACGGCGACCAGCGCCCCCACGATCAGGCCATTGCCGAGATCAATGGCCGCCGAGCCAATGCCGCCCTTCGTCGCATAGGCCGGGCCGCGCAAGGCGCACACCTGACAGCCTGTCCCCGCGCCGACGCTGCCCTGCTCAATCGGATCAGCGCTGGCCGCGGCACAGGCGGCATAACCCATTGCCGCATCCGGCCGCACTGCACCGTTGCCAATTCCGAGATCGAACAGGATGGCTGAAGGAACAATCGGCACCGTGAACCCCATCCGCGTCGAATAGCCGAGGCCGTGCTCTTCGAGATAGCGCATTGCGCCATCCGCCGCCGCCAACCCGAATGCGCTGCCCCCCGCGAGCATCACCGCGGTCACTTCGTTCACCTGATACAGCGGACGCAGCAGCTCGACTTCGCGGGTGCCGGGCGCGCCTCCGCGTACATCCACGCCACCCACGGTGTGCGGCGGGCAGATCACCACCGTGCAGCCCGTAATTGCCTCCCGATCAGTCACATGACCGACCCGGAACCCGGGGACGGCGGTCAGCGTGTTATTCGTCAGCGGAGTCATCTTCGCCATCAGGCAGCAGCGTTTCATCGGGGACGTCGTCAAGAACGTCCAGAGCGCGTTCATAATCTTCGGGACGCACGACCACTTTGACTTCACCGAGCAGCCCCACGGTGATACCAAGGGCGCTTCCCGCCGGCTCTTGGTGCACCATGACCGGGATCCCGGCGGTTTCCAGTAGGCCAGCCACCACGCGGGCATCAAAATCACTGTTCGTTACATACACTACGCGCAAATCTTCCATATTTGCTCCGTGTCATCTATAACATGAAGTGTAACGCGGGACGCTCGAAATAGATAGTTGCGACGCGGTCGGGGAATCAAAAACGGACGGTGGTCGTCCGTTCTGGGTCTCATCTTCGTCTTTCGCTCACGGCTAGCCGCTCGCCAGACAAAAGAAAAACGAGAAGGGTGGGTTGGCAGTGACCTACTCTCCCACAAGGTCGCCCTTGCAGTACCATCGGCGCTGGTGAGCTTAACTGCCGGGTTCGGGATGGAGCCGGGTGGACCCTCACCGCTCAAACCA
>JAYRZU010000088.1:0-85484 GCA_041916315.1 Anaerolineae bacterium
ACCCCGAATTCAAAGAGGGGAGACAGCAGTCGCGCAGTTATGCCCCGATCTGCTTGTGTAGGCGAGGCGCTGGGATGAGGACATTCAAGATCACTGTTTTCGAGGTTAGCACAAGTTGCGCTCATAGGTATAATGACCATTATGAAACAATCACCGCCCTCGACCAAACTTCCGCCCGATTATGTGGGCGTGCTGTTCGCCGCCCTCCTGATGATCATTGTCGGGTGGTACGGTTTGTACAGCCTCGTCACCACGCAGATTCCGCGCGTTGGGCAGCGCTGGCTGTTCTTCGTGCTGCTGCACGTCGCCGTGACCGGGACGGTCATGCCGTTCGTGCGCTATCTCAACATCCGCCTCACGCCGATCACGCGTCCGCTGCCCTCTGGCGGCGTGATCGTCCGGCAGAGCGTGTGGATCGGCATCTTCGTTGTGACGTGCGCATGGTTGCAGATTCCACGCGTGCTCACCGTGCCGATCATGTTTTTCCTCGCGCTGGCCTTTGGCGTGATCGAAGTGTTTCTGCGTTCCCGCGAAATGGCTAACGAGCAGTAACGCTGCCCCCGTCAAAAAGGTTGCGCTTCACTACCCGTGGACAGATTATGACTTGTCGCCTGTGGCCTTGCCCCTCGCCTTCTGGTTGAGGACAGGACACTTTTAACAATCGAGAAAATTGTAGGGACGCGCTTCTGCGCGTCCGTGATCAGCGGACGGCCAGAAGGCCGTCCCTACCTTGTGTCATCTGAGGGAAGATGGCCTCGAAATGTTAAAACTGTCCTGCCGTAAACCCTTCTGGAGAGGGGCAGTTGAGCGCAGCGAAACGGGGTGAGGTCGGCTCTCACCGCCGCGCCAATTCACTCGCATAGCGTGTGCCCAACGTGGCGCGATTTGTGCGCGCCCAGTCGGTGAGCCGTGTCGATCCGGTCGGGGGCGCGTCGACGCACAGCAGATCCGCCATCAGCCCGCCGATCTCTTCGCGCGTGATCGTCACATCGCCCATGAGCACTCCGATCAGCTTGCCCGCCACATAGCCGATCTCCGGCGTGACGTGCAGGATCGGGCGGCGCACGCCCAGAATGTCCCGCAGCGTGTTGACGAGATCGAGATAGGTGAAGGTCTCCGGGCCGATGGCGTTGACGATTACGTTTTCGCGGTGATACGCCTGATCAATGGCGAGGCACGCCAGGTCATCGACGTGGATCGGTTGGAGGCGGTAGCCGCCAGCGCCGAACACGCCGAAGGCGGGCAGATGGCGCAGCAGCCACGCGATGTTGTTGATGAGCACATCCTCGCCGCCGAACAGCACCGCCGGACGTAGAATCGCATAGGATAGGCCGCTCTCCATTAGCGCGCGTTCCAGCAAGCCTTTGCCGCGAAAATACTCGAACGGCGAATGCTCGTCCGGGTTGGTGATGCTGACGTGTACGATACGGCGGACGCCCGCAATCTTCGCCGCTTCGAACAGCTTGAGCGTGTTTTCCACCGCTGACTGATGATTGAATTTCTGGTGATTGAAGCGCACCCAATAGGTGTTGTACAGCACATCGACGCCGTACAGCGCGTCGACCAGCGAGTCGCCGAAAGTCAGCGGATAGGTCGGAATGATGGGCGAGTCCGGTTTGCGCGGTGAATTGGTCAGCGTGCGCACTTCTGCGCCCGCTTCGAGCAAGCGCCGCGTGATGTAGCTGCCTGAATAGCCGAAGGCGCCGGTCACTGCGTGTTTCATGATAGTTCCTTCCTTATAGTGAACACGTTCATTTTGGTGAGCAAAAAAGAAAATGGCTCAGCCATTTCCAATTTGCAGTCGAATGGTACGGACCTCAGAATCCCTTTCCCCCCATATTCGCGCCCGATCAAGCGATGCGAGGGGGCACTGCGAGTGATGTTGGCTCCCCTCCCTGAATTTGGGGAGGGGCCGAAGGTGGGGTCGAAACTAGACCTTTTACAGTCCACCCGTGCCTATCCCAGGCCTCTACCCGAACACCCCGTCGATAATGCGCACGAAGCGCCCGAGCTGCGCCGCCATCGGCGGCAGGTTGAGGCTCACGCGCAGCATCGGCGCGAAGCCGTGAATGAACTTCAGCAGCGCCTGCGTGGACGTTTGCCCCTCTGACTTGTCGTGCAACCAGAACAGGATCACCGCGAAGTGCAGCGCGTTGAGCAGTTTGCCCAGATCCGCGGCGATGGTGGCTTTCGGCTTGTCCGTCGCCCCGTTGACCAGATCGATGAAGGCCGCCTCCGCTTGGGCGCGCATACTCGTTGCCTCGGCGCCGAGCACCGCCGCGCTCGTCCCCGGCGTCATAATCACGCCGAACAGCACGCCGAACAACGCCCGATGCGGCGCGGCCTGTTCGAGCCGGGCAGTCATCAGGGCTAACCAGCGGTCGCCAATCGTGGCGGGCGGCAGCGTGGCCACGGCGGCGCTGGTCTCCTCCGACATCTGCTCGTAGAGCACCAGCAGCAGCGACTCCTTGCTGGCGAAATAGCGATAGGCGAGGCCGAGCGAGACGCCCGCCGCCTGCGCGATGTCGCGCATGGTGGTGGCTTCGTAGCCTTTCTCGGCAAAGAGATCGAGCGCGGTCTTGAGAATGAGCGCCCGGGTGTGCTGGGCTTTTGGTGTCAGGTCAGTCATTGTGTTTTAGTGAACATGTTCATTTTAACCAGAATAGCAGCAAATGCGCGGCCTGTCAATCAGCGGTAAGATTTTCAATACATCAATTTATGCTGCTGGCTCCACCCCCAATCCCTGTCCAAACGGAGAGGACGAGACACTTTTAACAATCGAGCGATTGTAGAGACGCGCTTCTGCGCGTCCGTGGTCAGCGGACGGCCAGAAGCGCGTCCCTACAACGGATTGTTTGAGGGAAGTGCGTCTCGAAGTGTTAAAATTGTCCTGCCGTGAACCGAACGGAGAGGGGTGAGGCTAAAATGAGGTAACTCACCCATGACTGACAACCCCTTTCGCGCTTTGCCCGCTGTCGACGCGTTGATTGCCGCCCCCGGTGGCACGGCGCTGATCGCCCGCTACGGACGCGGCGCCACCGTCGATGCGCTGCGCGGCACGCTCGATCACGTGCGGGCGGAACTGCGCTCCGGTGCAGCACCGCTCACGAGCGCGGATGCGCTGCTTGATGCGGCGGCGGTCGCGCTGTATGCGCAGTTCGCGCCTTCGCTGCGCCCCGTGATCAACGCGACGGGCATCATCATCCACACCAACTTAGGGCGCGCGCCGCTTTCGGACGCCGCGCAAGCCGCTATGCTCGGCGTGGCGGCGGGCTACAGCACGCTTGAATTCGACCTCGCGACGGGTAAGCGGGGCAGCCGCCTGACGCACCCGGAACGCGCGCTCACAGCGCTGACCGGGGCGGAAGCGGCGCTCGTGGTCAACAACAACGCGGCGGCGGTGCTGCTCCTGCTCACCGCGCTGACCCAAGACCGCGATGTGATCATCTCGCGCGGGCAGTTGGTTGAAATCGGCGGTGGTTTCCGTATTCCCGACGTGATGGCGCAAAGCGGCGCTCGTCTGGTTGAAGTGGGAACGACCAACAAGACGCGGTTGAGCGACTACGAACGCGCCATCACCCCGGCGACGGCGGCGCTGCTGCGGGCGCACGCCTCCAACTTCAAGCAGATCGGCTTCGTCGAGTCTGCGCCGCTGGCGGAACTGGCACGGCTGGCGCACGAGCGCGGTCTGCTGCTGCTGGACGATCTCGGCAGCGGCGCGCTGCTCGATACGGCGGCTTACGGGCTGGAACACGAGCCGACGGTCGGCGAAAGCCTCGCGGCGGGCGCGGATCTGGTCGCTTTCAGCGGCGATAAGCTGCTCGGCGGGCCGCAAGCGGGCATCATCGTGGGCAAAGCCCCCTTGATCGCCACATTGAAGCAGCATCCACTGGCGCGGGCTCTCCGCGCCGACAAACTGACGATCGCCGCGCTGGTCGCCACGCTGGATCATTATCGGAAAGGCGAGGCGGTGACGCACATCCCCATCTGGCAGATGATCGCCGCGCCGCTGGAGCAGCTGCGGGCGACCGCGGAAAGCTGGGCGCACACACTCGGCGGTGAGGTCATCGCCGGCGAATCGATGGTCGGTGGGGGCAGTCTGCCCGGCGCGACCGTGCCGACCGCACTGCTGGCGCTCATGCCGCCCAATGCCGACGCGTTCGCCGCACGGCTTCGCGCCGCCGATCCCCCCGTGATCGCGCGCATCGCAGACGGGCGGGTACTGTTCGACCCGCGCACGGTGTTCCCGGCGCAAGGTGACGATCTGCTGCGGGCGGTGCGGTCAGCGCAAACCTGATTCCTCGACATTGTCGATTCGACGTTATAATCCGCGCATTCAACGGCAGTCGGATGTTGAAAGCAGCAGCCTCGGCAGGCGCAGGTCCCGCCGCGTCGTGCCGCGTCCACCGCACCCCATCAACACCCGCCCTGATGCGATAGAGAGAACCTTCATGAAATCTGATCTCGATCAACTGATGGCGGCGCGCCACCTGACGGCCATCGTCGTCACCGGCGAAGCGCATGACAACCCGCCGCGCAGCTATTTGTCCAACGGCGCGCATGTGACGGGCGGCTACATCATCAAGAAGCAGGGCAGCGACCCGGTGATGGTCGTCAACGGCATGGAGACGGAAGAAGCGGCCAAGAGCGGCTTACAGGTCTTCTCCTACTCCGACCTCGGCTACGCGCAGATGGTCACCGAGGCGAAGGGTGACGCAACCAAAGCCGGAATCGCGCTGTGGGGGGCGATGCTGCAACGCTTCGGCATCACGAGCGGACGCGTGGGTATTTACGGCGTCGGCAACCTGCACTCGCAGATCGAATTCACGCGCCTGTTGAGCGAAACCTATCCCGCCTATCAGTTTGTCGGCGAAACGGGCATGACGCTCTTTGACGAAGCCTACATCACCAAAGACGAAGCCGAACTCACCATCATCCGTTCGGTGGCCAAGCGCACCACCGAAGTTGTCGCCGCGACCTGGGACTACATCAGCGGGCATCGGGCTGCGGGCGAAGCCGTCGTCAAGGCGGATGGATCGCCGCTCACGATTGGCGATGTCAAGCGCTTCGTGCGCCGCGCCCTGCTCGACCGCGACCTCGAAGACACGGATATGATCTTCGCGCAGGGGCGCGATGGTGGCTTCCCGCACAGCCGTGGCGAAGCGGATATGGCGCTCAAGCTCGGGCAGGCGATTGTCTTCGACATTTTCCCGCGGCAGTTGGGCGGCGGCTACCACCACGATATGACGCGCACGTGGTCGATCGGCTACGCGACGCCGGAAGTCGAGCGGGTTTACCAGCAGGTGATGGACGCGTTCGACATCGCCGTCGAGACCTTCCGCCCCGGCATCGAAGCCAAAAAGCTGCAGGAAGCGGTGCTCGATCACTTTGAAGCGGCGGGGCATCCGACCGGACGCAGCACGCCGGGCACGAGCGTTGGCTATGTGCACAGCCTCGGGCATGGTGTTGGCTTGAACATCCACGAGCGCCCCGGCATCGGGCATTTGTCGCCGGATAAACTGGTCGCGGGCAACCTGATCACGATTGAACCCGGCCTGTACTACCCGGAGCAGGGGTTCGGCGTGCGCATCGAGGACACGTTTTACATCACGGGCAGCGGTGAATTGATCAGCCTGACCGACTTTCGCAAGGATTTAGTTTTGCCCCTGCAAGAGTCGTAGCTACGAAATTCACGAAAAATCTATGCCATAATTCTTACGAACGGTGTATGATACTGTCGTAATGTTTGTCAAGAACGTCCGAGATATTACAGAAGTGTACACAGACACCCAACTTTCCAGCACTGATTCGGTTCGCCTGGCCGCCTTGCAGCGCTTGTGCCTGCTTGATAGCCCCGTCGATCCAGCATTTGATCGGTTGACGCGGCTGGCAGCGCGCATGCTGCATGCGCCGGTTTCGCTCGTGACGCTGCTTGACCACGACCGACAGTTCTTCAAAAGCCAGATTGGCCTGCCTGAACCGTGGGCCACCCAGCGCGAGACGCCGCTGTCGCACTCCCTGTGCCAGCATGTCGTGCGGTTGAACGCGCCGCTCATCATCAGCGACACGCGCGAGCAACCGCTGGTACAGCACAACCTCGCCATTCGTGATCTGAATGCGATTGCCTACGCGGGCATCCCGCTGCTGACCTCCGACGGCATCGCCATCGGTTCCTTCTGCGTGATCGACCACGAGCCGCGCGTGTGGACGCAGGCGGAAATTGACACCCTGACCGATTTGGCCACGTCCGTCATGACGGAGATCGAACTGATCGATGCGCATGAAGCGCAGCGCCGCGCGGAACAGCAGATCGCGCTGCTGCAAGCGCAGCAGATCCAGGACATGGCCGCGATGAACAAAAAGCTGGTCGAACTGGAGCAGGTGAAATCGGACATGATCCGCGTCGCCGCGCACGACCTGCGCAACCCGCTCGCGCTGGTCATGGGCTACAGCGAACTCATGCTGGAAGAAGGCGAAGAACTTGCGGAACATCACCGCGAATTCGTCACCTCGATTTTGCGCAGCGGCCAGAAGATGCTCAGCCTGATCAAAGACATCCTCGCGCTGGAACGCATCACGGGCGACCCGGCGAACACCTACCAGACGGTGAATTTCCGTCTGCTGGCCCACGAAGTCTTTGAGACCAACCGCGACCACGCGGGCATCGCCAACCTGAGCTACACCTTCAGCGCGGATGAGGGGCGGACGTATGCCCTGAACGGCGACCCCGGCCAGCTTCGCGAAGCCATCGAAAACCTGCTCACGAATGCGATCAAGTACACCCCGGCGGGCGGCAGCGTTAGCGTGCAAATTCACGATAAGGGCGACTTCCTGCTGTTTCAGGTCAACGATACTGGCTATGGCATCCCAGAAGCGGACCAGGAACGGCTGTTTCAGGCGTTCTACCGCGTCCCTACGGACGAAACCTACAAGATCGGCGGTACGGGGCTGGGGCTGCATCTGGTCAAGAACATTATCGAACGGCACGGCGGTAAGGTCACGTTCAAGAGTGTGTACAAGCAGGGCAGCAGTTTCGGGTTCTATCTACCCACTACCTCGTAACGCTCCAGCCATTGAATCGATTCCGGGCGGGGTGCACTGTGTGCACCCCGTTTTTTTTCGGCGCGCGTCAATGATTACCTCCCACCCCTGATCAATTGCACCTCCTACGTTTGTAGATTGCGAAGAATGGTACAATGGGCGGCATGTGTTTTTGCTGATGAGAGACAGATAGACATGACTCTGGGGACAACGGCGACTCCTCTGCGCGTTGCAATCATCGGATCGGGCCCGTCGGCGTTTTACGCTGCCGAGCATTATCTCAAGAGCGGTCTCGTGGTGGAGATCGACATGTTTGAGCGTCTGCCGACCCCTTACGGTCTGGTTCGGGGCGGCGTTGCACCAGATCACCCCAAGATCAAGACGGTCACCAAGGTCTATGATCGCATTGCGGCCAACCCCAACTTCCGCTTCTACGGCCATGTCGAATTCGGGCGTGACCTGACGATCGACGACCTGCGCGCGCATTATCATCAGTTGGTGTTCGGCGTCGGCGCGCAAACCGACCGCCGCATGGGCATCCCCGGTGAAGATCTGCTCGGCAGCCACCCGGCGACCGAATTCGTCGGCTGGTATAACGCGCACCCGGACTACCGCGAACTCCAGTTTGACCTGTCGAAAGAAAAAGTCGCCGTGATTGGCAACGGCAATGTCGCCATGGACGTAGCGCGCATCCTCGCCAGCACCTATGACGAGCTGGTTAAAACTGATATCGCCGATTACGCGCTCGAAGCGCTCAAGGCGAGCAACGTCAAAGACATCTACATCATCGGTCGGCGTGGGCCAGCGCAAGCCGCCTACACCAACCCGGAACTGAAAGAACTCGGCGAACTGCACGACGCCGATGTGATCGTATCGCCGGAAACCGCCGAGCTCGACCCGCTGAGCAGCGAATATGTGCTCACCAGCGGCGACCGCGACGCGGAACGCAACACGCAAACGCTCATGCGCTATTCCACGCAGACGCCCGCGGGCAAGAGCAAGCGCATTCACATGCTTTTCCTGCTCTCCCCGACCGCGCTGTTCGGCACGGAGAACGTCGAAGCGATTGAACTGGTCAAGAACGAGCTGTACAAGGCCGACGATGGCACGCTGCGCCCGCGCGCGACCAGCGAAAAGATCACCCTGCCGATTGATCTGGTCTTCCGCTCGATTGGTTACAAAGGCGTGGCGCTGCCCGGCGTCCCCTTTGACGAACGCGGCGGCGTGATCCCCAACGTGAAGGGGCGCATCCTCAACGCGGATAAGTCGGTGGCGGTGGGCGAGTACGCGGTCGGTTGGATCAAGCGCGGCCCGTCCGGTATCATCGGCACGAACAAACCCGATTCGCAGGAAACCATCGATCAGGCGCTGGAAGACGTGCAGGCGGGCGCGACCTTTACGCCCGCGGCTCCGTCACGCGCGGCGGTCGAAGGCGTGCTGCGCGAACGGGGCGTCGACTTCATCAGCTTTGCGGAATGGCTGAAGCTGGATGAGGCCGAAGTCGCCAATGGGACGGCTTCAGGTCGCCCACGTGTGAAGTTCAGCCGCGTCGACGACATGCTCAACGTCGTGCGCGCCGCGCGCGAACCGGCGACGGGAGACTAAACGACGTTCGTTTCATAGTTTTTGAGGTGCGGTATGTTCAAACGTTTGGCGCTGTTCACCATCGGTTTGCTTATCGCAGGGGCACCGCTTCGCGCTCAGGAGGATCCCTGTACGCGCGAGGCGGTGATTGCCTCGTTTGCTCAGGCGGCGGATATCGACGCCTGGGTGGGGCAGTATACGACCTGCCCCGTGTTCATCCAGCGCGCCGTACGCCAACTGGCGACCGGTTACCAACTGCTGGGTTCAGAATACCTCCCCTTCGGCGCGGCCGGCGATCCCTACACATTTAGCTCAATCTGGACATGGTATCAGGGCAGCGCGGGCGGCCTCATACATAATATCGATGCCGCGGCGAACACCGTCACGCTGATCGCCGACGCGCAAACGGATCAGCGCGACGCGATCACCACCGCTCCCGTGCTGGCCTACGCCACGACCGGCGCTTTCACCGCGCAAGTGAAGATGAATTTTGATCCGCTGGTCGCGGAAAACGGCGCAGGGCTCGGTGTCCGGGCGGCACAGGACATTACTCACTGGCTGCGGATCGTGCGCGAGGGTAACGACATCGTCGTCAGCGCGACTCAGGCGGGCAGAACGACCGAGGTGGAGCGGCTGCCATATGAAGAAGGCGAAAACGACGTGTACTTCCGCTTGGTGCGGGCGGGCACGTTGTACACACTGGCCTACAGTGTCGATGCTAAGGATTGGCGCACGCTCGTGACCGATTACGCCTTTGACCTGCCGGACGAGGTTGAGGTCTTTCTGACCGTGTACTCTCCACCGGGTGTCGTCACTGCCCGCTTCAGCGAAATGAAGGTCGATTAGCGTCGGTTGTGCTTCCCTAACGCGGAGTGGGAAATAAGGGCGTTTACCCCTCTCCCAAACAAGCGGATATAGGCCGATAGGTTGATTCAGAGCAGACAAACGTAGGGGAGGGGCTTGCCCCTCCCGTTGGTGCGCGAAGCTTGAGGCTATTTCTGAATCGATAAGCTGCACTTGTCACCCCACCCCCGCCCTTCCCCGAATTCAGATGAGGACGGGACACTTTTAACATTCGATCCCTTGTAGGGACGCGCTTCTGCGCGTCCGTGGTCAGCGGACGGCCAGAAGGCCGTCCCTACAAGGTGTCGTCTGAGGGAAGAGCGTCTCGAAATGTCAAAATTGTTCTGCCGTGAACCGAATTCAGGGAGGGGAGCCAAATCGTTCGCAAGGTCGCCCCTCACAAGGGGGCTTAACAACCCACTTTTGTGTCCGCCAACCAGAAATCTCCCGAGGTATCCCCCAGAAATGCGGGGATGCCGCTCCGATTTCAGCAACTTTCCAAAATCCCTCTGCGTATATAAGCATGTATCGACATTGAGGGGGAAGCATCACTACCATGAGCAGTTACGACTTCGAAAAACCGAAAAACGGCCGCAGCTATGTGTATGAAACCGAAGAACTCGCGGGCTTGGGCGAACGCCTGATCGCGCTGATCATTGACGGTATCATCCTCGGCATCATCGGCGGCGTGTTGTTCTCCGGTCTGCGGGAAGGTACCGTGAGCAGCATCGTCACGTTTTTGATCGGCATTACCTACAACTGGTATTTCCTGACGCAGCAGAATGGCCAGACCATCGGCAAGCGGGTGATGGGCATTCGCGTTGTCAAGATCAACGACCGCCCATTGGAAGCCGCCGACGTGATCGTGCGCTATGTCGGCTACTACATCAACTCGTTCGTGTTCGGCCTCGGCTGGATCTGGGCGGCGTTCGACAACCGCAAGCAGGGCTGGCACGACAAGCTCGCCTCAACGCTCGTCGTCAAGGCGTAACCCATCAGCGCAGGACAGCCACAGGGCGACCAGTACGGTCGCCCTTTTTATTACCCCGCAGTCGGAATTTGCGCCCGAATGGGGATTGATCTATAGTTCGGAATTAGCACAAATGGTCGCATGCAAAGGGGACTGGATCATGCCGCATCCATTGGTCGTACAACTCCGCTTTACCCGCAGCGAATTCCAGCGCGCGCTCAAAGGCGTCACCGCCGATGAAGCCTGCCGCCGCTTCGAATCGATGAACTGCATCAGTTGGATGGTCGGACATCTGGCGTGGCAGGAACAGCGCTATTGGCTCACACAAGCGCAAGGCATCACGCCCGTGCCGGAGGTCAACCAGTTTGGCTATGGTGAACCCGCCAGCACGCCGCCGCTCAAAGAGATGTGGGCCGCGTGGAAGACCGTCACCGAAGCGGCTGATCCGTGGCTGGACACGGTTGATGAGGCGGCACTGCTCACCTTCAGCAAGTTCGGTAAGCCCGTCAAGACCAGCCCGGAGAGCATCGGCACGCGCTTGCTGCGCACGACCTATCACTACTGGTTCCACAACGGCGAATCGCAGGCGATTCGGCAGATGTTGGGGCATACCAAACTGCCCACGTTCGTTGGCGACATCGGCGACAAAGCACCGTATGGCACGACCGAGTAGCGCACAAATCAGCCCGATATACTCCGCTCGATTAACCTCACCCCCAACCCCTCTCCTCTAGCAGAGGGGATTTCGGGGTGAGGTTGTTTTACCCCATCGGCTGGCGGATGATCGTCCTGAGTTTGTCCGGCGCGGACTTATTCGGGTCGCCCAGATACAACTCGTGATGTTTGCCCGTCGGTTGCTTGCCCTGCGCGGTGATGAAGGCATGCAGCGTCTGGATCGTCGGGCCTTCGGCATCATACGGGCCGATGTGCAGAATCTGCGCGCACAGCCCTTCGTGATACGTCTCCAGGCGCACCGCATCCAGCGCGGGCAGCGCCTTCTTCTTCGCGACTTCGGCTTTGATCGCCGCGAACACTTCCGGCGTGACCACCTCGGGCTGCAGGATCATCATCGTCCAGATGTACGCGTCTTTGTCGGCCTGCAGAAAGGCGTCCATGTCGTCCGCCCACCACAGACCTTCGAGCGGCATCACGCCATAATCGAGGCCGCGCGTCTTTTTGAGGTGAAACTTGAGCGCATACGCGACGCTGTACAGCGCCTGGACGGCGTCTTTGTAGCTCTGCGCGGTGTTCGGGTTGCCGCGCCCATCGATCATCAGGTAGGTGAGCGGCGGCACGTCGACGATTTGCGCGTCTTTGGCGGAGGGTTTCAGGTAGGCGGCATACTGCTGTTTGAGGTCAAGCTTGATCATGGTGGGATCTCCTGCGGTGTCGTGTCGGGACAGCCTGTCTGTCAGAGCGAACGTGCCCGTCGCGCTGATCTTCAGGTTACTTCAACCATACACTCTCCAGTCGCTAGAGAGTCAAGTGACCAAGATCCCCGCGTTGGATTTGTCAATTGCGACCAATTGGCAGAGGTGGTGGTTTCTCTATACAATAGTCAAAATCTATTACAAGCCGAACGTTTGGTAAAAATAGCTATATGGCCACTCAAGAGATGCGCGCCGCGCGCCGCGCGGAAAATCCCCCTAGCGATTCAGGCCGCTATCGTACGTTGTTTGTGTCGCTCCTGCTCGTGGTGCTGCTGGCGCTCGTGTGGGAAGGCGCGAAAGCGTTCGGTTCGTCGGTGGGCTATACGCTGAATATTGGCGGTACGCCCGTCGACCTGACGATTTTCAACGATACGCAGCTCCCGCATCTTGGCGACATCTTCGGCTCGTTCACCGAACCAGCGCAGCGCAATGGCGCGCCGCTGTATCAGATGTTGTTCGAATCCGGCCTGTTCACACTGTGGGCGGCGCTGCGTGGCTTCCTGATGGGTGGGCTGATCGGCTTTGTGCTGGCGATTCTGTTCGCGCATTCCATGCTGCTGCAGCGCGGCCTGCTCCCATATGTGATCGCCTCGCAGACGGTGCCGATCCTCGCGGTCGCGCCGATGGTTGTCATCTGGATGGGGCGCATGGGCGCGACCGAATGGTCGGTGCCGATGATCGCCGCATACCTGACGTTCTTCCCGGTCACGATCTACACGCTGCGCGGCCTGACGTCGGTCCCGGCGACGGCGCTCGAACTCATGCAGACGTATGCGGCCAGCCGCCGCGAAATCCTCTTCAAACTGCGCTTGCCCAACGCGCTCCCGCAGATCTTCACCGCGCTCAAAATTTCCGCGACGGCCAGCGTGGTCGGCGCGATCATCGGCGAACTGCCGTCCGGCATTCAGAGCGGGTTGGGGATCGCGATCCTCAACTTCGCCCGCTACTACAACCAGTCGCCGCCGCGTCTGTGGGCGACGATTCTCGCGGCGGGGCTGCTCGGCATTTTCTTTTTCACCGTGATCGCGGTGATCGAACGGATAGTCGTGCGCTGGAAACCGGAAGTGAGTGAATAGTTCACAGTAACTAGTTTACAGTGGACAGTAAAGGGCAGAGGATGGCGTTGGTTCGTTGTGTAGAACATGGAAACCCCAAAGGAACGAAACATGAATATGTTCGTTCTGTAGAACCGGTCGGCTATCCCAAAACCGGCGTAATTTGCGGCACGACAGGCTGCGAAACTTCTGGCTTAATCTGGCTGGATAACGATGAATCCTTCGCTTATGAAACTGGCCAGCGCGTCTTTTCAGTGGCCACCCAATCGGTCAAAGTTAGAGCAAAATAGTCTTTTAGCTGTTTACTGTCAGCTGTGAACTGAAAGCTTTTGAGGCACTATGGCTCCGATCATCTCTATCCAGAATCTCTCGAAGACCTTTCGCGGCGCGGACGGCGTCAACGTCCACGCGCTGGAAGGCATCAACCTCGACGTGCAGCAGGGAGAATTCATCTCGCTGATCGGGCCGTCCGGCTGTGGTAAATCGACGCTTCTGCGCATCATCGCCGATCTCGTGCAGTCGTCCTCCGGGGCGATCACGGTGAACGGCAAGTCGCCGCAGCAAGCGCGCAAGGATCGCGATTATGGCTTCGTGTTCCAGAGCCCGACGCTCTACGAGTGGCGCACGGTGCTCAAGAATGTGCAGCTTCCGCTGGAGATCATGAAATATCCCAAGGCGCAGCGCGACGAACGCGCCCGCGAAATGCTCAAGCTGGTGGAGTTGAGCGACTTCGAGGGTAAGTTCCCGTGGCAGCTTTCCGGCGGTATGCAGCAGCGGGTGAGCATCGCCCGCGCGCTGGCTTTTGAGCCGCGCATCCTGCTCATGGATGAGCCGTTCGGCGCGCTCGACGAGATGACACGCGAGCGCATGAACAACGAACTGTTGAGTATCTGGCGCAAGCTGACTGGCATGACGGTCATTTTCGTCACGCACAGCATCAGCGAGGCTGTCTACCTGTCGTCGCGGGTGGTCGTGATGTCGCCGCGACCGGGGCGCATTGCCGAAGTCATCGACATCCATCTGCCGCGTCCGCGCGGCCCGCAGACGCGCGACCTCGACGATTTCTTCCACCTGACGAACAAGGTGCGCCACGCCCTGCGCGAAGGTGTGGGTGTCACGGCGATGGGGATTGGCGAATGAGCGACACGCTCAAACTTAACCCGCATCAGGCGAGTGACGTCGAAGCCGCTTCGGAGATCGTCTACGCGGAGGCCGCGGAGCTGTTCGAGCCGCGCACGCTCGACCGCGACATCATCGCGCTCATCACCATCTTCTTGATCGTCGTCACCTATCACGTTCAAAATCCGCTGCTGCTGTTCAATGTGCAGTTCGGCTCGGCCTTCCGCAATGCGACGCTGCAGCCCGTCATGGCGCTTGGCTTAATCATCGCCGCCGCCGCGTTGATCGGTCCGTGGCGCAAAGTGCGCGGCAACCCCCTCAAACTAGGGGCATCCGTTATCCTGATTCTGTATACGCTGTTTATAGGCGCAGCGATCCTGCTGGACTTCAACCTGAGCGGCGCGCTCTACGGCATTGATCAAGTG
This sequence comes from Anaerolineae bacterium, assembly GCA_041916315.1. Lineage (GTDB taxonomy): Bacteria > Chloroflexota > Anaerolineae > Aggregatilineales > Phototrophicaceae > Flexifilum. Next base: position 14,468 of record JAYRZU010000088.1, read on the forward strand.
GTGTTCGTCGAACGGTTGGAAGATACCGCGCCGCTGGTGTTGCTGGAAGCGGCAGCTTCGCTCACGCTGATTTTCGAAGTGCTGACGCTGGTCGCGGCGGTGCTGCTGTGGCAGCCGTGGACGCGCTTGGACGTGTATCGCAAGGCACTGCGCAAGCAGGGGGCAGCGCTGGTCGTCGCCGTGATTGTGGTCGGCGTGTGGGAACTCGCGATCAACGTGTTCCAGATTCAGGAATTCCTGCTGCCGCGTCCGTCGGTAATCGCGGGTGCATTCTCCGAAGTCTATCCGCGCTTGGTGTCGGCGGGCTGGAACACCTTCCAGAATGCGTTCTGGGGCTTCGTCGTCGGCTGCGGCGCGGGCATCATCACGGGGATTTTCGCGGCGCGCTTCACCTCGTTCAGCAAGGCGCTGCTGCCCGTCGCGGTTGGCGTCAACGCCGTGCCGATCATCGCGCTCGCGCCGATCTTCAACAACTGGTTTGGCGCGCTGAATCCGGCGTCGAAAGTCGCCATTGTCGCCATGCTGACCTACTTCCCGGCGATGATCAGCACGGTGCGCGGTTTGACCGCGGTGGATGTGCTGTCGCTGGAACTCATGAAGACGTACGCCGCATCGCAGTGGGATATTTTCCGCAAACTGCGCCTGCCGACCGCGCTGCCGTACATTTTCTCGGCGCTCAAAGTGGGCACAACGCTGGCGATGATCGGCGCGATTGTCAGCGAGTATTTCGGCGGCGCGACGACGGGGCTCGGTTTTCGCATTCGCGATGACGCCGGGCTGTTCAAGTACCCGGAGGCGTGGTCGGCCATCATGATCGCCGCGCTGTTCGGCATTCTGTTTTACATGGTCGTCTCCATCGTGGAACGCTCGCTCATGGCGTGGCATGTGTCGTTCCGCGAGTAAAACAACCTCACCCCTAAATCCCCTCTCTGGGTGGAGAGGGGACTTGCGCAACCGGTTTTCACCCCCTCTCCTCCTGGAGAGGGGGCAGGGGGTGAGGTGATCTTTCGGTATCCAACCGCGTCTTAAGGAGGCGCGGAGAGGTGTACAAGAGCGGTCAGTTGTTCAAGGAGCTATAGAAGATGCGTAAGTTGTTTCTAGCGGTATTTGCTCTGTTGGTACTCGCGATCGTCCCCGCCGTTGCCGCCCAGGACCTGACCCCGGTCAGTTTGGTCTTGAAGTGGGTGCCGCAGGCCCAGTTTGCCGGCTACTATGCCGCCGAAGCGCTCGGCTACTATGAAGAAGAAGGCCTCGACGTCGAAATCATCGCCGCCGGTGTCGATATCAACCCGCAGCAGCTTGTCGCCTCGGGCGATGTCGAATTCGGCATCGACTGGATGGGCAACCTGCTCGCCACCCGTGAAACCGGTCAGGATGTCGTCAACATCGCGCAGATCTACCAGCGCTCCGGCATGCGCCAGATCACGTGGGCGGACAGCGGTCTGACCTCCTTCGAAGACCTCGGTGGGCGCACCGTCGGCGTGTGGTGCTGCGGCAACCAGTTCCCGACCTTCGCCGCGCTGACCAAGGCCGGCTTCGACCCGGAAAACCCGGATGATGTCGTCGTCGCGCAGCAGGCGTTTGACATGAACGCGTTCCTGAACCGTGAAATCGACGCCGCTTCCGCCATGACCTACAACGAACTCGCGCAGGTGCTCGAATTCGTCGGCGATGGCAGCGCCTTCCCGGTCTACACCCTCGCCGACCTGAACGTGCTCGACTTCAACGAATACGGCACGGCCATGCTGGAAGACGGTATTTTCGCCCGCGCTGAATGGCTCGCCGAAGAAGGCAATGAAGAAATCGCCATCAAGTTCCTGCGCGCTTCGTTCCGCGGTTGGATCGCCTGCCGTGATGATGCGCAGCAGTGCGTTGATTTCGTGCTCGAAGCTGGCCCGACGCTCGGTCAGGGTCACCAGTTGTGGCAGATGAATGAAGTCAACAAGCTGGTCTGGCCGTCGGAAGCGGGCATCGGCTTGATGGACGCCGCCGCGTTCGACATCACCGCGCAAATCGCGCTCGATTACGGCATCATCAGCAGCGCCGCAGAAGGCGAAGGCGTGACCTATCGCACCGACCTCGCGCAGGCCGCCCTCGACAGCCTGCAGGCGGACATGGCCGACCTCGACGTGACGGGCGCGGACTTCGCAGCGCTGGAAGTCGAAGTCACCCCCAACGGCGAATAGCCGCTCAGTCACTCAGATGTGCAGGGGCGGACCAGTCTGGTTCGCCCCTTTTCGTTTCCCTGAACAGCCAATAGCCACGCTGCTCCTTGATTGACAAATTAGAACAAATAAACTAATTTAAGCACTCAGGCAGAGTTTTGGAGGTGAGGCATGGGCAAAGTGATCGGCGGGATGACGCTGTCGCTCGACGGGTTCGCCAGCGACCCGAACGGAGATCTGGTTTCGAGTGCTGAAATAAGCAGCCCTTTAGCTTTCGCTCACCGCAGTGAGTTTGCCACTTGAGGATCTATGACGACCGACCAGTCCTTTGAACACATGCTCACGGGCGGGCATCCGAACTCGCTCGGGCGTACCATCGAAGTCGTTGACTTGATTTTCGCGGATCCCGCCCGGCTGGAAGAACTCTACCAGTGTTATTTCAGCGCCGACGAAGTCGTTCGTCTGCGCGTGTCCAACGCGTTCAAGCGGATCGCGCGGGCGCAGCCAACCTGGTTTCTCCCGTACGTCGACCGTTTTCTCGGCGAAATCGCGCACATCCGGCAGGCATCCACTCAGTGGACGCTGGCTCAGCTCTTCTCCGAATCGGACGGTTGGCTCACTCCAGCGCAGCGTGCGGCCGCCATCGAAATCGTTAAGCGCAACCTCACCAGTTGGGACGACTGGATTGTGCTCAATCAGTCGCTCGAGGCCTTAGCGCACTGGGCGCGGGCTGACGCTGAACTGAGGGCGTGGCTTAAGCCCCAGGCGGAACGACTTGCGCAGGACCCGCGCAAATCGGTCGCCAAGAAGGCAAGTCAGGTGCTCAAGCAGGTGAGCAAGGCGGTTTAAGCTCCGGCACAACCTATCCAGACAACAAAAAATCGGCGGACAGCCGATTTTTTATGGATGAAGGATCGTAGTTGGTTTAGTTGTTGGAGTAGTTTTGGACCACGAGACCGACGATGAAACCTACCAAAATGAACCCCAAGAGTGGAGCGACCGAGAGCAGGCGGGCATCCCCAGTCGTATTCAGCGAGATGAGGTAGCTCGGCCCCAGCGACAGCAGCAAACCGAGCAGAATCCCTTTCCAGCGCGCGGGCAGGATGTCAAACAACTCGATGAGCAAAGGGCGCTGATGCTTCTTCGCGGCCTTCTTCCCGTTCATCGCCGCGAATGGACGCGGCGCGCGGGTGCTCAGTTGGCGCTGCTGCGTCTGCGCAAGGCGTTGACGTTCCGAATTGTAACGTGATGTGGACATTGCCTCTCACCTTATCACTTAACCCGTCTGATAAGAAGAAACGTGAGGAACTGCTCAATGTCGCGCGATTTGTGAAGTTTTTTGCACAAGATTGATCGGAGTCTGGTTGTGCATTTTATAGCAATGCATATGAAAACATGCGTTTTGGAAACATGGACGAGGGAGAAAACAGATCTGGAAAGGGGCGCGGCCAAATACCCATCCCCGACCCCTGTCAGGGCTTGCTGAAAGAGGTTAAATTCCGACCCCACCCCCGGTCCCTCCCCGAATTCGGTTGAGGACGGGACACTTTTGACAATCGAGCGGCTTGTAGGGACGCCCAACGGGGCGTCCGCCGGATCGTAAACAAAACGGACGCGCCGTTGCGCGTCCCTACGAAATCTGTTTTCCCTCAAACCAATGCCTTAATGGTTCCCGATGTTAAAACTGTCCTGCCGCGAAGAATTCGCGGAGGGGAGACAGATTGACTCTCGCTCCACCGAATTCGATGGTGTAGGGACGCGATTTATCGCGTCCGCATGCCTGAGACAGCGCTTTACTCAGCTCTCCCGCCACTGATAGGCGGTGCTGGTTTCCGGCGTGGTGAGTTGATAGCGGCGGCCATTCTGCAAATCGATGATCGTCAGCGTGCCGAGGCGGTCGGTGATGTTCTCGTAACCCGCCACGAAGCGCCCATTCGGCGAGATGCGCGGCGCGCTCAGCGGCACGTCGAGCGGCAGCACGGGCGTCTGTCCGCCGCCGGAGAGATCAAAGTCGACGACTTGCAGCGCGTCCGCCTGCGCGATCACCGCGCGGATCACGCCCGGCAGCACTTCGACCGCCGCGCGCACGTTGATCGACGAGTCGAACGGCACCCACTGCGCGGGCGCTGACCCCGCCGCGACGGGATCGAATACATAGAATCCGGCCGACACGCCCGAAGGCGCGACCGAGTCGGCGTAGGTGTAGGCGCGGCCATCCGCCAGCCAGCGCGCCCGCGCTGCCCGCGTGTCATCCGCGGTGTCGGGCACAGGCGCTTCGATCAACGCCTTGCTCGTCAGGTCAAACACGCCCGTCCACACGCGATCCCCGCGATAAATGTCGACCAGCAGGCGTGAGCCATCCGGCGAGAACTGTGGGCGGCGATAGATCGTGTCCGCTGCGTTGACGATCAGCAGGGAAGGATCTTCTGTGCCGTTGATCGGCACGGTGAAGATGCCGCGCTCCTCATCGGCAAACGCGATCAACGCGCCGTCTGGGCTAAAAGTGAGGTTGCTCGGCGCGAAGCTGGTGATGTCGGTCAGGTAATACGGCGCGGCGCGGCTGAAGGGCTGAATCCACAGCTCACCCGTCACCACATAGGCGACGGTACCGTCGTTCGGCGCAATCGCGTATTCGCCTACATCATCCAGCGACCCGGTATATTGCCCGGGCGGCGCGCCATTGGCGGGCATGCGCCACACTTGCAGCGTGCCGTTGAAGTCGGGCGAGAGGAAATAACCGTCCGACGAAAGCACCAGCGCCGTGACCGTCACGGCGGGTGCGGGTGTCGAGGTCACAGCGACCGGAGCGGCCGCCGTGGCCAGCGGCAGCGGTGTCTCAGTCGGCGTGGCCAGAGGGACGACCCCCTGTGTCGGTCCGGGGATCAACGTGGGCGCGATGGTGGTTTCCGGTGCGAGGCGTCCCCACCCATACGCGACTGCCCCTTGGAGCGGCAGCGGGAAGCCCAGCCCCGTGATCGGGTCGTAGAGCGCGATCACCCCGCCCTGAAACGCCGCCAGCAGCGAACCATCGGGCGTCCAGCGGAGTCCGGTCAGCGCGACCGGCACCTGCCCGAGCGTTTCGACTTCGGTGGCGCCGCGCTGCAAGCGCATCAACACGCCGTAGCCGTCCGGCACATCGGCGGCCTGTGCGAAGAACACCAGCGCGTCCTCATCTGTCAAATAGGGCAGGCGATACTGGATCGTATCGTCGAGCAGGATGCTTTGCGCGTTGGCCGCCGCGAGATTCATCACGCGCAGGCTGCCATCGGCTGGCGCGAACACCAATTCGCTGTCGCTGACCCACGCCGTGCCAATGCTCGACGGGATGATACTGGTGAGCGTGGCCATGCCACCTTCGCGGCGGTAGATCCACCACACGTTCTGCTCGGCTTGCGCGGCGAGGAACGTGCCGCCCGGTGACCAGCTCAAGCTGAGCATGGGGCTTTCCAGCAGGTCGACGAACCCGCCGCTGCCCTGAAAATACACACGCGCTCCGGTCAGCGTAGTGTAGGCCAGCGCGTCCCCGGTCGGCGACCACGCGATTGTCTCGCCCGCGCCGCGGAAGTACGGCACGCTGGCGCTCTCCGCTTCCAGACGAATCGGATCACCCAGGGGCACATCCGTCGTGGGGATCAGCGTGATGTACAGGCCGTCCTCGGTGCGATAGGCGAGGCGTTCCCCTGCGGCATCCACCCCGAAATCGATGATGTACGCGCCCTCCGGCGTGACCGTGCGCACGCCCGCCGCGCCCACACCGTACCGCTCGATGCGCCCATCGTTGAGCAGCACGAACAGATCGGCGGGGAGGTTGAGCGCTTCTTGCGCCACCACGGGCAGGGTGAACAAGCAGATTGTGAGAATCACTATCAGCCGACGCAGCATAGATCGCCTCATTGAAGTTAAAAGTTAAGAGTCAAAAGTTGAAAGTTAGGGAGTACGTTCGGCTTTTTACTTTTTACTTTCGACTTTTAACTGCCTAGTATAGCCCGAACTCTCACAAGGCACTGATGGTTGCGCGGCGAATCTGTGCTAGAATTGTTACTAATCACATGAACAGATAGGGTGCTCGAATGATTCAGGGGATTCTCAATCAGGTTCAACTTACGTGGCGACTGATGTTCGACCAGCGCATTCCCGCCTGGCAAAAGGCGATTGTGATTGTGCCAATCATCTATGTGTTGTCGCCGTTCGACTTCATCCCGGATTTCGTTCTCGGCCTCGGCCAGTTGGATGACATCGGCCTGGTGCTCGCGGCCATGCGCCTGTTCGAATCGGTCGTGCCGGAGCACATTGTGCAGGAGCACCGCAGCAACCTCAGCAGCGGGCGCTCGCAAGCCCCGACCAGCAATGGCTATCATCCTGAAGAACGCGAACGGATGAACGGGTAAGAATCAAAAGCCTCACCCCCGCCACGCTCCGCGTGACTCCCCCTCTCCCATGGGAGAGGGGGTTGGGGGTGAGGCGCCTAATTATTTACCGCATGCGCAGGCGCTGCGCCTGCACTTCTTCTAGCGCGTCGATGGTATCCTGCAGCCCGGTGACCTCGTCTTGAATCTCCAGCCGCAAACGCTGCGCCTTGGAACTATCCACTTCTTTTGTGCCCAACCGCGACATTTGCGCGTAAATCGTGCCGAGCGACGCCAGCGTGTTATCAAGCTGGATTTCGGCGCGCTTCATGCCGTTTTCTGTCTCGCGCAGATTCTCCTGCTGAAGTTCCAGCGAGCGCACGCGCTCTTCGAGATCGCGCTTGAGGTCGGCATCGGTCGCGCTGACCAGATCCCGCTTGGCCTGCGCCAGTTTGCGCGGCACTTCCGCTTGATCACGGCGCACGAGATCGTTGCCGTTGAACGAGTCAATGTGCAGCGCGAGATCGTACATGTGCCCGATCCAGTCGTTGACATCGGCGACCGTCTGCTGCAACTGCGTGCGCATGGCGCCGCCGTGGTGCTCGGTCAGCGTGAGCATGCTGCGGCGGTATTCCAGCGCGCGTTCCAACCGCTGGCGGGCGTCAACGCTGCGAATCTGGCCGAGATCGTACTTGGCCTCGAATTCGCGATTGAGCGCAATCGTGGCGGCTTCCGGGTTGGTGAGGTTTGAGGCGATCAGCGCGATTTCCGCCGCCGCCCCGGCCACCAGCCACATCCACTGCGCCCACCATTCGAAGGGCAGCGGCACAAACAGGAACAGCACCGCCGTCACGATCAGCGTGAGCGCTGTTTGCCAGCTCAAGATCGCGTTCTGCAGCACCGCGCCGGTCACGCGGCTGCGGACTGATTGCTCAGACATAGCCTATCCTTCCGGTCGAGCCGGGATTCACCGCACGAGTTATTCGGCGGCTTGCTGCGAACCACCTTGCGCGCCGAGCAGACGGCGGCGGCGTTCTTCCAACTGGCGGTCGATTTCACCGCCGCGCACCGCATCGTCGATCTGATCGCGCAGATTCTGCGTCGCCATGTCGAGCCGCGCATCTTCGGTGTCGAGGCGATTGCGCACCTGTTCCGCGAAGCTGCTGATTTCCTGATCGCCGACCTTGGCCAGATCGTCGAGGCTCTTGATCGTCTTGGTGGCGACCTTCTTGGCCTCCGCCAGTTCGATCAGCGAGCGGAGCTGTTCGCGTTCCTGCCGGATCGAGGTCAGGCGCGCTTCCAGCTTCATGCGCATGTCCAGCATGGCGTTGTACTGCTGATCCTGCTGCTGCCACTGTTCGTAGTAATCCTGCGCGAGCTGCTGCTTGGTGTTCAGCTCCGCCTGTGCAGCGGCGGCGAGGTCATTTTTGCCCTTAAGAATGAGCGTGTCGATATCGCGGTCTAGCTTCTCGGCCGCGGCCGCAAATTCGTCGTACTTGCGCTTGAGCGTGCGGACCGTTCCGCCCACCGTCGCCGCTGAATCTTCGAGCGCTTCCAGATTTTTCTCGGCCTGACGGATGTACTCATCCATCACTGCGACCGAATTCTGCTGCAAAGCCCGATCCACCATACCATGCAGGCTGGCGTTGATCAGGGTATTCACCTTATCAATCAGTGAAGGAGCCATTGATCCCAATTCCCCCATGAGCTAGACATTTCGTCTAGTATAGCGAGTTTCATTTGTCCATGCACTGCTATACGCAAGATGCGCGCGGGAGGTTGCACCGAAAATGGGGCATTCATGGTGACCTCATCCACGTAAGCGGTGAGGTCACCACAAATAAAAACGGACGCTTCAGTGAAGCGTCCGCGGCGGTTGGTTAGTGCTGAGTGTTACAGAATGATCGGCAGGTAGATCGAGAAGCAGCTCCCCTTGCCCGGTTCGCTTTCGACCGTCGCGCGCCCGCCGTGCAACTGCGCGATGCCCTGCACGATGGCCAGACCCGCGCCCGCGCCCTGATTCTCGTAGATGTCGCGTTCGTGCTGGTAGAAGACTTCCCAGATGTCCTTGTGGTACGCCGGGTCGATGCCGCGCCCGTGATCTTCGACGGACAGCACGAGGTAGCCGTCAAACGTGCGTGCGCCCAAAATGATTGGCGCGCCGTTGGGCGAGAACTTGATCGCGTTTTCGAGGAGCTGGACGAGCGCCATCTGCAAATAGGGCGAATCGGCGACGAACGGCGGCAGTTGCTCGTTGACTTCAATGTTGATGTTCGGCGGGAATTCCGACGTCTGCCGCGCCGACTGGATCGCCGCGTTGAACAGTTCGTTGATGTTCATAACCGGGGCGCGGCGCATCATATACATGCGCTCAGCGTCGCCCGTCTCCATTTCGACCAGATGAATGAAGTTCTCGACCAACCGCCGCAGGCGCGCCGCGCCCGCGCTGACGCCGCGCAGGAACAGCATCATATCTTCGCCGCTCAGCGAATAGTTCTGCGTGTCGTTGAGCATCTCCGAATAGGCGACGACGAAGGTGAGCGGCGTGCGGAACTCGTGATTGAGAATCGTGAGGATCGTTTTCTTCAGGTCGCGCATGGCGCCGCGGTGCAAATCGTTGAGCGCGCGATGCCGGCTGAGGCGCGAATCGACCGCGATGATCAGGTCTTCCGCGTCAAAGGGCTTGGTCAGGTAATCGTCCACGCCGAGCATTTTGCCGCGGTGAATGTCCGGCTTCTCACTCAGCGCGGTCAGGAAGATGAACGGGATGCGAATCCACGCGCGCTCTTTGCGCACTTCGCGCAGCAGTTCCAGACCATTCATGTGCGGCATCATAATATCCGACACGATCAGATCCGGCATACGTGTGGACGCTCGCAGGGTTTCGAGCGCCTGTTTGCCATTCTCGACGCTGATCACCTCGTAATGTTCGAGTTCAAGCACGGTCTGAATGCCTTCCAGCAGGTTCAGATCGTCTTCAACCACCATAATCAACCCTTTAGCAGCGATGTCAGTTTCCGGGTTACGTTGGTTCAGCGAGAGCATGCGGTTTCTCCGAGACTTGCGGTTTCGTGGTGTGGAACCTCACGTTATTTTCTCATCATATAACCTTTTTCGATCTACGAAAGTTGGAATTTTCCGTGAATTTCCGTTTAATCATCAGATGCCGCCTCAATGTACCTAGTTGCCCCATCCGGCAAGTGTTCACAATCAAAGGAGTTTTTGCTGTGTAGGGACGCGCTTCTGCGCGTCCGCTGCGCCGGATCGCTACAAGGGTGTCCCTACCACCGCGAAAAACTGGCTGACACAGCCCTAATATCAATTCTCGAACACGCTTCCGATGTTCTTGGTTGTCAAATCACCCAAGCTGATGCAGCGCCAGCAAATCGGAGAGCAGCGCAAAGCCGGTTTGCAGCTTGCCTGCGCCCGCGCCGATCAGCGTCACGTCGCCGAGCAGATCGGTCGTGTAGGTGACGGCGTTGGTTGTGCCGCTCACACCCGCCAGCGGGTGGCTGATCGGAATGCGGCGCGGCTGCACCGATGCGCCCTGCTGTGTCACCTGCGCGATCAGCTTCCAGCGTTCGCCTGCCGCTTTGGCCGCGTCGATATCGGCGGGCGTCAGGCGGCTGATGCCCTGCACATGCATGTCCAACGCGAGGAACTTGCGCCCAAAGAGCGCTTGCGCGAGGATGCGCGCTTTGCCCGCCGCATCCCAGCCTTCAACATCGGCAGTCGGGTCGGCTTCGGCGTAGCCGAGCGCTTGCGCTTCGGCGAGGGCTTCGGCGTAAGGCTTGCCGCCTTCCATCTGCGTGAGCATATAGTTGGTCGTACCGTTGAGGATGCCACGCGCCGCGGTGATCGTGCAACCCTGGAGCGCCTGCATGGCGAGGCGAATCGACGGCGTGCCGGCCATGACCGTGCCTTCGAACAGCACCTGTCGCCCGGCTTTCTGGGCGAAACTCATCAAATCACTGTAGGCGACCGCGACCGGGCCTTTGTTCGCCAACACGACATGTTTGCCCGTTTGCAGCGCGAGTTCGCACAGGTTGAGCGCGGGCTGACCCGTTTCGAGATTCGACGGGCTGGCTTCGACCACTACATCAGCATGGCTCTCGCGAATGATACGTTCCGCGCTCCACCCGCGTTCCAGCGCTCCCCATAAATCCGGGTAGGCGCTGAAGTCACCGAGCAGTGCATCCAAGTCTAGACCGTTCGGGTTATACAGTGACCCCCGCCGCCCGGTCACCACAGCGACGATCTGCGGTTCGAAGCCATAGCGCGCCTTCAGGTCAGCGCGTTTGTCGCGGAGAATTTGCACGAGGCCCTGACCAACCGTGCCAAAGCCGATGAGGATGATTTTCATGAAGCTTCCCTTGTGTCGCGGCGGTTAACGCGTTGGATTATATAACCAAACTTCTTTGCGAACACGCGCTCATCTACTGTAGAATCGAGCGACTTTGGCGCACGTTACTGCTGCTGTAACAAGGTGCTTTACCCCGAATAGCTTTGGAGAAATCTTATGACGATCAATACGTCCACCCGCCCCGGACCCATCGCGCAGTCGTTGATCGCGCGCGATGATCAGACCATGTCCGGCTCGATGGTGCCGCGCTATCCCTTTGTGATGGAGCGCGGGCTGGGAGCGCAGGTCTGGGATGTGGATGGCAACGAGTACATCGACTTCGCGGCGGGCATCGCCGTGAATTCGACGGGCCATTGTCACCCCAAGGTGGTGCAGGCGATCACTGAACAGGCGCAGAAATTCATTCACATCGCGGGGACGGATTATTATTACGAAGTTCAGGTGCGCTTAGCCGAACGCCTCGCGCAGATCGCGCCGTTTAAAGAGAATGCCCGGGTCTTTTTAGGCAATTCTGGCGCGGAGGCCGTCGAGGCGGCGATCAAAATGGCGCGCTGGTACACCAAACGTCAGAACATCATCGCCTTTTTTGGCGCGTTCCACGGGCGCACGCTCGGCGCGCTCTCGCTGACGGCCAGCAAGGTCGTCCAGCGCAACGGCTTCTTCCCGCTCATCCCCGGCGTGCATCACGTGCCCTACAACAACCCGTATCGCTGCCTGCATGGGCGCGAACAGAGTCAATGCGAAGCGCACTGCACGTGCGCCAACTATATCGAAGATGTGGTCTTCAAGAAGATTATGCCCGGCGACTCGGTCGCGGCGATCATCCTCGAGCCGATTCAGGGTGAGGGCGGCTATATCGTGCCCGATCCGCGCTTTGTGCAGGAACTGCGCACGATCTGCGATAAGTACGGCATTCTGCTGATATCCGACGAAGTGCAGGCGGGCGTTGGACGCACGGGCAAATGGTGGGCGATTGAGCATTTCGGCGTGGAACCAGACATCGTCACGTCGGCCAAGGGCATCGCCAGCGGCATGCCGATCAGCGCGATCATCGCTAAAGAACACGTGATGAGCTGGCCGCCCGGCGCGCATGGCTCAACTTTTGGCGGCAATCCGATTTCGTGCGCGGCGGCGCTCGTCACGCTCGACCTGGTCGAGCAGGGCTACATGCAGAACGCGGTCGAGCAGGGCGAATACATCATGGAAGCGCTGGAAGAGATGCGCTCGCATCACCCGACGCTCAAGCATGGGCGCGTCGCCGGCAAAGGCTTGATGATCGGCGCGGAGCTGGTGCTCGACGAGAAGCGCACGCCGGCGGCGGTCGTGCGCAACACGGTCGAAAAGGCCGCGCTGGAAAACGGGCTGCTGATTCTCGGCGCGGGCGAGAATACCCTCCGCTTCTGTCCGCCGCTCATGATCGAACGCGACACGGTGCAGCAGGGGCTGGAACGCTTCGACCTCGCGCTCACGCAGGCCGAACGCGAAGCGGGCTTGCTGTAACCAGCAATTTAAGCGAATAGGTTGTAGGGGCGCACCTACGTGTGCGCCCACCATCGGGCAGACACATAGGTCTGCCCCTACGCCTTCCCAAAGTCTGGAAGCCGCGATTATTGCAAACGTTCCCAGTGCCTCCATCTGATCTCATATACCACCTATGACATTTGACTGATATAAAGCCTCCATCGTTCGTGTTATTCTAAGCAGTAATTTGGTCTTTCATTCTTGAGCAAAACGGCTTCGGGAATCCACGAGAGATGAGCGCTTAGATCACCCCCGCCCCGCCCCGAAGGTTCGACTTCACCAGAGTCATCGAGTCCACATACAGGCTGTTTAGCGGTATAATGCCGCAACCTTTCGCCGTCCCGCTGCGTATAGGAAAGTAGCCACGCAAGGCGAGAGGAAGACGTCGATTGGAGAGAACAAGTTGTCTACGCCCGATCCGGTTGTCCTAGAATGGGTACATGCCGCGCTGGAAGGCGATCAGGATGCATTCGCGGAACTGGTCTACACCTATCAGGATTCGGTGTACAACCTGGCGTACCGGATGCTCAATGATCGGGGCGAAGCCGAAGACGCCGCACAAGAAACATTTCTCCGTGCCTATCTCAACCTCCAGCGGTACGACCCCTCGCGTTCGTTCAAGACATGGCTGTTGACGATTGCGTCGAATCACTGCATTGACCGCATTCGCCGCCGCCGCATGACGTGGCTGTCGATTGAGGATGATCCACTGCCAGCTTTGAGCCTGAGCAGTGAGGAACCCGAACCGGAATTCGCATCGATCATGCGGGAGCAAAGCCGTGAAATTCAGGCGCTGCTCAAGGAACTCAACCCCGAATATCGCGCCGCCGTCGTGCTGCGCTATTGGTATGACTATTCGTATACCGAAATTGCGGACATTCTCGACACGACGGAAAGCGCCATAAAAAGCCGCCTGTTCCGCGCTCGGCAGATTCTGGCCGAGAAGATCAACCCGAAGACGGCGTCGGGTCCGCTGACGGCGCTATTGGAGAACGTGTAAATGGCGAACGAACGAGGACGACGACTAATGCAGGAAGCGTTGGATGGCGAGCTGGAGTCCGAAGCGCTCCAGGAGCTGTACCAGCGCATTGATGACCACCCCGATGAAGCGGCTGATTTTCAGAAGCTGAAGCATGTTGACCGCCTGTTGCGCGCCGCGCCGATGGAACGCGCCCCGCAGGGACTGGCGCTCAAGATCATGGCGAAACTGGCGGAAGGCCTGCAGCCCGAACACCTGATGCGCTCGTCGGGCTTGGCGCTGGCGCTCGGTTTGGCGCTGGTCACGCTGGTGCTGACGCCGCTGCTGGCGGGCTTAGGCTGGCTGATCGTCAACGCGGTCGGCAATGCGGGCGCGCTCACCGCGCTGATCAACCAGATCGCCGGGCTGCTCTCGCTCATTATGAATTCACTGGACGCGCTCGTGCAAGGGGCGCGCGCTGTGCTCAACACGTATCCGGAAGCGCCGGTGGTGATGGTTGCGATCATTCCTATCGCGCTGTTCTGGTTGGTGCGGTTTGGCTGGCGTAAGGAGCAGGAGTAGACGCGATGAGCACTCGGCGCAATCTACTCATCCTCGCCGCCGTGGTGATCGGGCTGTTCGGGCTGTCGCTGCTCGCGCGGCAGTTCATCAACCCGACGACGCTGGTCGACGGCAAGAATGTCATATTCACCGACGAATACCGCCTCACTGAAGCCGTCGATGGCGATCTGGTGGTCGTCGCCCGCGTGATCGCGCTGGAACGCGGCGCGGTGATCGACGGCGATGTGTCGCTGATCGGCAGCGAAATCACGGTGGACGGGCAGATTAACGGTCAGCTCACCGCGCTTGGCGAACAGATTCGTCTGAACGAGTCCAGCGTGGTCGATGGCGATGTTAACCTGATGGGTGCGGACGCGCTGGTCGCGGGGCGTATCGACGGGGATATTCTCGTCAATGCCGACACCGCCGCCTTCACCAACCAGGCGCAGGAAACAGGCACGATTACGGCCTGTGTGGATGAAATCACGCTGCCGGATGGCGTCGCCGCGGCACCCTGCCCGGAAGATAAGGCGCTCCATCCGTTTGAGCCGCTGCTCGCGCTGCGCGATGGCACGGGGAGCGGCCTCTCGGTGAGCTGGAGTCCGCTGGGCGTGTCGCTTTCGCTCTCGCTGTCCGTGATCACGCTGGTTGGGCTGGCCACCATCGCCGTGACCGCCTTTCCGCGCCAGATCAGCCACATTGAAGACGCGGTGCGCGCCCGCCCGACGCGCTTCCTCGGCGTAGGGATTGCGCTGTATGCGCTCGGCGTGGGGCTCACGCTCGCGCTGATCACACTGCTGGCGCTCGTGCCGCCGCTCGGTTTGATTCTGCTGCCCGTCTACTTGGTGGCGCTGGTGGCGCTGCTGGCGCTCATGCTGTGCGGGTTGGTCACGCTGGCGCTGGTCGTTGGCGATGTGATCGTGCAGCGGGTGGCGAAAAATCGCCTGCCGCCGCTGGTCGCCGCCGTGATCGGCAGCGTCGTCCTCGCCGCCGGGTTATCGCTGCTGGTCGTGCTGCCGTTCGGTTGGCTGGCCGATGTGCTGGTCATCGGCGCGGTGAGCGCGGTCGGTTTGGGCGCGTCGACGGTTACGCGGTTGGGCACGCGCCCAGTCACGCCGACGTATTTCGTCCAAGGATGACTAACGGCTAGATTGTCCTCTGTGTGGGCGCGGATATAATAAAGCGCAGCGATGTGTACTTAGAAGGACGCGCCCATGCGACGCTTATTGTTTACCCTGATCCTGTGCCTGTTCGCGGCGTCGGTGAGTGCCGCGCCACTGGCGCAAACGAACTCGTTTGAACTGCTCGTCTTCGATGCGCGTGCCGATCTTGAGGTACTGGCAGATGCGGTGCTGGGCGTTGGCATTCGTCCGCAAAGCTGGACGGGCAATACCACCCTGCAGTCGCCGACCATCGTCTCGGATTTGTGGTTCGATAACGAACAACTCGCCGACGCGGTGTTTGGCCCGAGCATCCGCCCGGATGCCTGGATCGGTGCGACGGTGCCGGTTCCTGAAGTTATCGCCCGCAATGTGCGCCATGACCTCGAACTAGCCGCTGACTCCTTCTTCGGGCGCGATTCGCGTCCCGCGGAATGGCGCGGCGGGGCGCCCATCCTGCGCTGCGATCAAACCCTGCAAAACACGCTGATCATGCTCAGCAGTTTCTATGGCTTACAGGCGCAAACGCCCGAGTCGGCCATCAACTACTGCGGCGCGGTGCAGGCGGAGATCGAAGATGAGCTGGTCAACATTGTGTTCGGCACGCCCGACGCGAACGGCAATCTGCCCAACCCCATTGAACTGCTTGGCGCGGTGCGCGGCGATCTCGAACGCCTCGCCGACGAACTGCTCGGCCTCAACACCCGCCCGAATGGGTACATCGGCAGCCGCGACCTGAACTCGCCTACGTTTGTAGGCGATGTGCTGCTCGATCTCCAACTGCTGGCAGATAACACGCTCGGCCTTGGCAATCGCCCGCCGGGCTGGATCGGTGCGACGACCAATTCGCCCGCCACCTCGTACCTCAATCTGCGCGCTGACCTCGAACTGCTGGCGGACACCACTTATGGCGTCAACCGCCGTCCGACGGGCTGGCAGGGCGTCAATTCGCTGGAACGCTGCCAACCGCTGGTGCGGTCGCTGGTGTTCATCGTCGAATCGTCCTTCGAGATTTCGCTCGGCGAGATTGACCCCGCCGCGCCGGACTACTGCGCGCAGGTCGATATCGCCGTGAATTCGCTGGTCGAAAACCCGCCCGTGCTCGATATCGTCGATCAGGCGGCGGAACAGCGGTTGATGGCGACCTCAAACTATGCGTTCGCCTACCTCGACTATGCCGCGCTCGATTACATGGGCGTCATGCCCGGGGGCACGGAATTCCGCGCGGTCTACCGCAATTTCGGCGCGTCCAACATGATGTTCGTGAGCGGCGATAACTTCGCGGTCTACCTGGATTACCGTTTCACCACGCTGCCGGAGATCACTTTCCGCAGCCTGCCGACGCTTGACGGCGAACCGCTCGCCTACTGCGACGCGCTGTGGTGCAATGGCCCCGGCCCGACGCCCACGCCGACGGGATACGGTCCGCTGATCGGCGTGCTCATTCAGACGACGCCTGTGGCCACGCCCGACCCGGCGACCATCGCCTCGACCAAGCAGCTCGTGTCGTGGAACTACATCCGCGTGACCTACGTGTTCGACAACCTGCAAGCGCGCACGGCGCAGGTCGCGCTGGAAGTCTGCGCGCAGCCCGCTGTCAACGCGACCGGGTGCGAACCCGTGGTGCAGGTGTTCGACAACAACGCAAACGCGGTTAAGCCGGTGATTTCGCAGTACAATGGGCTGAACGTATATGAGTTCCGTTACGGCTACACGACCAACCTCGTCATCGAAGGCGAGTCGCGCTACGCCAACGACGTGTGGATCGCCGACCCGACGATCCGCTAAGCGGCACACAAAATACAGGACGAGGCTTGCCTCGTCCCTACACAATACCCACTTTTGTTCCCCTCCCTGAATTCGGGGAGGGGACGGGGTGAGGTGAAAACTCTAGACACAAACAGAGGACACCGGGATGCTCTAGCTCCCGGTGTCCTCTCTGTTTGCTGCCGTGCAAGCAGTTTACGCTACAGGCCGAGTTTGCTCTCGTAGAGCGTGCGGTGCTTGACCGCTTCGCCGAACACGGACACGCCCGCGTTGAACAGGATCAAGCCGACCAAGCCGAACAGGAACCACACCACCGTCGACTTGCGCCGTGACTTCAACACAATCGCCTGACCGATCACTGAAATGCCCGCGCCGATGAGCAGCAGCCCACGCGGCGCGTTTTCGCTCCATTCCTGATAATGCTGATCCATATGCCCTCGCTCGGATAAGCCTCATTTCTAGCCCAAATCATAGCGAGTCTTGAACGTTTCCGCTATTGGTGAACCTCACCCTGCTTGCCCTTGCCCCTTTCCCCACGGAGAGGGGCAGTTGAGCGCAGCGAAACGGGGTGAGGTTACTTCTACCCCAGCCGCGCGGCGTCGAGGATGCCCGCGCTTGCGCCGTTCAGCAGATGATCGACCGCGCGTTCCGCTACACCCGACCCGAACGCCAGCCCGTGCCCCGTGAAACCGACCGCAAAGCCGATGCGCGGCGAACCGGGGATCGTGCCGATGAGCGGCAGACCGTCCACGCTGAAGCCCATGATCCCCGCCCAGCGCCGATCCACCTTGGCCGTCACATCGGGGAATTTAGTGCGCAGATAGTTGTCGAGGTAGGCCTGCACCGGGTCGCTGATGCGATCTTCGCTCGTGCTTTCCAGTTCTTTGTACAGCTTGCGCCCGCCGCCGATCAAGAGGCGGTTGTCGAAGGTCATGCGGTAGTACATGTAGCCATAGTCGCTGTAGCCGCACACCGGCATCACGTTCTCGGTGAGCGGTTCGGTGACGAGGCACTGACCGCGCGTCGGAATAACTTTGCCGATGAAGTACGGATGCACAAACTGCGAATAGGCATTCGTGCAGATCATGACGTAGCGCGCCTGAAAGATGAACTGCCGCGTGTGCACGGTCACGCATTCCGCGCCCGTCTGCTCGATCTTGTAGACCTCGTTGTTGTTGACGAGTTCCGCGCCGCTCGCCTTGAAAACCGTCCACACCAGTTCGTAGGGTTGCACGGCGGCGTCCCACGGATGTTCGACCGCGCCGAAATACCCGCGCTTGAGTGGATCATTCGCGTGATAAATCACGTCGATGCCGTCGGCGTTGAGCGCGCGCGCGGCCGCTTCCAGCTCCTTGCCTTCCTCTTCAGATTCCGCCAGCAGCATCGAGCCGCAGTTGTCGAGGCGTACGTCACCCTGCTTGGCGAATTCCCGCCAGTACTTGTGCGTTCTGTCGGAGAGCGCCCACAGTTCACGCGTGTTGGCATGCCCGTACAGCTCAATCGCCCGGTGATAGTAGGTGTCCGGCCCGGTGATCATGAACCCGGCGTTGCGGCTGCTCGCGCCGAGCGCCACATCGCGCATTTCGGTGATCACCACGCTGCGCCCGGCCTGCGCTGCGAAATACGCGGCGGCGCAGCCCGCCAGCCCCGCGCCGATCACGAGTACATCCACTTCGCGGATCGGTTGGGTGTCTTCGGCCTGCCAGATCGAAACGGTCATAGAGAGCCCCTTAAATTCGCAAAGTGCTAATGATAACAAGGTGATCTTACACATGGGGAGGACGATCCGTAGATTGGGCATTGTTGAGCTTTCCTGACCCGTCTATAATCACTTATGTCCGAAATAGCGAGTAGAACGCTGTCTCTAGCTCGCTGATCCGTTCCGGAGAGACTATTTGACTCTGTCACGTTTCAAGAAGTTCGTGTCGTACTACCGCCCCTATCGGGGGTGGCTGCTCATCGACATCGCTTGCGCGTTCGTGGTTGCCCTAACCACGCTGCTGCTCCCCCTCGGCGCGCGCTATATCACCCAGAATGTGTTAGCCGAAACCACGCCCGACACCCTCAATCAGATTTACGCGATGGGGGCGGTGATGGTCGGCCTGGTGGCGCTGCACACGCTGAGCCAATATGTGGTGGACTATCGCGGCCATTCGATGGGCGCGCTGATGGAACGCGACATGCGCGCCGAACTCTTCGACCACTACCAGAAGCTGTCGTTCAGCTTCTACGATGACCAGCGCACCGGGCAGTTGATGTCGCGCATCACCACGGACACCTTCTGGTTCTCGGAATTGTGTCACCACGGCCCGGAAGATTTCGTCATTTCCGTGCTCAAGTTCATCGGCGCGTTCGTCATCCTCATCACCATCAATGTGCCGCTCACGCTGCTGGTGTTCCTGTTCCTGCCGATCATGGCGGTCTACGCGTTCTACTTCAACACCCGCATGAGCAAAGCGCTGCTCGCCAGCCGCGCGCGCATCGGCGACATCAACGCGCAGGTCGAAGACTCGCTGGCGGGGATGCGTGTGGTCAAGTCGTTCACCAACGAAGCGGTCGAACAGCGCAAATTCCGGCACGAAAACAACCGCTTTCTGGACAGCCGCCGCCTCGGGTATCGCAGCGAAGCCCACTATGACGCCGGGATGATCGGTTTCACCAACCTGCTGACCATCGCGGTCGTGATCTTTGGCGCGGCAGCCATCGTCGGCGGCACGCTCGACTTAGCCGATCTGCTCACCTATACGCTGTGTGTCGGCATCCTTGTCGACCCGATCAAGCGGGCGATCAACTTCACGCACCTGTATCAGGAAGGCGCGACGGGCTTCACGCGCTTCATGGAGATCCTCGAAATCGAGCCGGATATTCAGGATGCGCCCCATGCGCGCGACCTGCAGCACGCGCGCGGCGACATCGAGTTTCGCAACGTGAGCTTCAAGTACCGCGCCGAGCATGAGGATGTGGTCAAAAACCTGTCGCTGACCATCCCAGCGGGCGAATACGTCGCGCTGGTGGGTACATCGGGCGTCGGCAAGACGACGCTGTGCTCGCTCATCCCGCGCTTCTACGAGGTTACCTCTGGCGAGATTCTGCTCGATGGCATCAACATCAAAGACATCACGCTGCGGTCACTGCGCCAGCAGATCGGGGTGGTGCAGCAGGACGTGTATCTATTCGCGGGGACGGTCGCGGAGAACATCCGCTATGGCAAACCCGACGCGACCTTTGACGAGATCATCGCGGCGGCCAAGCGGGCGAATGCGCACGAGTTCATCATGGCGCTGCCGGATGGCTATAACACGGATATCGGGCAGCGCGGCGTCAAGCTCTCCGGCGGGCAAAAGCAGCGTTTGAGCATCGCGCGCGTGTTCCTCAAAGACCCGCCGATCCTCATCCTCGACGAAGCGACCAGTTCGCTCGACTACGAGAGCGAACGCGCTGTGCAAACCTCGCTGGAGCAGTTGAGCGAGAACCGCACGACGCTGGTCATCGCGCATCGTCTCTCGACCGTGCGCCACGCGCACCGCATCCTTGTGCTGACCGCCGACGGGATCAGCGAGCAGGGTACGCACGACGAATTGATCGCGCGCGGCGGTAGCTATGCGCGGTTGTACAACCTGCAGTTGGAAATTTGAGCGGCGTTGGCAAATTCGGTTGTTGGGTCTATGTAGGGGCAAAGCATGAGGGTGTTGAAAAAGTCAGTTTCCGACCCCACCCCCGGCCCCTCCCCGAATTCAGGGAGGGCAGACAGCAGACGCGTCATGCCTCCCCTCTCCCCGCTTGCGTGTGAGAGGGGTTGGGGTGAGGGGTCTTAAACACCCTCATGCCTTGCCCTCATTTACCAACACGACTGTCAACCTATTTGCTAAAGCATTCCACGGATGACAGGCTTTTCATTCAATCCAGAGAAATAAACAGGACGAGGCATGCCTCGTCCCTACACAAGCATCTCTTCTTGCTCCCCTCCCTGAATTCGGGGAGGGGTCGGGGGTGGGGTCGGAATCGTGTCCGACCGCGCTTCTCACCCCTTCCTCCGGTACAATAATCCCCGAATTCGTATTTGCCAGAGGTTGATCGTATGGACATTGAGTACTCTTTCACGCGCCCGATTCCGCCGGAAGAACTGCACCGCCTGTTCGCACAAGCCGAATGGACAAAAACGCGCACCACCGCCGAGATTCAGCACTTGCTGGCGCATTCAGTGTGTGTTGGCGCGTGGCGCGGCAACGAACTGGTCGGTTTTGCGCGCGCCGTCACCGACGACCTGTTCCGCGCGTTCATCGAAGACGTGATCGTCGACGAGGCGCTGCGCGGGCAGGGGATTGGCCTCGCCCTGATGCGGGCGCTTCTCGGTCGGCTGGCGCATGTGCAAGCCATTGCGCTCGACTGCGCCAATCATCTCGCGGGCTATTACGCGCAGCTCGGCTTCGTCAAAGTCGATCAGACGTGTATGCACATCTGGAAGGGCTTCGATTGGGCGCATTAAGCGGCGTGCGCGTGCTCGATTTCACGCGCGTGTTGGCCGGGCCGTTCTGCACGATGCTGCTCGGCGACCTGGGCGCAGACGTGATCAAGGTGGAAGACCCGCTGCGCGGCGATGAAACGCGCCAGTGGGGGCCGCCGTGGCTGGAGCGCGACGGCCAACGCTTCAGCGCCTACTATCTCAGCGTCAACCGCAACAAGCGAGCCATCACGCTCGACCTGAAGAACCCTGCCGATCAGCAGATAGCGCGGGAACTGGTCAGGCACAGCGATGTGGTGGTCGAGAACTTCAAACCGGGCGGCATGGCGTCGTTTGGCCTGGGCTATGCGGATCTCAGCGCTATCAATCCGCGCTTGGTCTACGCGAGTATCACGGGCTTCGGGCAGACCGGGCCGTACAGCGACCGTCCCGGCTATGATTTCGTGGTGCAGGCCATGAGCGGCCTCATGTCGATCACGGGCGAAATCGAGGGCGCGCCGCACAAGGTCGGCGTGGCGATCAGCGATGTGTTCGCGGGGCTGTTCGCGCATTCGGCCATCCTCGCCGCGCTGCTGCACGCCGAACGCACGGGCGTGGGGCAGCATCTCGACATCGCTCTGCTCGATGCCCAGATTGCGGCGTTGGTCAATATCGCCAGCAACGCGCTGGTGAGTGGACAAACGCCGGGACGTTACGGCAACGCGCATCCGAGTATTGTGCCGTATCAGACGTTTCACGCCGCCGATGGCGACTTTGCGCTGGCCGTGGGCAATGATGGCCAGTTTCGCCAGTTGTGCGCGCTGATCGACCGCGACGAGTGGAGGAGCGATCCGCGATTTGCTACCAATCCGGCGCGCGTGGCACATCGCGTCGAACTGGTGCGTCTGCTCAACGAAGTATTCGCGGGCGACACCGCCCGCGTCTGGGTCGAACGCATCCTCCAAGCGGGCATCCCCGCCGGGCCGATCAACACAGTGACGGATATCCTCGCCGATCCCAATACCGAGTCGCGCGAGCTGATCCACGTGCTCGACGGCATCCCCATGATCGGGCATCCGGTCGGGTTCTCCGCCACGCCGACCGAGATCCGCACGCCGCCGCCCGCGCATGGTCAGCACACCGCCGAAGTGCTGCGCGAATTCAGGCTGGAACGGTAGTTCGAGTTTCCCCGCACTCCTGCATCTCTCCTACACAAGGTGGGAGAGGGGTAAAAACTGTCTTTTGTTGGCTCGCTTCCCCGAATTCGGTTGAAGACGGGACACGTTTAACAATCGAGGGAACTGTAGGGACACCCAACAGTGCGTCCGCCAGCTTAGGGAGAAACGGACGCGCCGTTGCGCGTCCCTACGCCGGATTTACCCCTGTTTCTCCCTCAATTTGACTGATACTATTCGAACAAAATTTCTTGACTTTGTACGAACATTCGTGCTATAATAATCCATGTCAGTTCAACACAAACTCAAGGGAAAATGCGCCATGATTATGCCCATTCTGTCGGTCAAGAATTTTGCTGCGTCCAAGAAGTTCTATACGGAAACGCTCGGCTTCAAGCAGAGCGTGTCGATGAACGATGACAGCGGGAATGAAGTCTTCGGCATTTTCGAATTCGGCAGAGCGGCCTTTGGCCTCGGCATCGATCCGGCCGGACCCACGCCCGGCGCGACGGTGCAGTTCATGGTGTATGTGCCCGACTCGACCGACCTTGACCAGTACTACGCCGACGTCAAAGCGCGCGGTGGAGCGGCTGACGACCTCAAGACCGAATACTGGGGCGACCGCAAGTTCGATATCAAAGACCCCGATGGCTATTACCTGACCCTGTGCAAGACCGTCAAGCCGATGACCGCGGAAGAAGCGGCGGCCAACAACGTCACGATGACGCCCGTCAACGGCTAATCAGCTCGGCGACTCAACCGGAGGACGCGAGCACTCGCGTCCTTTTTTGTTTCCCCAATTGAATCGATCTCACAGTACAATACGGGCAAGGCTGGTTACAGGTTTACTGGAAAGCAAGGGTGCGGATAATGGGCGTAGCGATTAAACCCGAGTTTCTTGAACGGATCCAAACAGCAGTCTATATGTGGTTCACTACCGTCCGCGCGGACGGTATGCCCCAACCAACTCCCGTGTGGTTTGTGTGGGAGGACGGCACATTTCTGATTTACACTGGCGCAGAAGCGCAAAAATACCGCAACATCCTGCAACACCCGCAGGTCGCGCTGAGCTACAGCGCGACGCTGGACGCCGACGACTATCTCGTCATCATGGGCGAAGCGCACCCTGACCCGGCCGCGCCACCCCCCAACCAACACGCGCAGTATATGGCGAAATACGGGGCGGCGATCCCCGATATTGGCATGACACCAGATGTATTCGCCGGGACATTCCCCGTCGCGATCCGTGTCACTCCCACGCATGTCCGTGGTGATTAGCTAAGCCAAAGGTCGAATGTCTGTCAACCGGACGCATTCGTAGGGACGAGGCATGAGGCTATTTCACAATTGGTGAAAATACCTAATCACGTCCCCTCACCCTCGAGCCCCCTCTCCCACGCAAGCGGGGCGAGGGGGAAATCCGTCTTCCCTGCTTGAATTCGGGTTGGGGTCGGGGGCGGGTTAGATGTGCAACTTACCGATTCCAAAATAAGCTCATGCCTCATCCTATGCTTGCCAATTTCGGGGGTTGGCTTAGGATGTTACCGTCAATTCAAGCGCGTTGGAATCGGCACCGCCCCACATATAAGCGCCATCGGCCGCCGCAATTTCTCCGGAGGCGAATGCGCTCAATGTGGCAGTGCCGACGCTGACTGCGCGTAACTGCACCACATCTCCGGTGCCCCCTTCTTCAGGGACGACAAATTCAAAGGGCGCTGCGCCCACAGGCTGACTCAGGCTCGGCGTGCCGCTGGCATACGGGATGAGCAGCGAGGTGCCGGGCGTGAGCGTGTAGCGATACTGCGGCATGCCGACGCGGAACGATTGCGCGCGCACCGTTACGATGTCGCCGACGTGCACGGCAGTCTGGTCAGCAGTGAGCAGCACATGCGGCTGATCCGCCGAGGTTGGCGTGGGTATAATCAGCGGCGCGGCCCCGTCAAACAGACTGCACGCGCTCGTCAGGCACAGCACACACAGGAATAAGACTAAGTGACGCATCCCAGCCTCCCACCAGTGGACTCTCACCATAATACGTTTTTCGCCGCGATTTGGTTCCATTCGGAGGTGGGCGATGCGCGTACGTGATCTTGGCCTCGTACCCGGTCGCTTGCCCGCCGGGGAGCTCAACGCCATCACCGATGTATCCGGCGTACTGGTCGGGCACACCACACTCATTCAAGGCGAAGCGGTGCGCACGGGCGTCACGGCGGTGCTGCCGCATCGGGGCAACCTGTTCCACGACAAAGTAGCGGCGGGTGTGGCGACGATCAACGGTTTCGGTAAGGCGGTCGGTTTTGAGCAAATCCGTGAGCTGGGCGTGATCGAAACGCCCATTCTGCTCACGAACACGCTGAATGTCGGTAAGGTCGCCGACGCGCTGGTTGCGTATATGCTGCGGGGCAATCCCGACATCGGTCTGACGACCGGATCGATCAACCCGGTGGTCGGCGAATGCAACGATCAGTTCCTGAATGATCTGCGTGGGCGGCATGTCGACCCCGAACACGTCTACGCGGCGTTGGAGAGCGCGGCAGGCGGCGCAGTCGCGGAGGGGAATGTGGGCGCGGGGACCGGGACACTCTGCTTTCAGTTCAAGGGCGGGATCGGTACGGCGTCGCGGCGCGTAGACGGTTATACGGTCGGTGCGCTGGTGCAGACCAACTATGGCAAACGGGAAGAACTGCTGTTCCTCGGCGCGCCAATTGGGCAGCATTTGCTCGATGAGGCGATGCCGCAGGTCGGCGGCAGCTCGATCATGATGGTGATCGCGACCGACGCTCCGCTCGATTCGCGCCAGTTGACGCGCTTGGCGCATCGATCGGCGTTTGCGCTGGGGCGCACGGGCTCGGTGGGTCATCACGGGAGCGGCGACTTCGCCATCGCCTTCTCGACGACCAATCGCACGCCGCACACGCCCGATGCGCGGATCAACCCGCCGCTGGTGCGTGACGACGCGCTCGATCCGCTGTTCGCCGCCGTCGTGGAAAGCCTCGAAGAGGCGATTCTCAACGCGCTGCTGGCCGCTGAAACGCTGACGGGACGGAATGGCAACACGGCGTTCGCGCTGTTCCAAAATCGGCTGGTGGAACTGCTCAAACGGTACGGGCGGTTATAACCAACTCAACCTCACCCCCGCCCTTGTCCTGAGGATAAGATGCCCAAAGAAAACCACGAACAAATGTAGGGGCGTACCTGCGTGTGCGCCCAAAACCGGGCAGACACATAGGTCTGCCCCTACACAAATTGTTTCGGCGCGACATCTGTTTCCCCTCTCCACCCAGAAAGGCGGCGAGGGTGGGGTGATTTGCTACGCACACCCCAGCAAGAATGTCTCCCAGTCCAGACCGATGATCTGATCCGCGAGGTGGACGCGCAGCACGCCATCCGCGCCGAGCGCGTGCCACATCTGCGTGAAGGCGCTGCCGTAGATGCGTGTGCGGTTGCACACTCCGCCCGATTCCGGTTGAATGGCGATGATGTCGCCATGACTGGTGATGAGCAGCACGGCGCGGTCGAAGATCTCCAACTGCGCCGCGCCGTCGACGCCGGGGAGCGGCAGTTGCCATAAGCCAAAATGCTCGGCGTTGTAGCCGTACAGCGACTCGCCATCCCACAGGAACACGCGCCCATCGGACGCCACCGCCGACTCCGCGCCGCCCGCCGGAGCAGTATCGATGAGCGGCGTCCACGCGCCCGCCGCATCGATGCGCCATGCGCCGCCCCGCGTATACGCCAGCAAACCACCGTTGTCCGCCGCCAGTGATCCCGGTTCGCGCAGGCGCGCTTGATCGAGAATCGTGCCGTCTGCCCGCAAGGTGATCATCTCATCAGCGGTCGTGATTACACCGATTTGATCGCCTGCCGCCTGCCAGCGCGCTACCGCGCCGATCCCGGCCTGCGTCCACAGCACCGAGCGCGCCGCCGAGTCGAGTGCCGCGATTCCGGTCGGCGTTGGGAACAGGAGGCGATCCGCGAGGACCAGCGGCGCGCCCGCCAGCGTAATCCCCGTCTCCCAGGTTTCGCCGACCGTGCTGTCATTGTTGACCCGTTCGAAACGCCCGTCGGCGTAAGCGATGTAGGCGCCATCACCGGTCGCCGGGAGCAAGCCGACCGCCGTCGCGCTCAAATTGACGCGCCACAGCAAGCGCCCGTCGCTGCTCACGCGGATCACCCGGTTGGCATCGAGCGCCAGCAGACCGTTATCGGCGAGCGGCACAGGCGGCGCAATGGCTCCGGTTTCGTCGGCGAGGTCGAGCCGCCACCGGTAAGCGTCACTCAGCCACGCCTGCCAGTTGAGGATGAATTTGGTGGGGCGGCGCAGTCCTTCGTCGGCGGGAAGGTTCCACGTATAGCCTGCGCCGGGGATATCCGGGTTGGTCGTGCGGATTTCGAGATGCACATGCGGCGTGGGGCGCGCATCGCCCACCGCCGCCAGCACATCGCCCTGCTGCACGCAAGAGAACGGCGCGGGGAACTGTACGCCCGTCTGGTCGGTGATGTGGCCGTACATGCTGTAGGCGACCGAACCATCAGGGAAATTGTGCTCGATGATGATCACGCCGCCGTCGCGCCCCCAGCCGTTCGCCGAGGAGAAGGTCACGCGGCCATCAGCGATGGCGCGCACGTATTCGCCCACGCCGTCGCCGCCGTACCAGTCTTCGCCCGTATGATAGCGTCCCTGATGCCGGTAGCTCTGCGCGCCGTAGTCCTGCATGACGCGGAAGCGCGTCGGATCGACCGGAAAGTCGATGCGGTTGACGATGCCGCACTGCACCTGCGCGGAGGCAGGCGCGGACACGCTCAGCATGAGCAGCAAGACGAGCAGGAGGAGCAATCGGCGCATCGATCAATCCATTTCGCAGCCCCTCACCCCCAACCCCTCTCCCACGCAAGCGAGGAGAGGGGAGAACGAGCGTCCCGCTTGCTCCCCTCCCTGAATTCGGGGAGGGGTCGGGGGTGGGGTCTGATTTGCCTACGGTATGGTTCAGATTATACCGTGCGCAGATTCAATTTGTCGGGGTTACGCATGAAGTAGATGCGGTACAGCTTCCCGTCGCGCCATTCGGGGATCATCACTGTGACGACCTGATCGGCATCCCACACGACGACGCTCGCCGCGCCGTTAATGATGGGCATGGTGTAGCGGGTTGTCGGCTTGACGCCCGTGCGCACCAACCCCTGGATGAGCCGCGTAACGGGTTCTGCACCTTCAATGGGATGCCGCGCTGCGACCGCCTTGCCCCCGCCATCACTGATCACTGCCACATCGCTCCGCATCACCGCCATGACCTCCGCCACATCCCCGCTGTTCAGCGCTTCGATGAACTGCTCCAGCAGCGCGTGTCCGTGCGGATCGGGCGTGGGCGCGGGTGGGTCGCCCAGATGCGTTCTGGCGCGCCGCAGCAGTTGGCGGCAGGCCACCGGACTTTTACCGAGCACCTCGCCGATCTCGTCATGACTGTAATCGAAAACCTCGTGCAGCAGGAACACGGCGCGTTCGGGCGGCGACAGGTGATCGAGCAGCAGCAGGAAGGCCATTGAGAGCGTTTCGCGTGCTTCCGCCGTGTCGTCCGGCGTGAGCACGGGTTCGGGTAGCCAGTCGCCCACGTAGACTTCGCGCCGCTCTCGGGCTGACTTGAGCTGATCAAGGCACAGGTTGGTCACGACCCGCGTCAGATACGCCTTAGCCGACTGCATTTCCCCTGCGTCATGCGCGCGCAGATACGCCGTTTGCACAATGTCTTCGGCTTCCATCGCGCTGCCCAGCATGCGGTAGGCAATGCCGAACAGGCGCGGCCGCAGCGCTTCGAATTCGTCCATCCGGATCATCTCACTCATGCGGGGACTCGGTACAACCCCGGCACATGGCGTTCCAACCGCAGCACGTTGATCGTCAGGCGGCAGATCATCTCTTTGAAGACCGCGCCGCCCTTGCCTGTGATGATGCGTTCGCGCGGTGTGTCGTCACCGCTCACAATCTGCACGAGCGCGTCATTGCGCCCCAAACTGATGCACTGCCAATAGTAGCGGAACTCGAAGGGTTTGGCTTGCCCGCCCGTGAGCAGCGTGTTGAGGTTGTCGGCGACGTGGCCGCCCATCGGCAAGGCCGTCGCGCAGGCCATGCGCATCGGGATGGGCATATCGGCAACCCATGCCGCGTCGCCCGCCGCGTATACGTTGGGGTGTGAGACCGAGCGCAGCGTGCGATCGACGACGATCTGCCCGCAGTCGTTGACCGTCAAACCTGCCTCCCGCGCCAGCGTCGGCACGCTGAAACCCGCCGTCCACACGCATGCATCAAAGGGAAGTGGACCGCGCTCGGTGATCAGTTCGCCAGCGCCAATGCGCTGCACCACCAGATGATCGCAGATTTGCACGTTCAGCCGCTGGAAGGTCGCGTAGAGATGCGCCCGCCCTTTGCGCGACAGCCGTTCGCCGAACGCGCCGCGTGTCACCAGCGTGACCTGTAACTGCGGGTAGCTCTCGGCGATTTCCGACGCGGATTCGATCCCGGTTAGGCCGCCGCCGACCACGGCGACGTGCGCCCCAGCGGGCAGATCGCGCAGCCGCGCGGCGAGGCGTTCGGTCGCGGCGGGGTCGAGGGTGAAAATATCAGCCTCACCCCCCGACCCTCTCTCCAGAAGTTGGGGGCGAGAAAAGCGCGCCCCGTTCAAGTCCCCTCTCCCCCCGGAGAGGGGAATTAGAGGTGAGGTTAGTGCATTCCCCGTCCGACTGCCCAGCGCGTAGATCAACGAGTCGTAGGGCAGCACGTGCTCGCCCGCGTCGTCGCGATAGATCACCTGCTGACCGTGAAGATCGAGCGCGCTGACGTGCCCCTGCACGAACGTCACCTCCTTGCGCAGCAGCGCGGGAATCGAGTGTTCGGGTCGGCGTTCGCCCGCCGCCACCTGATGTAAACGGATGCGTTCGGTGAACGTGCTGCGGTTGTTGATCAGCGTGACCTGCGCCGCGTTGAGCCGCTGCGCCGCCAGAATCCCCGCGTAGCCGCCGCCGATGATCACAACTTGGTGAGACATGAGCCTCGCTCCTCTTGTACTTTCGGGTTGTTACAAGAGGAGACGAGGCAGGCTGCCGGTATGTGACTCCGTCGGGGATTACAATCGTTCGATGATCGTGCCTGTACCCATGCCGCCACCGCAGCACATAGTCTGCAAGCCGAAGCGCTTATCATGCGTTTCGAGCGCGTGCAGCAGCGTGGTCATGAGCCGCGCGCCGCTCGCGCCGAGCGGATGACCGAGCGCAATCGCGCCGCCATGCACGTTGACCTTGCGCATATCCGCGCCGATCTCCCGCTTCCACATGCCGATCACCGCCGCGAACGCCTCGTTGACCTCGAACAGGTCGATCTGGTCGAGCGTGATGCCCGCTTTGGCGAGCGCCTTGCGCGTCGCCGGGACGGGGCCGGTCAACATGAGATGTGGGTCGCTGCCGACGGTCACCATCGACACCAAACGTGCGCGCGGTTTCAGCCCCAGTTCGGCGGCTTTCTCAGCGGTCATGAGCAGCACCGCCGCCGCCCCATCGCTGATCTGGCTGCTGTTACCCGCGGTCGTCACGCCGTTGGGGGTGAAGGCCGGGTCGAGAATCGCCATCTTTTCGAGGCTGGCGTTGGGGCGAATGCCTTGATCCTGCGTCACCGTGAGCGGGACTTTCTTCTCGTCAATGCCGCCGACGGGCTGAATCTCGCGCTGGAAGTAGCCCGCCTGCGCGGCCTGCGCGGCTTTCATGTGGCTCTCGTAGCCGATTTCGTCGACTTCCTGCCGGCTGATATTCCACTTGAAGGCGATCTCGTCCGCGGCGATGCCCTGCGGGATCATGTTGTAGTCGGCCATGATGCGATCCGTGAAGGGGCTGCCGCCCTCGCCAATGCTCGATCCCATCGGGACGCGGCTCATGTTCTCGACGCCGCCAGCCACCGCGATGTCGATCTGCCCGCTGGCGATCATACCCGCCGCGAGATGCACCGCCTGCTGGCTGGAACCGCACTGGAAGTCGACGGTCGTCGCGGGGATGTCGATGGGCAAGCCCGCGTCGAGCACGACGTTGCGCGCGAGGTTGAACGTTTGCTCGCCCACCTGCCCGACGCAGCCCATGAGCACGTGTTCGACCAGAGCCGCGTCGAGCTGGGCGCGTTCCAGCGCCGCGCACAGCGCCGACGCCCCCAGTCGCACCGGATGCGTCTCGCGCAGCCACCCGTTCCGCCGACCTAACGGCGTCCGCACCGCTTCCACAATCACGACTTCACGCATGAGCCGAACCTTTCGCTAAGAATTATCGTTTTCTCTGATGATACCGCGATCTAGCGGCGGATCAATCAGACAGGTATGATCGCGATTATTCGCCCAAAGTACGCGGACACGACATAAGCCGTCCGTTAAGTGCTGTCCTTGGAGCACCCTGTGACTACATCCCGCCTCGTGTCGATTGTGTATCGCCTGCTGCGCCTTGCGATTGGCGCGGTGATCTCCGCTATCGCGGTGATCGTCTTTGAAGTGCCAGCGCAGATCGCGCCCGGCGGTATCTCCGGCATCGCGATCATCCTGAATCATCTTGTGCCCGCGCTGCCCATCGGCGTGATGATCTTGATCGGCAATATCCCCATCCAGTTGATCGCCTTCCGGTTCCTCGGCGGCTGGAAAGTGGTGGCGGCGACGATCTTCACCGTCGTGCTGTACTCGCTGCTGATCGATATCATGACGCCGTGGTTCAACGGCTATATGATGTCGCATGACCGCCTGCTCAATGCCATTTTCGGCGGGATCATCGGCGGGATCGGCGGTGGCATTGTGCTGGCGGCAGGTGGCACGCTCGGCGGTACGTCGACGTTGGGGCGTATTCTGCAAAAGCGCTATGGCATTCCATTGAGCAGCAGCACGCTCTACACCGATGGCTTTGTCGTGCTGGCCGCGGGGTTGGTCTTCGGGCTGGAAGGCGCGCTCTACGCGATGGTCACGCTGTACGTGGCGGCGGCTACCACCGACTACGTGCTCGAAGGGCCGAGCGTGATCCGCACGAGCGTGATCATCACTGACCATCCCCGTGAACTGGCGGACGCCATCACCTCGCGCATGGGGCGCGGCGTGACTTCGTGGGCGGGGACGGGCATGTACACCAACCAGCCGCGCACCGTCCTGTATGTGACCATGGCCCGTTCGCAGGTCAACGAGCTGCGCCGCATCGTGCGCCAGGTCGATCCAGCCGCGTTCATGGTGGTCGGGCAGGGGCATGTCGCCTATGGGCACGGCTTCCGCGAAGCCCCGGTCAACGAGACCGACGACGAAGATTAGGCGCTGCGTCACCTGCGCGCTCCCGGTCAGAGCCGACGACCAGCCGCTTGGGCATGGGCAGACCTCGATGTCTGTCCTGTTCGGGGTACGCCCCTACACGATGTTTGAGTACTTTGTGTGAGAACCAACTCGACCGATTCAGCGCGGCTGCCTAAATTTGCCAAAATTGACAAAGATATAATAAATGTTGAATTAAGTCCGACTCGTTTATACTTCCCCAAGTGATTCGCGTGTACTATTGCTTATGTGATATTGGCACGTAATCTGCGAGTGGGATGATTGGCAGCTTCATCACAGTGGGTTCAGTCCCTGCGAACGGTGTTTCAGGCAGTGACGGAGCCGCATCCTAGCATCAAATCTCCAACGGAAATCCACAGCATTCGCTTGTTCGCGGCGCTGATGCTCGCACTCGCCCTGCTCCTTGTGGTCTTCGCCGTCATTCCTTTCTTGCCCACTTTCTTTTCGCCGGACTCCGAATGGTTTGGCGCGGATATGCTGGCGCTGGCGGTCATTGGGCTGCTGGTCGCGGCGAGTTGGTGGTCGCGGCGCGGGCATGTGCGGATCACGGCGTATCTGGTGAGCGGGGCATTCCTCGTCGCCATTCTGATCTTCGCTTACCCTGATATGGGCTTGTGGGAACTCAACTCCATCAATTGGGCGGTGCTGCCACTGATGCTGGCGAGCATGTTCGTGCCGCTCGCGTTCAGCGCGGCGCTCTTGCTCTTCCTCACGCTGGGCACCGGGCTGCTAGCCTATTTGACTCCCGAAGCCAGCTTCATTGACCTCGCGACCGGGCCGCTCGCTTTCGTCATACTGACTTTCGCGCTGCAGGTGGTCGCCGTGCTCTACTATCGGCGTCTGGCTGCGGAACGCGCCTCGCAGGAGGTCGAAACTGAGCGCCTGCGCATGGCGCTCGAGAATGAGCGCGAGATCAATCACCTGAAGGATCATCTGATGGCGACGATCTCGCATGAGTTCAAGACGCCGCTGGCGGCGATCTATACGGCGAGCGAGATGATCGAGAATTACAACGACCGCCTCTCTGCGGATCGGCGTTTGGAACTGCTGCATCGCATTCAGGCGCAGGTCAACTCGTTGAGCGATCTCGTCTCGGAAGTCACGCTGATGCGGCGCATGCAGGGCGGCAGCTTCCCGCTGGAACGCCAGATGCACAATCTACGGGCGTTCTGCGAAGAGCTGGTGCGCGACTACGAAACGTTCAATGCGCCGGACCACGACTACACGCTGAACTATGCTTTGCCCGACGACGAAGTGTGCGTCGATATGCGCTTGCTCCGCCCGATTGTCGGCAACTTGCTCAGTAACGCCGTCAAGTATTCGCGCGGCGGTAGCCCAATTCGGCTGGAGATGAGCCGCGTCGATCACTGGTTGCTGGTGACTGTCGAAGATCAGGGCGTTGGCATCAAACTGACCGACCAGACGCGGATCTTCGAGCCATTCTTCCGCGGCGAAAACGCCCCGCTCGCCACGGGCACGGGCTTAGGCCTGAAGATCGTCCAGGACTGTGTGGCGCTCTATGGCGGCGAGATCAATTTCACCTCGCAGGAGGGGATCGGCACGCGCTTCGCCGTCCGCCTCCCTTTGAGCGCAGCTTGAGCTACCTTTCAACAAACATTAATTCGTACCGTTGAAGAAAGCGTGGTATTATCGAGTTTGAAGCCGTTTTCGCCGTATGGAACGATAGTGTATGCGCGTACTAGTCATTTCCGACATTCATGCCAACCTCACCGCTTTTGAAACCGTGCTGGCTGATGCCCGCAACGAGTGGGAATACGTCTGGTGTTTGGGTGATGTCGTGGGCTATGGTCCCGATCCGAACGAGTGTGTTGATCTGCTCAAGACACTGCCGCATTTGTGCCTCGCGGGGAACCATGACTGGGCAGCGCTCGGTCGCCTCGATATTCGCACCTTCAACCCGGATGCGCGCAAAGCGGTCGATTGGACGCGCGACACCCTCACCGCCGAAAACCTCGCCTATCTAGAGGCCCTGCCGACGACCTTCGTTATCGGCAATTACACGCTGGCGCATGGCAGCCCCCGCGAACCCGTGTGGGAATACATCCTCGAGCCGCTGATCGCCGCGCTGAATTTCTCGCATTTTGAAACCTCTTATTGTCTGGTGGGGCACACACACCAGCCGATCATTTACGAGCAGGTGGACGAGCAGGGCGATACCGAAGCAGTCGCGCCCGTGTACCGCCAGCGTATTCGTTTGAATGGTCACCGCCAGATCATTAACCCCGGCAGCGTAGGCCAGCCGCGTGACGCGAATCCCGACGCCGCCTATGCCATTCTCGACGTGGAAACCAATCAGTTTGAGCATCGCCGCGTGCCCTACAACATCAAGGCTGTGCAAGCCCGTATGCGTAAATTCGATATGCCGGAGCGGTTGATCTCACGCCTCGAACACGGCTGGTAACATGACCGATGACCTCAATCCGACGGCGCGCGAACGGGACTACCTCATCCAAATCTACCGCCTGAGCGACGGCCAGCGGGAGGGGTTTGTCAGTACGTCCGCCCTTGCCGACATCATCAATGTGAGCGCCCCGGCGGTCAACCGCATGGTGACGCGCCTGCGCGACATGGGCATGCTGTTCCACGAGCCGTATCAGGGCATCCGCCTGACACCCGTGGGCGAACGCGAGGCCTTGAAGCAGCTCCGCCACCAGCGCATCGTCGAATCATTTCTCGAACGGGTGATGGGCTTTGGCTGGCACGAAGTCCACGCCGAGGCCGACCGCATCAGCCGCGTGTTGAGCGAATCCGTCGCCGACCGCATGGCCATGATGGCGGGCTACCCGACGCACTGTCCGCATGGCGAACCGATCCCCACGCCGGAAGGCGACCTGCCACCCATGGACGATATTCTGCTCAGCGAAGCGCCGCACACGGTGATGCTGGAACTGACCCGCGTGCGCACCCGCGAGCCGGATCGTCTGGAATATCTAGGCGCGCTGCATCTCAAGCCCGGCGCGCAGTTCGAGATCTTGCACGCCGCGCCGTTCAACGGGCCGATTCAGCTCAAGCTGGGGCGGGAATTCCGCATCATTGGGCACAACCTCGCCGAGATGATCCGGGTGAAGGAAACAAAATAGGACTGAGGGCTGAGGACTGAGTGAAGACGTTATGTCTTGCGCCTCAGCCCTCTTCTTGCTTAGTCCTCAGTCCTGTACTAACTCAGTCCTATGTGCCTTACTGGCTGTCCGCAATCGCCTGATCAGCAGCAGCTTGCAGCGTCGCGACCGCATCTTCAACGCTCATGCCATTGGTGGTGACGTTGGCAATCGCTTCGCTGATCGCGCCGCGCACCGTGCCGTACGCGCTGATCGACGGGCTGCTGTACAGGGTCACGCCGCTGCCGAGCAGTTCATTCGCCGCGGTGAAGTACGGGTAAATGCTCGAATACGCCGTGAACATGTCTTCGGTCAGTATGTCGGCAGTCGACGGGATGGGGTTGAAGTAGCCCGAACCTGCGCTCCACATCGCCGCGACTTCCGGCGAAATCAGGTACTTGAGGAACAGCCAGCTCGCGAGCTGTTCTTCGGGCGTGCTCTGGAACATGATGATGCTGGGCACGAACACCTGCACCGTCTGGTTGCCTTCGGTGTACGGGAACGACCCGACTTCGAAATCAAACGTCGCGCTGTTATCGACCAGCGCCTGCTTAATGAAGGTGAAGCCAGCGGTGCTCGTCACGAAGAACGGGTTCAGGCCGAGACCGAAATCCGCCTGTTCAGCAAAGCGTTCCGCCGGGATGTAGCCGCAGCCGCTGTCATACAGGTCTTTGTACAGCGCGAGGCTGTCGGCGACCGCCTGATTGCCCGCGAACGTGAACGCGCCCGCGTCGGCATCATAGATGCTGCCGCCCATGCTGGCGACCCACGATTCGAACGCCGAGGCGTCGGTGGTGATCGGGAAGCCCTGAACATCGCCACCCGCTTCGGTGGTCAGTTCGTTCGCAGCGCACGCAATCGCCTTGAAGTCGTCGACGGTGGTCGGCGGGGCATCATAGCCGAGTTCGCTGAGCATGGCAGGGTTGTAGACCATCACCTGCGCCGAGAACTGGTGCGGGAAGGCCAACACCTGACCATCCGCCGCCGTGTTGAATTCGACGAGGTTGGTGCGGAAGTCGCCGAGCGCATCCGCGCTCAGACCCCAGTCCGGGCTGTTCCAGTACTGCGCCACGTCGACGACCACGCCGTCACGCGCATAGCTGGCGGCGTTGTTGGCGTAGCCCGCCGCGAGGTTCGGCAGCTCACCGCTGACGATGCCGGCGTTGACCAGATCGGCGATGTCGTTGTAGCTGCCCTGCGCCGTCGCTTCGACGGTGATACCCCATTCATTCGTGCTGTTGAACTGCTCGATGATGGCGGTCATGGTTTCGGCTTGAGCGTTGCTGAACTGATGCCAGTAGGCGATGGTCTGACCCGAAGGATCGACATTCGCCAGATCATCCTGCGCCATGACCGCCCCGGCCATGACGAAGAGTGCCACGAAGGCGAGCAAAACGAGTTTACGCATGGTGTAAACCTCTCTTTATCAAAGATACACGCCTAATTATTACCACCGAAATGTTAAGAACACATCAAATCTTGAGGCACGTTGCCCAAATTGGGGTCATTTGATGCTCAAATGCCTGACGTCCATCGGTCTGGAGACTCAACGCGCCGAGATGCTGTCGAGTGCGCCTGCCCAAAGATCGTAAACGCCATCGAGATCGGTCGCAACAACGGCGATTCGAACGCCATAGCTCATGACATAGATGGTCTCAGTACCGAATTCTCGCAGACGAGTTCCATCTCGGGGGACGTCTGGAATCGCATCAAGCGCCCCGTCCCAGAGCTGATGGACGTTGGCCATGTCAAAGCCGAACGCGTCAAAGACCTCCATGCTCGGAATGACGAATTGTGCCCCGCCGTAGATGACGGCAATACCGCCGGATGTATCCCGTAGCAGCGTTAAGTCCTGCGGGATATGAGAAATGTAGGCAAACACTGCGTCCGGCACTTGATGGACGTTGGCCATATCAAAGCCAAGCACCTCAAAGACTTCCATGTTCGGAATGACGAATTGCGCCATGCCGTAAACAACGACGATGCCCCCGTCGGTGTTGCGCAAGAGTATTCCATCCTGAAGCATATCCGGAATCCGATCGAGCGCCCCATCCCAGAGCTGCCGGACATTCGTCATGTCATAACCCAGCGCGTCAAATACATCCATGCTTGGGATAACAAATCGTGCGCCGCCGTAAACCACTGCAATGCTTCCCGATGTATCCCGCAGCAGTGTTCCGTCGACGGGGATCTCGGGAAGCTGGTCGAGTTCTTCATCGCGCACTTCCTGAGCGTTAGCAAGGTCTAAGCCCAGCGCCGTGAAGACATCCATATCCGGGATCACAAACCTGGCTCCACCATAAATAACGGCGATGGCACCCGATGCGGTGCGCAGTAGGGTCCCATCCGCGGGAGTCTCAGCAATTTGGTTGAGTGCCGCGGAGTGGGGCTGTTGAAAGGTAACATCTTGACGAATTTGGGACGCGGGTTTAGGTGGGATGGAGACGGCAAGTCGAGCGGTAACCGAGAAAATGCTTGTACACAGGAGCATAATGACCCAAGGGCTGCGCATATGAACCCCTTTTTATGTATGTGTTACAAAACCATTTCTAAATATTATATGTAGATCGATTTGGCCGCAAATGTCGCTAGTGCACGTTGCGATATCCGTGGTCGTTGTCTACATGTGTACCTATTCCTCAACGGGTTCGCCGCGCTGATCGTAAAGCGCCTGCGCCGCGAGAATATCCTCCATATGGCTTTCGGCCCACGCCTGCACAGCGTTGATGAGCGTTGAGAGCGATTTGCCCAGCGCGGTGAGCTGATATTCCACGCGCGGCGGGATCTCCGGATAGATGTGCCGTTCGACCAGACCGTCGCGTTCCAGCGTGCGCAGCGTCTTGGTGAGCATCTTCTGGCTGATGCCCTCAATGCGCCGCTGAATCGCTGAAAACCGCTTGGGTTCGCCATCAAGGAGCACGCCAACGACCAGTACCGTCCACTTGTCGGCGATGCGATCTAAAGCGGCGCGCGTGGGACAAATTTCCCGATAAGCATCAAATGTGCGGGGTGCTTCTGCGAGCATGGCTGTCTGCCTTCGCTATAGTTACCTCAAAGTAAGTATAGCACTTTGGAGTGCCTACTTGCTCAAAGTGACTAGGTTACCTATAGTTACTGTCATTCTACAGGATAACACAGGAGCACAAATCCATGAAAGTGGCACTGTTCGGCGCGAGCGGTATGGTGGGTGGAGCGATTTTGCAGGAACTGCTGGCTCGGGGTCATCAGGTGACGGCGATTGTGCGCCACCCGGCGAAAATCACTGTGCAGCACGCCAATTTGACCGTGCAGGCGGGCGACGCGAGTGACAGTGCCGCGGTGACCAACCTGGTCGCCGGGCATGACGCCGTGATCAGCTCGGTGGTGGATCGCGCGAATATCGAGTCGAGCGTGGCGACCGCGCAGGCATTCATTGCGGGTGTCAAGGCGGCGGGCATCAAGCGCGTGATTTCAGTGGGTGGTGCGGGCAGCCTGGAAGTCGCGCCGGGTGTCGCGCTGGTGGATACGCCGCAGTTCCCCGCGGAGTATCGTCCGGAATCACTGGCCTACCGCCAAGTGCTGAATCTCTATCGCAGCCTCCCGGCGGGCGAACTGGCGTGGACCGTCGCCACCCCCTCGATCGTCATTTTCCTCGGCCCGGCCAAGGGCACATTCCGTACCGCGACCGATAACCTGCTGTTCGACGCGGAGGGCAACTCGACGATCTCTAACGCCGATTTTGCGACGGCGCTGGTCAACGAACTGGAACAACCGCAGCACATCGGCGGGCGCTTCACAGCCGGGTATTAACGCCTCACCTCGGCGACCCTGAGCGTTCTTTGCCCCTCTCC
This sequence comes from Anaerolineae bacterium, assembly GCA_041916315.1. Lineage (GTDB taxonomy): Bacteria > Chloroflexota > Anaerolineae > Aggregatilineales > Phototrophicaceae > Flexifilum. The sequence continues at coordinate 53,203 of JAYRZU010000088.1, forward strand.
CACACGAGAGGGGCGGTTGAGTACAGCGAAACAGGGTAAGGCTTACAATTCCACCAGCACGGCGGTGATGTCGTCCTGCGTGCTGCGGCGGTTCTCCGTGGACTGCGAGCGCGCATGGGCGGCGTCGCCAATCGCCTGCGCGGGATCCTCCGCTTCGAGAATGTGCGCCAGCATTTCGGCATCGGTCAGGTTCTTGTACGCGCCATCCGAGCACAAATACAGCCGATCCCCTTCGGACAACTCAATGCGCGACACCTGCGGCGTCGGCTCGTCATCGTACACGCCGAGCGTGCGAATCACGATGTTGGCGGCGGGAATCTTCAGCACCGTGTTGCCGACCAGAAACCAGCGCCATGCGATATACAGCTCGTATGGGTTGCCGCCGATCTGCACGGTGCCGCTCACCTTCGGCTCGTTGATGCCGTCGTAGCTGTTGAGAATGTCGCTGAGCGTTGCGCCGTCATCTTCGCTCAACTCGCCCTGATCGACCAGATACTGAATGTTGTCCTCGTCGTAGCACAGTTGGAGCAGTTCGCCGCCGCTGACCAGATAGCCGCGCGTGTCGCCGACCTGCGCCGTGAGCAGTCGCGCCCCGTTTTCGCAGACCACGCACACTGTCACCACCGCGCCCACCCGCTGATTGAGCGGATGCTCGGATTCGTCATTGAGTTCGCGGCGGATGCGTTCATGCGCGCGTTTGATCGCGGCGATCACTTTGGTTTGCGCTTCGCCGCCGGGGTCGGCGGACACGTCACGCGGCATGTGCTGCAAATCCTGCACGAGCGTTTCGCGCACGGTCAGCGCCGCTTCCCGCCCGGTGATCACGCGCCCGTCGGCTAAGGTGCGCTGATGCCCGCCCATTCCGTCGATGGCTGCAAACACGGGGGCGCTGTCGTCGTCGCCGACGAAGGTCATGGCGGCGTCTTCGCAGCGTTCCGGGTGATCAATCGACGCCATTTCATACTGGTAGACTTTCACGGTTTCTTCCTCAACAGGTTCTGCATGGCGCGCAGAAAGGTATCAGCGGATTCACGCTCACCGAGGCGAATTTTGCGCAGCTCGTCGGGCGAGATGTAGGGCGCGGGTTCGCCGTCAATAGCCGGCGGCGCGATGACTGTTTTCGGCTCGGCCAACTTGTCCGACTGCACGACGGGCGCTTCTCCCGGTCGGATCACGAAGCGATAGCCGCAGCGGGAGCACGCTTTCGCGGTCAGCTTGCGCGGTGCGCCGCACTGCGGACACCATTTCTGCTTGTGCCCGCGCGCCGCGATCTGCACTTTGGCGTAGGCCGCGCCGCAGCGCGTGCACACGTTCGCCGTCAGGCGGTTGAAGTGCCCGCACGAGGCACAGCGTTTGCGCATTTCGCCCTGCACGTCGGCGAGATAAAACGGCGACCCACACTGCGTGCAGTTCTTCGCCGTGAGCTTATTGGTGTGTCCACATCGGGGACACGCTTTTCCCGCCGCATCGGTCATCGGTGCTCCTAACAGAATCGAGGTCGGGGCAGACCTATGTGTCTGCCCGCAACGGGCGCACACACAGGTGCGCCCCGACATTGAGCACACCCTGTGGATAGTCGCGCAAACTGGCGTCCATCTCATCGAATATTAGCACAATGGACGCGCAACAGCGCGTCCAATCCCGCACTACCAGCCCCTCTTCAGACGGCTTGAGGACAAGCACTTGAGTTTCAGGGCACATGTGTAGGGGCGAGGCTATTTCACAATTGGCGAAATTGCCGGATCACGCCCCTCACCCCCTCGCCCCCTCTCCCACGCAAGCGGGGCGAGGGGGAAATCGGTCTCCCCTCCCTGAATTCGGGGAGGGGCGGGGGTGGGGTATATGTTCTGCTTGCCTCGCCCACCAGCGGGAGGGGCAAGCCCCTCCCCTACATTAACTTGCCTTCTGAAAGTGCTTCTAGGGTGAGCTTAGCTGCCTTCGTCTTCTTCCGTCAGGCTGACCGTGGACGTGCCGAGCGCGGCGGTCTTGCGCGCGACTTCGCTGCCCGCGCCCGCCTGTTCCAGCACCTGCGTCATCTGCCGGTTGCCGACTGCCTGCGCGATCTCCAGCGCTTCGGTGCGGTGGCGTTCCGCCGCCTTCGCATCGCCCGCTTGCAGGGCTTCGGTCATAGCGCGGGTCGAGGCGGCCAACTGCCCCTGTCCGAGATACCCCGCGACGACCGCGTTGACCTGACTCGACTTCTCGGTTTCATGTGTCTGTTCGAGGATCATCCACGTGGTCTGATCCCCCTTTTCTTCGATGCGCTGCCCGCCCGCCACATATACCACCGATGGTTTCATCGCCACGACGCGCGCGCCGACCGACGCCAGCTCAACATGGACGATAAAGTCACGGTGATCCTTGGCGGACATGGGTGGCACGGGTACAACCCACGTATGATCATCCCCGAGCGGGGCGGCTTCGCCCTTTACCCAGTCGGGATACGCCTGCGAGAGCGACAGGATGCGCGCGCCCGTGGGCGTCCACAGGTTGAGGGCCACATCGCTGGCGACGGTGTTCGCCATCTTCACGATCGAAGTCGCGAATTCCTCGCGCAGCGCTTCCGGCTGCGGCACGGCCTTGGGCATCCACCCGTTGGTGATCTGCGCCATTTTGGTCAGCTCGTTGGGATTCCAGTCGCTGCCATAGCCATACGCGCACAGATGGATCTGCATATCGGCCGCCGCTTTGACCGCCCGCGCCAGGTGCGATTCCGGCTCCGTGCTCTGGCCATCGCTCAGGAAGATGCCGTAGCGCGCATACCCGCCCGTGATCTGCCGCTGTGCTTGCAGCGCGACATCAATCCCGGTGGACATCGACGTGCCGCCGAAGATCTGCACGCGCTTGAGGTTGGAGCGGAACTGGGAGACCAGCTGCGCCCGGTTGACGGCGGGCGTCAGGTTCGTCATCGGCACGACTTCTTTGCCGTCGTCGTCAAAGACCACGACCTGCAGCATGATGCCGTTGGGCGCGTGTTCGAGCAGGTCTTCGACCGTGGCAATGGCGTTGTTGAATTTCGCGCCCTGCATCGACCCGGACACATCGCAGATCAGCGAAATGACCGCGCCCTGCGCTTCCTGCGGCGCTTGATTCGCAGTGACCGACACCACGCCCCACACCGAGTTGGTGGTCGGGCTGATGTACGGGTTGTAGTACGTTTTGAATGAGAATGCGTTCGCCATAGCTTCCCCTCACATGGAATATCGTGTAGGGACGAGGCAGGCCTCGTCCGGTTTTAATTGCGCTTATTACCTCACCCCTAAATCCCCTCTCCGAAACGAGGAGAGGGGACTTCTTGCCGTGTGGGCTAGGGGTGAGGTCGCTTTACAGCAACTGCCACACGCGCCCGGTCATGATGCGCTCGTTGATAACCCATTCCCGGTCGGCGTTTTCGTCGCGCGCGAGATATTCACGCCACGCCGCTTCGTTCGCTCGCGCCAGGTCGCCGACGGAGCGCATTTGCTCGCCCGGGTAATTGATCTGCGGGACTTGCCCCGTTGCCCGCGCGATCTGCACGGCGGTGTAGTAGAACTCACCGATCAGCCGGAAGAACGAGCGCGTCTCCACGCCATTTTCGCGCAGCACATTGATCGCCTGCGCGGCCTGTTCCAGCTTGGCGACATCGCCGTCGGTGGCCTTCTGGTTGTACAGCGCGATCAGTTCCAGCAGCACGTCGTTGTAGCTGGTGTTACGACTGCTGACCTCTTCCAGCACACCGATGGCCTCGTCCACCTGCTTTTCGAACAGGTAGGCTTTCGACGCGCCGATGTACGCTTGCCCGATCGAGGGCTTGCTGTTGATGATCGCCTTGTATTCGAGAATCGCCTGCTGGCTGTTGCCGCTGCGGCGGTAGAGTTCGGCCAGCAGCAAGCGCGCGCGGTGATCGCCCGGCTTGAGCGTCATCATGCGGCGGTAGCGTTCGGCGGCTTCCTCAAATTTGCCCGTGTTTTCGAGATACTGGCCTTCGGCGAGCAGCATTTCCCACTGCACCTGCGGGTTAGCATTGGCCTGCGCGACCTTGAGGTCGGCGGCGGCGGCTTCGAGCTCGCCAGCCTGCGTGTAGACGAGCGCGCGCAGCAGATAGGCCGACGCGCCGCCGTTGTTGTTGATAGCCTGATTCGCCAGCAGCAGGGCGCGGCGGTAATCGCGCTGTTGATACGCTTCCTGCGCTGTGAGGATCACGGTAGACGCGGGGTTGGTGGCGGGTACCTGCGGCAGGTCAATTTTGACCGTCCCAGCGACGACGCCCGTCCCGGTCGTCTGGCGCAGTGTTTCCAGCGTCACACCCGCGAAATTAGCACGTTCGCGCTGCTGGCGGAACGCCGTCATATCCGGCGTTTGACCCTTCACGTAGCCGATCACGCCGTCAATTTCAGCTTCGATCTCCTCGACGCTCTGCGGGCGGTTTTCGCGTTCGGGCGCGGTCAGCCACTCGACAAAGTAGCGCAGCGATTCGTCGTACTGAATCCACGGATGATCGGTCGGCGGCGTGAGCGTGTAGCGGAATTCTTCGGTATGGACTTCTTCCATGCCGACGAGTTCGGCCAGCGTGCGCCCGATGGTGAAATAGTCGTCGCGCCAGTCGGGATGCCGCGCCTGCTGCGAGTGATAGCCGGGCGTACCGCGCGCGGGCTTGGGCGGCTTGTTCGGGTCGTAGCGATAAGCCGTGCCGAAGTCGAGCAGCACTTCGATCTGGTCGCCATTGGCAAGCGTCATGCGCTTGACGTTGGACGGCTTGAAATCGCAGTAGATGATCGGCGGGTTCAGGCCGTGCAGATACTTGAAGGCGGGCAGCAGCCCTTTAACGCGCAGCAGCGCCTGTTCCGCCGACATGGGCAGCACCAGCTTGCGCGTGGTCGGCTCTTCGATCTCGTCCGCCCAGCTCGGCCCGGCGATGAATTCCATGACGTAGCACAATTCGGTGTCGATCACGAAGAAGTCGATCACCGAAATGATGTTGGGGTGGCGGATATTGATAAGCGTCTTGGCTTCCTGCTCCAGCGCGTCGCGCAGCAGCGGGTCTTGCGCCACCACCGTCTTGATCACGACGTACTTGGACAAGTTGCGGTCGTAGGCTTTCCACGCGCGTCCCATGCCGCCCTGACCGAGCAGCTGCTCGATGCCGTAGCGTTCGGAGATCACCGCGCCGATCTGAATGGCGCTCGGCGGGCCTTCCAGAACGACGGGCTTGGGCGCTGCCGCCGCGCCGTTGGCATCCAGCTTCTTGCCGCAGTTGGGGCAGTGGCGCGCATTCGGACGCAGCTTGAAACCGCAGTTCGGGCACGTCAGGCGGTCGACCGGGACTTCGCCCGTCGCCATCACCTGCGCCGCCGTCAGCGGTTTGAGCGCCTGCGTTGACAGTTCCAGCCCGCACTCATCGCAGAAGCCGCTGGCCGTGCTGGTCGGCTTGCCGCAGTGCGGACAGGTGATTTTTTCTTGTGTGGTCACGTCGTTTTGCCTTTATCAGTTGACGACAACCTAGTGCTTGTAGGGGCAAGGCATGCCTGGCCCCTACGAAATACAACCTCACCCTGCTTGCTGCGCAAGCCGTCCCTCTCCGTGGGGAGAGGGACAGGAAAGACAGCGCGTTTGCCCATCGCCTCTTCTCGGAGAGGGGCAGTTGAGCGCAGCGCAACGGGGTGAGGTTTACGCTTCGTGGAACACCAGCTCGATTTTGCCGAGCTTGATCACGTCGCCTTCATCGATTGGTTCGGCCTGCCCCTGTGCCAGTTTGATGCCGTTGACGTAGGTGTGATTTGAGCTGCCGAGGTCTTCGATATAGTACTTGCCGCCGATGTTGGTGATCTGCGCGTGGCGGTGGCTGATGTATTTGCCGTCCGGGTAGCCGTCGAAGTCGATTTGCAGCGCCGGGTCTTCGCGTCCGAGCACCGCGGCATCGCTCAACTTGAAGATTGACCCGGTGCTCTTGAGCACGAGGTGCGGCCCTTCATACGGGGCGAGCGGCGGGTCGGCCTGCGGGATCAAATCCTGCGGGGGCGGCGGCGGAACAGGCGCTGCATCCGCCGGGTTGACGAGCACCACGCGCGCCACCGAGGGAGCCGCCTGTGGAAGTTCCGTGCCGCATTCTTCGCAAAAACGCGAGCCCGGTTCGTTCCAGTGCTGGCAGTTTGGACATTGCATAGTTAGTCAGTTCCTTCCCAACACTTTCATGGTACGCACAATTTTACAATACGCTCCCCCATTTTACGGGGCAGTTGCGTCAAAAAGTTGTCAAATCGCGCTAGACTGTGCCTGCGGGATGTATGATTGATGATACCATTGTAGCGACGAGGCGAGCCTCGTCCTTTTGTTGGAAAATCTGCACGAGGACGGCGCTCAACCCGCAATAGGCTGGCACTTGGGCCAACAACAACATGAGGCGGCTCTGATGAGGCAAAAATCACTGCTGTTATTGGTGCTGGTGGTGTTAGGCATAGGGAGTATGCCTGCCGCTGCCCAGACCGATTTTTGGGCGTGTCCGCAGGGGTTTGCGGGGCAAACGCTCAATGTATATAACTGGACCACCTACATCGCCGAAGACACGATCTCCAATTTTGAACGGCTGTGCGGCGTGACCGTCAACTACAACACTTACGCTAGCGACAGCGACATGCTCGAAGAACTGCGCGCGGGCAATACGCCGCAGTATGATGTGGTCGTGCCGTCTAACGCCAACGTGTATCTCATGGTTGATGAAGGACTGCTCGAACCGCTGGACTTCGCTAACATCGCCAATTTCGCCAACATCGGCGAGGCGTTCAAGAACCCGCCGTATGATCCTGGTAACGTCTACACCGTGCCGTACCAGTGGGGCACAATCGGCGTGGGCTACAACCGCACTGCGCTCGGACGCGACATCACGACGTGGGACGATATTTTCAAGATGAGCGCCCGCGTCGCGTGGCTGGACGAGTCCCGCCCCATGTTCGGGTTTGCGCTGCGCGTGCTTGGCTATGACCCGAACACGACCGATCCAACGCAGATTGCCGAAGCCGAGCAGTACCTGATCGACCACGCGGCCAATCTCATCGAGATTGCGCCGGATACTGGGCAGGATCTGCTGGCGGCGGGGCAAGCCGATGTCGTGGTCGAATACAACGGCGATATCTTCCAGTTGATCGCCTCGTGCGGCTGCGACGATTACCGCTACATCATCCCGGCGGAAGGCGGGCAGATCTGGACAGATAACCTCGCCATCCCGGTCGGCGCGCAGAACCAGCCGCTGGCGGAAGTCTTCATCGATTACATCCTCAACGCGCAGGTCAACGCCGACATCAGCAATTACACGGCGTACGCCAGTCCGAATCAGGTGGCGATTGACGAAGGTCTGATCTACGGCGATTACCTGAGCAATGCAGCGATTTACCCTGAAGCGACGGATACCCTGTTCTACACGGTTTCCGACGCGGCGCTCGACGAAGCGTACGGCGCGGCGTGGGAACGCGTGCACGACGCGATAGGACGATAAGCGATGACCACTACGATGAGAAACGCAACCGCTCAAGCCCCGGTGATCGAACGCCCACGGCGGCAGATTGCCGCGCAAACGCGCGTCCGCTATGCGCTGCTGAGCGGCGCGGCGGTGCTGCTGACGCTCCTCACGCTTGTGCAGGCGCTCAACGCCTACCGCACGTCGTATGAACTGTTCCGCGGCATTGCCGAGATCAACAGCACGACGGTCGACGCGGCGGAAAACGCGCTGCAATACGTCGCGCAGGCCAGCCAATCTGCTGCCGATTACACGCTGCTCACTTCGGATACGCCGCTCTACGAGCAGGCGCAAAACAACATCTTCCGCGCCTTTAGCGCCTACCGTGATGAGCTGTTCACGCTGCGCGACAACTTGCAGTCGGGCGACGAGCAGGCCGCTTACATGACGGCGGAAACCTACACCTACAGCCGTTTCTGGCGGCATGTCAGCAACCTCGTCGCTAACCGCAGCGACGACGCGCTCGCCCGCCGCGAATTCCTCGACGCGGACAACCATGTGCGCAACTGGATCACGCCCGCGCTGCAAGAACTGGAACGGCTCAACTTTGAGGGTATGGTCGACGCGGGTGAGAACGCGGGCAGCGTGATCGCCGGACAGTTGATCCTGTTCGCGGTGCCTGCGCTTGGGCTGGCCGCGCTGCTGACCTATATCTCGTTCATGATTCGCGGCAAAGTCCGCCGCTACCTCACGCCGGGGATTGATGCGGCGGTGGTGCTGGCGTGGGTGCTGCTGCTTCTCGTCGGCTTGAATTTGCTGGACGCGCCCAACAAGATCCACACGATGATCGACGACGCCTACCTCAGCGTGAGCGCCAGCGCCCGTACGCTGGTCGATGCCAATCTCGCCAACCGTGCGGAAAGCTCGCTGCTGCTCGACCCGGATAATACCGAGGCGTGGGAAGCGCGTTACAACGACGCAATGGAACGGGTGATGCTGCGCCTGTGCGGTTGGGAAGATTGTACGGCAAACGCGTTTGTCACCACGCGCGGCTCAGACACCCTGAATGAATCGGTGGTTGCGCAAGCCGAAGTGATTGCGCCGGACAATGCGCAGCGGATTGACGGCATTCGTCCGTTGGTAACCAATGTGACCTTCTCCGGCGAAGCGACCGCTCTCGAACAGGCACGGCAGGCGCTCGAAGACTTCCGCGAAGCGCATGTCAATCTGCGCGGTCAGATCAACAGCGGTGACCTCGAAAAGGCGATTCTGTTCAACACCAGCGCCGATGACCCCGGTTCGAGTCAGGAGACGTTCAACCGTTTTGTCAGCGCGATGGAAAACCTGCGTCAGATCAATCGCGACGTGTTCGACCAGACGTGGACGGCACAGCGCGACGCGCTCAACCGCAATCAACTGCTGCTCGGGTTGGTCGGCTACGCGCTCATCGCCGTGCTGATCGTGGTCGGCGTCGCGCACCGGTATCGGGAGCTGTAACCACCACCACACTTTTCGACCCCACCCCCGACCCCTCCCCGAATTCAGGGAGGGGAGACAGATGGAACGCTCATGTAGGGACGAGGTCTGTCTCGTCCTCAACGTTTCCAATATCGACCATACGATTAGATTTGGTTGTCACAAAACAGAAGGGCGCACAACCGTGCGCCCCTCCAGAAAGAATTTTCGTAGGGACGCGATTTATCGCGTCCGCCTGATGTGTTAACAAAGCAAAGGACGAGGCATGCCTCGTCCCTACAGGGCAATTCTCTACTTTTGTCCCTGCACGGCTGCTTTCAACACCGCGCCCAACCGCTTGATGCCTTCGACAATGCGTTCTTCGCGCGAATTGCTGAAATTCAGGCGGAAGGTGTTCTTGCCCGCCTCGCCAATGTAGAAGCCTTCGCCCGGCACAAATGCGACATCGTGCGTCAGCGCCTGCTTGAGCAGCTCCGTTGCGTCGAGGTGCGCGGGCAGCGTCACCATCAGGAACAGCCCGCCTTCGGGGCGCGTCCACGTAACCTCTGCCGGGAAATGTTCGTCCATCGTCTGGAGCATCAAATCGCGGCGCTGGCGGTAGACCTGCCGCAGGTGGGCGATGTGCGCGTCGAGGAAGGCTTCATCGCGCGCGACTTCGTAGGTGATCACCTGATTGAGTGTGCTCGTGTGCAAATCGGCTCCCTGCTTGACCTGCACCAGCTTGTCGATCACGGGGAAGGCCGCGGCTACCCAACCGATGCGCAGACCGGGCGTCAAAATCTTCGAGAACGTGCCGCAGTAGACCACATTGCCGTCGGCGTTGGTCGCGCCGCGCACTTCGGCTTCCATTTGCAGCACGGACGGCACTTTGTCGCCGCTGTAGCGCAGTTCGCCGTAGGGATCATCTTCGATGAACGGCAGCCCGTGTTCGACCAGAATGCGCGCGAGCTGCGCCCGGCGGGACTGCACCAGCGTCGTGCCCTGCGGATTCTGGAAGGTCGGAATCGCATACATGACTTTGTGGGGTTCGGCGAGAAGCTCAGGCAGTTCGTCGACGAGCATGCCGTCATTGTCGGTCGGTACGGCAGAGAAGCGCGGATAGTACGACTTCCACGAGCTCATCATGCCGACGTAGGTCGGGTTTTCCACGACGACGCGGTCGCCTTCGTTGAGGAAAATGCGCGCCAGCATGTCAATCGCCTGCTGCGACCCGCTCGTGATGAGGATGTTGTCGGGGTGAATCTGGAAGCTGCCTCGCGCCAACCGCTTGGCGATCAGATTACGCAGTTCGGGCATGCCTTCGCTGGTGCTGTACTGCAAGACTTCGCGGCCACGTTCCGCCAGCACGACGTCGGTCGCCTCGCGGATGCGATCGACGGGGAAGAGTTCGGGCGCAGGCAGCCCACCCGCGAACGAAATCACTTCCGGCTTGGCCGTCAGTTTGAGGATTTCGCGCACGGTCGAGCGTTTCATTTGTTTGGTGCGTTCGGCAAACAGAGAATCCCAGTTCATCAATCCAATCCTTATCGGCAGTTCGTGAGCAGCAGAAATCTTACCCTACCCCCGGCCCCTCCCCGAATTCAGGAGGGGAGACAGATCACCCATCTCCCGGCGTGCGGGAAAGGCTGTGGTGCGGGTTGGGTTATTCGGCAACATCCGTTGGGCGCTTCAAAAACAGCGCGGAGCGGGTGACTTCGCACACTACGACATCATCCTGATTGCGCCCGATGTGCTTGAGCGTCACCACGCCCGTATCGGGGCGCGACTTGCTCTCACGGCGCGCGACGACCGTGGTCTCGACATAAATGGTGTCGCCGTGAAAGACGGGCGCGGGGTGACTCACGTTTTCATAGCCGAGGTTGGCGATGATCGTCCCGATGGTCAGGTCGTTCACGCTGATGCCCACGACGAGGCTCATCGTCAGCAGCCCATTCACGATGCGCTGTTTGAACTGCGTTTTGGCGGCAAAGTCTTCGTTGATGTGCAGCGGTTGGGTGTTCATCGTGATGCTGGAGAACAGCACATTGTCGGCTTCGGTGATCGTCCGCGCCAACTCGTGCTTGATGATCATCCCCGGTTCAAGATCTTCGTAGTATTTCCCCGGCATGGGCAAGTTTCCCTTGATGTGACGCGGTGCGGTGTTCGCTGGCCGATGGTAGGGACAGCATTCTGGCTGTCCACTCTACCGGACGCGCAGAAGCGCGTCCCTACACCGCTGTAGCCGGGGCGAATCGATATCGCATAACGTCCGTATGCGTGAAGAGGGGGATTATAACGCACTGTCAGAAAACCAAAACCGCCCGATGTGAGGGGGGACACATCGAGCGGTTCTAGAGGGATGGGCATGTGAAGGGTCTATTTTTACCCTAGCCCTTGAACTTGGCTGCTAACAGTAAGTCACGAGCCTCGCCTAGTTCGTCATCTCAATTCGACCAAGTTCAAATGAAACTGTCTCAAAGATAAGTTTCCCGGCTAAAGATCACATGAAGCAAAAATGAGAACCGGGTGAGAGCGTTTCATTGACCGGGTGGCGACACTACGCCCACGGGCGCGACCGCACCGGGCGTCAGCGCCCAGTTGGGATCGACGGTCGGCGGGGCGTTGAGGCACAGGTTCTGCGCGTTGGCATATTTGCCGTTCGCTGTGCCGCTGCTGAAGATGTTCATGGCCTGTTGATACTGGCTGGCCGCGCTGCAATAGTTGGTTTGCGCGAGATACGAGTCGCCGATCAGCACGTACTGGTTGTACAGGAGCTGCATCGCGTCGTCGTAGTAGCGTCCGCCCGCGCCCAAGCCAATCAGCTCTTGCAGCGTCGAGATCGCGACCGGACTGCCGAGGCCAATCGCATTGCGCGCGCGCAGATACAATTCGGCGGCGTAGCGTTCGTAGTCGAGGCCAGAGTCGATTTGACCGTATTCCTCCGCGCGCCCGACCAGAATGTTAGCGGCGGCGGGTTGATTCGCGTTATAGAGTTCGAGGGCGCGATTCTGCAGCGCCTGGTTCAGTGCGCGGCGCACTTCGTCACGGCGGAAGCTCGGATCAAGTCCGACGACCACGTCGAGCAGTTCGATCGCATCTTCCCACAGCGAACCGTTCATAGCGGTCTGCGCCTGCTCGTAGAGCGCGGCGACATCAAAGCCGCTGTCGGTATTTTCGCTGGTGGCAATCGCCAGTTCGTTGGGCGCAGCTTCAGTCGTCGCTTCCGGCGTCGGTGATGGTGTCGGCGTAATGGTCGGCAGCGTATTGAGATAGACGGCCGTCCCGGTCAGCGCCAGATTCGGGAGGTCGTTGTATTCGGGCGCAGAAGTCGCCAGCCATTCGAGGCGTGTGCGCAGCAGCACCGTGTTACCGGACGCGACATCGCCGGGAATGCGGTCGACTTGATCGCGGATGGCCGCTTCGCGCGTGCTCCGCACCAGTGTTTCCGCTTCGCGTTGACCGGAAGTCCAGCCCGCCGCGCCCGCCAAGGCGACGATGGCGACCGCGAACACCACCAGCACCACCGAGATCAAGGCGTACATGCCGCAGCCGCTGCCTGAGGGCGCGTCTTCGACATCATCGACGCTGATGGTGGGTTTCAGGGGGACGTCCTTGAGCGGCGAGCGGGGTTGGGTATCATCGTCAAGCTGAGGTGTATAGCTCATGCAAAAATCTCACGCTTCCATGGCAATTGACCCGTTTGCCGGGCACGCCGATTATACAGGACGCTATGAACAGATGATACCCTACGGTTGCCCTACGAACAGTGCACAGGGGTCAGTTTACAGTCGACAGTTAAAGAACATTTGCGGCAAAAATCCGCTTTCGTCATGACGTAAGTTGCTGTAGGGGGAGGCTTGATCGTGTTGAAAAAGTCAGATTCCGACCCCACCCCCGGCCCCTCCCCGAATTCGGGGAGGGGCGACAGATTTCCCCCTCGCCCCGCTTGCGTGGGAGAGGGGCGAGGAGGTGAGGGGTTTATAAACACCCTCTTGCCTTGCCCCTACAGGCTGTTGTCTCGGATTTAACTGGCTCCGTTAGCCTGAATTCAGGAATTGGAACCACTGACCACTGTGAACTGTTCACTGACCCAGAAGCTGCGCCACCCGCTGAATGATGTGCTCCGCGACTTTGGCTTTGCTCGCCAGTTCGAGCTTTTCTTCGCCGCCGCGCGCATCGAGGATGACGACGCGGTTGGTGTCCACATCAAAACCGGCATCCTTCGCGGTGATATCGTTCGCTACCAGCAGATCCAACCCCTTGCGTTCCAGTTTTTCGCGCGCATGCGCGATCAGGTCTTCGCTTTCCGCCGCGAAACCGACCACCACGCGCGGGCGGTGCAGATCGCGCCGCCGCTCTTTGACCGAGAGCAGAATATCCGGGTTTTTCTCCAGATGCAGCGTGAGCGGATCGTTGCCGCTCGTCTTCTTGATCTTCTGCTCAGCGACCGAGCGCGGGCGGAAATCGGCGACCGCAGCCGCCATGATGAGCGCGTCCGCGCCCGCCTGATGGGTGAGCACGGCCTGCTGCATCTGCTGTGCCGATTCGACCGGGATGACCTGCACGCCGTAAGGAGCGGTCAGCCCGCGCGCCGCGCTGATCAGCATGACTTCGGCGCCGGCGTCGGCGGCGGCTTGCGCTAGCGCGTATCCCTGCTTGCCGCTCGAACGGTTGGTGATGAAGCGCACGGGATCGAGTGGTTCGCGCGTGCCGCCCGCGGTGATTACGAGATTTTTACCCTTGAGCGCGCCGCTGCGCCCTAAGCACTGTCGGATTGCGCCGATCAGTTTGGGGGTTTCGGGAAAACGCCCCACGCCCACTAAGCCAGAGGCGAAGCGCCCGGTTTCCGGTTCGATGAGCGTGACGCCGCGCCCTTGCAAGATGGCGAGATTCTCCTGCACTGCGGGGCTGGCATACATGTGACCATCCATCGCCGGGGAGATCAGAATGGGGGCGGTCGTCGCAAGGGCAGTAATCGAGAGTAAATCATCGGCGAAACCATGCGCGAGTTTGGCGAGGGTGTTGGCGGTCGCGGGCGCGACGATCAACAGGTCCGCGCTTTCCGCCAGTCCGACATGCGCGACGTGCGTGGGAAGTGATGCACCGCCCGAAGTCCACATACTCGTGTAGACCGAGCGTCCGGTCACCGATTGAAACGTGAGCGGCGTGACGAATTGCTGCGCGGACTCGGTCATGATGACGTCGACCTGCACGCCGAGCTGCGTCAATTTGCTGGCGAGATCCACCGCTTTATAGCAGGCGATGCTGCCCGTCACCCCGAGAAGTATACGTTTGCCGTCGAGCAGCGTAATGCGTTCGCTGTCCATGCGTGCTCCATCAGTGCTGAAGGATACGCATCGATTGTACCGCTACACGGTCGGATCGTCGGAATCCAACTGGGCGCGCACCAGCCACGCCAGCGCGACGGCCAGCGCCGCCGCATCCCGCCACTCGTCCTGTTCAAGCCGATCCGGGTAGCGGGCACGCAGGATTTTGCCGACGATGGTCGACAGGTGGAAGAGCACTTCGCGGTTGAACGCGCTGAATTTGAGCGGCAGACCATCCGAGTCGCGCATTTCGCGGCGCACAATGCGCAGCGTCTCCGCGTACAGTTCCGCGCTGAGCAGTTGAGTGATGTCGTCTTCGGAAAACAGCGGCGGGGCGTCGAGGCCGCTCAGGTCGAGGTCGTGGTTGATAAAGTCGCTAAAACTCGTGAGGGAGTCATCCGGCATTGCACTCTCCAGTTATCTAGGGATATAGAGAGTCTACAATGGTTCAAAGCGGGCGTCAATTATAACTTTAGCGCTCGTGCCTGCCGCGCGAATGCCCGCCAGCCGAGCACAATCGACACGGCGGGCAGCCAGATCACGCCGTAAGCAGCGAACAGGCTGACGAGGATCGAAATGCCGTCGGGATCAGTGCGCGGCAGCAGGCAGCCGATCACCGCGCCGACGAAGAACGTCACCGCGGGCAGGATGGCGCCGGGCAGACGCTGCGCGGGCATCTGGTCGAGCAGCATCGCGCCTTTGACACGCTTTTGAAACCAGAGGATCGCCGTGCTGAAGCCAACCAGCACAAGGCTGGTGATCGCCGCTACACCGTCGATGCGCCCCTGCGCGGCATGGAACAGGATCAGCGCCGCGCCGACCACGCTGATGCTCAGCCAACCGAGCGGCGACAGGCGATAGTCGGGCGGGGGATCGGACTGCTCTGCCACCGCCGACAGCGCGAGGAATACGGCCACGCCGACCGCAAACGTGCTGATCGCGATGATCAGCGGGGTTGGTTCGCTTTCGCCCCACAGCTCGACGGGTGACCAGCGCGCCCATACGCCCGCTGCGCCGCCGACCAGCAGCGCGCCGCCGAGATAGATCGGCGCATTGCGCCCGCGCAGAAATGCGACCAGCGCGACCAAGCCGACCAGTGCGTGCGCGCCGAGCGCCCGCGTAAACAGCGTACGCGGCATATCGATCAGCGCGGTGGCGGGGTGGATGAACAGCGCCGTCAACAGCCCGTAGATTCCGGCCAGCGTGAGCAGCGCGAACACATCCCGGGCGCGGAAGCGCGCCGCGAGGTCGAGCAGCAGCGCGCTGATGGCATAGTAGCCGGGCAGCGTCAGCCAGTCGAGCGGAGACCGGATCGGCGTCCACAGCAGCCCGGTCGAGCCGAACCAGAGGAGCGCCGCCAGCAGCAGCCGCTGCCGCATGAGGGGCGAGAACACGCCTTACTCCGGTTTGATGGCGACAACCTGCGAGACGTGTTCGGCTTCGCTGTTGCGCAGCACGCGCCAGTCGCCGAAGTAACCCGCGAGTTCGCCCTGACCGAGCAGAAAGTCGCGTGGAGCGTCCGGGACGAGATTGGTGCATCGGGCATTGAACGATTCGTAGATGATGCGCCCGCCCGGTTTGAGCGCGCCGCGCAGCATCGGGAAGAGTTCGCGGCGCAAGAAGCGGACTACGACCACAACATCATAGGTGTTCGCATCCAGCTTCAGTTCGTCGATATCGACTTGAATGAAGTTGACGTTGCGTAGGCCGCGTTCGGCGGCTTGTTCCTGCGCCCGGGTGAGCGCCGTTCGGCTGATGTCCATCAGATCGACGACATAGTCCTGGGCCGCCAACCACAGCCCGTTCTGCCCCAGCCCACATGCCAGATCGAGCGCGCGAAAGGTGCGCCCGATGCCGTGAATCGGCGGCACGTACTGAAAGAGCAGCGGATCAGGATACGGGTACGGAAAATTGGCGGTTTCGCGGTAGATGGCGTCCCACCGCACACGATCTTTTGCGGACATTAATCCCTGCCTGCGTAAAGTGGAATAAAGGCAAGCGCGTTGGGGACGGCTTGCATGGCCTCGGCATCGCCGGGGTAGAGGTTCGCCTTCGGGTTGCGGCGGCGGCGTTCGTGCAGCGCATAGGCATCGCGCAGCGTGACGAAATCGGGCGTGGTGTCGAGCTGCAGACATGCCAGCACACGGCGAATCTGCTGGCCGTGCGGTGTATTCCAGTCGGTTGATTTGAGGAGATCACCCGCGCCGCTCGCCTCCCCGCCGACTTTGCCGAGCACATTGGCGCTCATGCGGTTGAACAGCTTGCCGACCTGCCGCGGATCCAGCCCGCTGGCCATCTGGCGTACATCGTCCGGCAGTACGTCCAATGGCACACCGCCCACTGAGTCGGTGCTGGTCGCGTCCATGGGGGCAGTGAGCGCCCGCTCGCTGCCCGGAAAATCGGCCAGCGCGGCGACCGAATCAGCCAGCGCGCCATCGACGTATATGCGCAGTCCCGTGCCCTCCAGTGACGCCTCGATCAGGCGGGGAAACGCGGGCAGTGCGAACATGAGCGGTTTTTCCGCGATCACGCGCACCCAGTCATGCTGCGGCGGCGCAACGAACATGCGCACCGCATCCGGGTAAACGCGCCCCGGCATGAGACCGAACGCATTGAATTCAGTGTAACCAAGTTGGAGTAAGCTGTCGCGTAAACGGGCAGCAATGGTTTGCTGGTCGGTGTGATTGATGTATAGGTTGTACCATGCGACCATCGCCACTCCTGAACATGCGTTGAAACATTATTGCAACATATACCATTTTAACCTGAGATCGCACACCAATACGTCCAATTGGTATCATCAGCGTGGATAAAGCGGTGTATAGGGTGTAAGTCCTTTCAAACAGATATGTTAACTGTAGTGCAGCTCGCAGGAAAAGGAAAGTCGATGAAAATTTACACGAAAACAGGGGATGACGGGACGACCAGTTTGTTCTCCGGCGGGCGCGTGCCTAAGCATCATCTGCGCGTGGAAAGCTATGGCACGATCGACGAACTCAACTCCACGCTGGGGTTAGCGCGCGCGCAGCCGCCAACCGCCGGGACAGACGCCTATCTCGCCCGCATTCAGCATCAGTTGTTCAACCTCGGCGCCGATCTCGCCACTCCGCTTGACGCGCCGAGCAGCTATGTCGTGCGCATGGACGCGGCGACCGTCGCCTGGCTGGAACAGGGCATCGATCAGATGACGGGCGAACTGCCGCCGCTCACCTATTTCATCCTGCCGGGGGGAACCGCCGCCGCTGCGGCGATTCACATGGGGCGGACGGTGTGCCGCCGCGCCGAACGCGTGATCACGGCGCTGGCCGAACACGAACCTATCGGCGATCAGGTGCTGCCATATGTCAATCGCCTGTCGGATTTTCTGTTCACGCTGGCGCGCTGGGAGAATCATCAGGTTGGCGGTACCGACGTGCGCTGGACGCCCTAGACCGGGCGCTCGTGAGCGCCAAAACAAAACGGGCGACCTGCATGGTCGCCTGTTTGCTTGTCCGCTGCCTTTGTGATTACGGCGTCGGGTTGCCGCCGCCAACCGGGTTGTTCTCCGGGTGGTAGTAGTAGGTACGCAGCACCATGCGCCCCAACCGCAGTTCGTCGCCATGCCGGAGCACGCGCACTTCCTGCGGGTACAGGCGCTGCCCGTTGATGAACGTGCCGTTCGCGCTGCGCATATCTGACACTGAGAGCGTGTTCATTTTTCCATTGTAGGTCAGCGACATGTGCAGCCGCGAGACGCCTTGATCGCCCGCGCCGTGCTCGCTCAGGTCGACATCCGGGCGCATGGTCGCGCCATCGCCACGTCCGACGACAATCTCGTGCTTGAAGTTTTGCGGGCGGATTTTGAACGATTGATTCGTGGCAACAATCAGCAGGACAAGTGTGGAATTCGGGCCGAAGTAATCGCCGCGGCTCGTCTTGTTATCCGGGTCGGAGAGGCGCACGGTATCGTGAAAGCTGGCGTCCTGTTTGAGAAAATAGCCGCAGCTATAGCAAAAGACTTCGTTGGTCGGGTTGGGCTTGCCGCACTGCGGGCAGTTGATCATTTGCTGGGGCGGGGGGGCGACAGGCTTCACGGGAGGCGGGGCAATCGGCTTCACCACGCTCGGCGTGCTCTTGGCGGCGTTGGTGCTGGTCATGGCGGACTGGCGTTCCGATTCCCATTCGCGCACGCGCCGCACCAGTTCAGCCCGGGATTCCGCATCCAATATCTCGATCTGAAACCGCAGGGTCTGGAGCGCCGTCGTGGCTTCTTGCCCACGATTACGCAGACTAACGTACATCTCAAAGGTCTCGTTCAATGCAGGCATCGCCACACTCTCGGAAGTTGCCTAGTTTCTACCCACTTATTTTACCGCAAGAGCGGTTTGGATAGACGTGAAGGATTCCACCTATCTAGTACGGATGTTACTCCTATTCATTCTTAATGCAATCTTTTGACCACCCCACGAGAAGGCACTCAGATTCTCGATACATCCTCAACTAATGTGAAGGAATGCACAAATTATCTGTTCCGAAATCCGTTAAAATGTTTGTTTGACAATGAATACAGCGTTCGTTAGACTGATCGGCAGCTTTAGCGTCCCGTCACCGGGATAATGTGCTGAGTGAATATTGTTAGGAGAGAGACATGTTCAAGCGGTTTTCTTTAATCGCGCTGGCGGTCACCATCGTCCTCAGTGGGGCGCTGGCGGTTGTCGCCCAAGACGCCCCACCGGTCGTCGTTGGCCCAATCACCCAGGCGATCCTCGATCGCGGTGAAGTCATCTGCGGTGTCAACACCAGCCTCGCCGGGTTTGCCACGCTCAACGATGCGGGTGAATACGAAGGTTTCGACGTTGAGTTCTGCCGCGCCGTGGCTGCCGCCATTCTGGGCGATGCCAATGCTGTGACCTACCGTCCGCTGCAGGCGGGTGAACGCCAGGCTGCCATTCAGTCGGGCGAAATTGACCTGATGTCCCGCAATACGACTATGACGCTCAGCCGCGACGCGGTGTGGGGCGCGAGCTTCGGCCCCGTGACCTTCTACGATGGTCAGGGCCTGATGGTGCGTACGGACACGGGCATCACCCAGATCGAAGAGCTGGAAGGCGCGTCGATCTGCGTGCAGAGCGGTACGACGACCGAACTCAACCTCGCTGATGCGTTCAGCCAGCGTGGTCTGACCTACGAACCGCAGGTCTTCGCGGATGCCGCGGCGACGTGGGAAGGCTACCTGAGCGGCCGCTGCGACGCCTTCACGACCGACAAGAGTGGTCTGGCGGCCTACCGCGCGACCTCTGAAGATCCCGGTGCCCACACCATTCTCGAAATTACGCTGAGCAAGGAACCGCTCGCCCCGCTGTCACCCCAGTCCGACCCGCAGTTTGCGGACATCGTTCGCTGGACGATCTACGGCATGATTCAGGCGGAAGAATTCGGCATCACCAGCGAAAACATTGGTGATTTCGTCGGCAGCGATGTGCCGGAAATCCAGCGCTTCCTCGGTCAGGGCGACAACGCCGCCGGGTCGCTGTACGGCATCCCGAACGACTTCATGGTCGCCGTCATCACGCAGGTCGGCAACTACGGTGAAGTCTTCGAACGTCACCTCGGCGCGGACACCCCCTTTGGTCTGGAACGCGGCCTGAACGCCCTCTGGACGGAAGGCGGCCTCCAGTATTCGCCGCCGTTCCGTTAAAGAGCAGCACCCGCAGCTTGGGTGCCATGTGTAGGATGCAGCAAGCCGCTGTTTAGAATTCCCCTCACCCCCAACCCCTCTCCCACGCAAGCGGGGAGAGGGGCGGGACGGCGAGTTAGCTGGCTCCCCTCCCCGAATTCGGGGAGGGGCCGGGGGTGGGGTCGGAACCTGACATGTTTCAGTGTGTGCAAGCGGTACCCCTACACAATCCTAGGTCATGTGTTTGGTCAGGGCATGGCGACGCTATGCCCTGACCTGTAAAACAGCCACGCTAGCTTGGTTCATGGAGAGCGGCACATCGATGGCAGTATCCCGATCCCCCAGCAACATCCTCCGCGACACCCGCGTTTTGTCCATCATCGGGCAGATCATCTTTGCCATCGTCATTATTGCGGCGCTCTACGGTTTAATGACCAGTATTTTTACCGCGCTCGCCGACAAAAATATTACGCCTAACTTACGTTTTTTACAGGATCGCGCCGGGTTCGACATCGGCGAAGCGCCCGCCTGGTATTCGTCCGACCGCAGCTACTGGGACGCCTATACCATCGGCTTTGTGAACACGCTGCGCGTGGTCATCGCCGGGCTGGTCGTCTCTACCGTGATCGGCATTTTCCTCGGCATTTTTCTGCTCAGCCGCAACTGGCTGCTGCGCAACAGCTCCAAAACGATTGTCGAAGTGCTGCGCAACACCCCGCTGCTGATTCAACTCTTCGTGTGGTACTTCGTCGTTATGCTCAGTTTGCCCGCCTTCCAGCAGAGTATTTCACTGCCGCCGGAAGGCTACGGCAGCATTCCGCTGCGCTGGCTTGTGTACCTGATCGGCGCGTATGCGGTGTGGAACTATATGCGGCACTTGCCGCCGCAGCGCCATCATTTACGCCGCCCCTTGGTGTGGGGGACGGCGGTGGTCATCATCATCGCAGAGATCGGCGCGCGCTTCGGGCTGGTGTGGAATGCGGCGTTTCGCTTTGAAATTCAACCGTGGATCTACCTGAATATTCGCGGTCTGGCTTTCCCCGAACTGCTGCCCACGGCGCGCTTCGCCGACTGGGCGGCGTTCATCACGATTGGTGTGGTGTTGGCCTTCATCATGTGGGTGTACCTTGGACGCCTCAAAGAGGCGACCGGACGCGCGTATCCCCGTCTGCTCTATGCTGTGGTCGCGATTGTGGTGCTCACTGTTGCCGGTTGGCTGATCGTGAGCAGTGAACCCGCCGCGACGACCGTCACCGTCACCAACGCGGACGGACAAACGACGATTGTCCCCATTGAACAGGCGCAGGCCGACGGCTTGATCACGCCGGAAGAAGAGGCGGTCTACGCCGGGACGCCGCTGCTGCTCAAGCTGCCGCAAAAGAATAACTTCCGCTTCACGCAGGGGCTGCAAATTCTGCCGGAATACACGGCGCTGTTCCTCGCGCTAACGATCTACACGGCGGTCTTCATCGCCGAAATTGTGCGCGCGGGCATCCTCGCCGTGCCGCATGGGCAGGTCGAAGCGGCGCGGGCGCTCGGGTTGAGCGGGGGCGATGTGCTGCGGCTCGTGATTTTGCCGCAGGCGCTGCGCGTGATCATTCCGCCGCTGGGCAACCAGTACCTCAATCTCGCGAAGAACTCCAGCCTCGCCATTGCCGTCGCCTACGCCGATCTCTTCCAGATCACCACGACGATTATGAACCAGTCCGGTCAGTCGGTGACCGGCATGGTCATGGTGATGATCACCTACCTGTTGATCAGCTTGACGATTGCGGCGCTTTCGGAACGCGCCAACCGTCGTTTCCAGATTGTGACGAGGTAACCCGATGGCGACGACGACTGACTCGCGCATTACGCAGACGGTGGTGCTGTATCAGGAGCCGCCGATCAAACCGCCGCCCATGCTGACCGCCGGACCGCTGGCGTGGCTGCGCAACAACCTGTTTAGCTCCGTGTGGAATTCCGTGCTGACCGTACTCGTCGGCGCGCTGATTGTCGCGGTGATCGTCTCGTTCATCAACTGGGTGATCACGCAGGCCAACTGGTATGCAGTGATCTTCAACATGCGCCAGTTCATGCTCGGACGCTATCAGGTCGATGCCGAATGGCGCGTGCAGCTCACCGTGCTGCTGATCGCCTTCACAGTGGGCGCGGCGCTGGCGGCGTGGGGACGCATCACGCGCTTCTTCGCGCTGATCCTTGTGGTGATTGTGGCGCTCACGTTCATCATTCCGGTCGCGATTCGTGCAGTCGGCGTGGTGCCGCCGACCTACCTCACGGCGGGTTCGATCGAGCTGCAATCCGGCTCGTCCACCGAAACGCCGCTGCCCAACGTCGGTTTCATCGGGCAGGCGGGCGAAACCGTGTCGCTGCGGCTGGCGACCGACCTCTCGACCAGTGATGAATCCCTGCGCACGCTGCACAGCTTCGGCGATGTGGCGGCCAACCTGCTGCGCGCCTCTGCTGAAAATCGGCTGACCAACATGCAGCGCATCGACG
Source organism: Anaerolineae bacterium (assembly GCA_041916315.1). Lineage (GTDB taxonomy): Bacteria > Chloroflexota > Anaerolineae > Aggregatilineales > Phototrophicaceae > Flexifilum. The sequence continues at coordinate 75,569 of JAYRZU010000088.1, forward strand.
TGATCAACGCGCAGTTGGCCGAAGATACGCCGAACTTCCGCACGCTCACCGATAATCAGCGCGCGGCGCTGGAAACCGAACTCGGACGTCTTGTCGTCCCGGAGCCGATTGCCGAAACGCTGGCGCTTAACCAGACGCCGATCAGCTACCGTATCCTGCGCGGCACGACCTTCGAACCAATCCTCGAAGGCGAACTCGCGCCCGACGGCACGGCGGCGACTGTCACCCTGCCGGAGAGCGGGTGGTACATCCTCGAAACGACGGGCGACGGCCTCGGCCTGTTGGAAACCTACGGCATTTACCCGCATCTCCAGCGCGACTTTTCGCGCTTAGAAGAACTTGATGAAGCGGGCAACGTGATCAACTCTGCCGGACGCTATCAGCAGTACGTTCGCATGACCGATGGATTCATCACCGAGGAAATCCGCCCGCAAATTGGTGGCCGCGATGTGCCGATGATGATCATCATCGACAACCAGTATCGCGGTGATCGCACACTCAACGATTATCTGGTGCTGTACCTCGGCCCGTTCCTCGACATGATCAACGAGGCGCTGCTGTGGATCGTGATCGCCGGAGCGGTCGGCTACATCGGCCTTGGCCTGATCAACCGCTCCGCGCCCGCCAGCGCCAAACAGCGCAGTTCGCGCGCCGTCGCGCAGCGGGTCGCGTGGTGGCTGCTGCTGGCACTCCCCGTGCTCATGTTCGTGCTGACTTACGGCCTCAACCCGATTCTGCCGCTGACGGATACGCGGCGCTGGGGCGGGCTGCTGCTCACCGTCATGCTGTCGATGGTCGGCATCATCGCGTCGTTCCCGCTCGGTGTGCTGTTGGCGCTCGGTCGGCGCAGCAAACTGCCCGTCGTCCGGACTGCGTGTACGCTCTACATCGAATTTGTGCGCGGCGTCCCGCTGATCACGGTGCTGTTCATGGCGCAATTGTTGGTGCCGCTCGTGAACCCGCAGTTGGCGGAAGTCGATAACGTCTTCCGCGCGATGGTCGGCATCACGCTGTTCAGCGCGGCCTACCTTGCGGAGAATGTGCGCGGCGGCTTGCAGGCTATTCCGCCCGGACAGGAAGAAGCGGCGAAGGCGCTCGGCTTGGCGGGCTGGCAGGTGACGCTGTTCGTGACGCTCCCGCAGGCGCTGCGGCTGGTGATTCCCGCGCTGGTCGGGCAGTTCATCTCACTGTTCAAAGATACGTCGCTGGTCGCTATCGTCGGCCTCGTCGATCTCGCGGGCATTTCGCAAGCGACCGTCGCGCAGACCGAATTCCTCGGTTTGCGCCGCGAAGTTTACATCTTCATTTCGATCATCTACTTTGGGTTCTGTTACATCATGGCCGCCTTGAGCCGCCGCCTTGAAGCCAGCGGTTCCGGCGCAGCGAGAAGGGTATAAGTCTCATGACCGAGGAAGCAACCGTCGTCCGCGACCCGATCATCAAGTGCGAAGGCGTCAACAAGTGGTTTGGCGAATTCCACGTGCTGCGCGATGTGAACGTGGATGTCATGCCACGGGAGGTGGTCGTCATCATTGGGCCGTCCGGCAGCGGCAAATCGACTTTCATCCGCTGCATCAACCGCCTTGAGGAACATCAGGAAGGCAAAATCGTCGTGGACAACATCGAGTTGAGCCACGATGTGCGCAATATCGCCGCTATTCGCCGCGAGATCGGCATGGTGTTCCAGCAGTTCAACCTGTTCCCGCATCTGACCGTGCTGCAAAACATCACGCTCGCGCCGATTCAGGTGCGCCGCTGGTCACGCGACAAGGCGGAAGCGAAAGCGCGCGAACTCCTCACGCGCGTCGGCATCCCCGAACAGGCGGACAAATACCCCGGTCAGCTCTCCGGCGGGCAGCAGCAGCGCGTCGCCATTGCGCGGGCGCTGGCGATGGAACCGAAGATCATGCTGTTCGACGAGCCGACATCGGCGCTCGACCCGGAAATGATCAAAGAAGTGCTGGACGTGATGAAAGAACTCGCGTTGAGCGGCATGACCATGCTGTGTGTGACCCACGAAATGGGCTTCGCGCGGGAAGTCGCCGACCGCGTGCTGTTCTTCGATCAGGGGCGCATCGTCGAGACGGGCACGCCAGAACACTTCTTCGTGAACCCGCAGCACCCGCGCACCAAACTGTTTCTCTCGCAGATTCTGTAGAGCGCCGACCCACATTCACTGGCGGTCTGAGAGCGCAGCCCTTCTCCAACGGAGAAGGGCTTTTCCATCTATCGTGCCTGAATCGGCGCTATGACCTTTACCTCATATGAATTGCCGACCTACCACTTACGGGGCGGTAGCGCCTGCAAAGCGCTCCGCGTAGAATTAATGGTGTTACTATGAGTTCCCTAAAGATCGTGATGTCACTATGAGCGGAGCTGCCCCGAATTACCAGAGTACCATCCTCAAACAACATCTGGAAGAAATTCGCTTTCGCATCCTGACGATGAACACGGTCAATCTGGAGCGCGACCGCGACCTGCTGGCAGCAATTCGCGATCAGGCACGCGACCTCGGCGACTCCGATCTCGAACTCTACGCGCTCAACAATTATGGGCTCACCTACCTCGTTTTCGGCGAACTGGAACGTGCCTACCGGGAGTTCACTGCGGGCGTCGAACGCGCGACGGCCTACGCCAATGAGGCGCGCTGGCTGACCTTCCACCTCAATCAGGGGGTTACCCGGTTGATGCAGCGTGAACTGTCAGCGGCGCGGGCGCTCCTGGAAGGGTTTCTGCCCCGGCTCAGAGCGGCTGCGGTCAATCCGGAAAACAGCGCGCGTCTGTATCTCACCTATGCCTACCTCGCCATCACGACTGCTGATTTGTACGATTACCCGGCGGCGGAAAGCTACGCGCGCGCGATCCTCGACCGCTGGGAAACGCCAGAAGTGATGAGCATTCAACCCGTGCGCCGCGTCGAAATGATGAGCATGGCGCGCGATGCAATGACGAGTGTACACATTGACCGTCAGGAGTTCAGCCATGCGCGCGGCCATGCCAACCTGATGCTCGGCATCACCGTGCGGCAAGTTTACCCGCTGCACACGAACGCTGCCTATCTCGCCCTGCTGCGCGTGAGCGCCTTTTCGGCCAGCGGTCATGACGCCGAGGCGGATTGGCGGCGGCTGGAACAGGCGATTGACCCCATGATCGTCGCGCGGGCGCCGTTGTTGTGGCGCTTGGCGACGCAGGGTTTCCTGCGCGAAGCCGTGGTGTACCGCGACAAAGGGCTGCTGAATTGGGCGCGCCGCTGCGCCGAGAAAGCCGTCGAGATGCTGACGGCGGCGGGTGCAGAGGATCACCGCCAGCGCGCCGCCGCCTTCCTCGCCGAACTGCCTAACCCATAAACTGCCGGAAAATCCCCTCTAACAGTGACGCGCCGGAGTGAGGTTGATCAGCGCAGCGTGACGTCGAGCGTGAAATCGCCGGTCGTCGTGCCGCCTTGCCGCTGAAAGCGGGTGGCGATGACCAGATAGGTCCCGTCGCTGGGGAGCGTGAAATTGTCGATGAGCGAGTTTTGCCCGCCGCCGCTGTCATCATCGCTGACGAGTTCGCGCCCGTCCGGCGTGATCAGCGCGATGAAGGTGTCGAGATCGTCGCTGGCGCGGCTCATGCGGATGCTCACGCTTTGCCCGGCGCGCCCGCTGAAGGCATAGAATCGCTGGTAGTACTGGCGGCTGATCGTCCCGGTAGCGGGTGTGCCCGGCGTAATCGGGATCGGGAAGTCGATGCGGCTGCCCAGCCCACTCTCCGATTCGGCATCGAGGGTGAGCACGAACGCGCCGCGGCTCGTGCCAGACGCTTGTCCGTACCGGGTGGCGACGATCACGTAGATGTCATCCGCGCGCAGAATCAGCCCGGTGATGCTGGCATCGACCGAACCGGGGCTGTCGTCGTTTTCCGCGAGGACTTCGCCGCGGCTGTTGAGGATTTGCAGCGCCGAGTCGAGATCGCCGGTGGCGCGGCGCATCTGCACGCTCACCACATCGCCCGCGCGTCCGCGAAAGCTGTAGTAGACAATCGGGTCGACGTTGGTGACCTCGTTGTAGATCGAATCGCCATAGCGCAGCGCGCTGCCCGCCGCCGAACTCACGCCGATGCGCTCCACCGTCAGCGTGAATTCGCCGCTGGTGGTGCCGAGACTGTCGCCAAAGCGGCTGACAATCACGCTGTAGCGGCTGCTGGCGCTGATCCGAATCGAGTCGAGGATGAGATCCCGCCCGCCGCCGCCGGGGACATCATCGCGCGTGGCGATCACTGTGCCATTGCTGTCCAGAATGGTGAGGATCGGGTCGAGGTTGCCGCTGGTGACGGTCAGCCGCACGCTGATCACATCCCCGCGCAGGCCGTCAAACGGATAGACCGAGCGCGGGGTGCTGTTATCCAGCCGCCCCGTCACATTAATAAAGGCCTGCGCCTCCGTAAGCTGGTACGCAAGCAAGATGAGTACAATGAGGAGTACACGTCGCATCGTCATAAAGGACGATCATATCTTGAAACAGTTTTTATTTCGACTGGCGCGTTCGCCGATCGCCCGCTTCTTCATCGGCTGGAGTTTTGCCCATATGACTTGGCTCATCCCCGTCGACCGGCTGTACGAGTCGGACAAACTGATCGCGTTCCACCACCCCGTACCGAGCTATCGCGTGCACATTCTGATCGTGCCCAAGCGCTCGATTGCCGATCTGCTCGCCATCACGCCGCAGGATCAGGAGTTTGTCGTGGAAGTGTTCACGACCGCGCAGCGCCTGATCCGCGAATTGAACATCGTCAACTACCGGTTGATCACGAACGGTGGCGAGCATCAGGACGTGCCGCTGCTGCACTTCCACCTGTTCAGCGACTAATCGCCAGCGGCGGGCTCTTTCTTGAGCGGCTTCTTCTTGCTCGGCGCGGTCTGCGGGTAGGCTTCATCCCCTGTGATGATCTGGCGCAGGCGGTACAGGTCGGTGCGCGAGCTCATGTCGAGGCTCATCGGCGTGATCGACACCTGTTTTTCGTGCATCAGCACGTACACGTCAGAGTCGGGTTCGGCCTCCGCCGGGTCGGCATTGAGGTGATAACCCATGCGGCCCACATCGCTCAGGGCGACGCGTTCCGGGCGGGTCGGCCAGTAGACGCGGCGGCGTGAGAGACGCGTGACTTTCCACGGCGTTTCCGGTGTCGCGCCGATCGGCACATCCAGCTTGAGCAGATCGACATCGTCGGGGCGCGCGTTGCTCAGCAGCCATTTACCGAACTTAGCCGCGAAATACGCTGCCGCGCTGAAATCGACATCGGTCGAGTAGGTGAGGTGCAGGTCATGGTGCGTCTGCTGCGAGACCGCCAGCGACGGAATGCCGAAGCTTGCGCCTTCCAGACAGGCGCCCACTGTGCCGGAGATGGTCACGCCGTTGCCCGTATTATCGCCGTAGTTGATGCCGGACACGATCAGCGAGGGCAGGCGCGGCGCCAGTTCGATCACGCCGTGCTGCACGGACTGCGCGGGCGTCCCTTCGACGGCGTACACCGTCAGGTTTTCGCCGCGCACGACGCGTTCTTCTGTGTGGATGCGGCCTTCGCTGGCGAGGGGCATGCTGCGTCCGGTGCCGGACTGCTGCGTTTTCGGCGCGGCGACCAGCAGCTCACCGAGACCGTGGAAAGCTTCGACTGCCGCCCATAAACCGGGCGACTCAATACCGTCGTCATTGGTGAAAAGGATGAGGGGTCGTTCGTTGGCCATGTGTTATTCATTGGATAGTTTAACAGTACGCATGAGCCTATACCCATTTTCAAACCGAATCAAGGGGAATCCACGAACGTTAATTGATTTTTCCATCACTTAACGTCAGATACCTTGAAACAGCAGCGTGACGACGCGGCACTGAGCTCAGCGCGCAGTCTACTGTTTGTGCTCCAATACGCGCAAGTCCTGCTCAATCGGGGGTTAAACAAGAGATTGTAGGGACGCACGGCCGTGCGCCCTAGGGGCAAGTGCACAACCGCGTGCGAACATGTGCCGGGCGGAGAAAGAAAAAGGACGCCACCGGGGCGTCCTTAACCATGCTTAATTCGCGCGTTAGCGCCGCCGCTGATCATAGTGTGCGGGCAGGTTGAACAGATCGGCGATCAGCAGGCCAGCCGCTTGCAGTTGTGTGCGGCGGTTGCCGTGATTCAGCGGGACGAGCGCATTGTCTTCACCCTCGCCGCTGACCCGTTCTTCGCTGGTGCCATGCGTCAGCACCATCTGAAAGCGTTCGTCACGCAGATCCAGGTTGAGTTCGCCGTAATGTACCGCGCGCGGATCGGCACTCACTTCGCCGTCCGGACGTTTGCGGCGTTTGGCCCCGCTCACCACATGCGACACGTAGACGCTTTGCACGGCGTCGACCGGGATCGTTTTGGTCACGGAGCGTCCGCGCAGCCAGCGCACGCCCGTTTTATCGATGACAATGCGATTGGGTCGGAGCAGGGTACGGACGACGAGCCCGACGGCCATCCCGAGCAGTACCACCGCGCATACAAAGCCCGCCGGCACGAGCAGTTCCGGTCGCGGGTAGGCGATGCCGCTGGTCACACTGGTGACCGCCAGCACGAGGAACGCCACCATCCACAGCAGATACCACGCTGCGCGGAGCAGGTTGCTGCGCGCCCATTTGGAGGCGCGGACGAATTCGTATTGGCCTTCGGCGCTTTGCTGGAACGTCCACAGATCGAAATGGAATGGGAGCGGGGGCATGGGCACCGCTTCCGCGACCGGGGGAATGAGCACGAACGGACGGCCGATCTGCGCACCGAGCGCCTCACCAGCCGCGGTTGCCGTCGCCTGAAACTCCTTCCGCGTCGGATCGATCCAGTGTGCGAGTTCGCACCAGCGACTGCCGCGTTCTTCCGCAATGGGCGGGAGCAGCACGAACCCGAGATGCCACGCCTGATCTTTCACCGACCAGCCGAGCACCACGCGGTCAATACTTTCGACGGGGAGCTGACCCTCCAGCGGCAGTTTGCGCCGCGTGCCAAAGATCTCCGCATACCGGATCGGTGCGCCACGTCGGGCTTCGAGCAGCGTGCGGTCACTTGACCCATTCAACAGCAAACGCCAGCCTTCCGGCTGCGCATCGATCAGCAGGTTGCTGGCGGTAGCAATTCGATCCATAGGGATTCCAGTGGGTAGACTTGTCATAACACCCGGATAGTCTACCTCTGTAATGTTGCGCTGGCTAGATCGGCTGTCTGTAAAATCACTGTAAATTGCGGATTGGCGGATTGTAAGCTCCAGAGCTTGTGGGCCGCCAGTTCAATCGATGGTCGAGAGCCGTAGGGGAGGGACTTGCCCCTCCCGCTGGAGAATGACGTTGAATCAGGCTTTATACCGCAGTGGGCGCATGCCATTCAACGTGACGACGAGCAGCATGCCGACATCGGCGAGGATGGCCAGCCACAGCGACGTTGCGCCGAACAGCGCCAGCACCACAAAAGCGATCTTGATCCCCACGCTGGCGGCGATATTCTGCACGATCAGGCGGCGCGCGAACCGTGCTAGGCGCAGCACGAAGGGCAATCCGGTCAGGTCGTCGCCCATCAGCGCGACATCCGCCGTTTCGAGCGCCTGCGCGCTGCCCGCGCCGCCCATCGCCACGCCGACCGAGGCGCGCGCCAAGGCGGGCGTATCGTTGATGCCATCGCCGATCATGGCGACCGTTTCGTATTGCGCCAGAAGATCGCCGACGGCGGCGACCTTGTCTTCGGGCAGCAGATCGGCGCGCACGTCCTCTACGCCGATTTTGTCCGCGATGGCGCGGGCGACGGCGGCGTTGTCCCCGGTGAGCATAATCGTGCGCTGGCCGAGAGCGCACAAGTCACGCAGCACGGCGGCGCTTTCCGGTCGCGGCGTGTCTTCCACGCTGATATAACCACGCACCCGCTCATCTTCGGCGATCAGCATGGTCGTCTGTCCGCGGCCTTCGACGGCGGTGACTTCGGCGCACAGTGCATCATCATGCGGGTACTGCGCGTCGAACAGCGCGTGACTGCCCACGGTGATCAGCTTGCCATTGACGCGCCCCTGCACGCCCCGTCCCGCCAGCGACGCGACTGCCTCGGCAGGCGCATACGCGGTTGCCACGCCGCGCCGCGCCGCCGCATCGACCACGGCGCGCGCCAGCGGATGCGCACTTTTGGTTTCCACGGCATTCGCCAGCGCCAGTACGTCGTCACAGCGCGGACACTCCGCGCCCGTCTCACAGTCGAGCGCGTGCGTCGCGGTGACGCTCGGCTGACCGCGCGTGAGCGTCCCGGTTTTGTCGAAGGCGACCGCTTTGACCTTGCCTAACATCTCCAGATGCGCCCCTCCTTTGATGAGCACGCCGCGCCGCGCCGCCGCCGTGATCGCCGTGATGACGGTCACAGGCGTGCTGATCACCAGCGCGCACGGGCAGGCGATCACCAAGAGGGAGAGTGCGCGGTACAACCATCCGTGCGTGCCGTCGCCGGGGTCGAGGAAGGGCGCGTTGAACAGCAGCGGCGGCGCCAGCGCGATCACCAGCGCGATGAGCACCACGGTGGGCGTGTACACCCGCGCGAAGCGATCCACCAGCGTTTGGCTGGGTGCGCGCACGCTCTGCGCCTCTTCGACCATGCGGATGATCCGCGCGATGGTGTTATCCGCCGCACGGTGCGTCACCTGCACGTCGAGCGCGCCGCTCCCGTTGATCGTCCCGGCGTAGACCTCCGCGCCGACCGTCTTGTAGACGGGCACGCTCTCCCCAGTGACAGGCGCTTGATCGAGGCTGGATTCACCTGCGCGGATTACCCCGTCCATCGGCAAGCGTTCGCCCGGCTTGATCAGAATCGTGTCGCCGATCTGCAGTTCGTCGACGGGCACGACCGTTTGCTGGCCGTCCGTCAGGCGGATCGCGGTCGGCGGGACGAGCGTCATCAGCGAGCGGATGCTCTCTCGGGCGCGTTCGCTCGTATAGCCTTCCAGCGATTCGCCGATAGTGAACAGGAAGACAACCGTCGCCGCCTCCGCCGTTTCGCCGATCAGCGCGGCGCCGACCGCCGCAATCGTCATCAGCATGTTGATGTTGAAATCGCGGTTGATGATCAGGTTGTTGATGCCGGAACGCGCCAGCGGATACAGCGCGATCCCGGTCGCCAGCAGAAACACGGCATTGGTGAGCGTTTCACTCGCCTGTAAGGCGCTCAGCAGTGCGCCGAGCAGCAGGAATGCGCCGCCCGCGAGCGCGAAGCGGCTGGTGTCGCCTGCGAGCAGGAAGCGCGCGAAGCCGATCACGCCGCCGGGGGTTGGGATATAGCGCTCTGAGGTTGGGATTTCCAGCTTATATCCCAAAGCCTCGACCCGTTCGCGCAAGATATTCTCCGCCACGCTGCCGGCGAACTTGAGCGTCGCAGTGTTGAGGTTCACTTCGACCTGCGTCACGCCCGCCAGACTGCTCACGCCCTTTTCGACCGTTTGGGCGCAGTGCAGGCAGTCCATACCGCCGATTTTGTAGGTATGTTGCATGGTTGATACCACGTATCAATATATTAGTCACTGCTTATATAATAGTCCTGAAAGCGGGGGCGGTCAAGCGCTATACTGGAAATGGGATGTGGTCTCAAAGCAGTTAGCGCAGAAGGCCCTTAAAACCCCTCATCCCCTAGCCTGACAGGGTAGGTATTCTATTGTAGGGACGAGTCATGCCTCGTCCTCCTTGGCTTTCAGGGATGACAGGCTTTTGGTCCAATCCGGATAAAAACAGGGCGAGGCATGAGGCTATTTCAGAATCGGTAATTTGTCTAACCTCACCCCTAAATAGGGTTGTCCGGTAGTGAAGAAGGTATCCAACCAGTACACTTTTTGTCGCCAAACAAGGAGTGGAACATGGACTTGGATACCTTCTTCACTACATTGTATGTCGTTGTGGACGACTGG
>JAYRZU010000089.1:0-332385 GCA_041916315.1 Anaerolineae bacterium
AGTGGAATGCACTCCACCAAATCGTGTTCGACCAGTAGGTACATATAGCACTGTCGTTTCAGGACGTATTGTGTGCCGACTTGTTTCCAGCGATTATTGCTGTAACCGTAGATTAAGCCTGAGAACAAGGGGCGCTCTACCGGTCGCTCACTATCTAAGGTCGGACGTGCATTTTGATTGACAGGGTGGTAGGTAGCATTAGGACTACCGTCGAGGTCATATTTCGACAGGTAGTTAAACGCCTGCATGAACTGCTCTTGCGAGATAATCGGCGGATGGTTGTTGCGACGAATTACCTCATCTTGGAAGCACCAATGGCCGATATAGGCGGGATTGGTCAGGATGAGCCATAAACCACTGCGCCCGGGATAGTAACCATCACCGCGCTTCCGCATCCGATAGTTGGTCGCAAATCCTTCGGGTGGTAAACAGGTCATAGGGTCAGGATAGTAAATCCGCTCCTTACGAATTCGGCGGAGAGCTGTAGCAATCGAGCCGCCACCTTCTATGAAGATTCGAAAATAGGTACGGATGACTTCGGCAAATGGCTCAAACGGGACATATCTGTACCAATGAGGGTTAGGGCTGCCATCGGGAAGCGTCTTGCGGGTATCGACCATGAACCCGGGTGGGAGATTAGCCCCAGCCCATCGACCTTCACGCATCAACCGCTGTTTGGCTCGGTGCAGCTTGCCGATGATGACTGTGTTGATGTACTCCGCTGCCATTTCGCACTTGAAGCGGAATTGGCGGGCATGAAAGACGCCAAGCTGCTCATGAGCAAAGTCATAGACCATGCTCGGCGTAATGACCAGTACCCGCGCTTCTTTGCAGGCTTGGATGAAGATGTTGACTTGTATTTGCGTGACATCGCGAAATAAGCGGTCTTCGTCTTGACAGGCAACAGCCCGAATTCGGCGTTCTACGATCAAATCAAAGAGCGTTCGCATCCCCGGACGTTCGTCAATGCGTTTCGTTCCACTGACACCTTCGTCCATGTCTATCAATACGATGTCGTCTTGCTTCCAGCCCTGCTGCTGAAGATACAACGCCATGTCGATAGTTTGAATGTCGGTTGAGATGTTTCCAACTTGGGCATCGGTGGATTGGCGGTAGTACACGGCTACTTGATCGTCAATGGGAAGATGTGATGCGTTGTTTATGCTCGACTGTTCGTTCTGCTGTGATTTAAGAAAGCGCCTGCTCATGTTCGTCTCCTTGTTTCACTTGCTTTGAACTTACGCGGTTGGTTTTTCTACGAAGGTAAGCGCGAAAGAGAATGGCATACGCGGTGTTGAAATCAATCGTGGTTAGATTGGAGCGAGGAGGGCGGGGGAGAACCGATTGATGCTGGAGAGAAATGTTTTTCATACACCGTGATAGAAATAAAAAGCCGCCAATGCTGACAAAGCATTGACGGCAAGATAGGCAATATGAATAATTGCGCCTTAGCCTGCCTCGCTGCTTCGACCAGCGTGGTGGGTTAGCTCTCGGTGGGTGTTACCAGCACCTACTGGGAGCGTCACTTGTATATAGATAGATACACTATTTGCTATATTGATCGCTTGTCAACGTATCGAGAACGATACGCCGCTGCTGCGCCTCGCCGAAACCGCTTCGGTGGTGGAAAGAGCAAATCTGCTATTGTGTGTACTACTCGTGCGAGACGAACTGCTGCTTTTGAATATTGTTCATAACGGAACAAGCGGAGTTCGTCGTCATCCCGTCGTTGTGCGTACGCAAGCCTGACTTTTTGGAGCCCTTTATAGGATGCCCAAACGATAAGACGTTCAAGCTCTCGCTTGCGATTCAAAGCTCTGAGGCTGTGCCAGAATACCGGGACAAATCCACTCTGTTTGTTAAGGTGGAGCGTGTAGCTCAATTGCATACTATGAGTCTTGATCAACGTTGCGAAGAAGTCAACCGGGCAAACACTTGTTTCTTTCTGGCTCTCGCTGATGGCAATTGCGTCACTGATTCAATCTCATGTGTCATTTAGTAGCACAGATAGATACATCTATGTAAACTAGGATCAATCCGCTCAACTGAACTGATTTCAAGAAGGCGCTATGGCCACCAAGGAACACTGTTTGGCTTTTGTACAAAACCTGCTAACGGAATCGTCGGCGCAAGGAGTGCCATTGGACCTGTTTTACCTTCAGCGAGATCTTGTTGTAGCAGGTTGGATGCTGCAAGGGGAGGAACCAGAACCAAATCCCATAAACGAGGACGATTGGTTATCGCTTATAAGCCCCATTCCTAACTCACGCCGACGGGAAATCGCAAAGTATGAACTAGAGGTTATATTTGTCAGAGAAGGATATGTGAAGAGATTAGGGCGAAATAGCCTTATGTTCACACCGGAAATGTTGGTTTCTATCATCTCAGCCTTTGCGGACCCAGTATATAAACTAAATCTCTTAGAACCTATACCCTATTTAGACGGTCGGATTGTAGGTGGTCAGAAACATCTGTCAGGGTTGCAGTTTTTAAGATATATGAATCAGATCGATCTATTGGAAGCAAATGACCTTTCTGTTTTATTTGCCAGTTGCTTTCAGACAGCGTTTCAGTCAGTTTCCGTGTCTGCACCTGCTGGTGAGCATTCTAGTCTACGCCAAATCAGTAGTACCCTTGGTTCTTGGGAATTCATGATTATCACTGTCCCGAGTCGAGGAACGATTTCTTTCGAACAACTCAAGATGGCGTTAGTAGATATAGGTAAGTTTGAAACAAAAAGGTCACTTCAACGCCTAGAACCTATCAAAACACTTTTTATTTCCCCAACGATTGAAAGCGGGGAAGAGGAACTTATTGATTTCCCTTTAGTTTACCATCTATGGACACTCTCGTCAGTTAGGTTTCTCCATTCGTTAGGAAAGCTTATGCAGAATTATGGAAGAGAACCTGTAGAATCTGCTTTTAATAACTATTTCCCAGCAGAACCTGATGCTAAATTTTCATCAGTTGAAGGACTTTCAAGAGTAGAAGATGAAATCAAAAAAAAAACGCATAAGCAATCGTAGTATTGAGTCGAAAGAAGAAATAAGCAGTAAAGGTAGTTTGTCGAAATGTTCATTTATCTGCATTCTTCATCACATGACAAAGTTTAGGGTCGGAATAAAGGAACACCGTCGAGGAACTGTATTTCCGATGAATATGAGAGAATGTAGTGAGAGCCTCATGTCTACGGTAGGGAAATTTGAAGATCTCGGGGTCAAAGTGAATAATCACGGATACCTTGACAAACGTGATGACAATGCACCCGATGAATATCCAAGTTACGCGTTTATATTGGGCGAGCTTTCAGAGGAAAGGCAGCTTCCAGACTTAGCACCGATTTTTGGTGTGCGATGTGTGTGGGCGACTGTTGACCGAGTAGAAGCTGTGATCAAATTGCCCGAAGAATTCGATATGCTCTCAAGAGCACTCGAATTGGTACTCTAGTGGATTTTTGCACTCTAACGACGTTAAGTTAAGGCAACTGATATGGCAAAGCAAAAGCAAGCTAAACTAGACAATCAGCCTTCTGAGCAATCTACGTTCTCAATATTGTCATTTAGTCCTGACGAAGTTCTTGAGCTTGCATCGTTAGTAAGCCTTCTTCTGCAAACCACGGAACATATGAAGCTCATATCTGTAGATAGAAAACTGCTTACACAACTTGCCCTCTTAGGTCTTGAAGCATATTTATATTCATGTTATATTCATATAAGATATAACGATTCAAGTGATACAGAGCAGTTGGACTTGCTTAATTATCGAGCAGCATTGGGGGATATATACACTGACATCTTGCTCGAGCCAACACCTATGAAAGAGAAACAGAGTTCCAGTGTGTTATCGTTGCCTGTGTTAGGAGCAGAATTGGCGCAAAAAGTGGGGCAGAAACTTGGGTTTCAGTTTCCACTTGATGAAAGTTCAACTTCCCAAGATTTCCTTGCTATTCCCCTTGAACACGATGAACAAGATCTGAAACGCCAAGTTTTGTACAATATGATGCGGAGTTTGCCGCAAATGCTTCCTAATATAGATGAGGCATTAGCTCAAGAGTTGAGTCTAACATTAGGAATAGAATATCCTAGTGAAAAAGATTAGCGAAAAGAGTATAATAGTCTTTTAATTGTCGATAAATACTTCTTCTGAAATGGCTTGGGCATGAGTGATCTCCTAGATAAACTCGCAGAATGTTTGGATCAACTCGGAACAAAATATACATTAAAGGATGGGTGGTTACGATTTGATGCAAGAAGCAGACAAGTGCGTACGAAATTTACTCTACAAGTTACAGAACCGGTGGAAGATCAAATAGTTATATTTTCTGATTACATACCTCCAATTGATTGGCACTCAAAGCCAGTAAGTTTTAAAGAGAGATTCAGACGATTGGTTTATACTTTTTCTGAACGCAATTCGGACGGTGTTTACTATCAGCTTGATAGCGAAACGGGCAGAATAAGAGTCGAAGGCTTTTTCTTCGCTCCAAACGAAAAGCTCTGCCGAGTCTTTCGTCACTTCTATACCGAAATTGCGAACAAAATGGATCATTTGGAAAGTGATATTCGCGATCTGATAGAGGATCCTTAGCGAATATTAGGCCAAAAGGTCATCAGCAGATACTTTGAATCCACAAGCTCTAAGTTCTAGGACTAATTTCAACTTCCAAGCATCACGTTCATCATAAGGGGTGTATAGAACACCTGCTATATCACTAGGTAACTCAAAATTGGGTTCTTCCCTATAAAGGGTAAATACGCGGTTTCTCCCCAACTTACCAATAAAATACCCCATTTCCAGTATAACATTTTGTCTAGCACGCGGCCGTTTCTTCTTCGGGTCGTTTTTGGCATATCCAAAATCATCAGGTGACAATAGCACAACAGCATAGGCTACATCCGAATACTCGGTTATTTGTTCAATAATTGCCCTTCCTGCATTAGGTAGTTCATGTAGAATTAATGGCTTGAGCTTTAGCGCTGTAAGCGTGCGCGCCACTGATTGTTTCATCTCGTTGTCGTGGCCATGAACGATGAAAACACGATTTGAAAGTGAAATTGATGTTGCGGGCAAGATTGTTTGCTCCATCTCAACAAGTATTTGAATTAGTGCAGTTTTTTTGTTACGACGTTCTGTCGATAGGCGCTCTGGAGCACCCTCAACGTTAAACATTTCAAGTTCTCGCTTTGTTGCTTCGTAATCATACATCAAATTCGCAATCGTCTTTGCAAACTCTCTGAGCTCACTTGTTTCACTCGCAATAGTAGCTGCTCGGTTAACTACCCCACGTAATCCCACTTCTGTTGGTGTTTCCGCGAGACGCTTTTCAGTGTGCCTTCGTAATTCTCTAATCTGTAACACTTTAGGGTGCATTGTCATGCCTTCACATGCTAAACATTCGCAGAATGAGTCTATTGTAGCTAAATACGAAAAAACATAAAACGATAGTACAGAAGTCGTAATCTTACCGAAATTGGAATAACGTGAGGAGTGGCTTGAAAATCTTAACTTCAGGCATAAATTATAAACGTTCGTTTTTTTGACTACTTTTATTCACTGTAAACGTCTGCTATTCTGACAACAAACGTTATCGTCAAACACGTTTTCACTGAACTATGCAAAAATCGCACACAATCGCCTATTTGCGGGTCTCGACCACTGACCAAGACCTTGAGAAAAACAAGTTCGACATTCTGCACCTTGCCAATGATAAAGGATTGGGACAAGTGGAGTGGGTGGAGGAGACCATATCGGGACGCGTGTCCTGGCACAAACGCAAAATCGCTCAGGTATTAGAGGAACTACAAAACGGCGATACGCTAATCGTGAGTGAGCTTTCGCGTTTGGGGCGCTCAATGCTAGAGTGCATGGAAATCTTGTCGATTGCGTTTCAAAAAGGCATTTATCTTTATGCGGTCAAGGGAAACTGGCGTCTCGACAATTCCATCCAGTCAAAAATCGTTGCTATGGCCTTCTCGATGGCAGCGGAAATTGAACGGGACCTGATCAGTCAACGGACGAAAGAGGCTTTGGCGGCTCGAAAGCTGGCGGGGATAAAGCTGGGGCGTCCTCAAGGCATTGGCATAAGTAAGCTCGATCGCTTCCGTCCAGAAATTGAAGCACTTTTGAAAAATGGTTCAACCCAAAGGTTTATTGCCAGTCGCTATGAAACAACACCCGCTAACCTGAATCGCTGGTTAAAACGCCATGGCATCGACGCTTGATTAGGTAAGCAGATGCCGCCGTCGTTTTTTCAGTACCTCAGGTGCTGAAGAACACGATGAAGTTTTCATCCGCGAATAGAATGATTTGTTCACGGTACCACTCAAACCTGAGCAAACTGTAAATTCACAAAAACTCTTATCAAACGGGAACGCAATAGTATTGAAGTCCTTGTACACTTGTATGAAATCACTTATTTAAGCGAGTAACGCAAAGGACTGACGATGGTTCCGCCCAAAATTTGCATTATCAGAATGACACAGGCGTTTCCAATTGAGTGGAACACCATGATGGGGGTGTTGTCCGAACTGCAATCCATGAATCGGTTACGGATAACCGTTGCCGATAGCGCAATTAGCCCGAACGACCTCAACAGTACAGCGCTAGCGGGAGTTATTGCGAAATCCGACTTTGTCCTCCTTGTTATGGAGGGACAGACTGAAAATGCTACGCTATTGCAGACGACCGAAGTTCTGAGCTGTCTGGACATCGCCGTCCAATTGAGGAAGCCGGTGCATGTGTTTGTAGCTGGAGGCGAAGCAAAAGAACCCTCTGAAAGTACTTCGCAGAACAGTAGATGGAAAAAACTGGATCAGGTTTCCGTCATTTCGTTCAGTTACTTTGATGCTAGGCTAATGGGGGATCTGACCCACAAAGTACGCGAGACCCTGCATGCGTATATGGAGGGATTCAACAATATAAAGACGGATCTTACGCTAATCTTGCTCGATGCATATGATGAAATGGCCTCGCGCTTTACTGATCTAGAATTTGTGCGTAGGCAGCGCAATTACGATAATCAGCTACGATCAGAACTTGGCGACGACGAATTCGTGACTCCAAGAGCGCTCATGACCTTTGCTCGTGCTGCATTGGGCCAACGCGAACGGCACAGAGAGGCGGATGTGTGCCTCTACGGGGAGTGGCTCGATAAAGTCTGGCTTTATGTTATGGCGCCTTTACCGCCTTGGGATCAGCAAGCACTTGCCAATAACCATTCCGAATTGCATAGGGTATTCTGGGATTGGGTTGAAACCTCTACTTCCAGCTGGTTTTCCAGTCTCTGTGCCTCTCTACAGGCGTTAGTCATAACATGGTGTATTGACCGGTCTCTGGTCTTCCGCTGCGCCGGAGAGGTCTATAAGGAAATGAAGCTCATGACGTTTGCTCAGAGTCTTGCCGAGCACGAGCGGTGGAATGTCGGAAATAAGGGCGAACAGACACGAGAACGGTTCTACGACGCCTATGTATCCGGTCGCTGGTCAGCCGCGCCGGACAGTATTTCGGTAAACACGTGATCTTCATACAGCTTCACGCTGGCTTGAACCACCGAACAGGAACGAATAGTACGTAGTATCTCGTCACTTCTCAGGCCATTCAGGCAACCACTTCGCCAGTTGTTACCCGCATCCTCAAAATTCGATTTCTTGGTAAGTGTTATCGGATACCCCATAATGGAGCAAGCGTGATCGGTGTCAAAGGTTGTTGGATCAGCGTTATAGGGAGGCAGTTGTTCGATTTATCAAAAAACGATCCGAACTCTTTTCACAACGCGTTCTCAAGGACATATCGAATTCGCCTAAGCCGGTTTGGTGAACCCGCAAAATTCCTCACCCATAAAGTTAACGTTGCGATCACCAAATCAGGCGATAAACTAAGTATTATTTCTCCAACGGTACTGAAGCTTAATTATGCCTCACCTCACCTCTTCTAGCTCCTGGCAATTGAGGGCTGCTTTCAAAAGCGGCACCCTTCGGTTGACTGCTTCAAGTTCCGAACAAGCACAATACCTGGCAATTGTTAGTCTGACTGCCCTGGGACTTATTCTCTTCAGTTTTGCCCTCGAAACTCTCAAGCTGGCTGAATTCAACATGAGCTTAGCCATGAACATCTTTGAGCTGATCGCAGCCACCTGCATGTACGTGCTCAGTCGCAGCCGATACTACCGTGTTGGGATCTACGTGGGGCTGCTGGCAGCGGTCTTACTCGGCATCATCGATGTTCTGACCTTCCGTTTGGCGCTCAGCATTCTGATGTTCTTCATTCCCATTCTGTTGGCAACGATGCTCATGTCCGGACGTGCCATCTTTATTATAACCATCGGTATGGTAGTTATTGGGACAATCCTGCTTGAGCAAATCCCGAGTCATACAGACCGCGATTACCTATACATCTTTCTCCTATTCTTTACAGGGTTGTTGTTCTCCTTACAGACAGGGCTTAAGGCGCGATCACAACGGGCTGTACAGACTGCCATCGTGCGCTACCAAGCGCTTTTCGAACAATCGAATGACGCGGTGTTCATTCTTGATCTGAAGGGCAAGCATCTGGAAGTGAATCAGCGGGCAGCGGACATGCTTGGCTATTCCAGAGACGAACTGATGTGCTTGTCTTGGGAGGATGTACAGATCCTTGAACAACCTTTGCCCAGCGGCAGAGCAGTAAAAGGATTACCAGTAGGTGACACACCCTCGGCATCACAACGGCGATTTCGACGCAAAGATGGTGCCCAGCTGGTCGTGGAATCGAATGCGGCTCTTGTTCACGACAAACAGGGGCATCCGCTGCATATTCAGTGTATTGTCCGCGATATAACCAAACGCAAACAAACAGAAGCGGCGTTGCGCAACAGCGAAGAGCAGCTGAGAACCATTGTTGATTATAGTCCGGTGATGATTGCCCTCGTCCATCCTGCTGGTCGCTTCGAGTTTACAAACCAGTACTGGCTCAATCATCTAGGGTGGGGGATGGAGGAATTGAACGCCCATAAAGATCCAATGTCACTATTCTATCCAGACCCGAAGGAACGACAAATGGCGCTGGACTATATCGAGGATGGCAGTGCAGGATGGAGAGATTTCCAAACGCACTCGAAGCATCATGGAGTCATTGATACGTCCTGGGCGAATGTTCGGTTATCCGATGGGCGCATCATTAGCATCGGGCAAGACATTACCAACCGCAAGGTAATGGAAGCGGCACTTGAGGAGAAATACCTTGAGCTCGATCGCTTTTTCTCGGTGGCGCTGGATCTCTTGTGTATTGCCGATATGCAGGGACGCTTTGTCAAAGTCAACAAGGCGTGGGAAGAGATTCTTGGCTACTCGGTTCATGATCTTGAGACCCGTCGATTTCTGGAATTTGTGCATCCCGATGACAGAGCAGCCACGGAAATGGCAATGGAGCAACTGGCAGAGGAACAGCCGGTGATCAATTTTGTCAATCGTTACCGTTCCCAGGATGGAAATTACCACTTCATTGAATGGCGATCGGTTCCCTACAATAACCTAATCTATGCAGCCGCGCGCGATATCACCGAACGCAAGCAAATGGAGGAAGCACTGCGTCAGAACGAGGCAAAATACCGCCTTCTTGCTGAGAATACCTCCGATGGCATGCTGCAGATTGACGCGCAGGATTGGCGTGTCATCTACGCATCTCCCTCAGTGGACAGGGAATACGGTCGCGACATTGGGGAAACCGCGGGCATGGATATTGTGGCGTTTGCCGACACCATTCATCCCGAGGATCGCGATGCGACGATTGCTACCCTCTACTCCGCAATTGCTGATCACCAGGAAACTGTGACTTATCGGTATCGTGCTCTGCACACGCAAGGTCATTATCTATGGCGTGAAGACCATACGAAATTCATTTACGCTCCCGATGGGCCCCATCAGTGTACCTACGTCATTTCGAGAGATATCAGTGAACGGAAACAAGCCCTGGAGCAGGCGTTTGAACTCGCCGTTGAAAAAGAACGCACCAAATTGCTTACTCAATTTGTCCGGGAAGCTGCGCACGAGTTCCGCACCCCGTTGTCAGTCATTAGTTCCAGCACCTATCTGATGTCACGGTTCGATGACGCGGAGCGGCGTTTGGTAAAAGCCGCGCAGGTGAATACCGAAATTGCGCGCATCAGTCAATTGGTCGACAAACTGCTGCTCATAGTTCAACTGGAAGCTCAGAGTGGTCTCGCCCTGAATGCTGTTTCACTCTATGACGTTATTATGACCGTTTGCAGCAATGCGAGAACCAAACACGGCGAACACCCTCAACTACAACTCGAACTTCAAGCGAGACTTCCAGCGATCGTGGGTGACGTGAACTACGTTCAGACGGCGCTATATGAGCTGGTAGAGAATGCCTACCACTTTACGCCAACGACGGGTATAGTGACGGTATCTACTGGAGCAGAGGATGACCAGGCCTGGGTAGAAATCCACGATACGGGTGTCGGTATACCTGCTGCCGACCTCACGCATATTTTCAAGACGTTCTGGAGAAACGATACCGCACATACGACCGCCGGGTTTGGACTGGGGCTCCCGATCGCCAAACGAGCGATTGAGGCGTGTGGAGGACATATAACCGTGCAGAGCGAGGTAGGCAAAGGAAGCTGCTTTCGTATCGTATTTTCCATTAGGTAGTGTTTTGAGGATACCTTCGGGCTGATAGCGTACACGCTTTATGATGAATACCTCCGTCGCTTCTGGTCGCCTGCGATACGTCCATACCACTCAAGATCCCCTCCCCACAGGCTTGTACAATCGTCTATAGGCTTGGGATATAACAGGGCATTCGCTTAAGATAATTGTTTCTATATGCTTAAACGCAGTCTTTGGCTTTTGAATATATATAGGCTAAGGAATGGGGTTTGACATAGAATGCCCACAAGTATTTGTAGAAGCGTCATAGTACCAAGGTGGTTCCGGGGTCTGGCGCATGTCGTTTGTGATGCGGTAGAAGCCCCTGCTGAACAAGCGCGCATTCTTGCCGTCGTCAGTTTGCTGGTCATTACACTCTGCATAGCTGCGCTAGTTCTCGATCTGATCTCACCTCCTCACGAGACTTTTACGCGAGGAGTAATTACAGGCGAAATTGTGGTAGCTGTTCTGCTCTATAGCTTGAGCCGAACACGGTACTACCAATTGGGAGCCCAGATCAGTTTGATGGCAACCTATAGTGTAGGCTTGCTCTTTATCTTGGCATACCAAACCTCTCTCAGTCTGCTGATGCTGGGTGTGCCCATCCTGCTGGCGACCTTACTTTTTCGAGGACGGATTGTACTGCTGATTACAGGGATTACGGTGATCACAAGCGTAGTCATTGGCTATGAGCAGCCAGGAACTACGGAAGGGAAAGCGTTACTTGTCTTCTTCATGCTGTTCACCGGTTTGGTGCTTTCGTTTCAAAATGCGATCAAAGCTTACTCGCAACGGGAGCAGGCTGCAGCAGTTCACCGTTACCAGTCCCTCTTTGAGCAGTCGAATGATGCCGTTTTCATCCTCGATTTGAATGGACGACATCTCGAAGTCAATCAGCGGGCCGTTGAATTACTGGGTTATTCGCGAGCCGAACTCCTAGAACTCTCTCAAAAAGACATCGTCGTGGCTGAGGAGCACGGGGCAAGTTCCACATCGCTCAAAAGCATGCTTCTGGGGATTAAGCTGGTTCCGTATGAGCGGACCTTCCTGCGCAAAGATGGCACAAAAGTTCCCGTTGAGATCAACGTAGAATTAGTGCGGGACCAACAGGGTCAACCCCTTCATCTTCAAAGCCTTGTTCGGGACATTTCTAGTCGCACACACTTGGAAGCTGAACTTCGTCAAAGCGAAGCACGCCAACGGGCGATGTTGGAAGCAATTCCGGACATCGTCTTTCGGTGCGATGCTTCGGGCAACTTCATTGATTATCATGCTACCAATACAGCCCAACTGCTTGCCTCTCCCCACATTCGCATGGGCAACACGTTATCAGACCTGGTGCCTGAGGCGGTTGCACAGGAGCATTTGGCTCTCATTCAGGCAGCCCTAACGAGTAATCAACGAGTCGTCCACGAGTTTGAGTTGTTTCTTAGCGAAACCTCTCACCACTGGGAAAGCCGGATTATCCCAGCCGGGATCGATGAAGTGTTTGTCTTCGTTCGGGATTTGACGGAGCTGTGGCAAGTGCGTCACGATCTGGAACTGCTGAATGCGCGGTTGGAGTTCTCAGCTGAGGCGACGCGAATAGCGTGGTGGGAAGCAGACATTGCGACTGGAAAAGTTCAATTTGACGCACGCAAGGTCGCCATGCTTGGTTACAATCCGGATGATTTCAAGGACGTCACCTATCATGCGTTCACGAACCTCATTCATCCGGAAGATCAAGCAACAGTCGAACAAGGGATGTTCGACCTGATCCTTGGAAAAAAACCGATTTATCGTGCAGAGTACCGCATGCACCGAGCCGATGGCGACTGGATTTGGGTCCATGATCAAGGGGAACTAGTCCACGCAGAGGACGGATCCCTTGTCGTACGGGCTTTTGTAATCGATATCACGGAACGCAAGCTCGCCCAGCAGCGGGAAGTTGAGTTGGCACTCGAAAAAGAGCGGGTGAATCTCTTAAGTCAATTCATCCGGGATGCCTCGCACGAGTTTCGTACCCCGCTGTCCGTCATTAGCTCGAGTACGTATCTTATGACCCGATTGGCAGATCCTACTCAACGGGCGAGCAAAGCGGAGCAGATCAACGCCGAGATTGACAGGATCACGCGACTCTTGGATGGGCTGCTCTTGACTGTGCGCCTCGACAGCACCACAGCATTACCACTGCGTCCGGTGAACGTACTTGGTGTCATCGAGATCGTAGGTCAGCACGCTAAGGCGAAGTATGGGGCAGACCCACAACTGGAACTGTTATTGCAGCCATCCCTCGCCGATGCGATGGCTGAGGAAACGTATCTCGAAACCGCCGTCCAGGAACTTGTCGATAACGCCTACCACTTCACCCCCTCCACAGGAACCGTAACTATCGCTGCTGGAGTAATAGAGAATCAGATCTGGTTGGAGGTGCGTGATACGGGAGTGGGTATAGCTACCGCCGATCTTTCCCATATTTTCGAAACGTTCTGGCGCGGTGATCAAGCACATAGTTCACCAGGTTTTGGGTTAGGCTTGGCTATTGTCCAACGCATTGTAGATAAGTGTGGCGGAACGATCATGGTACACAGTGAGATTGGTCAGGGGACTTGTTTCCGTATGGTCTTGTCTCGAGCCTAACGAAACCGACGTGTGTCCCACCGCCTTGGATCTTATGCAATTCAAGGAGTGCTACGTTGCTTTCCGTTCGTCATACTGATTGCATTCGAGAACATGTGAACTGCAGCGGTACATTTCGTCAGCTCAACTATGAGCTAAAAACTTAAAGAGGTAACTCTCCGCGCCAAGACGACACACAACGTTTATTAGGAGACGTCTGTTTGAGGCTGAATGTTTTTCTGTCTCAGGCAGTAACTCAGTGTATGAGGCTACGGACAAAATCGACTCAACATTGTAATCATCCTTGAAATAAGTAAATCGATTTTCTTTTTTCCTCCTCTATTTCCTCCTCTAAAGGAAAAAACCAGCTAATGTTTCGCACGTTTTGATATACGCTGAGACTCACAGCATGATATTTGTTACTTCTGTAAGCTCGTCATGCGGCGAAAGTTTCAACTTGTCTTCAATTCTACTGAGAGTGCGATGGCTTGACCATCATGTACTTTTGTTCTATTCTACGCCAGCTATATCTAAGGAGAATAAAATTCGCCAGCAGCCTTCACTTGAGAAGAGCAACGACGACATTTACTTCGATACACCGATACTGAGGGTTTTGCTACACTCTCTGCTGCCTGGATATGAATTGGCTGGATATTATACAGGATACCATCGCGAAAATCTCCTCGTTTTTCACAAATTCTTCAGTATAAAAATTCCTAAAGCATTGTTAGATTAAGAAGAATGGATATTTTGCCCAGTGAAAATAGACCGCTATAAGAACGGTGGTCTTTGTACGAAAAGCAAACACCTATGAACCTCCGCATCAAAATGTTTCTCCTGTCTGGGCTGAGTTTTGTGCTGCTCGTCGCCGTGGTATACCTCATACTCAGAACCTTCGTTCTGCAAAACTATGCCGAGGTCGAACGGCAGATGGTGGAGCGAAACATTAATCAGGCGGTCAATGCGGTCAACAATCATCTTGATCAGATGGATACCAATCTCGCGGACTGGTCGAACTGGACAGATACCTATAATTTCGCTCTGAGCGGCGATCTCGATTTTGTCGATGCTAACCTTTACCCAGACACGTTTCGTATCCTGAATGTGAACTGGATGGTCTTTCTCAAGCCGGATGGGACAACCCAGTTCGCGAAAGGGATAGACCTGAAAACAGGCGCAGAGCTAGCCGTCCCTCCCTATCTGACCAATTCTGAAGCAGGCAGCCTGCGCGATGTTGTCATGATTGGGACGCCTGTGAGAGGCTTTGTCCAACTGCCACAAGCACTAGCCTACGTCGCTGCGCGACCAATCTATCAAAATGAAGGGATGGGCGAGAGTGCGGGAACGCTGCTCTGGGGACGCTTGATCGATGATGATGAAGTGGCATCCCTTACCCATATCCTGAGTTTCCCCGTCTACTTCTACAGCTTTACTGAAAGCCTGCCTGCCTCGCCAGCAGCGAGTCTAGAGATCAAGGTGCAGCCCGAAAGCGACACACTTATACATGGCGAGATGCTGCTGACTGACCTATTTGGCCGCCACATCCTTTCCATTGGGACGGTGCTTCCACGCACGATTTACCGGTCGGGGTTAGCCAGTCTGGATTATTTCCTGCTGGCGCTGATCACGCTCGGCGTGATTTTCACGATCCTAGCGATGCTGTTCCAAGAACGTTTTGTGCTGGGGCGGCTGATGTACCTGAGCGAAACGGTGCGTACGATTGGGCAGAGCGAGAATTTCAATCTGCGTGTGCGCCTCCGCGGTAATGATGAACTGGCTCAGCTCGGCGAGGCGATTAACCATTTCCTCGGCGCGGTCACGCAGTCGCGCGGGGAATTGCAGCAGTTAAATGCCCAGCTTGAGGCGCGAGTGGCCGAACGCATAGAAGTGCTCGAATACCAGCGCGCGCACTTGCAGGCGATTTTGGACAACATGGGCGACGGGGTGATTTACTGCGTCAACAGGAAGATTCAGTTCGCCAATACCGCGATGGCACAGATGCTCAGTTGTGAACCGAGCGAACTCAACGGCAGATCGATTGCCAGCTTGTACAGCGATGATACGCAGGCGCAGCGTGACTATGAGAGGGTAGCGCAACACACCGACGTTCAGCGATTTGAAGCGCAACTGCTGCGTGCGAATAAGACAGCGTTCAATGCCTCTATCACCCTCACGCCTTTAGCTGCGCCTGATGGTGAACAACGGCGCGTGGTACTGTTCCGCGACATCTCACGCGAAAAGGAGCTTGAGGCGCAGCGCATCTACTTCTTTGACCGTGCTTCGCATGATCTCCGTAATCCGCTGACGAACATTATGACGCGGTTGTACCTGTTGCGGAAAACCCCTGAGCAGTTGGAGAAGCACCTGGATATCCTCGATGAGATTGTTGAACACATGCACATGCTGTTGAATGATCTGCTGGATGTGACACGTCTGGAGCAGCGGCGTTCCACGGAAACATGGCAAACACTCAATTTGCAGGCCATTGCTGCGAAGGTAATTGAAATTCAGCGGGTAGAAGCGGAAATCAAAGACATCCACCTGTCACAAACCCCAACGGATGCGCCGATTTGCGTCTTTGGGGATGCTCTGCGCCTAAACCAGATGCTCACTAACCTGGTGAGCAACGCCATTCATTACACGCTCCCCGGCGGCCAGGTATGGGTCGATATCGGGCAGGTTAACGGCTGTGCGCGCATTTCCGTGCATGATACCGGTCAAGGTATCCCCAGCGATCATCTGAGCGACCTGTTTCAGCCCTTTTACCGTGTCCACGAAGACGGCAATGGGACAGGCTTAGGGCTGTACATTGTCAAAGAGATTTCCGAGCTTCATGGCGGCAGGGTGAGCGTCGAAAGCACGATCGGCCAAGGCAGCACCTTCACCGTCACCCTCCCGCTCATCCTGCGTAGGCCGCCACCAGGCTGATCGCCAACACCACTGTCGACATAAACACCGCCGCGTACACCAGGCGGCTGACTTTGCGTTCCATCACGGTCATCTGCCGGTCGATGTGTGTTCTGTCCCAGTTCCCCTTCTTATGGCGGTAGATCCAATGGACGGGTGTCCGCAGGATCGGCATTGCCAGCAGTGACCAGATCAGAAAGCCAATTGAGGAGATCAGAAACGTCGGCATAGTCGTGTCTTGCAGGAATGGCAGCATGACAAACGATACAATCGTCGTCCAGATGAACATCAGCAGCGTTTTCATGGAGCGCAGAACCATCCGGCGCAGGTAAAGAATGTGCCGCGCCAGCGACACCTCCTGCGTGGCGACCTCCTGCACCAGTTCGCGGTCAATCGTGCGCGCCATGCCTAGCGCCTTATTCAGATGGTCAATGCGCTGGCGGCGCTCCTCATCTTTTGGCGTAATGCCGTACTTTCCCAGTAGCGGATATATTTCCTCATACTTCTGATTTTTCTAAAACATCAATATTGCTACATACGATAGGTTTGTTCTATTATTCATTTATGACAACTCGTGAACGTCGAAATTCTTCTAATCAAACTGAAGATGACTTAAGTTCAAGCAGCCTCCTCTTTCTTCAAAGGCAACTTGAGGTCACCGATGACATTGAAAACTCCCTTGAGCGCACCCTCAAACGGGAACGCCTGCTTGAGAAGCTAGACGAACTGCGTACTGAATCTCCCGAGATCGATGATGAGGCATAGCCTCTCTGGTTTTGGCGTGATACCTTGTTTCACCGCGTTGCATAGTCGATCAACTGTTCTCGCAGTGCGTTTTTCAGAGTGTTTCTTCTTTTCATGTATTGCCCTCGTTTTAGACCTAAGGCGTTTTGTCCTTGTTGAAATCGCACTTCGTCAAGAATGTCTTGCATGACGGCGTAGGTTTCCCGATAATCCGCGTCTTCCTCATATTGGTACAACACAACCTGAGCGGCATTCGCTAAGTCAAACTGAAAATCAAGCCTATCCGTCCAGCGCTCGGTGCCATGAACTGCGGTATGCCCCATGATTTTTCCGTGACTATCGATTAAGAGGGTTCCCTCATTGGCACGCACCTCCTGCGATTTTTGCCGCCAATTTGACACACTGTAGATAGCCGCGGTGACAATGTAGGCGGCGGATTGTTGAAGAATTGAACGTTTCTTCAGCCATTTCTTGTACAGACCAAGGAAGGCCTGTTGTTTGGCATCGGCAAGAACTTCCGGATGGTATTTTCGGTAGAACACTGTATGAAACATGGCTTCAACCCGTCGAAAGTCGCGTTCAAAGAAATCTGCCAGACGAGCTGGCAGCAGGGGTGGATGGGCAAGCTTGTCCAGATACGCAAGCGTTCTGGAGAGCATGAACGTCGGAAAAACGGCATTATCCCCCTCTACCTTGATGGGTACAGTGTGATTTTCGACCGCAGTTCTACCGTCTACATTGAGTTTTCTTTTCAGCTTTGACAATTGAGCATGCTGGTTGTGGAAGTGTTCCAAAAGCTTCCCTTTTGTACCCACTTCGGTGATGGTCGTTTGCGTGATCGGCTTCGGGAGTTCCCAGCCGGTGCAGCCTGTTTCATTGACCTGGGGTAGAACCTGAGCCGCTGCAAACCGGACTACCTCACAGGAGATGGGCGATGGTTGTGAACCGTTGTGGGGAATTGGGGATGCGTGACCGCTGTATGCTAGCACGCGCCGTTCAAACGGTTTGATGCAGAAGGTAGGATTTTGAGAGGCTTTATCCCTCTCCATTCCCCTCCTTCGGGCTGTTACTTGTAAGAGAGGGAACAGGTTGTTTCATATTGAGGAATGTCTACAGTATCAAAGACAAGTCGCAGAGTAAAGCTCATCCATACTATTATAAGAATGCTTAAAACGTAACTAAATATTAAATCTATTGTCGAAATAGCAGTGTATGTCAGTGAACAGAAGTTATCAGAGAAAGGAACTTATAAAATGCGTCGAGAAGAGACTGGTGAAGAATTTTCAATTTAAGGAGATAATTATGTTAAAATTATTAATTGTTATAATGATCATGAAATTTACAGTAAATATTTATGGTGAGTTTTATCCAGCAGCTTAGATTACCCCTACTCGCACATTGCGTAGCCACGCTCTTAGTGGCTGGGTATATCATTAGGATTCTTTTTTTTCATGCTGGTGATAAATTCCCAACATCGCAGTTTAGTGATTATATTCTAGCAGTTACCTTTTTCAGCCTTCTAAACATAGTTTGGTGGTACATCCTGACCCTTTTTTTGACTTTCTGCTTCTCAATTTGGTGCATCAAAAGAACACACGGATTGACTCATTTGCTCGAATTATTTATTCATAATATAATAATTGCAATTCCCATAGGAGCAATTATACCACTAATTTATGTTTGTTATGTAATAATACACTTGAAGTTAAGAAACCTTGTCTAGGAAACATTACTTCAGAGCATAGTTCTATCTTTTGTTGGAGCTACATAGTAGTGAGCAGGACAGCTAGTATGCAGATTCATTTCTTCACATAGCTACGTAACTCCCATTCCATTATTTAGAAGAGTCCAACTCCTCTAGCTGCCTCTGAGATGAATGCGGGATTTGGTGAAGACGAATGACCTACGGCATCCGCAATTGCACGACCTAATCTACGCTGTGTGTGATCGTCAGGGTTATCGGAAATTCCGATGAAGGTGCGAGGATGTATGCGTTGGGTGACAGCAGCAATGAAATCCTCAAGTAGTACATTATACCTCTGCATGTAGTAACCAAACACGACATTTCCGAGTCCCGACATATCCATAAAGTGAGGAGGTCTGTCTCCATCGCGTTCTGCCACCTGATAGAACACATTGGTACATACGAACTGCGTTTGTATCTGACTCGTGAGGAACTCACGCAGACTATCAATTTCGCCTTGAACAGGAAGGAAATAATCAACCACTGCGCTGAGCCTGTCGGATTCAGGCGTACCGTCTAACCAAAGTTGAAATCGGACAATTTCATCGGCTATAATCTCAGCCCCATTACGGATAACACAGTTGATTTCGTCCACACTTACACTCAGATGTAGGTTATATGTGTGATTGAAAGGAGAATAGAACAACTGAACATTATGTCCTGCACGAAAGGTTACTGTTGCAGTTGAAACTGGCGAAACAGGAGTAGGGGACATAACCATCGCCGTTGCAGTGGCTTGTGGGAGAATACTCAAGCAATCCGCCTGATCCTGCCGTACCCAACCAGTTCCTCCGGACGGATCACCAACAGCCCGGCGACTTGTATCCCACCATGTATAACCATCAACGTTACTTGGGCCGCCAATTACCAGGACTTCCCAATTTGAGACACGAAGGGTTGTATGAATAGGAGAAGAAAGCGAAGGGGCGGTTCGGATTTGCGTACCTGAACAGAGGTACACACGATTGTTGATCGCCCAGTTATTGCGCGGTGGATGGGGTTGAGTACCCATAGATTGAGTACCACCGCAACTATCCGCTTGGTCTTGTCTCAGCCAGCCTGTTCCACCATCTGATACACGCACATCCCACCATGTTGTGCCGTCTGTTTCTCGCGGCCCGTCAATCACGCGAACAAGCCAGCGACCACCTGATACGGTTCGGCGTAAATTGTAATTGTTCCCTGACCCTTCCCGGATTTGCGTACCTTCGCAGAGGAGTACCATACCATCTTGTACCCAGACGTTTGGAATGTTCCAACCGCCTTGACAATCCGCTTGATCGCGTCTCACCCATCCAGTTAGACCAAAATCGGTTCGAACATCGTACCACGTCGTACCGTCCCATTCGCGCGGGCCGTCGATAACCTGAACCACCCATCGGCTTTCGCGCACGATGTCACGCAATTTGGAGTTATTAGCGGATCCCTCTCGGATCATCGTGCCTTCACATAGAAGCACCATACCGTCTCGTTGCCACACATTTGGCATCGGGCCGGAGAAACGGCAGTCTGCCATGTCAGCACGTACCCATCCCGTCTGCCCGTTATCAACACGCACATCCCACCATAGTGAACCCTCTAGATCACGAGGCCCATCGATGACAACCGCGCCAACAACCTCCTGGGTGTAGATACGCAGTTTACTTGAATTGCTTGACCCTTCCCGGATTTCTGTTCGTTGGCAAAGCGAAACTGCATTGCCGATAGCCCACTGGTTATTTCCGGGATTGCCAATGGGTATGGTGGTCGGAATAGTTGTAGGGGGAATAGCTGTGGGTGGGAGAGGTGTACTTGCCACCGTACTTGTCGAGAACGGCGTAGTCGTTGGGGGAACAGTAGGAGTAGCTGCCGAGTAAACGACGATGCTGTAGATATCTACCACGAAGGGACTGCCATTCCAAAAACGCGCCTGAAGCGTCCCGACAGGTTGTGTCAGGTTCAGATAATTGCCGTTTTCTTGGAAGTGGGTGAGGGGAATGTCAACGGTTTGAACCGCATTCAGCCCGTTTCGTCCGTAATTGGAGAGGCTGATATACCTCCACCCATTTTGGTTGAAAATGATCGCCGACGCGTCACCACCAAGTGCTGATAATCCATTCAGGTTATAGGTGATACGCAGCGTGTCTTTTCCAACCAAAATATTCGCCGGAATTGCTTGATAACGTTGACTATCCCCGTTATTCCCCTGCAAACGCCATGCTTGGGTCAACAGTTCAACACCGCCCGGCGGGAGTGGTGGAATAACGACACTTGTAGTTGGTGTAACTGTTGGTGCTTGAGTTGGAATTGCAGTCGCAGTGGGTTGCGATGTAGAGGTCGGCGCAATTGTTGGAACTGTCGTAGCAGTGGGAAGAGGCGTTGCGGTTGGAAGCTGAGTTGCTGTTGGCATAACCAGACTCGTGCCACACGCTTGGATGCTGTAGATGTCTATAGTAAAAGGACTGTGATACCAGAAACGAGTGTGCAGCGTGCCGACTGGCTGATTCAGATCGAGGTAATTCCCGTTTTCTTGGAAGTGGCTGAGTGGAACTTGAACAGTTTGAACTCCGTTCAGTCCGTTTTGTCCATAATTGGAAAGGCTAATATACCTCCAACCGTTCTGGTCAAAGATAATGGCAGAAGCATCTCCACCAAGTGCCAGCATCCCGCGTAAGTCGTAAGTGATACGGACAAATTCCTTTTCCATCAAAGCATTCGGAGCAATCGCTTGGTACGCTTCGGATGACCCGTTATTCCCTGAAAGCTGCCAAGCTTGGGGGAGAAGTTCAGCACAGGTTTCACTTTGCGCTACCGTATATGTGAGTTGTGTAAAGCCCACGAGCAACAAGACAAGAAGGAGGAAATGCGACGCTCGATTGCCGGACATTTTGTTTTTTCGCCTTCTCTCACCACAAACGAGTCTTCGAAGCGTACCGAATGGGACGCAGGTGACTTAACGGCAAAGCGGCAAGACAAACTTACTTGAAGCTACAGAAGTTGCGCCGCACGGTGTACTTCAACAAAAGCTCAGTTAGGTCTCCTTACCTCAGTGCCACATCACGCACTATAGTGCGCTTATACTTCAACGTAGTATAATCACTTTTAATGTTTGCATAAGTGCTACAGAGTTGTTCCTGCATTAGAAAGTGACAAAGATCATATTGGAAAGCCTCCTATTCCTCACATCCCTCTGTTTCCGAAGTTTTTTAAAGGCAGACGAAGCTCCTTGTTCACAATTGGGATGAACCGGCTATCCTTTGTTCCCGCATAGAGTTGCCCTCGAGAGGCGAGAAACCCTGCATTTCCCGTATTTCCTATCGCTCACTTCGGCAGGTTGAGAAGCAAAGAGCCCGTTCCTCTTGTGTACAGGAACGCACTAGGGCAAGTCCTACGCGGGTAGTGTCCACTGTAAACGAAGTGCTAGACTTTTTCTAACTCAGCCGTTCGAAACAACCCAACTGCCTCTTCCTGCCCTCCGCGCAGCCAGATCGGCGTCTGAAGGACGGTCTGAGCCGTCAACTGGGATAATGTCGTGAAGTAAAAGAGACGGGCGTCTGGTCCGGTGGCGACTTCGGCATTGCGTTTGAGATTGGAGAGGCGTCGGTCCCCGGTCGTCACAAACAATATTCGCCCGGACGTGTACCCAAACCGCTGTTTATAGGCTTCGCTCCGCAGGTAGGCGACAAGCGGGAGCAGTTTGTCCCGCGCAATGCGGGGCTGGTCTTCGGTACTCAAATCCACTTCCAAGAGAAATTTGCCCGAATATTCCCCCTGAGAAATGACAAAGTAAGCATCCGGTCGCACGTAACGCGAGGCGGAGCGCCCGTTCGCCAGGGTATAGGCCACCCGATCAGGGTGCGCCCAGAACTCGGTTGAGGGAATCCACTCGTCAATTGTGAAGGCCGGATTGGCTTGGCATGCTTGGGCAAAGGCGATGCGGACGTCATTGAGTGTCAAGTCGTGTTCCAGCTGTCCCCAACGCGGTTCCTTGCGCCAGGCAAATTCCTCAAGCGGTTGGCCGGATAGCCCGGCCACATACGCTGCTCCCCGCTCCCCTAACCAATACATGCCGCGCGTAAGGGCGGCTCGCTGTTTCCGCATCGGGCGTTTCAAGTACCCATGCTGACAGAGTAACCGGGTACGCAGCTGCATCTGCGACTCGCCCGTGAAGAAGAGCGCCTTAATCTGCGTATCAGCGAGGATGCCGTCATAGGCGTGCACGGCTTCCAGAATACGTCTATCACGGTCTGTAAGGCGCATAGAGGGCGGAGTGTCGCCCGCACCCGACTCTTTGATCGGCTCTGGAGTTTCCACCCCTTCCTGGGCATCGTAGGCGTAGAGGGGTGTCATCCGGGGTTTCAACATACCCTCCACCCTAGCAGGTTGCGGGCTCCCTCTGCAAGCCTAGGTGTTTACGTCAATGAGCG
This sequence comes from Anaerolineae bacterium, assembly GCA_041916315.1. Lineage (GTDB taxonomy): Bacteria > Chloroflexota > Anaerolineae > Aggregatilineales > Phototrophicaceae > Flexifilum. The sequence goes on from JAYRZU010000089.1 coordinate 23,046, forward strand.
GGATGGTTTCCCGGCTGCCTAACCGTTCCCAAACAGGTGCCGTCAGACACGTGTCAGGTGACAAGGCCGCAAAGGTCGTGAACCAATACTTCCGATCACCCCCGACTTTCTCAACCACGCGCTTGAGGTGCGCAAGCCGCTTCGGCGAACTGGTGACGATGAGGATGCGCAAACTCCGGGCGTTGAAGCGCGCCTGATACTGGCCGCTCGCCACATAGGCTTCATAGACAGCAATCTGTGGTGCGAACTTAGCGAGCGCTTCGGTACCGCGGTCGACTTCCAAGAAAAAGCGCGATGTGCCGCGCGGGGTGGACAGGACAAAGTACCCGTCCGGGAAGACCGGCTTTTTGCGGGTTCTCCCCCGCCGGTCTTTGAGGGCGACGTAATCCGGATGCGCCCGAAAGACCGTTTCATCCCACCAGGTATCAAGCGTAAAGCCGTGCGTCTGGCAGGCGACCGCGACTGACACCCGCACATCGTTAATCTTGAGGAGATGCTCGATAAACTTCCACGAAAAGCCGCGCCGCTTGGGGAGCCGTAAGTCGCCCTCGTCATAGCCGCAAGTGTCCACCAAAAGCTGCGCTCCCCGCTTCCCCAACGTGTAGAGGGCTTCCGTGCTTCCAGCCGCGTCCCCAAAGAGGGTGGGATACTGCCGATTGAGGTACTCGTGCTGGAAAAGGAGCGCCAGCCGAAACTGCGCCGTTGACCGCGAACCGAAAAAGAGCTGCTGCAGCTGATGGGTAAACAGTGCCCGGTGGTCGTTGACCGCTTTAATGACATCCCGATCCCGCTCCGTCAACCGCATCGGCGGACGTTCCCCTTCGACTTCACGTGCGTGGCGTGAAAGACGCTTCCGTTTTTCCTCGGTCATTCGTAATCCCCAAGGTTGCTCTTGGCCGGTTTCGCTTGAGGCGTTGGGGGCGGTGGTTCTGGCGGTGTATAGCGGCGTGTGAGCCAGGCGCGCACCTCGGTTTTGGGAATAAACCCGTCGCCCGTCACGGTTTCAGGCCGTGGGAACGGTGTGCCCCGGCCGGTGGGATTGGGGCGGGTGTCGACCACAAACGCCGGGAGCGTTTTGCCCTGCGCGCGTGTTTTGACCATCATGCGATGGGTGCCGATGTTGAGCAGCGCTCGGCGGTCATGCTCCGGTTCCAGATACGGCGCAAAGGTGGGGATATCCTGCTCGCCGAGTTCAAACAAAAACTGCGTGCCGACATTCCCTAAAATCCCGTGGAGGGTATCACTCGGCAGCTGATCGAGGAATTGGTTAGCGAGGGTCAAAGACAACCCGAACTTGCGCGCCTGGGCAAACATGTCAGGAATAGGCGTTGAGATAATCCGTTCGACCTCATCCACATAGAGGTAAAAACGGGGCGCTCCCCCATCCGACAAATAGCCCAACCGTTCGCTCGCAAGATAAAAGCCCGCGAGGAAAATCGCGCCTAATCCCCCCACTTCGCTGCGGATGGCGTCGCCGGACAGGTTGATGAGGACGATTTTGTTCTCCGCAATCAAGGACTGGAAATTGAGCATTGTCGGGTGACAGGTCATGTTCTCTAAGGCGCGGTTCCCCAGAAACGCTCCGGTGCGGTTGAGAATCGGCTGCGCCAGCTCATCGCGCTGCCCTTGCGACTTGCTCCCAAATTCCCGCCAGTACCGTGACACGGCAATCGAGCCTTCATCATGCTCATCAATGAGAGCGATGAGCTTGGTTCGATACGCCTGATCGGTAAAGAGCCGTTCAATATCCAGGGGTGTGGCTTCCGGATCACAAAGGAGCGCTTGCAGGACATTACGCATGACAAAATCCATCCGCCCTTCACGCCAGATGCCTTCGTAGATTTTGCGCATCACCCAATAGAGGTAATTAAAGGCTGTGGCAAATGAGATCCCCTTGGGGATGCGAAAGGGATTCAAGGGCACCGGATAATCCGTGCGCCCGCACTCGAGGAGGACGACATCATCTGCGCGCTCCTTGGGGATTCCGTTTTGAAGGAGATGGTCCACCAGTTGGCCATGCGGGTCGATGACGGCTACACCTCGCCCGGCGGCGATATCCTGGACGACGAGGTTTTCAATGAGGGTACTTTTGCCCGTACCTGTTTTCCCCGTGATGTAGTGGTGAAACACCCGGTCACGCGGATGGAGAAAGACCGGTGTTTTGGTCCCGCGCTGGGTGACATCGCCGATCAAGAGCCGATCATCCTGCCCTTCAACCCCGACGACTGCTGGCGGAACCGGAGACTCAGCCCAGGCAATCTTCTCGCCGGTGTACGTTTCATCGGGGACATGCCAGAGGGTGGCAATTTCTGCGGGCGACAACACCGACAGCAAGCGCCGCCATTCGGGTTGATAGGCTTGCACCATAGCGGTCAAGAGCGTTTCAAACCACGCGATACTCGCCGCCCCCTCATCCTCAACCGCGCGTTTCAAGTTCGGGGAACCCACGAGGGTGATCCCGTTATACTGGGGCAGCCTGACCTGCAGCACATCATGCGCAATCTGGGCCAGTTCATCCAGGCGCTTGGCGTCCTGACTTTCGAGCGTCACCGCTAAAAACGTGTGATAGAGCGGGCTGCCGAGCTTGGCGTTCAGTAACCGAACATCAAAGCCGGCGAGAGGGTCATCTTTGTCCTGGATAATCCCCGAGGTCGGTTTAACCGTGCCTTTGAGGAGGCGTTGCCCGGCGCGGTCGCCCGCTTCGGGGGAGGCCGTCAACGACAGCAGTTGATAGAGGACGCGCTCTTCGCGGTTGGGGTCGAGATAATCCATCCGGCGCGTCAGTGTCGGTAAATGATCACCCGCTTTTCGCTCGCCAAAAAACGGGAGGGGGGCGGCGAATTCATTGGTTAAGCCAAACAGCAGGAGATGCCGGTAGAACGGATACTGCCGCGGGCTGAGCAGGTTGGGGTCGGCCACCTCCACCTGCGCGCCGGGAAAGTGGGTCCGCAGGTGGTCAAAAATGATCTGCGGTGGGTAGCGACCTTCGTAATCAACCACTTGCCACACGGTCAACTTCCCATCAGCCACAATCTCAAACGATAATCGCGGACAGCCGCGCAAAACCGCCTCCAGAAAGTGCACGGTTTGGGTAGGTTCCAATGGGGCGCGGGCGGGATAGACGCGATAGGCGCGCGGTTCATCGATGATCTGGGGGTACGAAAACGCGTGTTTGACTTCCGACCGCGGGACAATCTGCGGACGGTCTTCAGCTTCCCACGAGACTTTCAGACTCTTCAAATCCTGCGCCGCGGCCTTGAGGTCATCGAGGTTGCCGAGTTTCTTAGGTTTGAAGCTGCCCAAATCGACCTTTGGGAGTTTTGCGCGGGACCAATCGACTTTCGGCGCGCGTTCCAGAAGGCTTGAAACATGGGTGGGGTCATCAGGCGCTGCCGGGGTATAGGCCGCGGGTTTGGGGATGAGGGCCTTAATCAGTGCGGCGACTCCCATGCCCGTTAAGACCACCGACCAGGAGACAAAATCTGCAATCGCCGCATCATCATCGGTGTAATACCGCCGTCGCATCCGCTGCCCCTTTCACTTCAATGCATAGTTTTATGGAACTCGATTTTTATAGATTGCGCAAGTGCGTTACAAAAAGATACGGTTTCAAAGTACGGTAACCGAAACCGGAGCCGAAGCGGCAGGCGTACCGACGTTGTTGTGAGGGGAAATGTTCTCGTGGGTGAAGTTGAGATGAGTGTGGAAAAATGCGCCGTGGATGGCGCATAAAGGCGGGGCGAATTTCTGCGCCGGAAACGCCTGTGCTTGCGGATACTATCATGACCGTATATAATCATACGAACCATGCAACCACGCCCCACCACTGAAATCAGCGCTCTGGAGGCTCGCCGTCAATTTGGTGAGTTGATGAACCGCGCCTACTATGGCGGTGAATCTTTTATCGTCAAGCGCGACAATCTCCCGATGATCAAAATTGAGCCCGTCTACGACGAACAGCAGAAAGAGCAGGCCCGAAAAGAGTTTTTCGCGTTTGTCGAGGAAATCCGCGCTGAGCTCGCCAAGCACGACCCGCAGGAAGTTGATGAAGCATTTGAGGAGGCCATCGCCTACGCTCGTTCCAATCCGCAATAAGGACTATGCTGTTTGTCCTCGATACCAATGTCTTGATGAGCGCCCTCCGTGGACGAAATCGCGCGCCCGCCCAGCTTTTGACGGCCTGGAAACAGCAAGAAATTCAGCTCGCCTTTAGTCCGCAACTGTGGGCTGAGATCGATCGTGTGTTGACCTATCCAAAAATTCAACACCTGCTCAAAAACGCCATTCCATCGGCAGCAGCCGAACTGGAAAAGCTGCGCGTGTTGACAGTGCAAACTCGCGGTTTGGTCACGGTAAATGCTCTTCACGATGATGTCTCAGACAACATGGTCTTAGCCTGTGCCAAGGAAGCCCACGCCGATGTCATTGTCAGTGGGGATACGAAACACCTTTTGCCCCTCCGCCAGTTTGAGGGCATTCCTATCCTTTCCCCGGCAGAGGCCGTCGAACTGCTTGAGCGCCAGACAAAGCGCGCCGCCTAATCCCCTACTCCGAGCGTAGCAAATTCGCCGCCGCGCGGAGGGCGCAGCCCGACTGCCAAAAATTAGCAAGCCGCCAGGCTTGCGCCGCTGACGGAGGCGCAGCCGACTGAGGGGACTCCCGGAGTGAGCCGCCGGTGGGCAGTCGGCAGACTGAACACGGTGAGGACTTGGGGTGTTCAACCCAAGACACCACCGAGGGGACGAACGCGGGAGCGGAATTTTTGGCAGTCGGGCTGGAAAGCGAGCCAACGGCAAGACGACAGACCGACGCGCGGGTGGCACTCGGAGTGCGGGGGTGTGAGACGAGGAGCGAGTTCAGCCTGCCACAGCGGGCTAAAACGAGCGCCGAACGAAGACCCTCGCCGACGAGGGACACATTAGGCGACAGCCGCTCCCCTCGCCTGTCCCCACACGCTGAATGTGGCCGGGCCGAGGGGGTTTAGGAATGGGGTTGACAATAGGCGGGACAAAGTTCAACACTTAAATTTGCTCCGCAAATTTCGTAGATTAAAAAATCTCGAGCTTAAGTTGCAATACGTGCTTAGATTTCTAAACGACGAAAGTGAACTCAAAAACGGCGCTTTGGCTGGTTTCAAGGCGCTTTTTTGTGCCTCAAAACGCTCCGGCTATTCTTTTTTCTCTAGCAGCGTCCGGCTCTTGAGCGTTCCGTTCGGGCTTCCCCTAGACGGTAACACCTGCCATGGTGTCGTCCGCATCTCATACTGACTCAAGAGGCTTCATTTTGCAGTATGGAACAAAGGGATTTGGATCGTCAAGAGGCGCTGAATGGTGGTATCACGGTATCATGGTGTCGTGGTGGCACGGTGTCATGGTGGCACGGTGTCATGATACCACGGTATCATGGTGTCATTGCTTTGGTTGCTTTAACCGTTTCACAACTTCACCATAGGGGGTGTCATCATACTTCGAAATCCCCTCTTCCAGACAATCCAGCAGGAAATTGAGGGCAATCCGGACGAGTTCATTTTCACTGACGCGCACGCCGGAACTTAATAAGTTAAAGACCGTCATCCCCAAGCGCGATTTTTCCTCCGGGGTAAAGCGGTACGTGGCGGCCATCGTCCCGACTTTCTTGACCTCATCTACCACTTTCTCAATGAGATCTGGCTCGTACAAATCGCGCTTCAAAGCGGAAGCAGCAGGGGACTCCGTGATACCATGGTGTCGTGGTATCACGGTATCGTGGTGTCGTGGTGTCATGGTATCACCCGTTTGCGGAGGCGTAGTGTCTCGCTTGGGTTGAACAGTATTTGTTTCCAAAGGGAATGTTTTTTCTGGTGGGGGAACGGCTTCAGTCCGCTCTGGGTTCGTGGCGGGTTCGTCTGTGCGGAAAAAGAGCGATGCGCCGCGCAGTTCGTTGACAATCGAGCTGGTATCTATTCGCTTTTTACTGCTCATAAGTTGAAAAGTTCAGCAATCAATTTCTGATAGGCGAGGGCGGCTTTGGCTTCGGCTTTGAAACTCCAGACATCCTGCCGATTCATATGGGCGTCGCGGATGTCGGTGTTGCGCGGAATGATGGCCTTGAGCACTTGATTAGGATAGGTTTGGCGCAAAATTTGCAGGGATGTTTGCGTATTGATGGTCGTGTCGCTCATGGTGAAAAGAAAACCGAGGAGGGAAAGGGCTGGATTAAAGATTCCCTGCACTTCACTGATCGTCTTGCTAATTTGGACGATGCTGTCGAGCTCAAAATAGCCGGGGGCCACGACGACGAGTACCTTATCCGCGGCGGTGAAGGCGTTGATGGTCAGCCACGATAACGCGGGGGGACAATCGATAAAGATGTAGTCATATCTGTCTCGAAAGAGATCAAGCTGAGTCTTGAGCCGCGCCTCTCGATGGTCAATGGCCGTGGTTAATTCAACATCGGTGTTGGACAACAGGATGTGCGAGGGGGCAACATCGAGGGCGAGATTGGGCAGACTGGCGCGGTGGATAGGGAGGGGCTTGCGCTCTAAAATGGTTTGATACACCGTATCGCTGGGCTTCAGCTGCTCATAGGTATGAATGAGCACTTTGGAGGAATTGGCTTGACTGTCGATGTCGACGAGGAGCACGCGCTTGCCTTTGCGGGCTAATCCGGTTGAGAGGGAAATCGCGGTCGTGGTTTTACCCGTTCCGCCTTTTTGTGATGCAACGGCGATTACCATAGGTGGTCAATTCGCTCAAAGCCAAATTCTGGGTTTCTGAGCTGATTGCTCCCTTCACCATATAAAACCGCGAGTCTTCCTGTCAAGCGGTGAAAGGTGGAGGATATGTTGCAGAATATATTTCGATACGGTAACATTGATGCATATGTCAGCGTCTATTCGCACTACGATGAATTTCACCCCAACCTTTCATGACAAACTCAAACGGGTGGCAGATGACATTGGGAAACCGATGGGGCAAGTGATTGAAGACTATCTCCATCCCGTGATTGATGAGCTGCAAACCAAACGCCGTCGGGCCGTGTTTGACGGGTTACGAGAGCTCGAGGGGATGATTCAGGAACCGGTCACGGATGCCTCGACCACCATCGATGAATACTTATACGGATGGGGGAGAGACGAAACGGAGGCACGTGAGTGAACGAGCCACCTTTCTCGTGGATAGTGATGCCTTTATCGGCTTATTTATTGCCACCGACATCCATCATGCCCGAGTAAAAACAGCGTTGAGCGTCATCGACCAAAAAGGCGAACAGCTGGCGACCACGAGTTTTGTGGTGGCCGAAACGGCCACCCTCATCAGTCGGCGCTACGCCCATGCCCTCGCTTGTCGCTTTGTGACTTTCCTTCAGGATTCAGAGTTTCAGGTGATTGACATCGGTGACCACCTGCGTGAGCAAGCGCAAACCTTGTTTATCGAGCAAACCCTGGAGAAAGTGAGTCTGATTGACTGCGCCAACGTCGCCGTAGTGCGGTACTTTGGATTGCAGGGGATTGTCAGCTTTGACAAGTTCTACACCCGCTTCGGGATCAATCTGGCCGGATAAGGGCATGAAGGCTATTTGAGACTCTGGAATGTCCCTTAAAACCCTTTTTCCAGTTCCTGTAGGAATCCATCAGCAAGTACGTTTACACCCGTTTATACACCCGTACAGCATCTCAAAACGGTCAATCCAAGAGGAGTCCGGCTAAGTCTTTGATCGTCGCCTTGAAACTCCCGTCTTCTCCCTGCGTTTCGCGCCACTTCATCCAGAAGTCAATCAGGCTGCCGCCCCCACAACCGGCATAGCAATTCCAGAAGTTTCCCTCATCACTGACCTGAAAGCTTTGGTGTTCGTCTTCATGGAAGGGACAGTGCCCGCGTCCGTTCGCATCCAGTTCAACGTATTGTCCAACAAAGTCTCGGACACTGAGACTCGCTTTGATGCGTTCTGCGGGGGTTCCGCTGAGCGAACGTCTTTTTCGAGCGGTCTCTTTTCTCGGTTGGAATGGGGGAGTAGGCGGCTGTTCTGGCGTTTCAGCGGCGCGTGCCAGCACCTGAGTGATATAGCTTTCCGGGACGCGCTGGGGGTTTGCCAGGAGCGCAATCTGCTCGCGGATAGTTGGGGCAAGCGGTTCGCCGATTGGGGTAATGAAGTGATAGCGATGGCCGGTGAGGCGATGAACTCCTAAGGGGAAGCGCACGAAGGAACCCGCTCCGGTTCGCAAACAGTCTTGTTTTGGATAGATCTCAATTGGGCCAATGCGGTAATTGGTCGCCAGCTGCTTGCCAAACCGTCGGGCATCTGATCCGGTCAGGGATGGAACAAAGAGCCAGAGATGACCACCGCGTCGCGACGGTTCCAGATACGACGGGACATCGTACTTTGAGAGGGAGAGGGAGACATGTTGGAGTTTTTCCCACTGGTCGCTCTTGTCGGCATCCAGGCAAATCCAGTTTGCCCGGCTCTCCGGATTGAGCGCATACGCTCCGATAGTGATAAAGCCGCGCAGATGAGCAACGATCAGATCCGGGTGAAGGGTTTGTTTGATGGCGATGTACGTGCCGTTTTTGAGTTGAAGGGGGTATTGGTCGTATCGGGGGATAAAGGTTGCGGCATAGGCAAGCGCCGCATCTCGATCAAGCTCATGTGATGGTCGTTTTTCGCGTTCCCCCGGCATACGTGAGGTACAGAATAGGGGATAACTGGGACAAGTTCAACCAGTACATCGTCAAAGCAGCATGTAAGTAATTCAACAGTCGTCAAGCAAAAATTCAAAAAGAACATGTATTACTCTTTCGACAAGGTGAATAATGGAGATTTGGCAAGTGGACATCGCCCACTTGCCAACGTGCAAGACTTACTTCCTTCCCTTCTTATCTTCGTCCGACTCGCGCTGCCACTTGAGTTTCACAACGATTTGAGCTTCCATTCCTGCGTTAACAACAAATGCATTCGCGTCAGTTTTTAGGAGCAATCCGAATTCCACTTCGACTTCACTGGGTCTTTCCACAATCGGAATTTCCCGCACAGTTGAAATGACACGCCGCGACATTCCGTAAATTGCTATCATGGCGTTGTTTAACGCTTCGGTGGAACGCTCAAATAAGTCATGCACATTAAGTGCAACGTCTTGCTCACCACGTTCGTCCGCTTGCTTTAGCTCAACAAGGACAGGAGTATCATCATCGACGTGAATCGTGATTGGCATTCTGCAGGTTCTCCATTTCAACTGTAAAATTGGAACTGTTACTACTAAGCATAGTAGTACATATTAGTCGGAAAATACCACTCATAAAGTAGGTACCTTCTAGATTTAGTGGTATTACTTCGTCCATCAGCATAATAAGGAAGCCGAGATGGAACTTCTCGAACGATCAATTGTTCGGATTCTTTCAGGGTCGTCTCGTGGTGTTGTAGGAAGTGGGTTTTTAATTAGCAAACGTCATATTTTGACATGCGCTCATGTCGTTCGGGCAGCACTAGCGAGTCAAGCCCAGCAAGGGTTACTTGGGGCAGCTATTTCATTGCAGTTCCCCTTCCTTTCGTCATCGACCTATATGGGTAAAGTTATTCAAGAGAGTAGTCCAACTTACGAAGGCGGGGAAGACCTCGCCGTACTGGAAATTGAGCAAGACCTACCAAAGGATGCATATCCTGCACGGTTGATTGATATTGAGAAGGGTTATCACCAAGAGTTTAAGGCTTACGGGTTTCCACAAGCATATTCTAATGGGGTGTGGACATCCGGTCTCTTGCGTGGAAAAGTGGCAACCGGACGAGTTCAAATTGAAGACATTCGCCAGACAGGATATTTTATCGAACCGGGATTTAGTGGAACTGCCGTATGGAATGAGGCGTTTGGCGGCGTACTAGGGATGGTCGTTTCGGCAGATAAAGAACGCAGTAGTCGCGTTGCCTTCATGATTCCTAGCATTCGAATTCGAGCAATTCTCGGAGCGACTATTCCGGAATTTCAAAGTGTGTATCATCCCCATATTCAGAAGAAAGAGACGCTACTCACTAATCTTCTTACCGTACAGTACTTCCCACCACAGTTGTATCGAGCAACAGCAACAACAAAGTCGCCTGTTTACGTTTTTAGTCAACTTCGGAGGCATAATGCAGAGTGCAATGAATGGTTGCTGAAAGGCGGATACATCTCTTCGTTCGAAAATCTTGAAGATCCTCAGTGGGCTGAAGTGTGCGATCAGGGAAGTATCGAAGTGTTTGACACTGTTGATTGGGCGTATTCAGATGACGAAGACCGACAACGCGATTTTGTGTTTCTTCTCAATGCGTGTCTGAAGTCACGGGTGAGAGAAGAACTCATCTACGATAAAGCCAGAGATTATCACTACTTCCGTGCTACTGAAGACCTAAAACCAAAGATCTTTCAATATCATACCGGTAAGCAGAGGACTGAACGACAGGTCTTCGCACCATACGAGCAAAAAACAGGTGTACATGCTGGAACGATCTACTATTATCGCCACTCCGCGTTTACAGGGCACTTTCGACGGTACGATGATGTATGGTACCTAGAGATCACCCCAACCTATCACTTCACACGTGATGGTGTAAATCAGCACGTGTACTATGAAGATTTCATCAAGAAAATTAAACAGCTAGAACGTAATCAGGCTGTGATGGGACAGGTGAGAATGTGGGCATACTATCTGACACCTCAACCCACGTTGCTAACCCCAGAATATTCACATCTGAAATTTGGTCATTTAGTAGGACTTGAGGCGTTGTTCGGGTTGAACGACGAGGAATGGCTGTCCCGTGAGGAAAATAAAAGCATTGTGGAACAACCTGTTGATGATACACCGCTGTTTGAGGGGCTATGAACATCGAAATTCTTCCTGAACCTGAACTCGAGTTTGGAACTGGCAAACATGTCGACATTCGATTTGGATTGATGCGGTACAAACCCTTTGACTTTCAAGATACCCGTGTGCCAAAAGATATCAAGATAGGCATTGTTGGAACAAACGAGACAATCCAAGGACTATCAGGTTGGCTCGAGAAATGCCGCTCAGGCGTTGAGGCAAAGCAGAGTCGTCAACCAAACCTGTTTACCATGTTTCCAGGCTATGGCGGAGATAGTCCTTTACCAACACCACTCGCACTCTCTGGACAGACACAACGGACGCTCAAATCTCGAGACTTTGAGAAAATATCGAGAGAGTCTGATAAAAATGTTGGCATTCGGGAAGCAGTACGCATTTTTGTTGAGGAAATCGAGTACTTAAGCCAAAACTCCGCGGTAGACGTCGTCATGTGTGCGTTGCCAGATATATTGCTTGATTACATGGAAGATGAGGAAGCAGTCGATGACGATAAAAATACGGGGAAATTGGACTTTCGTGACTTACTCAAAGCGCGTGTCATGTCATTCAACATGCATACACAAGTAGTGTTACCGAGTACCTATGACGAGGCAAAACGCCGCAGACAGAAACGACGTAAGTCTAGGTTTCGGAGTACTCAGGATGAAGCCACGCGCGCGTGGAATCTGTATACCGCGCTGTACTACAAGGGAAAAGGTACGCCTTGGCGTTTAACCCGAGATGCGTCACAGCTCACTACGTGCTATGTGGGCGTGAGTTTCTACCGAACTACAGATGGGGATAGTTTGGAAACGAGTATTGCCCAAGTGTTCAATGAACGGGGTGATGGAATCATTGTGCGTGGAGGAGCTGCTCGTATCTCAAAAGATGATCGCCAACCACATCTTTCTGCGCAGGATGCACAAGAATTGTTGTTTCGTGCGCTAGAAACCTACCGCAAAGAACATGGAACGCTTCCGGCCCGCATGGTACTGCACAAAAGCTCAAACTACAACAGCGATGAGTTGGAGGGCTTTCGTAGGGCTCTTGAAGAGCAACGCATTACGACGTTTGACTTAATAACTATTGGCCTAACAGACTTCCGATTGTTCCGCGATGCTCAATACCCTCCACTTCGAGGCACATATGTTACTCTGGATGCGAAACGACAGGTCCTGTACACACGCGGAAGTGTTGATTTCTTTTCAACCTATCCTGGAATGTATATTCCCAATCCCCTTGAAATTCGCTGTTTTGAAATTGAGCAAACGCCTAAGTATCTCGCGCAAGAAATCATGGGGTTATCCAAAATGAATTGGAATAAAACGCAATTTGACGGGGCTGATCCCATTACGCTTTGGGCTTCTCGTAAAGTGGGCAGTGTTCTACGTTACGTCGATCCAAAAGGTATTGTTCAACCTCGTTACAGTTACTATATGTAAACTTCTCAAGGAGACAAAAAATGGGTGCTAACACATAGCACCCTGCACCTTGTTACGGTTACCAATCAGCCAATCAAGAAATAGCCACAATTATCGACTTCCACGTTTGCGCTCCTGCTCGATGATGTCGCGAATCCGCCGATCTGACAAACCATACGCGCGGGCAAGCACTACCGAATCTTCACCTGCCACGTAGCGGCGGTAAATCTCTGCGTTACGCTCTCGTTTCGCAAACGTTTTTCGTTGGAGTGAGCGTCCTGCATTGAGCTGCGCCAAGAGATATTCCATTGCTTTCTCTGTCGTCAGTAGACTACCGTCCTCATATCCCTCTAGGCACGCAAAAGGGGACACCCTGAGAACCCGCCACCCGGCGGGTTTTTGTTTGCCTCGATTTCGTCCCCTCAATACCCGGACTGCCGCTGCTGCTGCTGCCACGCACTGCGTTCCCCAGACTGAGGCTGGGACGGCTATGTGAACAATCGGGGCGCTCTATACGTTTGCCGATGTCCAAGACAGAAAACTCTGGCCTTATTGCCGCTGATTGTATGTAACGAATAGACTTGGATATAGGGAAGACAATCCGAACCAAAGTATGGTGAGCACCGCGGCGACGTAGTCTCTAGGGAAGCAAGGCAATTGACTGTGAAGGAGATATCCAAGACGGAAAGAGGGGCAATTTTTTCGAGCAACCCACAAAGCATTCCGCCAGCGCACCGCCTCTCGGCTGAGAGACGGTCTGCTTTTTACGGGTATCTTGTCTGGCAACGCCGTTTCTTTGATCTCATTACATTTGGGCGTAAATGTCCGTTTCTGGCACGCTGACGGGGCTTGATCCAGTGAGAGAGTAGCGACCGAACAGCGCTTCAGCAGCCGCTTGCGCCGCGCACTGCCGGAAGCTGAACGCGCACAAATAGAGGCGCACAGCGGGGAAGCGCTCCAGCTCGTAGGGATCACGCAGACCCACCACCATGACGCGGTCTGCGCCCACTTGCGCGATTAAGCGCTCGATCACCTGCGGTTGCGTCGACTGATCGAAGTCCATGCCCGGCAGCGGATAATTCTCCGTGACGACAATCACCTGACTGCCATCCGGGATTGTCACCGCACTGCTCAAAACCTGTTCCGCGGAGTACTCGGTCACTTGGCGCGCCTGTTCTTTGAAAGCGGCGGCAAAATACTCATACGCCGCTGTGCTCTGGTTCGGCCCGATGCCGCGCGTCTGATCAAAACCCACGTAAGCGCGGGCGTGCGTCGCGTTGACAAGCACCTGCGGTTGATCGGCGCGCAGCGGTTGGAACTGAGCGCCGCCGCGCAACAACGCGACCGCGCGTCGCGCCGCCGTCAGCTCAACCTCAACATTCGCCGCTGAGCCGACAACCTCAGGACGCAGCGCTGGTTGGGCGCTGCTCAGTTTCCGTTTGAGGCGCAAAATACGCGCGACGGCGTCGTCAACGCGGGCGAGCGGCAGGACGCCTTCGCGAACTGCCGTGATTACCGCCTGAATTAGGTCGGTTTGCTGGCGCAGATAGTTCACCGCATCATGCTCGTAGTGTTCCTCGGCCAGCATGAGCATGTCGACCCCGGCGTTGAAAGCGCGGATGGCCGCATCGGCTGGGGTATAGTTGCGCTTCATCGAGCGCATATTCATGCTGTCCGACAAAATGACGCCGTCAAACCCCAGTTCAGTCCGCAGCAAATTCTGGAGAATACGCGCGGAGAGCGTCGCCGGATTATCCGGATCGAGTGCGGGGAAAATGATATGCGCGGTCATGACGATCTCCGCGCCCGCGGCAATGCCTTCCCGGAAGGGACGCAGATCGAGTTCATGGAGTTCAGCGAGCGACCGATTGACCGTCGGGAGGCCCCGATGGCTGTCCAGCCGCGTGTCGCCATGACCGGGGAAGTGCTTGACGGTTGCGATCACGCCGCCCGCTTGTGCGCCGTGCACGGCCGCGGTCGTCATGCGTCCCACCAGGGACGGACGTTCGCCGAACGAGCGCATGCCAATGATCGAGTTGTGTGGGTTGCTGTTGCAATCTGCGGCAGGCGCGAACAGCACGTTAAGGCCAACAGCGGCCAGCTCTTGCCCGAGCACGCGGTACATAGCATAGGTCGTATCCGCGTCATTGGCCGCTCCCAGGGCGAGGTTGCCCGGCCCGGTGCAGCTCCGGGACATCATCACGCCCCACACGCCTTCCTGATCGACGCCGAGCAGCAGGGGCAGACCCAGACGGGTGCGCGCCGCAAACCCCTGTAACTGCTGCGTCATCGCAGCGGCGGCTTCCGGTGTGGGAATGTTGTCATTGCTGATGTACGACCCGCCGACGCCATACTCTTCCATCAAAACACGCGCTTCGTCGAGGCGGTCGCCGGAGAACGCGAGCAGAAACATCTGCCCGACTTTCTCTTCCAGCGTCATACTGGCGATGAAGGCTGCGAGCGTTTCGGGGGTTTCCGGAATAAGTGTCATCGTAGACCTCTCACTTCACTGCGCCCAGCGTTAAGCCGCGCACGAGATAGCGTTGGAAGAACAGCGCCAACAGGAAGGGTGGCAGCATGGTGACGACTGCCGCCGCGGCCATCGATTCCCAGGCGACTTCATACTGCCCGATGAACAGCGTCAGCACCACAGTGAGGGGCTGCGAAGCGGGCGTACGCGTGAAAATCAGCGGTATCAGGAAATTGTTCCACGCCGAGAGCAGGCTGACGAGAAACACCGCGACCATGCCAGGTCGCGCCAGCGGCATGATGATGCGAAACAGCATCTGCCAGCGATTCGCGCCGTCCACCAATGCCGCGTCTTCGATTTCCGAGGGGATATCGCGGACGAAGGTAGACATGAGCCAGATGCCGAGCGGCAGCAGCAGCGTGGTGAAGATTAGGATCTGCCCCGTCAGCGTGTCGATCAAGCCGGCTTGCGACATGATGAAGAACAGCGCGATCAGCGACACCCAGATCGGCAGCGGCATGAGCAGCATGATGAAGAAGAAGGCCAAGCCCTTCAACCGGAAGGTGACCCGGGCGAAGACGTAGCCCGCCCCGGTGCCGAGAATGGTCACGATGGCCGCTGAGATCAGGCTGGTCACCAGACTGTTGCGCATGCCCGCGCCGATCAAACCCGCGGTAGGCGAGTATCCACCATCACGATACTGCGCTCCGGAGGTGAACAACTCAACATAATGCTCAAACGTTGGCTGGCTGGGAAACCAGACCTTATAGGGGCGAGCGTAGAGCTCGGTGCGCGTCGAGATGCTCGAAACGAACACCCAGTAGATCGGCGCGAGCGCCCAGAACAGCAGCACAGCGCTGCACAGGTACAAAAAGGCGAGGCGCAGCAGCTCACGTGGACGCTTTGACAGCGTGGGAGCAGTACTCCGCGCGGACGTTGGCTGGCCAGCGAGGGGTAGATCACTCATCGGGATTTCACCCCCTGATTATACAGCCGCCGGATGAAGAAGAAGCCGACACCGAGGGACATCAGCAAAATGAGGTACGACAAGGCGGCCCCTAAACCGATGCGTAAATCCCGAAAGACGAGTTCGTAGTTGTAAATCATCAAGGTCTTGGTGAACGGGTTGATGGCACCGCCCGCCGATCCACCCGCGGTCAACGTCCAGACGACATCGAAAATCTGAAACGCCGAGATGAATTCGACGACGAGCGAGACGGCCAGCGAGGGCAGCAGCATGGGAATGGTGATGCGCAGCATGCGCTGCAAGCCACCCGCGCCGTCGACTTTCGCCGCGTCATAGAGATCCGGCGGAATACCTTGCAGACCAGCCAGCAAGACGATCATCGGGAAGGCGAAGCGCGTCCACGTATGGACAATCGCCACCCAGATGATCTGAGTTGAGGGTTCGCGCAGCCAGTACTGGTAATCCTGAATCAGTCCAAGCTGATAGAGCAGCCCATTGAAAGCGCCGTATTCGCCGTTGAGCAGCCAGCCCCACAAGAAGCCGTTCACGACGGGCGGCACCATCCACGGAATAATCGCCAGCGAACGTACCAGCCCGCGTCCCGGAAATTTTTCGTTGAGCAGCAGCGCCGCAGCAAACGCGATGATCGTTTCCATCGGCAAGATGATCGCCACCACGAGCAAACTGCGCCCGAGGACTTCCCAGAATTCATCATCGCCGAGGAGCCGACTGTAGTTTTCCAGACCAATCTGTTCGATGGGGCGGTTAATGCGCAAATTCTGATTGGTCAGGCTGGTTTGAAACGTGCTCACGGCGGGGTAGTAAATGAGGGCGGCAACGAGCAGCAGCAAGGGGATGAGAATGACGGCCAGAAAAAAGCGGTCAGGGCTTAACCAACGACTGCGCATAGGCAATTTATCCCTGGATATAAACAAGTGCTGGGGCGCAGTCAGTGCCGCGCCCCAGCGAAAGTAACGTCAATTTATTCGTATTCGGATCGGAGATCGTTCCAGCTTTCGGCGAGGGCATCGATCACCTCGTCCCCGCTCATGCCGGTCTGGGCGGCCTGCAAAATCGTCTCGCTGACCGACTGCGTGAACGGCCCCCACCACAGTGTGTAGCGCGGCAGTTCATTGATCCGGTCGCTCTGCGCGAGAATCGCGTCGTAGCCAGCAATCACGCCCGTGTCATTGAGCGCGGCGGCGACGGAGATCCGCGACGGATACAGACCGAACGCGTTATAGATCGCTTCCTGCTGTTCGGGTGCAACGTACCACTGAATGAATTCCCACGCGGCTTCCGCGTTGGCTGAATTGGCGCTGATGCCAATCGCCGCGGGGAAGCTCCACGTATTGCCGACTTCCGGCAGCGGCAGATAGGCCACGTTTGGCGCTTGCTGAGAGGTCTCCGGGTTATTGCCGACGGCGATAGAGCCCTGCCACCCCTGATGGAACGTGCCAACGCCGCTCCAGAAGAGGCTGTGCTGATTGATGGAACCGGCGAGGATTTCCGGGCTGATCAGTTCGTCAGAGAAGTAGCTGAGCAGCAGATTCATCGCTTCGCGTGCCTTCGATCCTTCATCGGCGAACACCGGATTCAGGTCGGCGTCGAACATCGGATCGCCCATCGACAGCGCGATCAGATACCACGACCAGTCGATAGCGCCGAGCGCGATCGGATATTCGTCGACGCCTTGCTCCTTGAGCGCCCGCGCCATGTCGCTGAGTTCCGCCCACGTGGTCGGCGCGGCATCAAAGCCGCCTTCAGCCAAGCGCGCGGTGTTGTAATCCATCATCACGAGCTGCAAGTAGGTCGGGATGCCGTAAGTCTGCCCATCCTGCGTCCAGAAGTCGACCTTGTTGAAGTCGCTCAAGTCGAGATCCGCCGTGGCGGCGATCAAGTCATTGAGTGACAGCATGTTCCCGGTCGCCACGATATTCGACGGCGCTTCTTCGGTGAGGAAAATCACATCCGCCGCCGCTTGACCAGAGGCCGCCGCTACCTGAACCCGGCTAAACAGATCAGCGCTTTGCACCGACTGAATTTCGACCGTGATCCCCGACGCTTCTTCGAAGGCGGTTAGTGCTGCTTCATCGGGTGGCACGCCCCACGGCGGGGTCAAAAAGGTGATAGTTGTGCCTTGCGCGAACGTGGGCATGGTCAGGACGATAATGAGCAGGGCACTCACTACAAGCGCAGCACCTTGCTTTTTGCGAAGAAACATCCGTAACATTCGTAATAGCTCCTTTTTGATGGCTTGCCGACGAAGGACGAAATAGGGTGCACAAAAGATACTTTGACTTAGGTGCAATTGTATGCCAAGTTCTGAAAAGTTACATCAGGCCGATGCACAGAAATGTTCAGCGGCGTTTTAGTGAAATTTAATCAGCGACTTTGGCTTGTGTACGCCTTAAGTGGCAGGGTAGACGCAGCGAAGAGACCTGTTCAATTCTATACAGCAGCCAACAGGATAACCCTGCAAGCACGGGACGCGAAGTTGGGGGTTCGAATCACCCTAGACACACACCACGCCGCTCATATGAGCGGCGTGGTGTTGTCGGTGGTGCCAGTTAGCGCTGTTCGAGGTTTCCGGCGAGGGTGTCGGTCTCCAGATTGAGCCACGCCAGCTCCGCCGGCGTCAATTGGATGTCGAGCGCGGGCAGGTTCTCGGCGAATTCGTCCGGCGTACGCGCTCCCACCAGCGCAAAGATTGGCAGCGGTTGGCTCAGCACATAAGCGAGCCCCAACTGCGGCAGGCTGATCCCCTTACGGGCTGCCAGCGTCTCTGCCCGGTCAAGGCGGCGAAAGTTGTCCTCGTAGGCGTAGGCGTGAATCGTGACGCCGTCAAAATAATCGCCGGGCGTGTTGAGGTTATCGCGCCGATATTTGCCCGTCATAAAGCCGCCGGCGAGGCTCGACCACGTGAATAAGGCGATTCCCGCAGAAGCATACCCGCTTCGAGCGGCCTGATTGCTCGCTCCGCCTAAGCTGATGCAGCCCTCCCACGCGGGTTTGACCATCTCCGGCAGGCTGAACTGAGGACTGCTGACGGCAAACGGAATGAGTCCGTGCGCCTCCGCGTAGCGGTTGGCCGCTTGCACTCGTTCATATGACCAGTTGGAGCCACCAAACGCGCCGATGCGCCCCTCCCGGTGCTGCTGGTTGAGGATGTCGACAATCGGCTCGACGGGCTGGGATGCATCGTCGCGATGAAGCACATACAGGTCGATGAAATCGACGCCTAACCGCTCCAGCGAGTCGGCGATGTCCGCGGTGATGTGCTCTGGCGTGACGCGCTGGCGGCCGTTGTACGGATGCGCGCCCTTATCCAGAATGACGACCTGATCGCGGATACCCCGGCTGGCAATCCAGCGGCCTAACACGCGTTCACACGCGCCATTCCCGTAGACGTGCGCGGTATCAAACGTGTTGCAGCCGTGTGCGAACACAGCGTCAAACAGCGCGAACGCCTCATCGGCATTGGACTCGTTGAAATAGACTGTGCCCTGCACCAAAACGGAGATGGGTTTCGACACCCCGGGAACCTGCCCATAGCGCAAACGGTTTGCCATAATTTCATCCACTCTCGATAAACTCAACTCTTTTGAAGCGACGCAGGCAGGTGCCGCGACCTTGGCGGCGGTCGCAGCGTCTACCTCTGCATGAGCATAACTTCCAATTGACAGACTATAAGCATACCGCTCTCGGCGCATTCGGGATATGGGTTCTCGGGCTGAGATGTGGTTGGTGGCTGGCGGTAAGTGGACAAAGGTGGGGGCAGAAGACCTAACAGGGGTAGGTATTCAATTGTAGGGACGAGGCATGCCTCGTCCTTCTTCGTTAACCCGGCAGTCACCCTATCTGCAAAAGCGCTCTTTTACTTTCACGGATCACACGCTTTTGGTCCAATTCAGAGGAAAAACCGGACGAGGCATGCCGCGTCCCTACACGTTCTCGGCGAAGAAAAAATGTATTCGATTGGAAGCATGAGAAACCTACCCTTGTCAGGGGCAGAAATCCTGGCGCGAATCAATAACTGATCCGAACAAATCTTAACAGTCTAGTCATGTCTTATATTCTACAATACATAAGTACTCTTCATTCGCCTGCTGGTCGGCTGAAGAGCATTGCAGTCTACCTAGAGATTTGTTGCCCATGCAGTCTGAAACTTCAGCGCCCTTACTCCCGCGACTTAGTGCCGTTCAAATTATCTGCGAACTCATCATTGTCGTTGTCGTGGCCGTCTACGCCACCTCCCCGTTTGTGGATCTCGGCCAGCCCACGCGGCTCGGCGGGATCGAATCCGAATATCTGACGCGCACTGCCTATTCCTTTTCGACGATTCTGCCGGAAAAGGGATATATCCCACTGTGGCAGCCGTATTTAGAGCGCGGCGATCCCCTGCTCGAAAACCCGGTGTCGTTTGCCTTCAATCCACTGGCGAGCGTTCCGCCGTTTCTGTTTGGGTTGTACGATGGGCCGAAAGTGTCGCTGCTGCTGGCGGCGATCTGCGCGGGCGTCGGCGGTTGGGCGCTCGCGCGCGTCCTCGGGTTGGGGCTGCTCGCGCGGCTGCTCGTCGCCTGTTTGGTGATCGGCAAGGGGAATTTCCACGCCTATCTGGTGGAGGGGCACTTTCCGCTCGTCATTGTCCAAGCCTTCTTTCCGTGGATCTTCACCGCTGTGGTCGCCATCTTCAAAGGGCATCGCCGCTGGTCGGTAGGGCTGCTGGCGGTGAGCTTTGTGTTTGTGTTCTGGTCAGGCGTGCCGTGGTATCCGCCGTCGATCATTCTGAGCATCGGACTGCTCACGCTGTGCGCCATGTTTGAGCGCGGGGCGGCTAACCGAAAGGTGCGCGTCCGCTGGAAGCATGTCGGCGGCGTGACGCTCGGCGTGATCGCCACGTTCTTCCTGAGCGCGGCGCTGATGTATCCGCTGCTGACGAAGGGCGACAACATCGGCGAAACGACCATCTTTGAGGATCACCGGGCGGATCTGATCGGTACGGTGGGGCTGTTTTTTTCCAACTACAAAGATCACTTTAGCGTCGGCATCCACCCGCAGGGCTTCGCCTACAGTTATTACAACTACGTGAGCCCGCCGTGGTTTGCGCTGGCTATGCTCGGCGCGCTCATCGGCGTGGCGGTGATCCAGCGCAAACGGTTGGTTGGTGATCTGCGCTTTGTGTGGGGCTTCCTCGCAGTGCTGGTGTTCACCTTGTTGTGGGGGGCGGGGCGGAATCCACTGATCGAGCTGTTCTACGTGACGATTCCCTATGCCAAGCAGTTTCGCCATGTCGAGCGGGTGTTTGCGATCTCCTCGCTCGCGTTCATCGTGCTGATGGGCATCGGCGCGGACGTCATTTGGCGCGCGCTCGTCCAACAGCCGATCTGGTTGGCTCAGCGTTGGGCGGCGGGGCGCAGCGCGCGGATTGCGGCACGCATCGCGCTGGGCGCGGCCATGCTACTGACCAGCGGCGCGGCAGCCTACGATGTGGTGGGGCAGTGGCACGTCACGTGGGGTGAATTCTTCACCCAACCGGAGAGCCCCCTGGAAGATGCGTGTATTACATGGCTGCGGGAGACCTATCCGGATCGACCACTTTCGGTGTGGACGCTCGGTTACAGCAACATCTACACCTATCTACGCAATGAAGTTCGGCACGCCTGGGTAGCGTCCGACTTCTACCATGCGGAAGGCTTGCCGTCGACGATCTTCAACGGTAACTTTCAGCGCCCGGCCATCACCCCGCCCGAACTGCTCCCCGAATTTGCGATCGGCATCACCCACTTTGACGAAACGTGGATGGAACAGTACGGCTATGAGCCGTTAGAGGGCAGCGTCAACCCCTATACGCAGGGACGACCGTGTCTCTACCGCCGCGAAGGCGCATTCAGTTATGCGTGGTGGACGACACAGGCGCAGCTTGACCAGTACAGTGGTCTGTTTCCAGTTGAGGAAACCACGCCGATCACCTCATTCATTCGCGACTATGACCGCATTGGCGTGCTGGCGCAGGCGCGGCTGGATAAGGATGTGGTCGTGACGGTGAGTGAGACCGCCTATCCCGGCTGGCGCGCCTTCATCAACGGCGAACCAGCGCAGATCGAGTCGCTCGGCGGGCAGATCGCCGTGGTGCTCCCGCGCAGCGACGAGTATTTTACCGTTATGTTCCGCTATCTCCCGGAACGATTCCTCCTTGGGAGTCGGGTCACGCTGGCGACTGCGGGTCTGCTCATGCTGTATCTGCTGCGGGTAGATCGGGTGTTCAGCGGACGGATCAAGCTCCCGGCGGTACGCTTCACGCTCCGACCGGGGCAGATCGTGACGGCGCTGAGCCAGCGGGTCGTCAACCAGCTGGATCCGCTGGCAAGCAACCCGCCGTCGGAACAGCCGACTGACACTGGGCCGACTGAGGAGCGCTGATGGAGCCTCAGGCGTACACTGAGCTGCATCAGCTTGAAGCAACTCACTGGTGGTACCGCGGTATGCGGTCAATCGTGGATGCGCTGCTGGCCAGCGCGGGTGTGCGCTTGGCGGACGCTCTGATTTTGGATGCGGGGTGCGGGGTGGGGGGCAACCTCACGCAGCTGGGGCGCTATGGCCGAACGGTGGGCTGCGATCTGTCCCCCCTCGCGCTGACTTACGCCGCCGAGCAGCATGCCGGTCGGTTGGTGCAGGCGACCGTCGAAGCCCTGCCGTATCGCGCGGGCAGTTTTGCGCTCGTGACCGCCTTTGATGTGGTGTACGCGCGGGAAGTCGAGGATGACGAGCGCGCGCTAGCCGAATTTGCCCGCGTGCTCGCGCCGAACGGTCATGTGCTCGTGCGTCTGCCCGCGCTCACAGCGCTGGCGGGACAGCATGATCTGGTGGTGCATGGCGCGCGCCGCTACACACGCGCTGAAGTCGAGGCGAAGCTGCGCCGCGCTGGGCTGACCCCGCTGCGCAGCACGTATGCCAATAGTCTGTTGTTTCCCGTTGTATATATGGTGCGGCGCTGGCAGCGCAACCGCACGGCCGCCGCGCCCTCGGATGTCCGCCCGACGCCCCGGCTGCTCAACGCGCTGCTGGCGGCGGTTCTGCGTTTCGAAGCTGCATGGATCGGGTTGGGCGGCAGCTTCCCCATGGGTGTTTCCGTGCTGGCCTTAGCGCAGAAAGTCGAGGTGTGATGCCGCAGATCACGGCTCAACCGGGTATTAGCGCGTTTTTCCCTGCGTATAACGACGGCGGGACGATTGCCAGCATGGTGGTTGCGGCCCTGATCGTCTTGCAGCAGTTAACCGATGACTATGAAATTATCATCATCAACGACGGCAGCCAGGATTACACGGCACAGATCGCCGCTCAACTGGCGCGGGATTACCCCTGCGTGCGCGTCGTGCATCATCCGGAGAATCGCGGCTATGGCGGGGCGCTGCGCTCCGGGTTCGCGGCCGCATCCAAAGACATCATCTTCTATACGGATGGCGACGCGCAGTACGATGTGCGCGACCTGCTGCGGCTGTATCCGCTGCTGACGCCAGACGTCGATGTCGTACAGGGCTTCAAGCTCAACCGCGACGATCCGTGGTTTCGCCGCCCCCTCGGGCGTGCATATCACGCGGCGGTACGCTGGGCGTTTCAACTGCATGTGCGCGATGTGGACTGCGATTTTCGTGTGCTTCGTCGCCGGGTGTTTGAGCAGATCGAACTGTACCAGAACAGCGGCGAAATCTGCGTGGAACTGGTGAAAAAGCTGGAGCGCAGCGGCTGTAAGATTGTCGAGGCGGGCGTTACGCATTATCCGCGCCCCTACGGGCATTCGCAGTTTTTCCGCCCGCGCCACCTCATCTCGACGCTGCGTGGTTTGCTGCGCTTATGGTGGGATTTACGGCGCTCGTCCCCGTGAGCTAACTCGGTTGAGTCGCGCACCATGCGTGAACTGCGTCCGCGACCCGCTCCACAGCGGCGGGGCTGAGTTCCGGATAAAGAGGCAGGCTCAGCACGGTTTGCGCGGCGCGCTCGGTGTGCGTCAGCGAGCCGACCACGCGGATCCGCGCCCGATAGCCAGGCTGTATATGTGCCGGAACGGGGTAATGAATCGCTGTGCCGATGCCGCGCTCCGCCAGAAACGCCCGCAGTTGATCGCGCTTGGCGTGCTGGACGACGTACAGATGATAGGCGTGGACGCCGTCGGCGGGCGGGAGGGGCAGGAGGAGCCCGGTAGACGCCAGCCGCGCGGTGTATTGATCGGCGCGGGCGCGCCGCCGCGCATTATCGGCCTCCAGTGCGCGCAGCTTGACGCGCAGCACCGCCGCTTGCAGCTCATCGAGGCGCGAATTCACGCCATCGCTCTGGCTGATGCGCTGATCATCCCAACCATACTGCCGTAAAGCCAGCAGTCGCGCAGACAGCGCGGGATCGCTGCATGCAATGAAGCCGCCGTCGCCGAGCGCGCCGAGATTCTTGGTCGGGTAGAAGCTGAACGCCGCCAAGTGCCCCCACGCGCCAACGCGGCGGTTCTGGTAGACCGCGCCATGCGCCTGCGCGCAGTCCTCAATCACAGACAGGCCGTGACGTTCCGCGAACGCGCAGATTGCCCCCAGATTGGCGGGCTGACCGTACAGGTGCACGGGTACGATGGCACGCGTGCGTGGTGTCAGCGCGGCGGGGAGCTGATCCGGATCAAGCGTGAGGGTGTGCGGATCGATGTCGACGCATACGGGAGTCGCGCCCGTCTGGCAGATGGCGGCGATGGTGGCGACTGCGGTGTGCGCCACAGTGATCACTTCGCTGCTGGCGTCGACGCCGCACGCCCGCAGCGCCAGCGCGAGCGCATCGGTGCCGTTGGCGACGCCCACGCCGTAAGGTTGGCCGATGTAAGCGGCGAATTCGGTCTCAAACGCGCGGGTTTCCGCACCGAGAATGTACTGCCCGCTGTCGAGCACACGGCGGATGGCGGCATCGATGGCGGCTTGCTGCGCGCGATAGTTCGCCTGGGGGTTGGCCTGCGGAATGTTCATGACACGGCCGGGGCGTCGTCGTTCCAGTAGTGCTGGCCGTGTTCGCGATAATAGTCGAGGGTCGCCCGCAGCCCGGCGGCGAGGTTAACGCGTGGCTGCCAGCCCGTCAGTTGGCTGAAGGCGGTGTAGTTGGCGTAGTAGTCGCCAATGTCGATAACTTTTCGTTCCGGCGGGAACGGGATTTTCTCGACCGCGCCGCCCCCATTGATCTCGACGGCGAGCCGCGCCAGCGCTTCGAGCGAGATCACCTCACCGCCGCCGAGGTTATAGGCCTGTCCGCTGAGATTCGGGTGCACGGCGGCGAGCAGCAGCGCCTCGACCACATCATCCACATAGTTGAAGTCACGGAGCTGTTGGCCTTCGCCGTAGATTTGCAGCGGCTGCTGCTCGATGAGCTTGCGCATCCAGATGCCGAGAAACGTTTGCCGCGCGTCTTTGACCCGCATCCGCGGGCCGTAGGTGTTGGTCAGGCGGAGTACACAGGTCGCCATGTGATACACCTGCGCATAGAGCAGGTGATACATCTCCCCGGCCAGCTTGTTGATCCCGTTCACATCCGCCGGGTTGAGCGGGTGCTGCTCGTCGACGGGGAGGTAGCGGGGGCGTCCGTAGATCTGGCGGGTGCTCGCGAAGACGATGCGCACGCCGGGATTGTGCTGGCGGCAGGCTTCGAGAATTTTCAATTGGCTGCGGCAGTTGATTTCGAGATCGGTGAAGGGGTCGATCATGGAATCGAGGTGGCTGGTTTGCCCGGCCAGATTGAACAGATAATCCTGATCGCGCACCAGAATGTTCAGCCCGAACTGGTCGCGGACATCGGCAATGTTCAAGGTGATGCGATCTTCGTAGCCCGCCAGATTGTGGAGATTGCCGCCGTACTCCGAAATCAGGCTGTCGACGGCGACCACGTGCGCGCCTAAGTCCGTCAGGCGAATGCCGAGCGTCGCGCCGATGAAACCGGCGCCGCCGGTGATTAAGACTCGTTTGCCTGCGAACTGCGCTTCCCAGTGGTTTGATCGCCGCATTACATCCTCAAAGCTCGTTGATGCATTGGCGACAAGTTTACTGTCTGCCCGGGCTGATCACAACCTGTCATCTCCGACGCGCGAGGGGCGGGGACGCCCAGCGGCTTAACCGTTCGGCTGGCGCGGCGGCTGTAAGGCCTCATGGCGCAGAAAGTCGAAGTCGGCGCCGAGATGGGCTTGCTGAATGTGGGCGCGGCAAAGCCATTCATAGCCGCGACCGCTGGACGGCGCCACCAGCGGCTGTTCGGCGCGGCGGCGCTCGAGTTCGCGCTCATCCACCAGCAGCGATAGTCGGCGCTGATCGACGCTCAGTTCAATCCGGTCGCCACTGCGCACTAAGCCCAGCGGTCCGCCGACCGCTGCTTCGGGTGAGACATGCAGCACGACCGTGCCGAAAGCGGTGCCGCTCATACGCGCATCCGAGATGCGCACCATGTCTTTGACCCCGGTCAGCTTGCGCGGAACGGGGATGTAACCCGCTTCCGGCATGCCCGGCCCGCCGACTGGCCCAGCGTTTTGCAGCACGAGGAAATCGTCCGGGCGTACGTCGAGATCGGGATCGTCAATGCGCTGACTCATGTCTGCCAGCGACGAGAAGACGATCGCGCGTCCGGTCGAATTGAACAGCGCGGGCGTCGCGGCTGAGCGCTTGAGGATTGCGCCATCCGGTGCGAGGTTGCCGCGCAGCACGACGAGCGCGCCGTTCGTCATGAGCGGTTTGGCCGCCGGGTGGATCACGGATTGCCACGCCGGGTAGGTGTACGGGGCAGCGGCCAGTTGTTCGCCAAGCGTTTGTCCGGTGACGGTCAGCGCGTCAAGGTGGAGCAGGTGCTTGATCTCCTGTAACACCACGGGCAGTCCACCCGCCCGGTAGAAATCTTCCATATAGTAGTCGCCCGTCGGCTTGAGGTCGACGAGCACGGGTGTGTTCTCGCTGAGATCATCCAGCGTTTGCAGGTCAAGGCGGATGCCGAGCCGCCCCGCAATCGCCGTCAAATGGATGATGGCGTTGGTCGAGCCGCCGATGGCCAGCAGCACGCGCAGCGCGTTCGCAAACGAGGCGGGCGTGAGAATTTGCGACGGGATGAGTTTGGTCGCCGCCAGTTGGAGTGCCAGCTTGCCGCTGGCTTCGCCGTGGCGCAGACGTTCGGCGTGGACGGCGGGCACCGCCGCGCCGCCGGGGAGCATCATGCCGAGCGCTTCCAGCACACAGGCCATAGTGCTGGCCGTGCCCATCACGCCGCAGGTGCCGGCGGTCGGCGCCAACTGACTCTCCGCCTCGTCAATTTGTTCGCGGTCGATTTCGCCGCGGCGGTAGCGTCCCCAGTAACGGCGGCAGTCGGTGCACGCGCCCAAGCGTTCGCCGTGATAGCTGCCCGTGAGCATCGGCCCGGCCGCGACGGTGATCGCCGGGATGTTGGCGCTGCACGCGCCCATCAATAGGGCGGGGAGTGTTTTATCACAGCCGCCGAGCAATACAACCGCATCCAGCGGCTGCGCCTTGAGCATGACCTCGACGTCCATCGACATCAGGTTGCGCATCATCATGGCGCTCGGCGACAGGAAGACTTCGCCGAGCGAAATCACCGGGAATTCGAGCGGCAGACCGCCCGCCTGCCACACGCCGCGCTTGACGGCTTCCGCCAGTTCGCGGAAGCCGCGATGACAGTTGTTGAGTTCGCTGTAGGTGTTGACGATGCCGATGATCGGCTTGCCCAACGCGTCGGCGCTGAAGCCCATCGACTGCGCGAATGAGCGCCGCAAAAACAGCGCGAATTCGCGGTCGCCGTATTCGGTTAAGCGGTTGGCCAAGCCGTGATCGGTCATCGGTGCTCCCTACACTGCCATGGAAACGAAGCGCGCTTCCATGTATTCGTGCAAGCCTTCTTCTGCGCCTTCGCGTCCCCAACCGCTCTGCTTCATGCCGCCAAACGGCCCTTCCGCCGTGGCGGGGACGAGATCATTCACGCCGACGATGCCAAACTTCAGCCCTTCGTAGCATTTGACCGCGGTCGCCAGATCACGCGTGATGGCATACGCGGCGAGGCCATAGGGCGTGTCATTCGCCAGTCGAAGCGCTTCTTCGACGGTGTTGAAGGGCGAGACGGGCATGACTGGGCCGAAGATCTCTTCGTGGCAGACGCGCATGTCCGGGGCAAGGTTGGTGAGCAGCGTCGGTTGGTAGAAGTAGCCGTGATCAAACGCTTCCGGACGCGCGCCGCCCGTGACGACCATCCCGCCGCGCGCCACCGCATCCGCGACCAGCCCTTCGACGCGCCCGCGCGCCGCCGTCGTGATGAGCGGACCCGTGGTGACGTTGGCTTGCAGACCATCGCCGACAACCAAGCCTTTGATCTCCTGCTGCACGGCGTCGACGAAGTCTTCGAAGACGGATTGCTGCGCGTAGAAGCGCGTCGGCGAGATGCACACCTGCCCGTTATTGCGGAACTTGGCCTGCACCGCCTGTTTCGCCGCGGCTGACACGTCTGCATCATCAAAAATCAGCACAGGCGCGCTGCCGCCGAGTTCGAGCGCCAGGCGCTTGAGACTGTCCGCCGCGCCGCGCATGAGGAGGCGCCCGACGCGCTGCGACCCCGTGAAGCTGATCTTGTCCACGCGCGGATCGGTCAGGAAGACGTTGGCAATGGCTTCCGGTTCCCCGTTGACGAGGTTGAGCACGCCGGGGGGAATGCCCGCCTCTTCCAGAATGTTGACCGCGGCCATCGCGCACATCGGCGTGAGCTCGCTTGGGCGCGCGACGATGGTACAGCCCGCCGCCAGGGCCGCCGACCACTTGCGCACGGCCAGATACGCCGGAAAGTTCCACGCGGTGATCGTCGCGACGACGCCCACGGGCACGGGGATCGACATGAGGCGTTTGGGCGCGCGCCGCGCCGGGATGGTGCGCCCATAGGCGCGTTTGCCCTCTTCGGAGAACCAGTCGAACAGGTCGGCGCAGGCCGTCCATTCGCCGCGTGCTTCCGCCAGCGGTTTGCCGCATTCGCGCGTCATGATCGGCGCAAGCAGATCGAGGCGTTCGCGGATCAGGTCGGCGGCGCGGCGGAGAATCGTCCCGCGTTCGTAGGCGGTCATAGTCGCCCAACCGGGTTGAGCCTGAGCCGCCGCTTCGACCGCGAGCTGCGCATCCGGCGCACTGCCGAAGGGCACGCGGGCGATCAGTCCCTCGGTCGCCGGGTTGATCACGTCCCAGGTTTGGCCGCTCAGCGCGTCGCGCCATTGACCCTGAATATAGTTCTGGTAGCGCATTACAGCCGCTCCTCCGCTTTTTCGCGTTCGTACTGCGCGCGTCGTTCCGGATAATACCCCGGCACGGGGACATCCCACCAACCGGGCGCTTGTCCGCCGGACGTGCCGCGCTGTGTATCGACCATGATTTCGACGACGGCGGGTGCGCCGGACGCTAACGCCGCGCGCAGCGCCGGGCCGATCTCATCGGGGTGCGTGACGCGGGCGGCATGCGCGCCGAAGGCGCGGGCGGCGTCGGCGAGGTGCGGCGTGATCGCTTCCTGTTCCTGTTCGAACATTGAACCGTAGCTCGCGCCGTCGCCGTAGGCGATCTCCTGCAAGTCGCGGATCGCCTGCCAGCCCTGATTGTTGACCACGACGGCGATGGCGGGAATGCCATACTGCACCGCGGTCGCAATCTCCTGAAAGGTCATGAGGAAGTCGCCATCGCCGACCATCGCCACGACCGGGCGATCTGGCGCGGCGAGCTTCGCGCCCATCGCGGCGGGGTACGCCCAACCCATCGTGCTGAAACCGCCCGTCGAGATGTAGGTGCGCGGCTGCGTGAAGGCCATCTCCTGATACAACTGCGCCTGCACATTGCCGGAAGAGGATAACACGAGCGCGTTGGCGGGCAGCACCTTACGGACTTCGGCGATGGCGCGTCCCATCGTCACTGGGCTTTGATTCGACTCGCTGAGCGGGCGCAGGCTGGCCAACCACGCGGCGACTCGGTCGCGAATCTCGTTGGTGTAGGCGGACTGCTGCCAACTGCGCGCCGGTGTGCGGGCGCTGACGCGTTCGACCAGCGCGGCGAGCACGGCCTGCGCGTCGCCGACGATGCCGACTTCGACCGGGTAATTCTTGCCGATCTCATACGGATCGATGTCGACGTGAATCAGCTTGCTCGGCGGAATGCTGAACGATTCGCCGGGTTTGTACGAGCAGGTCGCTTTGTCGGCGAAGCGCATGCCGACGGCCAGCAGCACATCGGCGTTGGCGGTCATGGCGTTACCGCAGGTGGTGGCATTCGTGCCCATATGCCATGCATACAGCGGGTGATCTTCGGGGAAGGCGCTTTTGCCCTGCATACTGGTGACGACCGCCGCGCCGAGATGTTCCGCCAGTCGCAGCACTTCGGCTTCCGCGCCGGAGAGGATTACGCCGCCGCCCACCACGATCACCGGGCGCTGCGCCGCGATCAGCAGGTCGGCGGCGGCTTCAATCGCCGCGGCGTCCCCGTTGACACGGTTGTGCGGGCGGCGGCGCGGCGAATCGGCCATCGCCGGATCGACGTCGACGGTTTGCGCCTGCACGTCCATCGGCAGGGTGAGCACGACCGGGCCGGGGCGTCCCGTCAACATGGTGTTGAAGGCTTGCCCCATGGCGCGCGGAATCTGCGCCGCGTCGTCGATGCGCCACATGCGCTTCACGACCGGATCGAACATCGCGGGCAAGTCGGACCAGCGCTGGCGTTCGATCTCTTGCAGCACACCCGTACCGCGCATATGCACATGCGTTTCGCCGACGAACTGCAGCACGGGCACGGAATCGACATAGGCGGTTGCCAGGCCGATCACGGTATTGGTCGCGCCGGGGCCAATTGACGTGAACACGGCGAGCGGCGACCCTTTCGCGCGGAAGTAGCCATCGGCCATGTGGACGGCGGCCTGCTCGTGGCGCGGCATGATCAGGCGTAAGCGGTCACGGGAGCGGCGGAAGGCGTCGATGAGCGCCAGGTTGCCATGCCCGCTGATGCCGATCACATACGGCACGTTTTCCTGTGCCAGCATATCGACAATGATTTCCGATCCGGTCAGCTTCATGTGAACGCCTCCAGTTTGACGCTCTGCCCGAGGCGTGCGGACTCCTGCGCGGCGAGTGTGAAGCGCAGCACATCGCGCCCCTGTTCGCCCGTGAGGATGGGCGGCGCGCCCGTGTGATAGGCGTTGATGAAGTGGCGGGTGGAATTGATGAAGCTGTGTTCCCAACCGACGGGCATATCGGAGTAGGTGAAGGTCTGGCGGTCGCGGTACATGATGACGGGCGGCACATCCATCATTTTGCCGTGCCCGCGCGTCACCCAGATCACGCCCCGCGTCCCGGTGATTTCGATGCGGTCATCCTGCGCGTAGTGCGCGGTGTCCAGCACCATCTCCGGCGAGTATACGACTTCGAGCGAGCCGTAACGGTTGTTCGGGAATTTCCACGAGACAAGCGCGGGCGAATCGAGGATGTAGCCCGGTTCGCGCTCAGTCGCGCCGATCCACGCGTGGACTTCTTCGGCCAAGCCCATGAAATGCCACGCCAGCGCGAACTTGTGGTGCCCGTCATCGAAGACCAGCGGGCCACCGCCGCACGTCTCCGACTTGAAGCGCCATTCTTCGGCGGCGCGGGGGATGTTCCACATATTCGGGCTGGTGCCGGAATTGCTTTTGATGCGGATGGTCAGCGGTTCGCCGATTTCCCCGGCGTCAATCAACGCTTTGGCGCGCTGCACAGGCGGGTAGAAGATAAAGTTTTCGAACACCTTGAAAATCACGCCCGCCTGTTTCGCCGCCGCGATCATCTGGTCGGCTTCGGCCAGTGTGAGCGCCATCGGCTTTTGCAGTGAGATGTGTTTGCCCGCTGCCGCTGCGTCGAGCGCCGCCTGATAATGCAGGTGATGGGGCAGGAGGATTTCGACTAAGTCGACGTCGGGTAGAGCGAGGAGATCGTGATAGTTGGTGAAGATGTGATCGTCGGCGACGCCCCACTGCCGTCCGCGGCTCTCGGCGTTCTCCCGGACGACATCGGCGACGGCGACGATTTGGGCGCGGGGATTAGCGAGATACTCGATGGCGTGCAGATCCGAAATGCGACCTGTCCCAATGATGCCAACACGTAAAAGGTCCATCTATTCAAACCTCGTTGTGTAATAAACAACTTTGTTGCGATATATACCACAAAAAAACCGGAGGAGCAACACCCCTCCGCAGTCAATCTATGTGAGTTATGGGTGACACAACTTTGACCCCACCCCCGGCCCCTCCCCGAATTCAGGGAGGGGTGACAGATTTTCCCCGCGCCCCGCGTGCGTGGGAGATGGGGACGCGCGAATGAGCTTTATGCCTAACTGACGTTAATCTTTAGCCGCGGCGGAACGACAGCCGGTTCGAGAGCGCCCGGGCGACTTCGCACACGAGCGCGGCGGTTTCCGGCATGCGTTCGAGGTTCATGCGGCCGGCGGGGCCAGAAATGCCGATTGCGCCGACGACTTTGTTGTCATGGTTGTAAACGGGCGCGGCAACACAGCGCACATCGTAGTTGTACTCTTCGTCGTCGATGGCGTACCCCTGCTGGCGGGTTTGTTCCAGATGCAGCCGCAGCACATCCGCGTTGGTGATCGTACGGGTGGTGAACGGATCGAGCTGGTCAGGCAGTTCCAGGCGGCTGAAGCTGATCAGCGCCTTGCCGAGCGCGGTGCAGTGGAGCGGGGCGAGCGTCCCCGTCCGCGTGTTCACGCGCAGCGTCGCCGAGGATTCGACCTGATCCAGATACAGAACCTGATTCTGCGCCAGCACGCCGAGATGCGCGCATTCCCCGGTGCGGTCGACCAACTGCTGCAAGAATGGGCGCGCTTGATCGCGCAGTGGCATGCGATTCAGGAGGGCCTGCCCGAGCACGACCACCTGTGGCCCGAGGCGATAGCGGCGGGTGCTGGCATCCTGTTCCGCATAGCCGTAATAGGCGAGCGTTTGCATCACCCGAGAGATGCTGCTCTTGTCCATCCCCAAGTATTCGGCAATTTCCGTGATCCCGACAGTGTCATCCGCAGCAGCGAGCAGATCGAGAATCTTCAGTCCGCGCGCCAACGATTGAATTTCCGACAAAGGCTTACCCTATAAGCGATTCAAGCACTAACCAGTGGAAAGTGTTGTACATCATACAACTCACCGAGGGGCGTGTCAAACAGGGAGTGAACTAATTGACAAAGATGAAACGCAGTTGTATATTGAGCAACAAACCCCAAAAGTCAACTGAATCCCGGCTGAGGTGACGAGGAGGTGCGCTGCCCCAGAACTGCAAATAGTGTTCGTCGCATTTGACATGGTTATGAAATTGCAGGAGCTTACGATGAAAATTCGCTTGTTCGCATTACTGATTATGCTCGTCCTCGCGTGGAGCGTGTTCCCGGTCGTCGCGCAGGACGCCCCGGAAGAAACCTTTGTCACCGTCATGCACTATTTCACGGGTGAGCTGGGGCGTGAAGGTCTGAATCAGATCTTCTCCAACTTCCAGACGGAAAGCGGCATCACCGTTTTTGACAACCCCATCGGGCACGAAGACTTCAAGACGACCATCCTCGTCATGGCGGCCGGTGGCGACCTCCCAGACATGTTCTCCTACTGGGCCGGCGCGCGCACGCAGTTTGTCGTGGACAGCGGTCGCCTCGCCCCCATCGACGAATGGTGGGATGCCAACAACCTGAACGATGTCGTGCCCGCCTCCGTCGCCGATGGCGCGACGATGTACAACGGTGAACGTTACCTTGTGCCCTTCGGCTATCACTACGCCGGGCTGTTCTACAACCCGCACGTGATGGAAGCCGCGGGCATCACCGAATTCCCGACCGACTGGGAAGGCTTCCTCGCTATGTGCGACACGCTCGTCGCGGCGGGCGTTAAGCCGTTCGCGCTCGGTTCGATGAACCGTTGGCCGGCGCAGTTCTGGTTCGACTATCTGCTGCTGCGCACCGCCGGGCCGGAATATCGCGCCCAGTTGATGGCGGGCGAAGCCGCGTACACCGATCCCGAAGTGGCGCGCGCGATGGAACTGTGGAAGGGCCTCGTCGATGCCGGCTACTTCGTCGACGATGCCAACGCCTATGACTGGACCGATGCCGCCGATCAGGTGGCCAATGGTGAAGCGGCCATGACCCTGATGGGTACGTGGATCACCGGGTACTGGAACGGCAACGGTCTCGTTCCCGGCGACGATTACGATTTCTTCCCCTTCCCGGCAATTGATGAAGGTGTGGCGCAGGCTGTGGTCGGCCCGGTCGATGGTTTCGTGATGTCGGCAGATGCCGATCATCCGAATGCTTCGCAGGCGCTGGCGCTGTATCTGCTGACCAACACCGACGCGCAGGCGACGTGGGCGCTCGGTCAGGGCGCGCTCTCGCCGAATGTCAACGTGGACACCAGCATTTACACCCCGGTCATGCAGCATGCCGCCGAAGTGGTAGCCGCCGCGCCGGTCTTTGCCTTCAACTATGACCTCGCGACGACCCCGCCGATGGCTGAGGGCGGCTTGAACATGTTCGCTCAGTTCATGAACGACCCGAGCGGCTATGTGGCGTATCTGGAACAGACCGAAGCGGTCGCCGTCGACGTCTTCCAGAAATAGAATAGGGAAAAATAGCAGTGATCAGGCGGCGCATTCCCCGATGCGCTGCCTGATCCCAAATTAGAGGTTAGTTTTTATGGCTCGGTCGCGCTGGTTCTGGCGGGTCGCTTTTTTGTCGATACCGCTTTTGCTGTACCTCGTCATTGTCGTCGGCCCACTGCTCTACTCCTTCTTCTTCAGCCTGACAGACTGGAACGGCTTCAGTTACGATTTCAACTTTGTTGGTCTCGAAAACTTCGCCAAGATTTTTGAAGATCCGCTGTTCGGCGGCGCGATCAAGAACACGATCATCTGGATGGTGGCTGCGCTGACCATTCCGACGCTCGGCGGGTTAGCGCTGGCACTTGCTTTACAGACCCAACTGCGCGGGGCGCGCCTGTTCAAGTCACTGTTTTATTTGCCAATCTGCCTGTCGCTGGTGGTGGTCGGGCAAATCTGGATCTGGATCTACCAGCCGCGCTGGGGGCTGCTCAACCTGACGCTCGACAGCGTTGGCCTTTTCGATGTATCGCAGGCGTGGTTAGCGAGCCCGGAAACCGCGCTCGCCAGCGTGATCGTCGCGTGGGGCTGGCAGCAAACCGGGTTGGCGATGGTGATTTTCCTCGCCGGGCTGACCTCCGTGCCGACCGAACTGCTGGAAGCGGCGCAAATCGACGGTGCGAATTACCGCCAGTCGCTGCTGCGCGTGGTCATTCCGCTGCTGCAGCCCGCGACGGTCGTGGTGATCGCCCTGGCGGTGATCAATTCGCTGAAAAGTTTCGACATCGTCTACATCATGACCGGGGGCGGGCCGTTTCATTCGTCCGACACGCTCGCCATGATGATGTATAACGAGTCGTTCAAGAAATACTTCATGGGCTATGGCAGCGCGATCTCCGTCGTGCTCTTCCTGATCGCCCTCGTGCTGATCGCGTTTTACTTCCGGCAGGTGCGCGCACTGGAGAATCTGTATGACTAGCCTCGCCCGTGCGTCTGCCGCCCCGACCGCCCAACCGGATGACAAAGTGCGCCGCCGTCTCACGCTCGCGGTGCTCTACATCAGCCTGACGATCATCGTCATTCTGTATTCGCTGCCGGGGCTGGGCGTCATCATCAGCTCGTTCAAGACGACCGAGGAAATCTCGCGCGGCGGGCTGTGGTCAGCGCCGACTCAGCTCAACTTCGACAATTACGGCGAAGCGTGGAACAACGGCAACGTGCGCACGTATGTCGTCAACTCGTTTGTCGTAACGATTCCGGCGACGTTTGGCTCAATTGTGATCGGATTGCTGAGCGGGTATGTGTTCAGCAAACTGCCCTTTCGGGGCAGCGAGTGGTTGTTTGTGTTCGTGGTCGCGGGTATGTTTTTCCCGCCGCAAATCGTGCTGATTCCGCTGTTTCGCCTGTTCAACTCGATTGGCCTGTACGATACGCTCTGGCCGATGATCATCGTGCATACGGCGTTCGGCCTGCCGATCTGCACGCTGCTGATGCGCAATTTCTTCTCAGCGATTCCCACGGCGTTGCGCGATGCCGCCGTGATCGACGGCGCGAACGAGGGACAGGTGCTGCTGCGGGTGTTTTTGCCGCTCAGTCTGCCCGCGGTCGCCGTGCTGGCGACGCTGCAATTCACGTGGATCTGGAACGATTTTCTGTGGCCGCTGATCTTCACGCAGTCCGACAACATGCGCACGGTGATGGTCGGCTTGGTCACGCTAAAGGGGCAGTACAGCGTCGCGTGGGGCGTGCAGGGGGCGATGGCCGTCATCGCCAGCATCCCGACGCTGGTGATCTTCATCTTCTTCCAGCGCTACTTCATTCAGGGCATGACGCTTGGCGCGGTCAAAGGGTAGCGCGGAAGGCCGCGCCCGAACAGACGCCTCTCGTGTGAGAGGCGTTTTGGCATCCCAAGACTTTGTGATAAAGATTACTATCTCGCTCAAATTCGCGTTACACTAGGCTGCGGCTGCAAATTAGCAGACTTGGGAAGTTTCCGACGCTAATTGAGTCGTACCGAACCCCCGCGCCATCGCAACGCTGCGCTGCTCACTCAACGGCTGTTCCCCCTCAATTTCCACGCAGAAGCTCCCCGCGCACTCGAAAGGGTAGTTGATCATGCAGTTGTCGAAGCAAGCTCTCTATCGGTTTCCGTGGTCGGGTAATGACAATCCGATCGGCTGGTTGGAAGTCACTGACAAGTGCAACACTTATTGTCGAGGATGCTATCGCATCAACGGCATGCAGGGGCACAAGCCCATCGAGCAGGTGAAGGAGGAAGTTGCGCTGCTCAAAAAATGGCGCAATTGTGACAACATCTCGATTGCCGGAGGCGAACCGCTGATTCACCCGGAAATTCTCGACATCGTCGCCTACATTCGCAGTTTGAAGATGAAGCCGCTGATCCTCACGAACGGGATCAAGCTCGAAAATGATCGTCAGTTGATGGTCGATCTGAAGAAGGCGGGCGCGGTCGGCTTCACCTTCCACATCGACAGCGAACAACAGCGCCCCCATTGGAAGGGCAAGACCGAAACCGAGCTGTTCGAACTGCGCCAGCATTTCGCCGATATGGCGCACTCCATCGGCGGGCTGTTTGCGAGCTTCGGCATGACCGTCTATCCCGGCAATATCGACTTCGTGCCGACGATGGTCACGTGGGCGAACAAGAACATTGATCGCGTCCATGGGCTGGTCTTCATCGGTTTCCGCAATGCGTCGATGGAAGGGACGTACAACTATTTCGTCGGCGGGCAGCAGATTGACCCCAAAACGACCTATGTCGTCGACGGCGATTCGTCAGAATCTTACCTGACCTCCACGGACGTGTATAACAAGATCAGGGAACACTTCCCGCACTACGAGACGTCGGCGTATATGGGCGGCAGCCAGACTGAAGACAAGATCACGTGGCTGGTGTCGGCGCAGTTGGGGACGACCCACAAGATGTATGGCTCAGTGGGCAAGAAAGTCATGGAACTGTTCCAGACGATTCACCACTTGCAGCACGGCACGTATGTGATTTATTCGCCGAGCAACAAGATTCCGAAAATCGCCTTCCTAATGAGCTTGTTCGACAAGGGTGTGCGCGCGACCTCCGGCGCGTTCTGGCGCGAAGCGCTGCGGCATCCGGCAGAATTCTTCAGGCCGCTGTACGTGCAGAGCATTGGCATCATTCAGGGGCCGGATCTGCTCACGGACGGGCGCATCGACATGTGCGAAAGCTGCCCGGATATGACGGTGTGGAATGGTCGCCTCGTGCATTCGTGCCGTCTGGACGAGTGGCGGCTGTACGGCAACTACATCAACGCGCAGCCGAAGCCCGCGGTGATCGATACCGCGTCGATCCCGGTGCAGACCGAGACCGAACTTGTAGGTAAGTGATCGCGAATTAGGGAAAGATGGGGTGCACAGGGGCACTCCATCTTTTCTGGGGGCTTAGCGGAGTACGAGATCGCCGATGGCGGCTAACTGCGCTAACCAGGCGCTCGGCAGGTGCTGGCGCAGGATGCGTTCGGCCACCGCTTCCCGGAGCGTGACCGGGATCCGCTTCAGCAGGCGGTTGGCATTCTGATCGACCAGACTGGGCGCATCCGCCCGGTCAAAGACTTTCGTGCCTAAATACGGATCGAATTTCCACGGATAGCCCCGCGGGCGGCGCTGCGGTGTGAAAGGGTCTTGGTAGTCGTTCGCGCACAGCACATCTCCGGTCGCGCTGCGCACCTCCAGTTCGATGCGCGCGCACTGCGCTGGCGGCACTGACCACGGCGCTGAGCGCACGCGCTGTGAGCAGTTGGCGTCGATATCCCAGCGCATGGTTCCCTGTTCAACTTGCTCATCCGGGCTGTCAAACACCTGCCAGATGATGGTGACGCCCGGGTAACGCGCGGCTGTGTCATTGAAGATCCACAGGGCGTGCGGATGCCGTCCATCATGCTCCAGCGCGATGTGGAGCGGCTGCGAGGCCCGGCGCAGCGCGGCGTAACCGCCTTTCGGTATTCGACACGCGTCCAGCACGCCGCAGCCCACCTGCGGGATGAGATCGACGAGCCAGAAATGGATGTAGCCGCCGCACCCTTCCGAGCGCAGACGGCGCAGGTGCTCGACCTGATACTGGATGAGCGCCGCCTGATACGCCCACAGTTCGTCCACCTGCCCGGCAAGATGCTGCAGGCGCTGCCACGCCTCCGGCTGGGTTTGCAGCGTGCAGAGCGCGGCGGGCGCTTCGAAACCGAATTCAGTGTGCAGGCGCGAACGATGCGGGTAAATATCGGTGTAGCGCGAACTCCAGATCGCGCCGTAGTAGGAATGCGAGTCGCCGGAACGCTGCCAATCATCGTCCATCTGCCCGGAACAGATCAAAACCGGACGCGTCGGGTCTTGTGCTTGCGCATCGGCGTACAGCGCTGGGTCGGGATGCCGCTCTAAGTTGTGCCGCCGCGCGAACAGCATGGTCGGCTCATTGTGGCACACCCATGTGATGATCGAGGGATGGTTGCCCAGTTGATCGATCATGGCGCGCTGTAATGTCCGCGCGCGGCGCTCAAACTCCGGGGAAGGATCCTGAATCCAGTTGAGTTCAAAATCCTGCCAGACGAGCATGCCCTGCGCGTCGCACAGGGCGTAGAATTCGGGGGGCGCCACGTGAACATGGGCGCGGAGCAGGTTGAGGTGAGCCGCCCGCGCGAGGTCGATGTCCTGCGCCAGCGTCGCTGCGCGGCACTGGGAGAGATACAACGCGGGCATGTACGACGATCCGCGAATATAGACGGGGCGTTCGTTGAGCCAATACACGAAGTGCTGCGGGTGACGTTCTAGCCGGATGGTGCGAACGCCGAACCGTTCGCAGATGGTGCTGATCGGCTGCTGGGTCGCGTCGAGGAGGCAGGCTTCCAATCGGTACAAATCCGGCGCGCCCTGATCCCAGCACCACCACAAGTGCACATCGGGCAGGTGCAGCCGCTGATCGACGGCGTGCGTTCCCGGCAGCAGCGTGACCGGGACGTAGAGACGCGCGCCAGCACCCGCATGATTGTCGGCGGTGATATTGAGGGCGAGCGTCCCATGCCAGTCGGCTGCCGTCGCGTTGGTCACCCGCAGCCGCACCTCCACCTGCCCCGCGAGATCGGTGTGAATGCGCACATGATCGAGGCTGACGCCGCCGTCGAGGCTGAGCGACACGGGACGCCAGATGCCAATCGGATTCACATCGGGCGGAATGACGCCCTCGCCGTGTTCATAATGGCCTTTCACCAGTCCCCGAATCACATGATCGGTGGGGTAGGTGCCGCCCGGATTAGGCGCGTCCCACGGCGAGCTGACGCGCACGGTGAGCAGGTTGGCGCCGGGTTCAATCAGCCGGGTGATGTCCACGTCGAACGGAGCGAAGTGGCCTTCGTGCCGCCCGGCGCAAATGTGATTGACCCACACTTCGGCAAAGTAGTCCACCCCTTCAAAATGCAGGCGCGCACGTGCGAACGGCACGTCGGGCACGGTGAAGGTGCGCTGGTAAATCCATGCGGACGCATTGAGGTCGCGCAGATGCTGCCCCCAATAGGGGTGGTCGGGATACAAGAGCGGCTGCAAATGGCCGCATTCCGGTACGGTACGCCACGAGTCGGTCAGTTGGTCAGGGGTGAAGGGGATGGTGAGCGGGATGGGTTGTAACTGCCATGGGCCGGTTAGGCGGAGAACGGGGATAGAACTGGGTCGGGTCATAGACGCCTTGTCGCTGGGAGGGAGCACACTGCTCGCAGGCGCAAACGGGCGATTCTAGACCCAATTCAACATTTTTGCATGTCCCGTATGAACGTAAGTAAGGTCAACGATACATGCTAGGCAAAGTCCCGTTCGCACAACGCCGCATTGATCCCATAGGCAGCGGCTGCCCCCTGCGCCACTGCGAGGGCGACACTGCGCATCGGCGACGCGAGATCGCCTGCCGCGTACACCCCGTCCACGCTGGTGCGACCGCGCACATCAACCTCAACCAGATCGGTCGCGGTCATCGTGCATCCGAGTTCGCGCGCAAACGGCGAACGCTGGGTTGTTTTGGGGCGGATGAATAACGCGTCGCAGCGAATGAGCGTGTCGTCGGCCAAGCGGATCGCATGAATGTGTGTATCAGTGCTCTCCAGCGCGGCAATCGGCTGCTCGACTACGTGCACCCCGGAACGATCAAGTTGAGCACGCTGGGCGGTGGTCGGCGTCCAGATGCCACCAGTACACAGCGTGAGATTCTCGGTGAGGTTGCGCAGCAGCTTGACCTGATGCAGAGCAGTATCATCTGCGCCATACACCGCTACAGCCTGTCCCCGAACTTCGTAACCGTCACAGTAGGGACAGTGAAAGACGCTCTTGCCCCAAAGCGGTTCGATCCCGGCGAGGGTGGGGAGTTCGTCATGCAAACCCGTGGCCAGCAGCACCATGCGCGCTGATAGCCTCGATCCGTCCGAGCTGGTGATCGCGAAACCGCCCGCGCCGATCTTTTCAACCCGCAGTGCGGTGGCCGTTTTGAAGGCAACACTCGGGTACTGCCGCACCTGTTCCCGCGCCAGATGCAGCAGGTCGGCGGGTGGCGTCCCATCCCGGGTCAAGAAGCCGTGGGAGGCGTGCGAAAAGCGGTTGCACGGCTGCTGATCGTCAATGACGACCACATCACGCACAGATCGACCCAAAACGAGGGCGGCGCTTAAGCCCGCGCTGCTTCCGCCGATAATCACGACATCCAACATATGAAATCTCCGATTGATACTGCGTATCAAATAGATGAGCGGTTCACTCTGCTTCTTACGGTTGTACACAGAGTGGATGCAGAAAACACAAGCAGGCAGCCGTGTTGGTGCGCTCAAGCTGCCTGCTCGTGCCAGCGTCGTGGGGCGGACAGTCAGCCCCGGCTGGGCTGCCCAACCGTGATGACGACGTTGCCCTTCTTGTGCCCTTGATCAACATAGCGGTGTGCCTCGACGATTTGTTCCAGCGGGTAGCAGCGGTCAATCACGGATTTGAGCTTGCCAGCTTCAACCAAGTCTTTGAGGTCGACGAGGGCTTCGGTCGTCGGATAGGCGGTCTCGCCGATGAACGTCTTACCCGTGCGCCGGGCGGCCAGCTTCATCTGAATGAGTTCCGCCGGGCCGGCGACGGCTTGCAGATACGCACCCCCGGCATTGAGCACGCGCACGCTCGCCGCGAGTGAGCTTTTACCGACCGTGTCGAAAATGATGTCGTAAGTGTCGCCGAGAGTGGTGAAATCCTCACGGGTGTAGTCGATGACGCGATCCGCCCCTAACGAGCGCACGAGTTCGATGTTGCCAGTGCTGCAGACCGCGGTCACGTACGCGCCGAAGTGCTTGGCGAGCTGCACCGCCGCCGTCCCCACGCTGCCCGACGCCCCGTAGATCAGCACGCGCTGCCCCCGGCGGATATTGCCACGCTTGAGAAAATGGAGGGCGGTCACCGCGCCAAAGGGCAGGGCGGCGGCTTCCTCAAAGCTGATGTTCGCCGGTTTCAACGTGACGGCCTGATCTTCGGACACACAGGCGTACTCCGCATAGGCGTTCAGGCGGGTGATGTCATAGGCGTAGATCTGATCGCCCGGTTGGAAGCGGGTGACGGCACTGCCTACGGCTTCGACGGTGCCTGCGATCACCATGCCGAGGATGGCTTTCTTGGGTTTGGTCAGGCCGAGCGTGAGCCGGGCAGGGAGCCAGAATGAGCGGGGCACGGTGAAGCTGCGCACCCGGGAGTCCCCGGCGGTGACGGTGGTCGCGTGGACTTTGACGAGAACTTGCTTGGCCTGCGGAACGGGTTTGGCGATTTCCTGGAGCTGCAGCACTTCGGGCGCTCCGTACTGGGTGGCGATCACGGCTTTCATGGGACGATCCTCCTTGGGGATCAAAACGCTGGACGGTTGGTGGAGAGGGTGGGAGGGGAACGCCCCTCCCGAACAAGGTTGCACGGCAGAACTGTTCTAGTACTTCGAGAGCGTGTCCCCTCAAACAATTCCCTGTAGGGACGGCCTTCTGGCCGTCCGCTGACCACGGACGCGCAGAAGCGCGTCCCTACACCGGCTTGATGTCCCGGCCTCAACCACATAGGGCAAGCGCTTAGGCGGCGCTCAGACGCTGGTTGACGGTCGTCGGGGCGTCGATCTCGGACGTGGTGGCGTTTGACCGGAAACCCTTGACGATGAGCCAGAGGGCGAGCGTGACTTCCCAGGCGAAAATCGGGATGACGACGAAGCCAATTGAGGTCGGAATCTGGTCGTACAGGCCGAAGAGCTGCCCGGCATTCACGGCGAAGATCAACGGGCCACCAACCAAGCCCAGAATGGGAATGAAGCGCGGGACGAGACGTGATTTGTACATCAGGTAAGCCATGAGCACGGTGTTCGTGCCACAGATGAGGCCGGGGCCGAGCAGAAATGTCCAGTTGTGCAGTACGACGAGCGCCTGACCGACGGTGACGAGCGTCCCCACATCGGCATCTGCACCCGCGGTCTGGCGCAGCGTGATCAGCGCGAGCAGCGGCACGACGCCGACGGCGATCACGGCGGCTTCGAGGGTACGCAGGCCGACATAGCCGAGCGCAACCCCATCGTTGTAGCGCTTGACGACCGGATAGAGCGCCACGGCGGTGCCCGTCACGGTGAGGGCGAGGATGACTTCGAGGAAGACGCCGAGCAAAATCTGAAATTCTGAGCCGGAACCGAGGATGTAGTCGGGATTATTCTGGGCGGGCGTGTACAACAGGGCCGCGCCGACCGACGTCACATGGGTGATGAGGAAAAGCACGCCCGTCGCGATGGCGGTACTGCGGTGGGCTGCTGGCTGTCGCTTGGTCTTCATGAATGCTGCCTTTCGTATGGGTGATCAAAACTCAGTCAATCGTTCGTTCGTCGCGGGTGAGCGAGATCAACGGCAGGCCGAGATCCCGAATTTTGCGCAGCCAGCCATGCAAGGCTGCTTGATCGATGTGCTCCCCGGTGAGCAGCGTATGCCCATCGGCTTCGAGCGTGATGGTCAGCCCGGCGAACCGATCCGCCCAACGCGCGTCAAGGTGTCCTTTGATGCGAATGGTGTAGCGCCCGGGCTCGTCGTAGCTGTCCGTGGGTATCTGTGCGTCACTCATGCTGTGCCTCTTCCATCGTCCTCCTTCGAACTTTGCACGTTTTAGGTCGGTCTGATTTCAAGATACGAGGCGATGTGGTGAGCCGTAATCACCACATGTGGTGATTTGTGCTGGTGAAGGAAATCAAAACGGCCTGTGACGTGTGTCACAGGCCGAGGCAGTCAAGTG
Source organism: Anaerolineae bacterium (assembly GCA_041916315.1). GTDB lineage: Bacteria > Chloroflexota > Anaerolineae > Aggregatilineales > Phototrophicaceae > Flexifilum. The sequence continues at coordinate 66,646 of JAYRZU010000089.1, forward strand.
AGATGGGGGTGGTTACAGCAAGTGGAGTTCCTCGGCGCGGTGGAGCGCCGCGAGGCGGTTGTTCGCGCCGAGCTTGGTGTAGATGTTCTTGGTGTGCGTGCGCAGCGTATTCAGTGAGACCATCAGTTGATCGGCGATTTCCGGCCCGGTCAGGTCGGTCGCGAGCAGGCGCAGCACCTCCAGCTCGCGTTCGCTGAGTGGTTCGGCCAGCCCCGCCGGAGTCGGCTCGATGGGGGGGGCATTACTCGTCGTGTTCAGCAGCCGTTGGATGTAATCCGGGTGGATGCGGCGCTGCGCGGCTTCTTCCAGCAGGCGTGTCAGCGGCACGCTGGTGTCGGTGAAGACGCGGACATAGCCCTCCGGTTCGGCGAGCGTCAGCGCGCGGGTGAGGGAGGTGAGCGCGGCGGCGCTGTCGCCGTGCAGGTGGTACGCCCCGGCTTGCAGCACCAGCAGTTCGATCAGGCTGCCCATCCGGTTGCCAGATTCCGAGGCGTCGATCAGCCGCTCCAGGAAGTGCAGGGTCTCCAGCAGCGCCGGATCAGCGCGGCGGTCGTTGGCTTGCGCCAGCCGAATCCGCGCCAGCGTGCTGTGTTCATATTCGCGCAGGTAGCTGAGCTCATCGTCAATTGTCAGCTTGTGGTCGCGCGCCCAACCGAGCGCGGCGCCGATGTTCCCCTGAGCCAGCCACAACCGCGCGCGCTGCGCCGGGATTGGACGCACATTGGGGAAGAAGTCATGCTCAACCAGACGTTCGGCCTCATCCAGCAGCGTGAGCGCGCCGTCGAGATCGCCCGCGGCAGCGTGAATGCGCGCCTGCGCCGTCCGCCAGCGGTAGCGGTTTTGCGGCAGTCCGGCGAAGTCGCCGAGCGCCTGACTGCGTGTCAAGTGCTGCGCGGCGGCGGCCAGATCGCCCCGTTGGTACTGGAGTTGGCTCAAGCCGACGTGCATATCCGCCGCGCCGCGCAGTACCGCCCCGTTCGCGGTTGCGAGCTGCAAGCCACGCTCCAAAAGGTGAGCGGCTTCGCGCAGATGACCTTGGGTGCTGTGGATATCGGCCAGCGCGATGACAATGCCGAGCATGTCCGAGAAATAGCCGATCTGCTCCAACTGCGCCATGCTTTCAACACACGCGAGCCGCGCCGCGTCGAGATCGCCCTGTGTCCACGCGGCGAGCGCGAGCAGACCTGCCGCCGCGCCGCGCGGCAGATGATCGTCGGCGCCCACCAGTGCGGGGATGTGGTTGGCATGGTAGATCGTATCCCTGACCCGGCCCTGATACAGCGCTGTGGCCGCGCGATACATCGCAATGGCGCTCGGCAGGCGATCAAATTCGGCTTCGTCGACGATCACCAGCTCGGCGGCGGTTTCCGGATGCTCCGCAAGTCGTTCGAGGCTGCGTTCGGCAGCGTGCAGGCGGGTGTCAACGCCATCCAACTGCCCACTCTGCAAGAGCGTCCCGGCATAGAGCACGCTGAGCACCAGCCGCGCTGGGAAGATGTTCTCAGGAAGCGCTTGCAGCCAACTGAGCAGCAGCGCTTCCTGCCGGGTGCGGCGCAGGTGCGGCGCTACCCGTTCGATCAGGGCCGCCGCGCGCTCGAAATCCCCGGCGAGCAGCGCATGGTGAATCGCCGAGTTGGTCAAGGCGTTCTGCTCGTACCATACGCTCGCGCGCTGATGCAGCCCGGCGATCTGATCTGGCTGTTCAGCGCGCAAGTGCGCCGTCAGCACATCGGCGAACAGGTGGTGATAGCGATACCACTGGCGCTGCTCATCGAGGGGGACGATCAGGAAGTTGCCGCGCTCCAAGGCGGCCAGGCGCTCCGCGCTTTCGGGTTGTCCGGTGACAGCGGCGCACAGCGGCGCCGTGAAGCGGTCGAGAATCGCCGTTTGCAGCAGGAAGCGCCGCACCGCTGGTGGCTGGCGTTCGAGGACTTCCGCGACCAAGTAATCGACAATGTAGCGGTGATCCCCGGCGAAGGCGCGGATGAACCCGGCAGTATCGGTCGCGCCTTGGAGGGAGAGCGCTGCCAACTGCAGCCCGGCGATCCAGCCCTCGGTGCGGTTTTCCAGCGCGGCGATATCGGCGGCGGACAGGCTCAGCCCCATCGCCTGTTGCAGAAAATCGGCCGCTTCTTCCGGGGTGAAGCGCAGGTCTTTAGCGCGCAGTTCGGTCAAATCAGCGCGCGCCCGCAGGCGCGCCAACGGCAGATCCGGGTCTTCGCGCGTGGTGATGATCAGATGCACATGCGGCGGCAGATGTTCCAGCAGGAACGTGAGCGCCGCGTCCACCGGCTGCGCATCGGCCAGATGATAATCGTCTAGGATGAGGATGATCGGGGTGGTCAAGCGCGCCAAGTCGTTGAGCAGCGCCGTTAACAGCGCCTCGGTCGGCGGGGGTGGCTGGGTTTGCAGGAGCGGGAGCAAAGCTGTGCCCACGGCGGGCGCGCAGGTCTGCAGTGCGGCGATCAAGTAGGTGAGAAAGCGCAGCAGATCGTGGTCGTCCTCTTCCAGCGCGAGCCACGCGGCGGCGACCCGCGGCTCGCGCTGCGCAACCGCGGCGACCCACGCGCTGATCAACGTCGTTTTGCCGAAGCCGGCGGGGGCGGAGATCAAAGTGAGTTTGCGGCGCAGTCCTTCATCCAACCGCGCGAACAGCCGTGGACGCACAACCAGATTGGGTCGCGGCGGCGGCAGGTACAGCTTTGTGGTCAGCAGCGGCGCTAAGGCGGTGGATGATGATTGTTCGGACATCCTGGTTTGGCTCTTCTTGCAGCAAAGGCGCCTGCATGATTAGAATTTCTATAGACATTACATTTTAATTGCAATCGCCGCTTTTGTAAAACCTATACTCTGCCCACCCCCGCGGATTAGGCCGATGGTACGTGGAGGCGCTAGTGCGAGAAATAGAAAGCCGGGTTATCCTCGTCCAGCATGGCGCTCATGAGCCGGACGAAGTGAATAGGAAAGGAATCGCGTGATGGCCGATAAAGTCTTTCAAGTGGTTGTGGTCGCTCTGAATGTGCGGAGCGTCCCCGGTCTCGACAGTCGCTATATCCTGCCCAATGTGCAACTGCGTTCCGGTCAGAAAGTCATCGTCGACGCCAATTCGCGTACCGAAAAAGATGGCATCGTGTGGTGGCGGCACAGCGCCGGTTGGTCGGCAGAACGGCGCGTCGACAACCGCACCATTTATATGACCCCGGTCAATGTTCCGCCGCCACCCCCGCCGCCGCCCCCACCGAATACGACGACCTTCTATGTGGTCGAGCCGATCCTGAATATTCGCTCAAGCGCCAGCACGGCCGCCCCAGTCACGGGCGTGCTTTATCTCGGGCAGCAGATCACCGCCGAGACGAATTCCCGCACGGTCGTTGGGGGGAACGTATTCTGGAAACACAGCCGCGGCTGGTCTGCCGAACGCAACACCATCACCAATCAGGTGTACATGACGACCGTGAAACCGGGCGTGCCCGGCATCGGCTTTGGCTTTGAGCGGCTCCCGCTGGGCTTCGAGTACATCAACAAGGTGTTCTACTTCGGGAACACGCAGTTCGCGTGGGACTACGGCGCGCAGAACAACTACAACGGCTACAGTCAGGGGCTGCACGGCGGGCTGGACTTGGAGCACACGGGCGGCGCGCCTGTGGTCGCCGGGGTGCGCGGCATTTTCGACGGGCCGGGTTCGGCATTTCCGCCCAACCGCGTCGATGTGCTGGTGGGGAAGTACCGCATCATCTATGGGCATCTTGCCAAGCCGAACCGCACCCTGCAGCGCGGCGCGACCGTCATGCCAACGACGCAGCTTGGCGAGATCGACTTCAAGGAACAGCATGTGCATATTGAGATTCGCATGGGCATCTACATCCTCAATCCGCTGCTGTTCATGTCCGACGCGCTGGTGAATCAACTGGTGACGCGCTTCCCGCCCGCGGGCGATACACGCTTCTACAGCAGCCCGACGTTCAAACAGTGGCAGACGCCGCTGGATCAGCCCGTGATTCGCCTCGCCGGGCCGATCATTGGGCCGAAGGCGATCTAGCCAAACGTAGGTCAAACCTCACCCCCGTTTCGCTTCGCTCAACTGCCCCTCTCCAGAGGGTTGAGGACGGGACACTTTTAACAATCGAGCGGCTTGTAGGGACGCCCAACGGGGCGTCCGCCGGATCTTAAACAAAACGGACGCGCAACGGCGCGTCCCTACGAAATCTGTTTTCCCTCAAACCAATACCTTAATGGTTCCGATGTTAAAACTGTCCTGCCATGAACCAGAGGGCGAGGGGCAAAAGCGCGGCGGGTCGTGTCCCTCTCCATCGGGAGAGGGACGGCTTGCGCAGCAAGCAGGGTGAGGTTGAGTATTCTCACTAATTGTGAAACATGCTTATGCCTCGTCCTTATGCAAACGCTCTGATCGGTCTCCCGTTCCTGAATTCGGGGTGGGGTTGGACTGCAGAACTGATTGATGGCATCTCCTGCTTCTAAATTACAGAGGCCGACAACCACCACTTTCCCCGTAAGAATGCTATTTGTACGAATCAGCTTAATCGTGTAAATTTGAGCGCAGCCCGAGGCACACGCCGCGTGGATGTGAGCCAACCGGACTGCTCCCTGTTCGCTCCCGCGAACAAAAAAGTGCGCGAAAAATGGATCAACTTTAGAAGAGGATCGGCATGACGCTCATTACACATTTGACGACTGAATATCGTGACAACCCCCTCGGTCTTGATGTCCCCCAACCGCGGTTAGCGTGGCGCTTGACGACCGAGCGCGCCGGTGCGCGCCAGACCGCTTATCGCGTGATCGCCGCCAGCCAACCGGAACTCTTGCGCTCCGGACAGCCGGATGTGTGGGACAGCGGACAGGTCGCCTCGGATCAGTCGGTGCACGTGGTGTATGCGGGCGTGCCCCTCCAATCGCGGCAGCGCGTGTACTGGCAGGTGACCGTATGGGATGAACTCGGCGCGATTTCGCAGAGTGAGACCGCGTGGTTTGAACTCGGCTTGCTCAAGGCGGACGATTGGCAGGCGCAGTGGATCGGAGCGGCATTTGCGGGTGGGGCGCGCAGCACCTTCCCCGTGCCGTACCTGCGCAAGAGCTTCTCGCTCCCCGGCGACGTGGTCGCGGCGCGACTGTACGTCACGGCACTCGGCCTGTTCGAATGCTCGCTCAATGGCCAAACGGTTGGCAGCGATGTGTTCGCTCCCGGCTGGACAGACTATCACAAACGCGTGCAGTACCTCACCTACGATGTGACGTCGCTGCTCCAGCGTGGCGACAATGTGCTGGGCGCGGCGCTCGGCGATGGGTGGGCGGTCGGATATCTCGGCTGGCTGCACCGGCAGAACTACGTGGATCGCCCGCAGCTGCTGGCGCAGCTTGAAGTCACGCTGGCGGATGGCAGCACGCAGACGATCGTCTCGGATGGCTCGTGGCTGCACCAGTTCGGGCCGATCACGCACAGCGATTTCCTCGCCGGGGAAGCCTATGACGCGCGCCGCGCGATCCTCGGTTGGGATACGCCTGCGTTCAATCCGGCGGGCTGGCTGCCGGCGGCGACATTCACGCATCCCGAGGTGCGCGTCGTCGCGCTCAATGGGCCGACGGTCAAGCGAATCGAAGAACTCGTGCCTGTGCAGGTGATCAACCGGGCGACGATGGGGCGCAAGCGGCATCTGTTCGACATGGGGCAGAACATGGTCGGGCGCGTGCGCTTCAAAGGATCGGGCAAGGCGGGATCGACCATCACCATTCGCTTCGCCGAGGTACTCAACGCGGACGGATCGCCATATTACACCAATCTGCGTTCCGCCCACGCGACCGATTACTATACGTTCAAAGGTGAAGGCGTGGAAGTCTGGGAGTCGCAGTTCACGTTCCACGGCTTCCGCTACGTCGAAATTGAAGGTGATCCCGGCCCCGTCACGGCGGAGACGATCACCGGGATTGTGCTGCATTCCGAAATGGCGCAGACGGGGAGCTTCGAATGTTCTGATCCGCTGCTCAACCAACTGCAAAAAAATATTTTGTGGGGGCAAAAGGGCAATTTCGTCGATGTGCCGACCGACTGCCCGCAGCGCGATGAACGCCTCGGCTGGACGGGCGATATTCAGGTGTTTGTGCGCACGGCGGCCTTCAACATGGATGTCGCGGGCTTTATGACCAAGTGGGCGCACGATGTGACCGACGCGCAGAACGCCGACGGTTCCGTGCCTGCGGTCGTGCCGTATGCGGCTGACGTGCCGACCGATGGTGGCCCGGCGTGGGCGGATGCGGCGATCATCTGCCCGTGGACGATCTATCTGTGCTACGGCGACACGCGCATTCTGGAAGACAGTTACACGACCATGACGCGCTTCATGGAGTTTCTGCTGGCGAACAGCCCGGGTTACGTGCGCTGCGCGCCGGATTGGGAAGGCTGGCCGGGCTTCGGTGACTGGCTGTCGATCAATGCCAGCACGCCGCGTGACCTGCTCGGCACAGCGTTCCTCGCGTATGACGCCAGTCTGATGGCGCAGATCGCGGCGATCCTCGGCAAGGCGAACGACGCGGCGCGCTATCAGCAGTTGTTTGAAGCAGTCAAAGCGGTGTTTGCCAGCCGCTACCTCGTCGGCAGTCAAGTTCCAAACGTACCCGTGGTGCCGTCCGAGGCGCGCCGACTGATGGACGAGGCCGATGCGCTCTCGCGTGGGACGCTGCGGCAGGTCGATTACGGCACGATCACCTCGGAGGTGTTCAATGCCGATCTGTTCACGCCGACACAGACAGCCTATGTGCTGGCGCTGCATTTCAATCTGCTGCCGGACGACCTGCGGCCGCTGGCGGCACAAGAACTCACCGTCGATCTGGCGCGGCGCGGCATGCACCTGTCGACCGGGTTTGTTGGCTCACCCTACCTGAATCATGTGTTGAGCAGCAACGGCCAACTGGACGCGGCCTATGATCTGCTCAATCAGAAGAGTTGGCCGTCGTGGTTGTACGCAGTCACGCAGGGCGCGACGACCATCTGGGAGCGCTGGGATGGCTGGACGGAAGAGAGCGGTTTCCAGACGCCGGACATGAATTCGTTCAATCACTACGCCTATGGCGCGATTGGCGCATGGCTGTACAGCACCGTCGCAGGCATCGACATTGATCCGGCGGCGGCGGGCTATAAACATGCAATCCTGCGCCCGCAGCCCGGCGGCGGTTTGACGCACGCCAAGGCGACGCTCGACACGCTGTATGGCACGCTGGTCTCCGGTTGGACGCTGGACAATGGCGTGTTCACCTACACCATCACCGTGCCGCCGAACACGAGCGCGACAGTCACATTGCCGGGCGACGGCCAGATTACGCTGAATGGACAGGCGATCAGCGGGCTGGTGCACGAGGTCGGCGCGGGCACGTATCAGTTCGTGGTGGCGTAGATCACCTCACCCCCAACCCCTCTCCGAAAAGAGGAGAGGGGAGCCAAAAGCGCTTGGATTTCGTAGGGACGCGATTTATCGCGTCCGTCGCTTCCGACCCCACCCCCGGCCCCTCCCCGAATTCAGGGAGGGGAGCCAACAATGCTCATCAAATCGAATTTGTTTTCGTGGGGATGAAGCATGAGCGTAATTCATAATGGGTGAAAAGATCCAACCTCACCCCCAACCCCTCTCCTAAAGGAGAGGGGCTTTTTGCGTCCAGACGACCGGGCCGTAGGGCTGATCCCGGCGGCGGCCTATGGTAAGATCACCGAGACGATAGGCCGCGCGCTTGTGACTGGCGGCTCCTGCGCTGGGTGATCTCATGTTACGAACAGACCTGCTTGAACAATTCCGCAAAAACCCCGCTGTCTCGGTGTTGATCATCGGCGGCGGGATCAACGGGATCGGCGTGCTGCGCGACCTCGCGCTGCAGGGCGTCGATGCGTTACTGGTCGAAAAGTCGGATTTTTGCGCCGGGACGAGCGCCGCCTCCGGGCGCGTCGCGCATGGCGGCATCCGCTATCTCGAAAACGGCGAGTTCCGGTTGGTGCGCGAAGCTTTGCATGAACGCAACCGTCTGCTCGTCAATGCCCCCCACTGCGTCGAACCGCTGCCGATCACGATGCCCGCCTACAGTTGGATGAAGGGCTTCTTCCACGCGGCGAGCCAATTCCTGCGGCTGAAGAGCCGCCCCGGCGATCGCGGCGCGGTCGTGCTGAAGATTGGCATGGCCCTGTATGATGCCTATTCCGGCAAGAGCGCGCTGCCGCTGCACCGCTTTGTCAGCCGTAAGCAGGCATTAGCCGAACGCCCCGGCCTCAACCCCAAAATCAAGTGCGTCGCCGTGTACTACGACGCCAAGATTCTGTACCCGGAACGCCTGTGCCTCGAACTGATCCTCGACGCCGAACGCTCGTCACCGGGGGCACGCGCGCTGAATTATGTGTCGGTCGCCAGCGCGCATGGCGCCACGGTCACGCTGCGCGACGAACTGACGGGGGCGACCGTCGATGTGCAGCCGAAAATCGTCGTCAACGCGACCGGGGCGTGGATCGATCTGGCGAACAGCGCCATGCACCGCGAAAGTCATCTGATCGGCGGGACGAAGGGATCGCACCTCGTGGTCGATCACCCGGAACTGCACCAGTTGTGTCAGGGGCACATGCTGTTTTACGTCAACACCGATGCGCGCATCTGCATTTTCTATCCGCTCGGTCACCGCGTGCTGATCGGCACGACGGACATCCCCGCCGATGATCCTGACTCGGCGATCTGCACTGAGGACGAAACCGATTACCTGCTCAAGTCGGTGCAGCATGTCTTCCCCGATCTCAAGCTGGATCGGTCGCAGATCGTGTATACCTTCTCCGGCATTCGCCCGCTGCCGCGGAGCGACGCGCTCACCACCGGGCAGATCAGCCGTGATCACAGCGATACGATTCTGCCGCCCGGTGACGGTCTGAACTTTGCGATTCACAATCTCGTGGGCGGCAAGTGGACGACCTACCGCGCCTTTGCGGAGCAGGTGACGGATCGGCTGTTGGGTGAACTCGGGCGCCAACGCATTGCGGACACACGGTCACTGCCCGTCGGCGGTGGACGGGACTTTCCGACGACGGAGAGCGCCCGCGCCGCGTGGTTCAAGCAGGTGACGCGGGCGACTGGTCAGCCGGCAGCCAGGCTGGCGCAGTTGTTGGAACGCTACGGCACGCGCGCCGACGAGATCGCCATTTTCTGCGGCATCGACGCGGACGCGCCGCTGCAAAATCACAGTGGGTATACGCACCGCGAAATTCTGTTCCTCGCGCAGCACGAGCGCGTCGAACGGCTGGACGATGTGATTTTGCGCCGTACGATGATTGGCATGCTGGGCGAGACCACGATTCCGCTGTTGGACGAAGTCGCGGGGATTATGGCCGAGGCGCGCGGGTGGTCAGCGGAGCGGCGCCTACAGGAAGTCGAGCGCGTCGTCGAGCTGATCCGTGAGAAGAACAAGATCGATCTGCGGATGAATCCGCCGCAGTATGTGGGGTAAAGCTACCTCACCCCCAGCCCCTCTCCGAAAAGAGGAGAGGGGAGCCAACATTGTTCGCTGATGGAAACAGTTCTTGTAGGGACGCGATTTATCGCGTCCGTTTTGTTTTTCCACCCCGCTCCCGGCCCCGAATTCAGGGAGGGGAGCCAACACGCTTCGGCAATCCAAAAACTGTTTTCGTAGGGACACCGCCTCCGCTGTCCGCTCTCAGCGGGCGAGGCATGCCTCGTCCCTACAATGATTGCCTATGTCGCTGGTTGTCCCCCGAACACCGCCGCCGCGCGGATGAAATCAGCGCGCAGATGCTGTGATAGGTCGCGGTAGAGCGCATAGATTTCGCTGTAGCGGGCGTGTTTCCGCATATCCGGCTCGTACACATGCTCAATACGCACCGTGTCGCGCACCATCGAGGCGAGATCGGGAATCAGCCCGGCGCCGAGCGCGACGAGCAGCGCGTCGCCGAAGGGCGCGCCGCCAGCGGCCTGCGGCAGCGCGACCGGGGCGCCGAGCACATCGGCTTTGATCTGACACCACAACGCACTTTTTGCCCCACCGCCCACTGAGCGCAGTTCATTGAGTTCGGCACCCGCCGCGCGCGCCGTTTCGACATTGTGGCGCAGCGCGAAACTCGTGCCTTCGAGGATGGCGCGGATGAGCGCAGCGCGGGGCGTGGCCAGCGTCAAGCCGAAGAATACACCGCGCGCTTCGGTCAACCACAAAGGCGAGCGTTCGCCGAGCAGGTATGGCAGGAAAATCACGCCGCCGCTCCCCGGCGCGACTGCTGCGGCCTGTTCGGTGAGCAGATCGAACGCGTCACGTCCCGAACTCGTGGCTTCGGTCGTTTCGTCTGTTCCTAACGTATCGCGAAACCATTTGAGCGCCGCGCCGCTGGCAACCGTCGCGCCGATCAGCAGGTGCTGACTGGGGACGACATGCGGAATCGAAATGAGCGCCGGATCGGTGATGCCTTGAGCGTTCGGCATGAGCAGCACGGTGGAGGTGCCGGTCATCTCCGCCGCCGTGCCCGGCGCAATTGCGCCCGCTTCGAGCGCCGCCGCTGTGCCGTCAATTGATCCGGTCATGACCCACGTGCCGGGGCGCAGCCCGGTCGACTGCGCGGCGGTCGACGTCACTTCCCCAATAATCTGATGCCCCTCTGAGATCGGCGGGAACTGCGCCGCGTCGAGGCCGCACTGCGCCAGCAAATCAGGCGACCAGGTGCCCGTCGCGCGGTCTTGCAGACCCATCAGCGCGGCGTGCGCCGGATCGAGGCTGTAGATGCCCGTCAACCGATAGGCGATGTAGCCGTTCACCTGGAGGAACTGATGCGTGCGTTCGAGCAACTGTGGCTCGTGCTGCTGAAACCAGCGGAATTTCGCGGCGAGGAAGAAGCTGTCCGCGCGGTTGCCCGTCGCCGCGAAGATCGCGTCCGCGCCAAGCGCTTGCTTGAGTTGCTCGACTTGCGCATCGGCGCGCCGATCCATCCAGATGAGCGCGGGGCGCAGCGGTTGACCGTGCCTATCGAGCGGCAGCAGCGTCGGCGCTTGCGAACTGATCGCGAGGCCGATCACGCGGTCGGCGGCGTCGGCGACGGTGGTCAGCGCCTGCTGGATAGCGCGGCACACGGCCTGCCACCAATCCTCTGGCGCCTGTTCGGCGGCGTTGGGAAACGGCGTTGCCAGCGGATAATCGGCTTGGCCGATGGCCTGCAAGCGGCCATCCAGTGTGAACAGCGCCGCTTTAGCCGCGGTCGTGCCGACGTCAATGCCCAGCAGCAGGTCGCGCATCGGATTCCCCTCGGATGGTCACAATGTCATGGTGAAGTATAGCGAAACACCCAGACAGAATAGGCAATTTAGGTTCGTGATGCATCTGAATTGAGATAATAAGTTGAGCTAATACAACACATCTACTATAAAATCAGGATTAGTGGCCGCTATGTACTTCTGAGTGGATCTCAAGCATGTCGAATCGCACCCTTCTACAATTCACAAGTGTATTATTGAAAGTGTGTTCCGCTCTTGCCTTCGTGTTTGTGTTTTTGGCCCGCCTCGTGTGGGAAACCAATTACTATCTGACTCTCCCATCGACTACAATTCCGAATTGGGGAGTGGCGTTGCCCTCATACACTGAAAATCGGCTGCGCGACCTTCTTCTGGTTCTGTTAGCCTTTGGCATAGCAAAGATGATTGATTTGTTGTTGGGCATGACGGATGATGTGCATGCTGTCGCCACCTTTATTCAGCAGGTGCGCAAGAAGCAGTTGAATCAACAGGTGCAGAAACAGGAAGAACTACCCCATTCACCTGATGGCGCAACTGCCTGGAAGCCCAAGTTTCGCGGCTTTCGCGTCAACAATGCCGGGCGTATCCCCAAGTATGATCCGCTTGATCAGTTATTCAGAGACAAGTACGACGGCAGCTAGATAAGTTGCGAATCTTCGTTGAGCCGTCTATAACATCTCGAATTGATGGTCAACTGGAGCACAAATGCATGTCTGATGAACACGTTCGCGCGCAGTTGGTCAACCTGCTGACGGTGCGGCAGGCGCACATGTCGCTGGAAGATGCCGTCAAAGGCTTCCCATTAGAGCACATCAATGCCCAGCCGCCGGGCGTTGAATATACATTCTGGCACTTGCTGGAGCATTTGCGCATCGCCCAGTGGGACATCCTCGACTACATCCGCAACCCGCAATACAAGGCGATCGCCTGGCCGCGCGATTATTGGCCCGCGCCCGATGCGACCACCGAAGAGGGCGGCTGGTTGCACACCATTGAGCAGTTCTTAGCAGATCGGGCGGCGCTGGTGACCTTGGTGCGCGACCCGCAAACCGACCTGTACGCGCCGATCCCGCATGGCGAAGACGGACACACGATTCTGCGCGAAATCCTCCTCGTCGCGGATCACAACGCCTACCACATTGGCGAATTCGGCATTCTGCGGCAGGTCATGGGGTTGTGGTAGGCCGACCTCACTGACCCCACCCCCGACCCCTCCCCGAATTCAGGGAGGGGAGAAAGATTTATTCCTGAGGGGTGAGGATGAGGTTTAGCGCGTAATCACTGTGACGGCCAGCGGCAGATGATCGGACGCTTGCGTCTGCGGGATGACGAAGTCGGCGAAGCTGAGTTCGGCTGTGCCGTAGATGTAATCGATGCGCTCATATGGATCGGCGGAACTGAAGGTGAGCGCCGCCGGATCACCCGCCACATCCTGCGCGCTGGTCAAGCCAGCTTGGGCGAACAGCGCGGTATCGCCATCTTCGGGATGCGCGTTCATGTCCCCGCTGATTAGCGTGTAGGGCGCATTGTTCCAGTTGGCGAGCAGCGCCTCGACCTGCGGGATGCGCGATTCAGTGGTTGCATACGCTGAGAGGTGTGTGTTGATGACATTGAGCGTACGCCCCGCGCCGAGATCGAGCGTGGCGCGGATCAAGGCGCGACCGAGCGGCACATCTTTGAGCGGCAGGCGTTCCCACGACCAATCGAGAATCGGGATGCGTGACAAGATCATGTTGCCGAACTGGTAGTCATGCCCCGGCGCATACACGAACGGCATATTCAGGCGGCGTGACAGCCATTCGGCATTGTCGACGCTGCCCGCGATCAGCCAACCACGGCTGATCTCCTGCAGGTTAACGAGCGACGGGTTCTGAGCTTCGATCACCTGCGCCACTGCTTCGAGATCCACCCACCCAACATAACTGATCCCTTGATGAATGTTGTAATTGACCATGCGGAAGCTGTCGGTGTTCTCAGTGGAGGTCGGCAGCGTCGGGCGTGTGGCGTAGAGCGCGAGCGGCACGATCAGCAGGGCAACGGGGACGGCGAGCAAGCGCCAGTTCGGTGATTTATTGGTCGAGGGAATGGCCGGAGTAAACGCAGCCAGCAGCAGCGCAATCCCCGCGACGGGCGGCAGCAAGGTATAGGTGAAGGGCAGCGTGATCAACCCGCTGATGTAGTAGAGGATGGTCAGCAGGGCGAACAGCAAACTGCCGAGGCTGACGGCGGTCGTCGTGCGGCTGATGCCCGAGCGCGACGCGGCGTTGGTCAGCCCGCCGAGCATGGACGGCAGCAAACCGAGCGCAATGCCTTGCCCGACAATCACCAGCCCGATGACGAGGAGGCCGCTCATGATGGGCAGCAGCGCCGCCGCGACCGTGAGGATCGCCACGCCGATGACGCGGACGATGACGGACTGCGCCGGGAACCAGTCGAGCATCCACAGCCCGAGCGCATTCCCAATCAGCACGACGACGAGGCCGACTTCCAGCGAGGTCAAGCCGGAGGAAGTCACGAATGCCATGTTTTGCAGGAACAGCAGTTCCAGCATGAAGAACGCGCCAAGCGCGATCAACGGACGCACGGCGCCGAAGGATGGTTCTTGATTCGGGTGCGCTTCGCCGCGGAGCTGCCACAGCGCGACCAGCGCTAAGCCGCTAACGACGAGCGCGGTGATTAGCGGGACGATTCCCGGCTGCCACACGTAATCCCACGTGAGGAATGCGCCATGCAAAGCGATTTCCAGAGTCAAGCCCAGCACGATGCCCTGCGCGAAGATTCTGCGGCGCGCGGCGTCGGTCGAACTGAGCCAGTGCAGCGCCGCCACCAGGCCGATCAGTGCGAGGACGATCGCGAGACCCGCGAGCATCATGTTGACGTTGATGTCGCGGGAGACCTGCATGATCAGGCGGACGCTGGCGAGGCCGCCCACCCCAATCAGCAGCAGGTTGCGCGGGCTGGTCAGCTTGGCGAGCAGCAGCACGAGGAACGGCGAGAGGAATACGAACAACGCGGGGACGGCGGCCAGCGTTTGCCCGAAGCGTTCGCCAAAGGCGTAAACCAGCGTGTTGACGAACACGCGCACGACCTGCACCCCCATAAGGATGCTCAGAGCCACTAAGATCAGCAACCACAGATTTTTTCGCATCAAGTTTTTTCCTTAAGGTGAGCCGCAAAGATGCGCCGATTGTACATCGGTGCGGGGAACTTATGCACGAACGCGAACGTTTTGGTGAACTGCAGGTAGATTTACCCTCGACGTGACGTCTAGACACAAGGCGTGCTATACTCCCCGACACCTTCGAACACGGGTGGTTGCGCGCGCAATGCAGCCATCACAGGACGCACCAGCATGATCACCAAAACTCAGTCTCTTTTGCTCCTCGGCCTTAGCTTGCTCGTGGGAGGATTGGCGCTGTTGAGCAGCAGCGCGTTCCCGGCGCTCGCCCAAGACGCGACGCCGACGCCCTTACCACCCTACGCCTCGATTCTCGCGACGCTCGCCGCCCGTGAGGCTTCCCCGGATACCACTGCAGAACCCGCGGCGACCGCGGCCTACGCCACCGCTGCCGATTCCTACTGCTTGCTGTGCCATCGACAAGCGAATCAAGTGTGGGTGTTGGCGAGCGGCGAAACGCTCAATGTCACGCTGGATGTGAATGTCATCATCAACTCGGTGCATGGCGAAGCCAACGGGATGGCTGCGCTCGCCTGCGCGGATTGCCACCCGAACTGGCGCTATCCGCATCGCTCGTTCACTGTGCGCAATCTGCGCGAGTTCCGCGAGGAACGCTACGCCGTGTGTCAGGATTGCCATGAGGTGCAGTACGAGCGCATGCTCACGAGCGCGCATGGCGAACCGCTGGCGGATGGGCATGTCGAAACGGTGACGTGCGCTGATTGTCACGGCGGGCACGATGTTCAGTCACCGAATGAGCCGCGCGCTCGGGTGACCCAGATCTGTGGAAGCTGCCATACGGATATCTTCAACGAACATACGCACGCCGTGCACAGCCTCACGCCGACCGGAGAAGGTGACGATCTGGTCTGCACGGATTGTCACGGTGTGCACGACATCGGCGCGCCCAACACGCCCATTTACCGTAACCGCTCGCCGGGGCTGTGTGTGGACTGCCATGTCGATGGCTACATTGTCGGCAAAGCAAACAGCGGGGACTAGATTGCTGCCGCAAATCCCTAAGCCTCACCCCAAGAACCTGACATTTCTTTGCCCTTCTCCCTTGGGAGAGGGCGATTGAGCGCAGCGAAACGGGGTGAGGCAAAAATAAAAGCAGGTAGCAACTGTTAGACAGGCATTAATTCAGTACGCGCTTGAGGAGATTGCGCAGCGTGATGTGCTCGTAGCGTTTGAGATCGGCGCGGAGGGTGGTCAGCTTGCCCATGAGCGCGTTGATGTCGCCGTCGATGAATTGAAGTTCGCTGGTCAACTGCGCGATCTGGCGCAGGTGGGCGCTCTCGGTCTGCACCGCCTCGAGCTGCGCGACGCGATCGGCGCGGACGCGGGTCATCGACGCGCGCTGATCGGCATAGTAACGCCGCACTTGATCGGCGCTCGCCCACGCCGGCGACTCGCCGGACGTGGCGAGTAATGCGCGTTCCAGCGTTACGCGCCAGCGCACGAGCTGTTCCCAATCGTGATCCGGATCGGCTTTGCGAAAACCGCTCAGCATGTACTTGGCTTGCGCCTCGTTGGCGGGGCGCACATCTGCCGCCGTGAGCACGCCGACCTGTGCCAGCAGTTCGACATGTGCGCGGGTGAACCCTGTGATCTGCTCGGCGTCGATGGGCTGGCGCGCGAGCTGTTCCTCTACCAGCGCCAAACGCCGCTCGAAGGCTTTGACCTCGGCCTCTTCCTGCGGGTAGGTCGACTGAATGGCGTTGGTCATCTGCTCGACGGCGAAGCTGAGCGCGGCGCACTCGTCGGCGTGTTGGCGGCGCGCCTCGTCGATGCCCTCCTGCGTGCGTTTGAAACGCGCCTTCGCCACAATGAGCTGATCGTTGAGCGCCTTTTCACGCTGTTCCAGCGCCGATTTGTCGCGCACCACGTCGAAATTGGGGTAGCTCTGCATGAGGCGCATGGCGGTGTAATCGCGAAACAGCATCGGGAAGTAGCGCAGCACCGAGCGCTCGAATTCGGCGCGAATGCGCTGCACTTCGGCGTCGACCTGCAGCGAGTCGAAGTCGACAACCGGGCGTTCGAGATGATCCGACCACCACGCCGACGGCTTGGTCGGGGCAGTCAGCGGCGTGAGCGGCACGACAACATCGGGCGTCGGCGGCGGGGTGAGGGCGGTTTTCAGCCGCGAACTGACGCGCGTCGTCCACGGGGTGACGACGACGGGTTCCAGCGGCGGCACGTCGAGGTAGGAGGCGGTCTGCGCCAACTGCCCCATGCGCTGCCCGATCTGGCGCACGCGGGGGTCGGCATGGTCGCGCAGCAGGTGCAGCGTATCGGAGTCTAGCGGTGACTGGTAGTCGGTGTCGCGAAAGAGTAGATTTTCTTCGCCCGCCCCGGTTTTGCGCCACAGCGATGGATCGCTGGCGAGGGCTTGCAGCGACAGCCCAATCACATGCGCGGAGAAGTTATCGACGTTCTGGTAATTGCTGGCGGTCAGCCCGCGATTCGAGGAGCGCGACGGGTGCTGGTAGTGACGGTGACCGATCTCGCCGGAGGGCAGCTCAATGGCGCCGGGGACGAGCATGCCGTCGTAGTCGAGCAGTTTGATCGCTTCGCCCGCGCCGACGACGATGTTCCCATGCTGGAAGTCGCCGTGCACCATGTGCGCCCGCCGCAGTACGCCGCATAGATCAAACCACTGCTCGGCCAGGCGCGCCAGCGCCGCCGGTTCGTCAAGGTGATCTTCGATGTAGGTGTCGAGGCGCGTCTCGGTCGCCCACTGCATTTTGAGGATGGGATACCACTGGCCGCGCACTTTGATGCCTTCTTGGAGATAGACGAAGGGCACGATGCACGCGAGCGGGTCGCGCTGCAAATGTGCCGAGATCGCCGCGTAGCGCTGCTGCTGGGTCGTCACCTCGCGTAGAAAGCAGCGTACCGCCCAGCGTTGACCTCCGCCCGTCACTTCGAAGACCGTGGCGAAGTTGCCGGAGATCGGGCGCGGGAGGCCGAGCTTGTTGGTGCTCACCTGCGTCTTGACGAGATCCGCGTCCTTGAAAGCGGCGCGCGGATTTTGCAGCGCTTCGGCGTATTCGTTTGGGTTAGGCCAAGCCGCCACTGTCTGCTGCTCCGGCGCTCGGGCAAATTCTGATCAGCGTCACATCGTCATTGCGGCACAGTTTTTCGGCGCGCACCGCTTCGATTAAGCGGGCAAAGCCCGCCTGATCGAGTTCCGGGTCGGTGAGCCGCTTGCGAAAGGCCGGATGCGCGATGAAGAAATGGGCGAGCGCGTCGGTCATGAGCAGGAACAGGTCGCCATCCGCCCACGTGCCGCGCTTGAGCGTCGCCTTGACCGAGCCGAAATCGTCGGCGTGCGTGGAGAGCAGCGCCGGGTGATTGTTGAACTGGTCGGCGTGGGCATACGGGAAGCCGTACAACCAGCGGCGCGGGCGGATATAGAACAGGCAGCTATCGCCGATACTCACCGCGCTCCAGCGCCCATTGGCGCGAATCTGCAAGCCGAGCAGCGACGAATATGCGCCGGATTTCAGCTTCTCCTCGGCGTACCAGGGCAGGGGTTTGGCACGTGTTTTTTCGGCAATCGCCGCGTGCCACTGATCGGCAAGCTGGCCCACGCTCGCCGCGTCGAGCCGCCGCAGCCCCTTGCCGACATACGCGTCGACTAACAGCTGCGCCCAGAGGCCTGAAAACGAAGTTTCGGTCGCGCCATCGGCGACCGCGCATAGAAATTCGGCGGGCGATTCCTCCGTGAGGCAGGGCGGGGAAAAGGCGTCTTCATACTCCTCTTCCCGATTGCCCTGCTTCGGCAACCAGAAGGCCGAATAGCGAATGTGCATGGCTAGCGCAGGTTGCTCGGGCGCGTGCCGATGTCGAGGAAGCGGATCACCGAGACGATATCCGCGTTGAACACGAACCCGCGCGAATTATCGGCGACCGAGTAACCTTCGGCGCGCGCCGCCGTGCGGATATGTTCCGGCAGTTCGCTCGACATCTGGAACAACTGCTTGGCGTACTGATCCGGCAGTTCGAGATCGCTGTGCGGGAATTCGATGGGCAGGCCGCCGACTGAGGACAGGTGCACGTTGAACAGCAGCACGTTGCCATCCGAACTCTTCAGTTCGCGCAGGGCGGATGCCGCCGCCAGCGGGCTGCCATCCGATGACTCACCGTCGGTGACGTTGATAACAATCGGCGGGAACGAGTCCGGATGTTCGCCGAGCCAACTCCCGACGATGCGCTGTGCTTCTTTGAGCGCCTGTACCATCGGCGTGCCGCCGTTGGAAATCGGGCTGAACCAGATAGGGAAGCGCACCTTCTGGTCGATGATGCCGCCCGCGCCATCGTCGACTTTCTTGACGCGCTCTTCGATGCGCTGCGGGGCATCGGCAATCGCGCTGATCGGGGCGAAATCCTTTTCCGCCAGCGAACCGCTGAGCAGCGAACCGACCTTCGCGCCGTAGCCCAACACGCCGACATGGTAGTAGTCGCGCACGCCTTCCGACTTCGCGCATTTGATCGTCAGGTTGTACAGGAGGTTGTTGATCGCGTCCGCGACCTTCTGGTCTTTCTTGCCACCGCCGCCGCCGAACTTGTCGGCCATCGAGCCGGACTGGTCGAGCAGGAAGAGGAACATGCTCGGGTTGCTGCGGCTGATCTCTGCTTGATACGCCATCGCTGTGCGCCCTTTTCTGAATTTCAGACAACGCAAATCAAAGGGTAGTGTGCTCACTCCCATTTTACAATACGTGGAATTTGAGGGTTTGTTGCATCGGGGCACAAATCAGAGCAGTTATCGACAATGTTTATTTTATACGTTCTTCACGAAAAGATCCGTTAGAATGAAGTTGTAATTTGCTACCATTTGTGAACCTCTTATTCGTCAGGTGACACTTGATGGCGACTGATCCACTTGTTCTTATCACTTTGGCTCTACTGTTCATGGTCGGGTTTCTCATCTTCGCCGATCGGCGCAAACTGCGCGGGGAAACGCAGCCGTTTGTTCCGCAGATTGTGACCTTTCCCGGCGAAGACGAACGCTTAAACGGGTTTCCGTACCGGGTGCATAACAGTCTGCTCGCCCCGGCGGAACTGAACTTTTTCTACAACCTGCGCGGCGCGGTCGGCGATCGTGCCTTCATCGTGCCGAAAGTCGGGTTAGGCGAAGTCTTCACCGTCGAGGTTGAGGACAAAGTCCATGTGCGCGCTTATCGCAACAAGATCGACCGGAAGCATATCCATTTTCTGCTGTGCGACCCGAAGTCGCTGCGGCCTGTACTCGGCATCGAACTCACCGATCACAGCCAACCGCAGGAGGAGCGTCACGCGCAGGCCGCCTTCCTCGACGGCGTGTTTGCGGCGGCCGGACTGCCGTTAGTACGCCTGCCCGCGCAGCGCGTCTACACCGTGAGCGACATCAAAGCGCAGATCGCGCCCTACCTGCCCAGCGCTATGACGCTGGTCAGCGCGACCACATTGCCGCTGCATCTGCTTATCGATCACCCCGCCGCGCCGACCGCGCCGTGCTGCCCGAAATGCGGCAGCGACATGGTGCTGCGCACGACGGACAGCGGCCCGAATGAGGGCACGCAGTTCTGGGGCTGCACGAATTATCCCAGCTGCCGCGGGCTGGTCCCTTACCAAAACTAGATATACGACGAACTGCAGATCCAAATTAAACGGACACGCCCTAGCGTGTCCGTTTTTTGCATTGGTCACAGCCGACCGTCATTTCTGACGAAACTTAACCCCTGAATGTAAATATTAGATACAATAAGAATTAGTCGCCTTATTCTGCGACGAAAGGATTCATTCATGTCATCGGATAAGAAGTTTGGTATGCTGCGCGGCGTACTGCGCACCCTCGGGTTATCGTCGGAATCCGCCGACCAAGTCGTTGATTTCATTGTCGATCTGCTGGCAGGCGAAGGGAAAGGCGAAAGCGCGCCCGGGCCGTCCGCGGATTTCCCGTATCAGCAGCGTGAGCACTTTCTCAGCGCCGCGGAACGCAGCTTCTACGGCGTGCTGAAAGCGGCTATCGCCGATCAGGGTACGCTGCTCTGCAAAGTGGCGCTCGGCGACATCTTCTACGTGAAAAAGGGGGATGATGCCAGCCAGTATCGCATCTACACCAACAAAATCGATCGCAAACACGTCGATTTTCTGCTGTGCGATTCCCAAACGATGCAGCCAATCCTCGGATTTGAATTGGACGATGGCAGTCACCAACGGGAAGATCGGCAGGCGCGTGATGCGTTTGTCGATGGCGTGTTCGCGGCAGCGGATTTGCCGCTGATTCATGTCCCGGCGAAACGCGCCTACGCGGTCGCCGATGTCGAAGCGCTGTTCGCACCGTATGTGGCCGCCGCGAATGCCCCGGCAGCGCTGCGCGCAGTGCGGGTGCCTGTCGCGGTCGAGCCGTCTGCGGCAGGTGAACCGTGCTGCCCGAAGTGCGGCAGCGCGATGATTCTGCGTACGTCGAAAAGTGGGGTGACCGCAGGAACACAGTTCTGGGGCTGCTCGAACTTCCCCAAGTGCCGCGGCATGGTGTCGTACCAAGCATAACCCCCGATCTCTCAAAGCGAGTTACGATCTCCAAGATGGGCAGAGACCATGTCTGCCCATCTCCCCTGAATCATTCCCCGCAGACAAGGAACTCATATGTCCACCGTTTTTATTAGTTACAGCTCAAAAGACTTTGAAACGGCAATCAACCTCAAAGAACGGCTGGAAGCTGTTGGCTTCACCGTGTGGCTGGATACCAACAAACTTGAAGCTGGTTCTCTCTGGGAGACTGAAATCCGCAATGCGATTCACACCTGTAATGCGATGGTTGTCATTATGACGTTCCAATCGGCTGAGTCGCATTGGGTATTGAGGGAGATCAGCTATGCCACCGAATTTGGTAAGCCGATCATTCCGCTCTATATCGAAGGGGATATCTGGCCGTTCTTCAAGAATACACACTGTGCGAAATCAGTCGATGCTGTGATCGACAGCCTGCTTCATGTACCCCAGTTGTACATCAGCTCTATGCCGGAAGATGAGGAATTTGCCAACCGTCTCGCTGACGAACTGGAGGCCGTCGGCGCGAAGTTGTGGGTGGGGGGCGTAGATGAGCTCAAAAAGAACTTGAGCGACCTCAACGTGATTATGCTGCTGATCCTCTCGCCGGAGGCGATGCAATCAGAGGAAATTCGCGACCTGCGCTACGCATTTAACGATCCCGCAGTGGCGAAAGTTATCGTCCCCTTGCTTGTTCGACACTGTAATGTCTCGCCGATGCTGCGCGGCAAACCCTACATCGACTTTCTGAATCAGAACTTCGACAATGCTTTCGCGCAGTTGTACTGGCGCTTGGCACAGTTAGCAGTCCCATTGCAACCGCATTTTTCCATCCCTATTCCTCCACAGCCGCCGCTGTTGCTCGACGGTATTCGCATGTTTCGGACGGCTGCTGAGACGGTGTGGATCAGTGGACTCATCCTAGATACTTTTGCGCCACATCACGAGCGCATGGCCGAAAATCTCCGCAAAAATTCGAACCTCAAGGTGCGGATCCTCATTCTCAAAATGGATACGCGACTGCTGAATGAGACGGGAGCGTGGGTGGGCATCAATACAACGCTGACGCCTGCATTGTACAGCACGGTCTATCCGGAATTCGAGGCCTGGGCAGCGGTTCAGGATCCACCACTCACCTCTGCTGGACGATGGGTCGCGCTGCGGTTATACAGGAATCAGCAGGATCTGAAGTGCTTGAAAGAGGCAGTGCCGGAACGCGTTGAGATCCACGCCACGACGCATCGACCGGGCATGGGCTATTTCATCGTTGATCCGTACGTTGAGGGTGGCGAGGGCATCGTCATCGCGTCCCCCTATTTCTACCAAGTCGACCGCGTCAAAGCGGAAAGTCAGGTGAAATACAATACCTTGCCTGTGTTCCTATCAAAGACGTCGTCTGTTGCCAGCGAGCTGTGGTGGTTCAACCAGTATGTACAGGAGTTTGAGCGGTTGTGGGCAGATTCTCAGCAGTGGGAACCCATTTAAGCCGTAGGAGTTGTCGGGGCGCACACCTGTGCGCCCCTTCAGTAACGTGATTACTTCGCCCCGTAAACGGTCTCGACCGGGATGTACTCGGTGTCATAGCCGAAGTAGCGCGGCCCGACCAGCTCCAAACCCTTCGGCGTGCGCCACTTGTCCGCACACGGAATCGCCACGACGGCGACGCGGAAACCGTAGCGCATGCTCTCCGTGGTGATCGGTTCGCCCGTATCCACATCCAGCACCGTGATGAGATCGGGCACGGTGACCTTGAATTCCCCGTCGATCTTCACAATCAGGTGTTCGTTCTGGAAGTTGAGTTCCAGCACCTGCCCGGCGTATTCGTCGATGCCCGTGATGCGCGCGTCGCCTTTGGCGAAACCCGCTTCGGTGCGCCGCGCCACATCGCCAATCTTGCCTTTGAAGATCAGGAAGCCGCCGACCGCTTCCCGCACGGTGTTGACCGGATCGGCTTCTTCGACGCGCGCGCGCCGAATCGTTTCGCCAATGCGTTCGGCTTTGCTCATCGTCCCGGCGATGGCCGCTTCTTTGAGCTGCTTGGCGGTCGCGGCGTAGCAGGCGATCATGGCCATCGCGCCCATGTTGACGGCGATACCGCGAGCGAACGTTTCCATCCAGCGGTTGGTGATGGCGTTGAGCAGCACGACGTTGCCGCGTTCGTCAGCCATCGAGAAAGGCGAAGCGGACATGCCCGCGATGGTGTGCGTCACCATTTGAATTTCCGGGAAGGCACGCCCCATGCCGTCGCAGTCGACCAGCGGCACGCGCAGCCGCGCCGCCACATAGATCGGCACGACGGAGTTCAGCCCGCCCGCTTCGATGCTCATCGTCGCGCGGATCGGCTTGCCGAGAAATTTGCCGATCGCCTGAAACGCGTTGACGATGTCATCGCCGTTGGGCATCTTTTCGACCATGACGGTCGGCGCGCCCATCATCGCCGTGGGGACGATCAGGTCGTCGTCTTCCAGCTCGTCGAGCGTGTACATGGGGACGGGGCCATACTGGCGCACGGCTTCGCGCGCCATCAACATGCCGATGTACGGATCGCCGCCGCCGCCGGTGCCCAAAACCGCGGCGCCGAGGGCGATATTTTCGACTACTTTTTCGTCAATCATGCGCATGATCGTTTAGCTCCCCGCCAGATCGCCAACGGCTTTGACCATGATGCGCGTCGCGTTGCCGGGCAGGTACGCGAGCGGCACTTCTTCGACTTCCACGATTTCGATGCTGTTGGCATCGGCGCCCGCCGCAATCGCGCGGTCGGAGGCTTCTTTCTTCGCTGCGGCCAGCGCCTGTTCGCGCGTCATGTCTGCCAGCGAGAAGATGCGATCTGTCTCGCCGCCGATCTGCGCGATGGCCGCGCCGATGGCGTTGGCGACCGCGAAGTGCTGCGGCTTGACGATCTCCGATGCGCCCGCAATGGGCCGCTGGATGAGGATGCTGCCGCCGCCCACGATGATCACCGGGACCGCCGCTGCGCTCGTCTTCATGCGATCGACCGCGATATTGACCATCTCTTCGATGCGATCCTCCACCGCCGTGATCGTCGCCTGATCAATGTGTGCCACACGCGCCGCGTCGCCGACTTCGGCCTGACCCGCCGCGACGATGACATCGGTGGTGGTGAGTGTGTCGCCGCCGAAGACCAACGCCTTGGTCGTAATCTCATAGCCGACGCTCTGCGGGCCGACCTTAAGCGGATCGGTCACGACGAGCGAGCCACCCCCCAAGCCGATGGAGAGCGTATCCGGCATGCGGAAGTTGGTGCGCACGCCGCCGATGCTCACCGCCAGCGCCGCGACGCGCGGGAAGCCGTGCTGAAGCACGCCGACATCGGTCGTCGTGCCGCCCACGTCAATCACGATGGCGTCCTTCAAACCGCTGAGGAAGGCCGCGCCGCGCATGCTGTTCGTGGGGCCGGAGGCGAACGTCAGCACTGGGTGCTCAGTCGCGAAGTCGGCGTTCATGAGCGTGCCGTCGTTCTGGCTGATGAAGAACGGCGCGGTGATGTTGAGTTCGGCCAGCGCCTGTTTGAAGCCGCCGACCGTCTTAATCGCCAGTTCGCGCAGGCAGGCGTTCATGATCGCCGCGTTTTCGCGTTCGAGCAGTCCGATGCGCCCGATGGTGCTCGACAGCGTGATGCTTGCGTCAGGGATGACCTGCGCGACGATCTCCGCCGCCTTCTGCTCAAAGTCGGCGTTGACGGGGGAGAAGACTGACGAGATCGCAATCGCTTTGATGCCTTTCGCGGCGATCTGTTCGGCGATGCCGCGAATTTCGTCGGCGTCAAACGCGGAGATATCGCGTCCGTCGAATTCGTGCCCGCCGTGCGCCAGATAGTAGTGCCCGCCGACGACCTCGCGCAGTTCATCCGGCCAATCGACCATCGGCGGCAGGCAGACGGTCGCCGGGAGCGCGAGGCGGATGCAAGCGGTCGTCTGCAAGCGGCGGCGTTCGACCACAGCATTGGTGAAATGCGTCGTGCCGATCATGACCGCATCGAGGTCGGCCACGTTGACGCCGGATTCGGCGACCAGATACTTGAGTGCTTTAACAATGCCGTCGCTCACATTGGCGGTGGTCGGTGTTTTGATGGAACTGATGACCGTCCGCCCGTCCATAATGACGGCGTCGGTGTTCGTTCCGCCTACGTCAATCCCTATACGCACAATCGCTTCCTTTCGTGTTGTGAATGAAAATCAATTCCAAGCTGCTCGCGCCAGCGATTTTCAACTCTGCAAACTTACCTCACCCCTAAATTCCCTCTCCGAAAAGAGGAGAGGGGACTTGAAAAGCATGCCTGCTCCCGTCTCCCCCGCTTGCGTGGAAGAGGGGTGGGGGTGAGGGGTGGACGAGGCATACCTCGTCCCTACACCTGCGATCTTTCGTAGGGACGCGCAGAAGCGCGTCCGCTGGTTCTTACCCCACCCCCGCCCCCTCCCCGAATTCAGGGAGGGGAGCCAACATCACTCGCCGTTCCTTTCCTCTTGCCGATGACCGGGGATAAGAGGATAGGGCTGTAGGGACAGACCGGCGTGCCTGCCCGTGGTGGGCGCACACATAGGTGCGCCCCTACAAAATCGCCGCTTGTTCCCCCTCTCCACCCGGAGAGGGGGTTAGGGGGTGAGGTTGCTTTACACCCGTTCGCCGATTTTCGTGCCGGACATGGGCGTGAAGGGCACGTCATAGCCGAACGCGCCCGGTCCCACGACCTTGAGCGCGGCCTCGCTGGTCAGCGCGCGCGCAGCCGGAATGGCGATCACCGCGACGCGCAGCCCGTAGCGCAGCAGCTCGGTGGAAACGGCTTCGCCCGTGTCGTCCGTGACGATGGTGATCAGGTTGGGCACGGTCGTCACGATCTGCCCGTTCAGGTTGGCGATCAGGAATTCGTTCTGGAATTCGATGTACAGCTTGTCCTGCGCCGGGCCGAAGCCTTCCACAACCAGCGACCCACGCGCGAAGCCCTGCGTCGTGCGGCGGTTCACGTCGATGATTTTGCCGCGCATAAGGATGCGCCCGTTGAGCGTGTCGGCGATGCTCTCCGGCACATCGGCACCGCGATCCTGCGCCAGCATGACGCTGTGGCCGATGGCATGCGCGAGCGAGAGTGTGTAATTCACGCCGAGGCGCTTGTACTCTGCGCCTGTGACCACTTGCCCGGCGAGACCCGCCGTCGCGCCCATGAGCGTTGCCAGCGTGCGCGCAATGTCTTCCGCCCATTTAAAGCTAATTGTCTTGGAGATCACGACTTCGTTGCCGCCCGCATCGACCAGCGCCAGCGGCGTAACTTCGGTCTGATTGTCGAAGAGGAAGGTGGACATCTGCACCTCGGGGAAAGCGCGCCCCATCGAGTCGCCGTCGACGACGGGAAGACCCGCTTGCAGGGCGGCGACCATCGGGGCCATCGAATTCGAGCCGCCGATCTCCGCGATGCCGATGGCGGTCATGGGTTTGCCCGTGTGCCGTTCCAGCAGGCGCACCGCGCGCAGAATTTCCGTGCCTTCTTCCATCTTTTCGATGCTGGCGGTCGGCGCGCCGATGTGCCCGACGAGCGGGATTTGCCCGTCATCCGGCAGCGCGTGCGGGTCGATGACTTTGACCGCGCCGAACTCTTTGATCGCCTCGCGCAGGATCAGCGAGCCGAGGTAGGGACTCCCACCACCGCCTGTGCCGAGGATGCCCGCGCCAAGCGCGATGGGTTGAACGTCGTCCAGGGTAACTTGCTGCAGCATTAGACTTGTGCTCCGGTATGCAAATGGCAGGCGACGCGGTGACCATTCCCGGTCTCCACGAGCGGCGGTTCGACCGTCTCGCAGATATCGAGCTTGGCCGCCTGACAGCGCGGCGCAAACGGGCAGCCCCGCGTGGGCCGCCGCCGCGACAGATCGCCGCTCAAGGTGATAATCTCGCGCTTCTCGTCGGGATCCGGTTCGGGGATCGCCGAGATCAGCGCTTGCGTATACGGGTGTTTCGGTTCGTCAAAGATGCTGTTCACGTCGGCGATTTCGACCAGCTTGCCGAGGTAGAGCAGCGCGACCTGATCGCACAGGTAGCGCACCACGCCGAGATCGTGCGAGATGAACAGGAACGTGAGTTTGAATTCGCGCTGCAAATCGCTGAGCAGATTCAGCACCTGCGCCTGCACCGACACGTCGAGCGCGGAGGTCGGCTCGTCCAGTACGAGCAGCTTGGGACGGACGGCCAGCGCACGGGCAATGCCGATGCGCTGCTGCTGCCCGCCGCTGAATTCGTGTGGGAAGCGGTGATAGTGCTCGGGCTTGAGGCCGACCACGTCGAGCAGCTTCAGCACGCGATCCCGTGCCGCCCAACCGTTGAGCCGTTCGTGTAGCCACAGCGCTTCGCCGATGATCTGCCCGACGGTCATGCGCCCGTTGAGCGACGCGCCGGGCGCCTGGTAGATCATCTGCATGTCGGTGCGGCGTTCGCGCAGTTCGCGTCCGGACAGCTTCATCAGATCGACGCCGTCGAACAGGATTTCGCCGCTCGTCGGTTCGATCAAGCGGATGACGCATTTGCCGATGGTCGTCTTGCCTGATCCCGATTCGCCTACCAGACCGAGCGTTTTGCCGCGCGGTACATCGAAGCTCACGCCGTCGATGACGTTGGCGGTGGCGACTGGGCGATTGAACAGCCCGCCCCGCACGGGGAAGCCTTTTTTCAGGTGGCGCACTTGCAGCAGGGGTGTGTCAGTCATGCGCCCTCCGGATACAGATAGCATTCGGTTTGGTGACTCTGCCCCACATCGACGTTTGGCGGGACGGCCAGCTTGCAGCGATCCATGACGTGCGGGCAGCGCGGATGAAAGCGGCAGCCCGTCGGCGGGGTGTTGAGGTTGGGAATCGACCCGGCGATGCCTTGCAGTTCGCCGCGCTGCGTGTGGCGCGTCGGCACTGCTTGCAGCAATCCCCGGGTGTAGGGATGCTTCGGGTTTTTGAACAGTTCGCGCACGGGCGATTGTTCGATCACGCGCCCGGCGTACATCACGGCGACGCGCGTGCAGGTGTGCGCCACCACGCCGAGGTTATGCGTGATGAGCAGCACCGACAGGCCGAGCCGCTTGACCAGATCGTTGATCAGGTTGAGGATTTGCGCCTGAATCGTCACGTCGAGCGCGGTGGTCGGCTCATCGGCGATCAGCAGGTCGGGTTCGCCCGCCAAGGCCATGGCGATCAGCACGCGCTGGCGCATGCCGCCGCTGAACTGATGCGGGTAATCGCTGATGCGCTTATCTCCATCGGAGATGCCGACCAGACCGAGCAGTTCGACGGCACGGCGGGCGGCGTCGAGGCGCGTTTGCCGCACGGAGGGCAGAAAGCCTTTCCAGCGACCCGGCACCTGCTGCGCCTCCATGCGTTGATACAGCACCGCGTCGATCAACTGCTCGCGGATGGTGAACAGCGGGTTGAGGTTGGTCGTCGGGTCCTGAAAGATCATGCCGAGATGCTTGGCGCGCAGGCGCTGCATGTCGGCGGGCGACTTTTCGAGCACGTCTTCGCCGTTGAAGAGCACGCGCCCGCTGGTGATCTTGCCCGGCGGCGTGGGGATGAGGCGCGGCACGGCCAGCGCGGTTAGCGACTTGCCGCAGCCCGTCTCCCCGACGAGGCCGAGCACGTCGCCGCGCTCCATGCGCAGATCGACGCCCGCCAGCACCTTCGACACGCCGTCGAAGGTTTTGAATTCCACGTGCAAATCTTGAATATCGAGCAGGGTTTCAGCCATAAGACCTCACCGCCGTGAGCGCGGATCGAGCACGTCGCGCAGCCCGTCGCCGAGCAAGTTCCAACTGAAGACGAGCAAAAAGATCGCCATGCCGGGGAAGGTCGCTACCCACCACTGCTGGGGGAAGTAGTCGCGCCCTTCGTTGATCATCGCGCCCCATTCCGGCGTGGGCGGCTGCGCGCCGAGGCCGATGAAGCTGAGCGCGGCGGCGGTCAGCACTGCAAAGCCGAAATCCGTGCTCATCTTGACGATGATGGGCGAAAGCGCGTTGGGCAGGATGTGCCGGAACAGCACGCGCAGATCGCTGGCGCCGAGGCCGCGCGCCGCTTCTACAAACGGTTCTTCCTTGAGCGAGAGCACGAGGCTGCGCGTGAGCCGAGCAAACCCCGGCCACCACACGAGCGAGATGCCGATCATCACGTTGATGATGCCCTTGCCGAGCGCTGCCGTCACCGCAATGGCGAGGATCAGCGCGGGCACGGTGAGAAAGATGTCGGTGATGCGCATCAGGATTTCGTCGACCCAACCGCCGAAGTACGCGGAGAGGCCGCCGATGGTCACGCCGATGGCGGTCGCCAGCACGATGATCACGATGCCGACTTGCAGCGCCAGCCCCGTGCCCAGCAGCAGGCGGCTGTAGATATCGCGCCCGACGTTATCCGTCCCGAACGGGAATTCCGCGCTCGGGGCTTCCAAGCGGGCGGTGACACGGGTTTTGCCTTCCGCGTCTTCGGGGTGCGGCGCGATGTACGGTGCGGCGAAGGCGATCACCACGATGAAGACCAGCATCACCAAGCCGACCATCGACAGGGTGTTGGTGCGGAACCGGTAGACCGCGCGGCGGAAGTTCTCCATGCGCGGCGATTGCCCCCGTTCCGGTTGAACAAGCACAGGAGTCTCAGCCATAACGAATCCGGGGGTCTAATACGCCGACGATGAAATCCGCGAGGATGTTGATCAGGCTGAACACGATGCCGTACACGATGGTGATGCCCATGATCGGCTGGAAGTCTAGCCGCAGCGACGATTCGACCGCGTACAAGCCCATGCCCGGCCAGTCGAAGATGGTTTCGACCAGCACCGCGCCCGCCATCAGCCAGCCGAATTCGAGCGAGATGATCGTCACGGTGGCGATCATGGCGCTGCGCAGCACGTACTTGGTCACGATGATGCGGTAGGGGATGCCGATGGCGCGTTCCATGCGCACCGAGTCTTTGTCGAGCGCTTCGAGCATGCTGGCGCGGGTGATGCGCGTGATGCTGGCCAGCGACCCGAACGAAAGCACGAGCGCGGGCAAGACCAGGTGCTGAATCGACAGCCCGAAGGTGGCGAAGTCGAGGCGCAGCAGGCTGTCGAGGGTATACATCCCGGTGATGGCTTCCGGCGGGGTTGCCAGCGCGTTCAGGCGGCGGCCAATCGGAAACCAGTTCAAGTCGAGGCCAAAGATCAACTGGAAGATCATCGCCAGCCAGAAGGCCGGGAAGCTGACGAAGAACAGCGCCAGCACCCGCGTGATGTGATCCGGCAGTTTGCCGCGGTAGATTGCGCTAATCATGCCCGCGGGCACGCCGAGCAGCGTGGCGATGATGATGGCGGCGATGGTCAGTTCGAGCGTGGCGGGGAAGTAGACGGCGATATCCGCGCTGACGTCGTGCCGCGAATACAGCGACTGCCCCCAATCACCCCGCAGCAGGTCGAGCACGTAATTGACGTACTGCACGGGCAGGGGCTGATCCAGCCCGAATTCGCGCCGGAGCGCGTCTTTGATCTCCGTCGTCGCCTGCGGGCCAGCCGCCAACCCCACCGGGTCACCGGGCAGCACGCGTGCGATGAAGAACGTGAGCAGACTAAGCCCGATCAACAGCGGAATGATGAGAATCAGCCGCCTCAAAAAGTAGTAGCGGAACAGCATGTCTTTTCCTATGAGGCAGGAGAGACACCGCAGCGGGAATTGCTCCCCGCTGCGGCAAGGGTTACCTACAGGTGGTTACGCGGCCGGGCAGTTGTCCATCGTGAGATCCCGGAAGAGCACCGACAAGCTCTCCAGCGGGCGGAACACGTAGCCGCCAATGCAGTCGTTGAAACCCAGGACGGCGTTCTGCGAGTACGTCCAGATGGCGGGCTGGTCAGCGGCGATGAGGCGCTGCGCTTCGGCGTACATTTCCAGACGCGCGGCCTGATCGCCGGTGATGCGGGCGGTGTCGAGCAGGCTGTCGACCTGTTCATTGCTGTAGAAGCTGCACGAGTTGTAGCTGCCCCACTGCGTGCTGTGATACTGGTTGAACAGGTGCGCGTCCATGTCGAGGTACGCGGGCTGCGTGTAGATGTTGATGATGTCCGGGCCGGTTTCCGGCGCGGAGCAGCTCGCGACCATATCCGGCCACAGCATCGGCGTCATGTTGAGGGTGATGTTGAGTTCGGCGAGGCCTTCGAGCAGCACGAGACCCGTCACTTCTTCGAAGGTCAGGCCGCTGACGTACACGTAGTCGAGCGAGAAGCCACCTTCCGGCCACGGGGACGCCGCCAAGTATTCGCGCGCCTTGTCGAGGTCAAAGGTGGGCACTTCCAGGTCGGCGACCGCGCCTTCCATGCCGAGCGGCGTGGGGCCGGGCATGAGTTCAACCGGGATGTCGAGCACCTGCGGCAGGGCTTCGTAGTTCATCGCATAGGCGATGGCCATGCGCACGTTGAGGTCGCTGGTGTATTCGCCCTGCGTGTTCATCTTGAGGCTGTTGACGAACAGACCGGCGTTGCTTTCGACGTGGAAACCTTCGGTGCCGTTGATGCGTTCGGCGTCTACGAGGTCGATGGTGTCGGCGATGTGCGTTTCGCCCGCGAGCAGCGAATTGACCTGCGAGGCGCTGTCACGGCGGATGATCCACAGGACGCGGTCCGGGTGATTTTCGCTCGGCCAGCCGCCCCAGTAATCTTCGACGGCGACGAATTCATACAGGTTGCCGATTTCCCAGCGACCCACGGTGAACGGGCCGGAACCCGCCGAATTTTCCTTGAGGAAGGTCTGACCGAAGTCGTCGCCGCGGTTGGCTTCGACGATGGCCGGGTTGACGATGTAGACCTGCGTCAGCGTGCCGACGAACGGCGCGAACGGCTGCAGCAGCGTGAACTGCACGGTGAATTCGTCGATGGCCTGCGCCGAGCTGGTATCGGCGATGCCCGCCCAGCGGTAGGTCGGCGGCCCCTGAATTTCGAGCAGGCGGTTGAAGCTGTAGACGACGGCGTCGGCGTTGACCGGGCTGCCATCGTGGAAGGTGGCGTTTTGCTTGAGGTTGAACGTCCACACAGTCGCGTCGTCATTGACTTCCCAGGTATCGACGAGCAGGGGTTCAATCGTTTCCCCACGCAGGATGAAGAGTGGATCGTACAGGGTGACGAGCGCGGCGTTGATCGAATAGTTTTCGCCGACCGCCGGGTCAATGTTGTCGATGTCCTGATTGCCACCGTAGAGGAGGACGTTTTCGGCGTCCTGAGCGAGGACTGTGAACGATCCCAAGAAGCAGATCAAGAGGACTACAATAAAAAAACGTGACCGTGAGAATGTCATGGTAAGGCTGTCCTTTGCGGGCACTCTGCACTAACTATTGCTGACAAGAGCATGTACGCACGGATTATTTCATCAAAGCAACGGTATGTCAATAAATCGTTGCACAGACCAGAAGCGGGAGACTTTGTGCATAATCGCTGTAGTGAGTGGTGATATCTTTAGGACTATGGAAAGCCACACACTGTAATTTTTAGTGCTATAATGTGAAATGTAGTGTTGACACAGGTCAGGACAGATTAACATGCCAGATGACATTTCTGACGAGCTTCGCCAGCTTCTCGCTTTTCTGCGTGAGATGAATGACGAAGCCCAGACTCAGGCTCGCAATGAACTATTGCCGCCGATTCTGAGAAGCCATTCGTTTGGCATGTCAGATGCGTTTGAAATTGCGCTTAAAAGTGTCAACAGCGTGTTGGAACGGCTGGAAGCCCAGCCCGTCCGCGAACCAGAACCCGTCATCAAAACGGATGTGCTCGGCAAGGTGGCGCATGAACTACGTTCACCCCTCACGTCGATCCTTGGCTTTTCGAGCACGCTGCTGGCTGATGACATGCAGTTTGAGCCGAGCGCGCAGCGGCAGTTCCTCGAAATTATCGATGTTGAAGCGCAGCGCATGAGCAGCTACCTCGATCATTTGATGGATTGGTCGCGGTTGCAGGATGGCAGTCTAAGTTTCTTATTTGAAGATGAGTCACTGGCGGCGATCACCGCCGGGTTGGAACCGCGCCTGCGCGTACTGGCCCATGACCACACGCTGCAAATGGAAGTCGCGCCCGATTTACCTCCGGTCAAAGTGGATCGGCGGCGTGTGGAGCAGGTGCTGCTCAATCTGGTGGGCAGCGTCGCGGTCTAC
Organism: Anaerolineae bacterium; assembly: GCA_041916315.1. Taxonomy (GTDB): domain Bacteria; phylum Chloroflexota; class Anaerolineae; order Aggregatilineales; family Phototrophicaceae; genus Flexifilum. The sequence continues at coordinate 99,786 of JAYRZU010000089.1, forward strand.
ACGCCGAACGGTACGCCGATTTCAATCTCCGCGCAGGCGGAAAGCGATTACTTGCGCGTGAATGTCGCGGATCACGGCGCAGGTCTGCCGCCGGAAGTGCGCGCGCGGGCGTTTCTACCCTATCAGACGCTGCTGATAAATGGGCAGAGCAAACGCAAAAGCCTTGGGCTGGAACTACCCATTTCCAAAGCGTTTGTCGAACGTCATGGCGGCGTGCTGTGGATTGAAGATAACCCACAGGGTGGGACGACGCTGGCGTTTACCCTGCCAGTCGCTCAGCGGGCGATACCGGATCGCGGGGTTGAGGAGCTCAGCCCGAGCGCCTGAATCGCTTCGCGGAAATCGGACTGGCGGAAGGGTTTGGCGAGCTTGGGCAGGGCGGCAATGAGCGGATCGCTGTCCGCCGCGAGATCGGCGACGTGAGCGCTCACCAGCAGCACTTTGATGTGCGGGAACCGCTCGTGCAGGAACTGCAGCAGCTTGGTCCCTTGCAGCCCCGGTAGAAACACATCCAGCGTGACCAACGCGATCTCTGCGTCCTGTTCCAGCACGGACATGGCTTCGACCAGATTGTCCGTGGTGACACAGTCGAAACGCAGTGCCCCGAGCAGTTCTGAAATTAAGCGAACGGTGTTGATGTCATCTTCAATCACCAATGCGCGCATAGGTAGTCCCCCGTGAGGAATTTGTGTTACGCTAACGTTGTCGGTCACGCCTACGGGTTAACGGGCTGCAAGCGCTGTCTGAACGGCTGAAAGCAGGGTCGTTAAGCTGACTGGTTTCACCACCCGCTGAACGACATTGGGATATGAACCTTCGTTGTTACTCGGAAGCGCCGCCGTCATCAACAGGACGGGGGTAGCCCGCATCTTATCGTCTTCGGCCATCGCATGCAACACGTCCCAGCCAGAAATATCTGGCAGAAACATATCCAGAATGACGAGATCTGGCCGAGCACTGCGGATCAACTCTAGCCCTTCTGTCCCGGTTCCCGCCTCGAAGACCGAATAGCTACGCGCGCGCAAATTCGCCGTCACAAACAGGCGAATGTTCGCCTCATCCTCGATCACTACTACGGAGTATACCACGGTTCACCCCCGAACGATTCAGCCGCTAGAGTTTTCATAAGGTAGTCTAAGCTTCGCGGTTCCGCCGTCGCCTCCGGGGTTGACGATGGGCAAGCGGAACGAGATAGTCGTCCCCACCGCTTGCTCCTGAACCCAGATGCGCCCGCCGTGCGCTTCGATGATGCTTTTGCAGATCGCGAGCCCCAACCCGGCGCCGGGACGATAACTCGCGCCCTTGCGCTCGATCTGCCGGAACGCCTCAAACACTTTCTCCCGTTCCTCCGGCGGAATACCGACGCCCTCATCGCTTACATCGATTTGCACGGCGTTGGCCTGTGGCAGCACGGTAATCGTGATCGGCGTGGCGGGCGGTGAAAACTTAACCGCGTTCCCTACCAGATTGACCAGCACTTGTCCGATGCGCTGGGCATCGGCGCGCAGCGGCGGCACATCGTCGGGGATGGCGATGCGCAGCTCATGATCCGCGGTCAGTGTGCGGAACTGGATGAGCACGCCGTCGAAGATGGCCTCGATGCTGATCGGCGTTGGTTCAATACGCAGCGTCCCCGATTGCAACCGCGAGAGATCCAGCAGTTGATCGGCCAAACTGGTGAGGCGGTCGGTTTCAGTGTCGATTACGCCGAGGAATTGGCGCTGCTGTTCCGGGCTAAACGTGATGTCGGTTGCCAGCAGCGTCCCCGCGAAGCCTTTGATGGAGGCGAGCGGTGTGCGCAGTTCATGCGAGACCATGCCGAGGAACCGCATTTTGAGCGCGTCGGCTTCTTCCGCCACCTGCCGCGCGTGCGCCTCGATCTCGTAGAGCCGCGCGCGTTCCACCGCTTGACTGCATTGGTAGGCGAGCGCCATGAGGAAGTCGCGGTCTTCTTGCGGGAAGTCCCGGCGTTCGGGAAACGTGAAGCCCATCGTGCCAATCGGGCGCTTGTCGACGATGAGCGGCATCATCGCCCAGGCGCCGGGATAGAGTTCGGCGAACTGCGTGAGTTTGGGAAAGGCGGTGACCATTTCCGCTGCTGAGGCGAACCAGAACGGTTCGCCGCGGCGAACCACCTGTGTGGCTATCAGCTCAGGATCGGCGGGGAAGCGTGTCCACTGCCGTTGTTCAGCCGCGGTGAGTTTGGCGACTCCATTGTAGACGACGACAAAGTGGTTGTCGTCATCCAGCAGGTTAAGACCACCGGTACTCGCACCCATGAGATGCACGGTTTCATCGACGACAGCGCGCGCCACTTCGTCGATGGTGAGGGCTTGCGAGAGTTTCGCCGTCACGGCTTGCAGGCGGCTCAGGCGTTCGGCGCGCAGGCCGGCCTCCTGACGCGCCGTCTGTTCTGCCTGGAATAACTGCGCCCGCTGGAGCGCCTGTGCGCATAAGTGCGCAATCGTCGTCAGCAACTCCTGTTCCGGACGGGTGAGCGTTTTGGGGTAGTGAAACAAAATGCTGATGACGCCGAGCACCTGCTCGTCCAGTTTGAGCGGCACGCTCCACGCAGCGTGGACATCGTAGTGCACAATCGATTCCTGCAGATGCGGGTAGCGTTCGAGATAGGCCGACTGCGAGCCGATCCAGATCATGTGGTCTTCGCGCGCCGTATCGGTCGCCAAGGTGCGTTCGGAGACTTCCAGATGCAGGAACCGGGTCTGGTCTTCGGCGGAGAGCCCGCGCATGAACAAGCTTTCCAGCCAACCCGCTTCGGCGTTCAGCAGGAAGATCGACGCATAGGATTCGCCCACGACCTTAGGAATCGCCGCAATGATGCTGGCGGCCATGTCTTCGCGTGTGAGCTGTGCGGAGAGTTCGGCGGCAAGCTGCTGCAAAATCTCAGTGCGGTCTTCAGCGAGCTTGCGTTCGGTCGCGTCCCGCGCAATTTTGGTGAAGCCTTTGAGCGTGCCCGCTTCATCGCGAATCGTGCGAATGGTGCCGCTCGAATAGAAACGGCTGCCGTCCTTGCGCAGATGCCAGCGTTCGCTTTCGGCGTAGCCTGTCTCGATGGCGCGGTGGAGTTCGTCAGCGGGCACGCCCGCCGCGCGATCTTCCGGCGTGAACAGGAGCGACCGATCAACGCCGAGGATTTCGGTTTCCTCATAACCGAAGACGCGCTCTGCCCCGGTATTCCACGTCAGCACGCGCCCTTCGGCGTCCAGCGCGAAAATCGCGTAATCCTTCGCGCTGTCAATCATAGTGCGCAGGCGTTCTTCGGCATCGCGCAGGGCGTTGCGCGTATTCTGCTGCTCGGTGACGTCGGCAAAGTAAATGGATAGCCCATCCTTTGACGGGTAGACGCGCTGCTCAAACCAGGCGTTGAGCGATGGAAGAAACGCGGTGAATTGACCCGCAATACTTTTACTCATCGCACGGCGGTAGATGTGACTGAACACGCTGTCACTTAAGCCGGGAACTACCTCCCAAATCGTTTTTCCAAGCACCTGATCAGGTGTTCGCCCGGTGAAACGATAGATTAAGTCTTCTCCCTGTGAGTTGAGATAGGTGTAGCGATACTCTTTGTCGAGGGCGGCGAAAGCATCCGAGATGCTTTCGAAGATGTCGATGATGCGTTGTTGTTCTGCCGCTAGACTGGTCTGAGCGATTCGGGCGGCTTCTTCAGCCACTTTACGTTGACTGATGTCTTCGACGATGCCGAGCAGGTAACTGGGTTGATCGATGGACATCTGCACCAGCGAGCTCGTCAGCCGCACCCAGATCACGCTGCCGTTTTTATGCCAGTAACGTTTTTCCAGCGTGTAGTAGGGAATTTTGCCCCGGATCAACTGGTTGGCGAGGTCGATATCGATGCTGTAGTCCTCGGGATGGGTGAGGTCTTTGATCGTGAGGCCGACAATCTCCTCCTGCGTGTAGCCGAGGATGGCACAGTAGCCAGGATTCGCTTCGAGGATGCGGATGTCGTCGACGCTGACGAGCACGATGCCGACCGCGGCCTGATCAAACATGGCGCGCAGACGATGTTCGCTGTTGAGCAGCGCCTGTTCAATGCGCTTGCGCCCGTCGATATCGCGGAAGTAGACGGCCAATCCGGTCACGCTGGGATAGAGATTGATTTCGACCCAGCGCCCGAGGAAGGCCGAATACGTTTCGAAGGCGATGGCGTGGTGTTCTTCAACCGCGCGGCGCATTTCACTGTAAGCGGATGTCTGCGTGATTTGCGGGAAGGCCACCCAAATGTGCTGACCGATTAGGTCATCACGCGTTTTCCTCCACATTTCAAGCGCGCGCTGATTGATGTAGGTGAACCGCCAGTCGTGATCCAGCGCGTAGAAGGGGTCGGCGATGCTGTCGATCATATTTTCGACGGTTGTGCGCGTTTCAAGGCGCAGCCGCGCTAGCTGCAACTGAGCATCCACGCGCGCCAGCAGCTCCCGCGCGGAAAACGGCTTGACCATGTAATCATCGGCGCCTGCCTGCAAGCCTTCGACCCGCGACTCTTCTCCCGCCCGCGCGGAGAGCAGAATGATCGGCAGCGTGCGCAGTCGTAAATCCGCGCGCACCGTCTGCAGCAGACCGAAGCCGTCAAGCCGTGGCATCATGACATCGGCCAGTACGAGATCCGGTCGGGAGTTGAAGATGCGTTCCAGTCCAGTGACGCCATCGGGCGCGGTGATGACGGTGAAGCGCGGTTCCAGCAGCCGCCTGAGATAGTCGCGCATGTCGGCGTTGTCGTCGATGACCAGTACGGTCGCTCCACCCGAGGTGCCGGACGCGGTTGACGTGGTAGCCGCGGCGCCGTCCAGCGCCAGCGTGTGCACGTTGTCGAGTTCGGTTTCAGCCAGCCAGCGCAGCGCTTCCTGCGTGTACGATGCCGAACCAGTGGGCAGCGTGGAGAGGATGCGCGCCGCGCCAATCTGTTCCGGCGGCAGATGGGCCGCGCCGTAAGGCAGCAGGACGGTGAAGACTGTCCCCTGGTTTGGCGTACTGTTCACGTCGATACTGCCACCCTGAAAGCGCACCAGCTCCGCGACGAGCGCGAGGCCGATGCCAGAGCCTTCGTGGGTGCGGGCGCGTGACCCGCGAATGCGGTAGAAACGGTCGAAGATATACGGTTGATCGGCTTCGGCGATGCCGATTCCGGTGTCCTGCACGCGCAAAATTGCCGCGTGACCGCCGTCCCGCAGTGCGACGGTGATGCCACCCGCAAACGTGAACTTGAAGGCGTTCGAGATCAGGTTGAGGATGACCTTCTCCCACATCTCGCGGTCTACGTAGACCTGTTCGGGGAGCGGCGGGCAGTCAATGCGCAGGTACAGCCCCGCGCGTTCGATCACGGTGCGGAAACTGCTGGCGAGATCGCTGGTGTAGAGCGCGAGATCTGTCGGCTCGAAGGTGGCGTGGATGCGATTGGCCTGAATGCGCGAAAAGTCGAGCAGGGTATTGACCAGCTTGAGCAGGCGCAGGCTGTTGCGGTAGGCGACTGCTAAATTCTCGCGCTGTGCTGGGGGAAGCGCGTCAGCGTGCGCTGCGATCTCTTGCAGCGGGTTGAGCATGAGCGTGAGCGGCGTGCGCAGCTCATGGCTTACGTTGCTGAAGAATTCCGTGCGCGCGTGATCGATTTCGGCGAGGGCTTCGGCGCGCCGCCGCTCTTCCTCATAGGCGCGGGCATTGGCGATGGCGGCTTCAATGTGATTGACGATCAGCGCGAAGAAGTGACAGTAATCATCATCCAGTCGGAGGTAGGGACTCACCCCGACGATGAGGAACCCGAGCACGCGCGTGTGTCCGGAGGCGGCGATCGGCAGCACACAGGCGCTGTTGGGCGCGTCTGGCCATGGGCCGGACGGTACCGCGTCGAACAGCGCGGGCAGATTGTCGACCATGAGCAGCTGATCGGTGGCCGCGATCTGAGTCAGCGGCCAGGCCGGGGCTTCCGCCGTGAGGTCGATGTCTTCCGGGGCAAAAGCGGACGGTTCCGGCACTCCGCTGTGGCTGACAAGGCGCGCGTGGCTGCCGCCCTCATCCAGCAGATACACCAGCGCGAACGGTACATCCAATTGATTGGCGTGGAGCACGCTGGCGGCGACGCGGCAGGCTTCCGCCGCAGTCTTGCCTTCGGTGGCGCGTTCGCCGAGGTCATGCAGCGTCTTAAGGCGGCGCTCGCCGATCACGCGACCAGTCGTTTCGGTGACCGCGGTGAAAATGCCGCCTACCTTGCCCAGTTCATCGATGATGGGACTGTAGGAGAACGTGAAGTAGGTTTCTTCAGTGTACCCGTGCCGATGCATCACCAACAGTTGATCGTAGGACCATGTTGCTTTGCCCTCACTCAGCACGCCGTCCAGCATCGGCCCGATGATATGCCAGATCTCCCCCCAGACTGCGTACCCCGGCTGACCAAGCGCGTGCGGATGCTTCTTGCCGAGGATCAAACCATAGGCATCGTTATAGATCATAATGAGTTCTGTCCCCCACCAAATGAGGATGGGGAAGCGGGAAAATATGCAGATGCTGACGGCAGTTTGCAGGCTTTGCGGCCAGTGGTCAATGGGGCCGAGCGGTGTCTGCGTCCAGTCAAAATCGCGGATGTGCTGTCCCAGCGCACCATCTTGCGAGAGCATCTGGTAGAAGGGCGTGTTTCCGTTCGAGTCGCGGGGCGGGTTCGAATTGGTCATGCTACCTCAGGCACGTTCATCAAGTGGAGGCTGATTATCAGCATATATCTATTGTACATGAAATTTCACTCTTTATTTTCATGGACGACCCGCCCGGGCAACTGAGTTGTGAAACTGGAAAATCTGTGCTAATTTTCGAAGCATGGAGGTGGGTATGCAGTTACCGCTGTTTCAGGAAACCCATGAGCCGGATCATGCGGCGCTGCGGCGCTGTTCCCGGGCTGACGTGGTCGCACTTGACATCGAGACGGAGACGCGCTGGCCGGGGACGGGGCCAAAGGTCGATTACGGTCTGTGCTACGCGGCGGCGGTCACGATGATCGGGCTGGCGTGGCGCGACGGCGATCATCTGGCGACGACCGCGCTTGCTGCCCCATTCGACGACGCGATTTGCGCATTCCTGACGCATTTGTTCAGCAAGCAAACGCTGATCGTCGCGCACAACGCCGTGTTCGACTTGCGCCAGCTTTCCAAGCTCACTAGCGGGCTGACACCGGAGCGCATCTGGGACACGCAGTCGATGGCGCGCCTGCTGCATCCGGCCATCGACGTGAGCTACAGCCTGCTCGGCGTGGCGACCATGCTCGGCATTCCGTTTCCCGAACGCCAGCTCGCCATGAAGGGCCAGCGCGCGAAGCTGCATCTGCTGCCGCTCGAAACCACCCTTGAATACGCGCAGGACGACGCGCGGCTCTCGCTCGACATCTACGAACGCCAGCGCGCGCTCCCCGCCGATCCTGAACTGGTCGAGTGGGAGATCCGGGCGCTGCGCGAATACTGCCGCATGACGGCACGCGGTATGCGCCTGAATACGCCGTTTGTCGAGCAGCGGCTGGTTGAACTGCGGGGCGAGCGCGAAACGGTCGCGGCGCGGCTGCGCGCCGATGGACTCGATACACCGGGCAGTTCGCAGGCGCGGGCGCGCTACCTGTACGAGCAAAAGGGCATTCCGCTGCCCAAATGGGATCCGAAATCATGGTTTTTCACGCGGGCAGGGCGCAAGCGGCTGCAAGCGACGCCCGGCGCGCGCGTCGAACTCGGCGACCTGAGCACCGGGTCACACGTAATCGAGGCGTACCTTGAAGAGGCTAAACCATACAGCGAACAACTGCGCGATCTGGCGGCGTATCTGGAAATCGACTGGCTGATCTCCGCACTCGAAGGCCTGATCGATCACGCCGCGTTTGATGGGCGGCTGCACAGCCTCGTCAGCATTGCGACCGAGTCCGGGCGGCGAGCGTCGAGTTACCCGCATATGCAAAACTGGAAGATGCCGGCCATGGCTGGTGTCGCCATTGGCGCCGAGGGCTTCACGCTGGTCGAAATCGACTACAGCAACGCCGAAAACGTCATGGCGGCTTACATCTCCGGTGATGATAATCTCGCTGCCGCCTGCCGCGCCGAAGACTTTCACAGCACGATGGCGGTGCAGTACTTCGGCGCGACGTGGGAACGCGCGGATGCGGCGGAACGCAAGCAGTTACGCAATATGTCCAAGAAGATCACGTATGGCACGGCTTATGGCATGGGCGCAGAACGGCTCGGCGAGAGCATCGGCGTGGCGAAGGCGGAGGCGTGGCGGTTGATTCAGGCCAAGGACGCGGCTTTCGCCAAGGTCACCAAGATGCGGACGGCGGCGCAGCAGCAGGTGCGCGCGACCAATCTGCTCAAGCTGTGGACGGGACGCCCGGTCGCCGTGCCGACGCCGTTCGTCGCGTGGAACTACCTGTGTCAGGGCGGGGTGAGCGAACTGCTCAAGCGGGCGATTGTGGTGGTGGGCGAGACGTACCGCGCACAAGGCATGCGATCACGCGTGGCGCTTGACATGCATGACGCGCTCATCCTCGAAGTGGCGCACGATGAATGGGACGCGGCGCTGACGCTGGCGAGTGACGTGATGCAGCACATTACGCCCGCCGACCAGATGGAGCGCACGACCCCGCCGATCCGCTGGATCGCGCAGCCGAACCTGAAAGAGAATCAACACAAATGGGGCGCCGAACAACCGCATCCCAAAGGACACCTATGAACCCAGCACGGCACTTGGTCTTGACCCTCGGTTTATCAGTTCTGATCATCATGATCGCTGTGGTTTGGCTGTCCAGCATTCCGGCGTCGACGTGGGCGAGCTGGCAGCCCGCGACCTGTTTAGCGACGGGCGGCTGCTTTTGCGAAGCTGATCAGATCGCGGAGGCGGTGCGTCAGCCCGCGAATGCGTGGTCATCGTTCGCTTACGTGGTGGTCGGCAGTTGGATCCTGGTCGGCGCGGCGGTTGTCACCGCGGGTGGGCCATATCAGCCGCTGATCGTGGCAGCGGTCGGCGTCAGCGCAGTGATCATCGGAGTGGGCAGCGCGTTCTATCACGCGTCGTTGACGTTCACCGGGCAGTTCTTCGACATTCTGGGCATGTATCTGCTGACGGGGCTCATGCTCGTCTATGCCTTACAGCGCCTGCTCGGGTGGTCGCTGGCGCGGGCCGTCGCGGTGTATGTCGTCTTCAGCGTGGTTCTCTCCATTGTACAGGTGGTCTGGCCGGACACGCGGCGCTATCTGTTCGCGCTGGTGCTGCTGGTAGCGCTGGGCGTCGAACTCGTCTATCGCGACCGCGCCACGTCGACCCTGAAGACGCACTGGTTTCATCTCGGCTTGGGGTTGTTTGCGCTGGCTTTCGGCGTGTGGATTTTGGATACGACGGGCGTGCTGTGCGCGCCGACTTCACTGCTGCAAGGACACGCGCTCTGGCATCTGCTCGGTGCGGTGGCAATTGGCTGCCTCCATATGTACTATCGCAGCGAGACCCAGCATGACTGAGATCACTTTCCGCCCGATCCAGCCTGACGACGCCGCGTGCCTGCGGTTGATGCTCTACCACGCGATCCATGTGCCGCCGGGGGAGGCACCGCCGCCGCTCACCATCGTCGATCAGCCGGATATCGCCCGCTATATTGCAGATTTCGGTCAGCGCGCCGGTGACAGCGGCGTGCTGGCGTTCGCCGATGGCGTATGTATTGGCGCGGCGTGGGTGCGGCTCATGGAAGGTTATGGCTTCATCGCCGCTTACGTGCCCGAACTTTCGATTGCGCTCGCGCCGGAGTATCGCGGGCAGGGGATCGGCGCGCAGCTCCTTGATCGGGTGCTGGCGGCGCTGCGACCCGAATTCACGCACGTGAGCCTGAGCGTGAGCCTCGACAACCCGGCCAAACGCCTGTATGAACGCATCGGTTTTCAGGTATGGGCGATCAGTGCGGGGACGGCGACCATGCGCCTGGCACTGCCACCTGCGGCGGAATGAGCGCAGGTGGCGGTTGAATGCAGGGGAGTTCCAGATACACGGTTGTGCCATGGTCCAGCGCGCTCGTCAGGCGGAGAGCACCATGATGCCCTTCGACGATCTTCTGGCTGATCGACAGCCCTAAGCCCGCGCCCCCGCTTAGAGAACGAGCTTTGTCCGCGCGGTAGAGCGGCTCAAAGATGTGCGCCTGATCTTCCGGCGCGATGCCCGTGCCCGTGTCGGCCACGCTGATGCAGACGCTCTGCGCCCCCTCCATCAGGCTGATGGTGATGTTTCCGCTTTCCGGTGTGTAGATGACGGCGTTGGTGACAATGTGTTTTAGCGCCAGTGTGAGCAGCCGTTCGTCCCCTTCGATTTCGATGAGCGTAGGGGGAAGCACGAGTGCCAGCGTTTGCTGATTTTCCCGAAGGCGGGTCTCGAAGTTGGCCGCGACCGCGCGCAAGAGCTGGTTCAAGTCGAGCACTTGAAACTCAAAATCGATCACACCTTCACTCAGTTCGATCATTTCCATCGTGTCGTTCATCAACTGTGTCAGGCGTGAAATCTGCGCATTGATTACGGCGATGCGCTCATCGCGCTCCGCGCTGTTCGGGTCACGCCACAGGAGATAGCTCTTGGTGGAGATGATAGAGAGCGGCGTCCGGAAATCGTGGGAAGCATTCTGCATAAAGGTTTTCAGGATGCGCGTGCGTTGTCGCTCCACTTCTAACTGCTGCAGTTGATCGACGCGCAGTTTTTCGGCGGTGATGTCGCGGCTAATGCCGATCACGCCCGTTACGCGTCCCAACTGATCGCGAATCGGCACTTTGGTCGTCGAGACGTAGATGCGGTTGCCGTACTCATCGACCGATTGGCGCTCCTGCGCGATCAAACTGTGCCCGGCCAGCACACGCATATCGTCGGCTTCATATTGCGCGGAGAGTTCCGGCGGGAAATGCCCAACGGCCGATTTGCCGACCAGTTCGCTCGTGGAGGCCGCGTGGGCGGCCCGGGTGTGGGCCGGGTTGCTGAGGATGAAGCGGAGATTCGCATCTTTGATGAAGATGTAATCCGGAATATTGTCAATGAGCGTCCGCAGCATATTCCGTTCATTTGAGAGATCGGTCACGGTTTGAAAGTACTGGTTGAGCTCGTGGAGCAGGACGCCCGTAATCACTCCCATGAAGGGCAGAATGATGAACATAGGCAGGCTCGCCCCGGCAACCATGCGGTCGCGCACGTCGGCGGGCAGCAACCAGAACGGCGCAATCGCCAGCATCGTCGATAGGATGCCGAAGACGAAATAGCGCCGGACGACCACATCTATGGTCCAATGCGTTGACGAGTAACGTTGGAGGTAGTGGTAGAAGACGGTTCCCAGCACGACGTTCAGCCAGATGCCCGGGAGTGCCGCTGCGATGCCAGCTCCCCCCACGCCAAGGCGATAGATGCTGAGCAGCATGGCGGTGATGATGCCGCTGATCGGCCCACCCTGCGCGCTGGAAATGGCGACGATTATCGTGCGCGAATCGATGAAGACGCCCGGTTGGAGGTAGAACGGGCTCAGCATATTCATTAAGCCACACACGCCAAACAGCATGCCCGGCACAATGTGGCGCAAAACACCATGTCCCGCAATCCGGCGCGCCACATACGAATAACCGAGCGTGAACGGAAAGAGGAGGGTGGCATTATCAATCAGGGTGTGCAGCAGGTCAACAAACAGCATAGGTACCGATTTGTGAGTATAATCAATGTTCTATATTAAATACCTGATCATCTCAATGTAACGTAAATGTTTCGTTGATTCTCTGGCGCTGGTTTGGACCAGCAGAGAGACGCACAGCTATGCAAATTCTGGTCACGGGCTTCACACCGTTTGGCGTTGTTGAGCACAATCCTTCACAGTTAATTGTGGAATGTCTGGCGGAACGTCAGCCAGATCTGCATACGTTGGTGCTGCCTACCGAATACCATGCGGCAGCAGACAGACTGCGCGCGGCGCTGCAGGAGTGGCAGCCGGACGCCGTTGTCTCGCTGGGCGTGGCGCAGAGCCGCCCGGCGATCACGTTGGAACGCATCGCGATTAATGTGGACGACGCGTCGATACCTGATAACGGCGGCGTGCTCAAAACGGGTGACCTGATCGAGCCGGAGGGCGCCATCGCCTATTGGTCGACGCTGCCGCTGCAACTGATGCTCCGTGCGCTGCAAACCCACGGCATCCCCGCGGCGATCTCCAATCATGCCGGGACGTATGTGTGCAATCACGTCTTTTATGCAGTGCGCCACTTTGTTGAACAGAATGGTTTGAACATCCCCTGCGGTTTCATCCATGTGCCGGGATTGCTGACCGTCGACGGTGAAACGACGACGGGCATGCCGCTGGAGCAGATGGTCGAAGCGGTCGAGATTTGCCTCGCTGTGCTCCGCGGCGATCTGCGGGGGTGATATGGAGGCGGAGACGTATTGCTCTAGACGGAGAGCCCTGCAGGAATAAAAGCATTTTAGGGAGTCGGATTTCGCCCCCTAGGCCCGAATATGTGGAGGAGCTAGGGACGACACTTGAATTTTCAGGATGCATCTGTAGGGGCGAGGCTCGCCTCGCCCGTTAGCGGGAGGGGCAAGCCCCTCCCCTACAGGCTGCTGTCTCGGATAATTGACGCCCTCTCCCCCGAATTCAGGGAGGGGAGCCACCAGCGCTCGCCAAACCGAGCTTGTGTTCTTAGGAATGCGCAAGGGCGCGTCCGTTTCGCCTATATTCCGGCGAAACTCCAGCTAATCCTCGACCGCAGGGCGGCGGGATGCTCTGGCTCTCGATGGCTACGACAAAAACACCAGATCGTACGGGTACTTGGTCAGCGTGAGGCGGCCTTTCTCCACACGTAGAATTTCGCTCAGGCGCACAAAGTCCTGATCGCTGATGACGAACAGGTACGGATTGCCGTCCTCAAACAGCTTCGTCAAGTCGATGCGCGTATCGTACTGCACGGCGACATCGGTGTTCGTGCTCAGCGCGTTCCAGTAGCGGCGCATTTGCGTGGCATACCACAGCTTGACGATCTTGCGGAACAGATACGGGTAGATGCCGAAATCATCGGTGATGCGCTTCAGGTCGTCAATCTCGATACCGTGCGCGGCGCGGTCATACAACCACAGATTGGAGAACGTTTCCGGAATCGGCTGGCCTTTGAACTGCTCCAACTGCGCGGCGGCCTCGCGCTGCGCGATCTGCGCGGCTTCGGCAAGTTTGCTCCGCAGTTTGGCGGGCAGCGTCATGAAGAAATACGGGTAGACCAACCCCTGCTTGAGCAGTTGATAGTTCGCGGAAACATCCAAGCCAGCGGCGAGCATTTCAGTGGTGAGGATTTTGCCATCGTCGGCTCGTGTCGTACCGGGGAACACCCACGATATCGGGCGACCGTTCTTTTCAGCGTCATTGGTGACGATGTAGCCGGGAATCGCGTCGCCGTGTTTGTCTTTGACCTCGACGATTGCCCCATCACGCCGAATCTTGGCGGTGTTCACCCACGAGTTTTTGCCCCACGTCTTCCACGTCACCGATTCGACGCCGAGCAGGCGCAGAAAGACGTTGGTCGCTTCGATGGCGATGCGCTTGGGCTGCTTGTGTTCACCCGCATCCGGCTTCTTGATGGTGGCGCGCGGTTCCAGCTTCAGGTTTTTCGGCGTGGGCGGGTTTTCGGGCGAATAGTGCGTTTCGAAGGCGTCGACACCCTGCAAACGCAGTTGCACAATGCCGTTCTCTTCGGCGAGGTTTTTGTCGAGTTCGGCGCGGTTCTCCGTCTCGAAGGTGTTCCAGAGCTGCGGGTTGTCGGCCTTGAACTTGATCGAGTCGCCGTCCGGCGAATACCCGACGACGTAGAAGCGGCCTTTGATGAGCGTGAAGTTCACGATGGTTGTCTCCTTGTGTGCGCATTGTATTAAAGCATAGGGTCGCGAATCGCGCTGGTAAGGGGAGAGAACGATAGAAAAATAGAAAAGGGCTAGTGCAATGAGCGTCAAAAAGGGGCATGGCCGACCCTAATTTATTGGACGTTTTCTTTGCCTATTCTTAAACTCCTGTTTAGCGCGAGCAGAGAACCAGTCCGTAAACGACGCGAAGGTTGCTTGCGAGGCAATCGTTTCTATTGGGAAAAGATGCAAGGTTGCATAACGTGCCGAATAGATGGCAACTCTTTGAATAGTATGGCCTGGTGGAGCACCATCGATCGATCCGAAGGTTGAAAGAAGATAATAGCCAATAATCTGATTATAGTGGTCCTGCTGTAAACGCGGTTCCTTTGTGGTCTTGATTTCAACTAAAGCGTCATCTAGCACCAGATCGACGTCTGCTCCACCGACTAAGACAGATCCAGCACCAAAGGTAGGATCAAGAAGGCATACAGATTGAGGTTGGAAGAATTCGCTACGAACACTCGTCAACAATCTCCGTAGGTCAAGCACATCTCCGTCATTTACATAACCCAAATCGGGTACGATCAAGTTGCGTCGAAAAATTGGATCAAGTTGTGCCAACAGAAGACATGAGCGGAGTAACGTATCGGTGACGTGACCATTGGCTAAATAGGCGTCATGCTGTTGTTTTGCCTCGTCAAGGATTAGTTGTACCTTCTTATGTATTTCTGAGTCCGACTTGACGAGGAATTCTGCATGACTCGCGATCCAAGGCTGTGCGACCGCAAATGGATAGCGACGTTCTAGGTGAAACCGTAGTAGATAATCGAAAGCTGTGCCCACCAGCATATAATTCTGGGTTACTGGTGGCGCTACTAACTCACCGTCAGTAATCTTAGGTTTCGGAAATACTACCCGAAACTTCGCCTTCACATCTTTCATACCGAGCAACGATGTTAAGCTCAAGATGTTCTGATTGCATCCAAGAGCATAAGCTTCTCGTCATCCTTTGTACTCTTATAACAGCGGCGCTTTTTCGATCTCCGGGTAGTCGCAGGCGAGTTCGCGCCAGGCGCGTCCCAACCGCTTGAAGCCCTCTTCGATGTCGACCGGCTTGTGCGCGCCGAAGTTGATGCGCATGTGATGGCTGCCGCTGCCATTGGTATAAAACAGATTGCCGAGCGCGTAGGCGACGCCCGTCTGCACGGCCTGAATATACAGTTCGGCGACGGTTGGCCCTGTCTTGGGCAGTTCGACCCACAGATACATCCCGCCGTGCGGCTTCTCCCACTTCGATCCCGGCGGCAGCGAGCGACGCGCGGCGGCGAGCGCCACATCGCGGCGGCGCTTCAGTTCGCGCATGTTGCGCTCCATTTGCAGTGCCAGCACGCCGTGTTCGAGCATCCAGTGCAGCGCGCGTTGATTGAGCCCGGGCGTCGAAATGTCGGCGGCCTGCTTGACGCGCACCAGACGTTCATGGTGAATGCCGTCGGAGATCACATAGCCGATGCGCAGACCGGGGATCAGGTTCTTGGTGAAACCGCTCACGTGGATGACGATCCCGTGTTCGTCCAGCGCCTTGAGCGGCGGATAGGTTTCGCCCTCAAAGCGGAATTCCTGATACACCGCGTCTTCGAGAATCGGGACATGATACTCGTGCGCCAAGTTGAGTAGTTGACGGCGGCGGTGCAGCGGCATCACGCGCCCGGTCGGGTTCTGGAACGAGGGCATGACGTAGATCAGGCGTGGGTGATGTTCGAGAATGACGTTTTCGAGCATGTCGAGGCGGATGCCGTCGTCGTCCATGCCGACACCAAACGCGCGCACGCGCCGCGTGCGCGCGATGTCAAGCATGCCGAGGTAGGTCGGCGTTTCGGTGATGACCAGATCGCCTTCGGAGAGCAGCGACTGCACCACCAGATCGATTCCCTGCTGCGTGCCGCCCGTGATCAGCACATGTTCGCTGCTGCAGCGAATCCCCAACGCGCTCACATAGTCGCGCACGCTGGCGCGCAGCGGGGCGTAGCCTTCTGGTACTTCATAGGCGAGCGCTTCTGAGCCGTCACGGTCGATCACCGCGTTAATGGCTTCGCGCAGGTGCGAGACTGGGAAGAATTCGGTGGGCGGCGCGCCCGTGCTGAAGTTGATCACACCGGGACGCCGCGCCATGCGCATGAGTTCGCGCAGCGAGCGGTCGGGGTAATTGTTCGCGCCGATCATCTCGGCGTGCTGCCCGTTGGGGCGCGCGGTGCTCGGCATCATAGAGGTTGGACTTTCGATGCTCTCGCGCCCGCCAGAGACAAACGTGCCGCGCCCCGCATGGGCGCTCAGATAGCCTTCCGCACGCAGTTCCGCATAAGCGTTGACGACGCTGATGCGGCTGATGTTCAACTGGCGCGCGAGATCGCGGCTGGCAGGCAAACGCGTCCCGGCGGGCAGCGTCCCGCTTTCGATTTGGGCGCGCACATGCCGGATGAGCTGCCGATAGATCGGTTCTTCACTGTCCCGATCAAGCAAAATCGACAGAGGGTGCGTAAGCATATGAAACTCCAACGGACGACTAAGGGCACAATGACCCTATCATGCATGAACGGACGAAAAGAGTCCATGTAGTACCATTATGGACTCGGAACGTTTATATGCAAGTGTTTCTTACCAGATTCGGAGGATTCATTTTCCGTTCCGTCGGAGTTGCCGTATCATAGAAGGGATTTCATTTTCGACCCGGAGACGCGATGTCATGATCGATGCGGAAGAACGCCAACAACTGATCAACGCGATGCTTGACAAGCTGGAGCATGGAAACGCTGCCGAGCGCCGCGCTGCTGCCTACTGGTTGGGCGAAGCCGCCGCCGGGGATGCCGTCGACGAACTCATCAAAACGTATCACGACGACGACAATAAGAGCGTGCGCGCTGCCGCCGCCTATGCGTTGGGGATGTTCCGCGCGGTTGACAAGGCGCTGAAAGCCGGGCGTGAAGAGCAAGTGGTAGAACGGCTGCGGCAGGTAGAAGAAGAGGGCAAGCTCGGTGGGCGCGCGCCGGTGGGGCGCTGGATGCGGCGCATCTTCGGCCTGCTGCTCTCGCTCCTCATCATCGGCGGGCTGTACCTTGTGCGCGACAATCTCCGCGTGCTGGTCTTCCCCAGTCTCGCGCAGGATCGCCTGTCCCTCGCGAGCAGTCTCCAGCAGCAGTTTACGCCGATCAAGAATGATGTGACCACGCTGCAAAATCAGTTCGTCAATGTGGTGATCAACGGCGGTCAGCTCGACTGTACCGCCTTCTTCAATGAACCGCCGCCCGTTGCCGCCCTGTCGAACGTGGACAGCCTCGCGTACGCCGACCTTGCGGAGATGGTCACGCGCATGAATGGCGTGCATGACTCCCTGCTGGCGACCAAGGCCGTCTACAACGAGGCGTGTTTCGGTTCAACGCCGCTGACGCGCGAGTCGGCGGGCGAAGTGTATCGCGACTTCGTGCCGACCATCACGACGATTGGCGAGCTGGAAGCGGCGCTCAATGTCACGCTGCAAAACGCGCCGACCGCGACGCCTGAACCGCCGACCGCTGCTCCCGTTACGGAAACGCCTCTGCCGCCCACGCCCGAACCAACCAGCGCCGCGCCCACCTCCGCGCCCATCGAAGCGACCAGTGCGCCGCAGATTGACCCAACTGCCGCCGCTGAAGCCAACCCCGGTCGGCATGTCGGCAACCTGTATGTGATTGTTGAGACGGCGACCGGGCTCAACGGGCCGAGTTCACTGCTGCTGCGCTATTGGACCGATGTGAAGCAGTCAGGTGATACCGGCGGCTGCACCGCGCCCGCGCCCGCCATTCCCGAGAACTACACGGTGCTGCCAGAGATCGACTTGCAGGTGTCCGTCCAACTGCGGCAGGCCGTCACCTTGATTAACAACGGGTTGGGCGCGCTGCGTTCCGGTTGGCACGACTTCCAGACCGCCTGCGCCAACGGCACACTGGTCGCCTCCGCCGATAACGGCTTCAACTGGGCGCTTAACACGCAGACCTCGTTCCAGAGCGCGCGTCCGCTCCTCGACATTGTGCGCGCGCAGTGGCCGTAACCCCGATCGCCGTTCGTCGGTATAAGCAACACCGCCCCACGCTGAAGCATGGGGCGGTGTTTTTTGATCTTCTGTGCCTAAACCAGTGGTGTCTTACACCAGTTCCGGCTGCATGACCGCCACGGGTTCGCGCTGTTCCACGCTCATGAGCAGATGACCTTTGGGGCGCAGCGTGATCAGCGGTTCGGCTTCCACCCGCTGACCGGGTGTGAGCCGCAGTTGGTAGCGCTGGGCGATAGTTGCCAGCAGCAGGCGCGCTTCCATCGCCGCGAAGCTGTTGCCCACACAGATGCGCGGCCCGCCGCCGAACGGCAGATACGCGTAACGCGGCAGGTTCTTTTCATTGTCCGCGCTGAAGCGTTCCGGCATAAAGCGTTCGGCCTGCTCCCAGAGTTCCGGGTCGCGCTGCATGAAATAGTTGAAGATCACGACCTGCGTGCCCTTCGGGATGCGGTATTCGCCAATCTCGACATCTGCCAGCGCCTCGCGGCCAAAGCTGTAGGCGGGCGGCATCAGGCGCATCGATTCCTTGATCACCATATCGGTGTAAGGCAGGCGGCGCAGATCTGCCAGCGTGGGCAGCTTACCCGCCAGCACCGTATCCAGCTCGGCGTGCAGCTTGGCTTCGACTTCGGGATTCTCCGCCAGCAGTTTGAACGTCCAGTTGAGCGTGTTCGCGGTCGTTTCGTGTCCGGCCAGCAGCAGTGTGACAGCTTCGTCGCGCACCTGCTTATCGGTCATGGGCTGACCTTCATCATCTTCCGCCAGCAGCAGCATCGAGAGCAGATCGCCGCGATCTTCCCCGGTCTTGCGCCAGTCCGCGATCATCCCGTAGACCACTTCGTCAAGATCGGCCAGCGCGCGGCGCAGGCGCCGTCGACCGCGTGTCGGAATCCACGCGGGCAGGACATCGTTCGGCTTCATCGCCTCCTGAATGACGTCGGTCGCCGCACCAACGCGATCCGCCGCGGCGGAAACATCGGTGTTGAACAGCGACTTGGCGACAATCTTGAGCGTGAGCGTCATCATCTCGTGGTCCACCGCAAGCCGCTGCCCGTCGCGCCAGTGCGCAAGCATGCGGTCGGTGTAGTCGACCATTGTTTCGGCGTAGGCTTCAATGCGTTTGGTATGCAGGGCAGGCGCGACTAACTTGCGCTGCCGCTTCCAGAACTCGCCATCGCTCACGAGCAGCCCGTTGCCCATAACCCGCGCCAAGCCGACCTGCTCATCCTTGTACAGTTGATCTTTGTGGAACTTGTCCGCCTGCGTGACCAGCACTTCATGTGCGAAGTCCGGGTCGGCGATGACATAGTAGCTGAACAGCGGCGTAGTGAGTGTCGCCACCCGGCCATACTGCTGGATGATGCGCCCGAAAAAGCCGAGCATGTCGGCGTTGAGTTCGGCCATCAGTTTGAAGCGACCCCACATTGATTTAGGGAACACCAGTCCCTCGGCAACCCGTCCCATAGTTGATCCTCATTGACACTTTGACTATTTATGGACACACTGTCTATAATTGATGATATGAAATCGCGCTCGCCTGTCAATCAGCAGTTGGGGCAGCGTGTCCATTAGTAGACAGGTGTCTAGAAATGACGGAAAAGCGACCGGATCGGCGGCGAGAGCGTACGTTTCACATGTTGAGCACGGCGCTGCTCGATTTGTTGAAGGAGCGGGATTACACCAATATCACGATTCAGGATGTGGTCGACAAAGCTGATGTCAGCCGCGCCACCTTTTACCTGCACTGCAAAGATAAAGACGAACTGCTCTTCAAAACGATGCAGCGCATCTACGACGAGCTGAGCGCGCACTATCCCTCCCTGGACCGCAACGATTTCAACAATCGTTCGTACTTGGAACAAACTGACGATGCGCGTGACTTTCACCATGTCGCCGCCCATGCCGATTTCTACCGGGCAATGCTGGGCGCGCATGGCTCGCCGCAGTTCATCCGGATGGTGCGGGCGTATCTGGAAACTGTGATTCGCGACCAGATCCTGAAGCCACTCATGCCGTCCGACGGTGAACCGGGCTTGCCGCTCGACTTTATGGCGGCCTATATGGCGGGGGCGCAGATCGGCGTGATCAACTGGTGGCTCGACAACAATCTGCCCGTCTCGCCCGAGGAAGTCAGCCGGATGTTGAGCAGTATGTGCCTGTTCGGGATGCGCTGGTCGCTGCGCCTATCCGTTGACCCGGAGGATAACTTTACTTGAAAATTTTGAACACTTGTTCTATAATTGAACAGAAATCACCCCCTACTTATGCGGGTTTTACACATCTTTTACGCAAAAGTTCAGGGTGCGTGTTGTAGAATCAGAGTGTTCCATAAACAGAGATGGTGAATGGCAGTTCAGACTAAACCGTACGCGCACAAAGCGGTGAAAAAATCGCCGCAGAAGCCGAAAACGAAGCCCCAGTCGCGCGCCGGATGGGTGCGCTATCTGCCGGGATGGATCATCATTGTGTTCGTGTTGGCGATTTTGCTGCCGAATGCACTGGCCTCCACATTTGGTGTCGTCAGCCGGACGATCAGCGCAGTTCCGCTCATCACCGGGGTGGACGAGGTCTACGTCGCGCCTCCGGGCGTCGGAGCCAACGTGATCGCGCCGATGTTTACGAAAGAAGTTCGGCACTGGAGTTCGGATATTCAACGCTGGGCGCAGCAGTACGGGCTTGATCCCAACTTGCTGGCCACAGTGATGCAAATTGAATCATGCGGTTATGACACTGTGAGCAGCCATGCGGGCGCGCAGGGGTTGTTTCAGGTGATGCCGTTCCACTTCTCGGCGGGCGAAGACATGCTCGACCCGGATACCAACGCCATGCGCGGCGCGAACTTCCTGAACGAATGTCTCGGTTACGCCAATGGGGACACCGGGCTGGCAATGGCCTGCTACAACGGCGGTCCGTCGGTCATCAGCCGGGCGTTCGATAGCTGGGCGAACGAGACCCAGCGCTACTACATTTACGGTACGGGCATCTATGCGGACGCCCAGCAGGGGCTGTCATCAAGCGAAATGCTCAATACGTGGTACACCTCGGGCGGCGTCAACCTGTGCAATCGCGCGTCGGTCGCGCTCGGCCTCGAATAACCTGAGCAGCACGTCAATCCGACAAGGACGAGGGCAACCTCGTCCTTTTTGTTTTGGATGCGGACGACTCCGCCAACCGGCAAAAAAAGAGCCGCCCGGCGTTAACCGGGCGGCTCTAAGCTGCTGAGTAAGTGAGCGGACTAGAGCGTGTTGACGATGTTCGAGAAGATGTTGCCGATCGCCGGCCCGAGCAGGGCGAGGATCACGATGACGACAACAGCGACGAGAACCAGGATGAGCGCGTATTCGACGAGGCCTTGGCCTTCTTCACGGGGTTGATACAGCATGATAAGCTCCTCAATAAAGGATGATAATCTGCAAATGCAGCATGTAAGTAGATTAGCACACATCTTTTTTTTGCAGCATTAAGATGTTTTCGATTTTGTCAAATTTTCCTGATAAGTTCACAATTGGTCTTTGCGCGGCAGTTGATCGAGGTGGGCGGTGATCGCGGCGACCGCCGCCTTAATTTGGTCAGGCAGCGTTTCGGCATGGGCGAGCTTATCCACGAGAAAACGGTCGTTCATCACGGTCGCCTGCATGGTGAGATAACCGAACTTGTCGCCTTGCCGCATGAGCACCGGAAACTCCTGATCGGCATGGAAACGCACCGTCTTAAGGATTGTTTCCATTGACACATCACGCCCCTCGATGTGTAGTACTAAAGTCTCACGTCCGGATTTTGGAAATCCATGGTTGTCAGCGTTGACGAACGCGGCATCCGTCAAGCGGGTAGTCGTCTGCCACCACGCCGTCAGGTTGGGATGCGGATCAGCGGGGGGTTGAATGGTCTCCCCGCGCAGTGTCATTTTCAGCGCGCCGATGAAGGCGCGCGCGTAACGGCGAATCGTCATCATCGGCGGCGTGACCTCCGCAGCAGGAATTCGGCTCCAGCGCCGACCAGCACCACAACCTGCACGCCGAGCGCGATCACCAGCCACATGGTGTTGTTATTGCGCGGTTGGGGCGCGGGCGCGGCGGCAATCGGCTGCACGATCTCCGGCGTTGGCGCGTCGAGCACCTGCACGATTTCAACGGGCGGCGTGATGTCCAAGCCCGCGGTCGGGATCATGGGAATGGCGGTCGGCGTGGCTGTCGGCAGTGAGAACGGCGTAATGGTCGGTGGGAGCGGGGTGGCCGTCGGGGCGGGCGTCGGTGTGTTGGGATCGACGGTTGGCGTGTAGGTCCCCGCGTGCGGCGGCACCAGAAAGATCGAGCCGACTTCGAGGTCGCGCACATCCGCCATGCCGTTGAGCTCCATCATGCGCGGCAAATCCGCCCACGTGTAGCCGTAAATCAGCGCGATATCGCCGAGCGTATCGCCGGGCTGTACTTGATGCTGAATATTGCCGCGTTCATCCGTCCCCACCACGAACGAGGGCGGAGCGGCGGCACCGGAACCCCCACCGGAACTGCTTCCCGAACCGCCCCCGCTGCCCGCTGACACCGCCGGCGCGGCGGCGGCATAGCCATAGCCGTTGGGGTTGCCGAACACCATGACATAGGCGCGGCCCCAGTCACCAGCGGCGATGCCGATGCCGACTTCGGTATAAGCCGGGTTGACCAGCCCGGCGTAGTGGATGCCGGAATTGATCCAGAAGGTCCAGGCGCTGTCCACCGAGGCATTTGACCCAGCGTAAATGTTTTCGCTCACCGCGTTGGAGGGATACCCGGCGTTCTGCGCGCGCGTGCGCGGCCCGGAACCGTCCGGGTGGGTGTGGCTGACGCTGCCCGTGTCGATCATCCACTGGGCTTGCTGCTGCGCCGCCGCGGAGAGGGCGCCATTCAAGCTGTAGCCCGCGCGACCCACCGACGCCCGCAGCGCATTCACCCGGTTGAGCAGATCGCCCGCGCCATCCTGCGCGTACAGCGGCGCGGCGATCACAAATATCAGGCAAAGAAGCAGTGCTTTTTTCATCATGCGCGCCATTTTAGCACGCCTGAGAACAGAAATGAAATCTGAAGGATAGAGGGCGGAGAGAAGTTAAAAGTTAAAAGTTCCAAGTTAAAAGTAGAGAATGTATCCCACTTTCAACTTTCGACTTTTAACTTTTGACTGCGGCTAGAAGCTGGGCAGCTCGCCGCGTGTGATCACCCACGGATCGCGCATCAGACCGGCGGCGTTGGCGTGGCGACCAATCTGCCAGACGTATTCCCACGCCTGAAACAGCACCACTTCCGGGTACAGGTCGCGAATATCGCGGATGAGGTTGGCATAGTCGTATGTGAACGTGTCCCAACCCTCACCGGAGGCGGGCAGCGGGCCAAATTCGAACAGGCCGATGGGCTTATCCAGTGTGAGGATGCCGTCGTATTCGCCGTAGCCGTTCAGGTCGAGCGGGTCTTCGTCCAGCTCCATATACTTGTCCAGCCCGACCAAGTCGACATAGGCTGCGCCGGGGTAAAACACGATGGGCGAAGGACCATCCGGATGGCCCTTCATCATGGGCGTGTACGCCCACAGCAGATTGTCCAGCCCGCGGTCATAGGTGAAGTAGTCGAACATATCGCGCCACAGCGCGATGAACTCGTCCGGTTCCTGCAGATGCCACCACGCCCAGCCGCCGTTCATTTCGTGCAGCGGACGCCAGATCACGACCACGCCCGCATCTTCGAGTTCCTGCAAGCCATCGGCGATGTTGGCCAGCATGGCGCGCCACTGCCGCGCCACCGGGCTGCCCGTTTCCAGCAGTTCGCCGACCGGGTAGGTGTCCCACGGATCCTCGGTGCGCGTGTCTTCCCAATCGGTGGAGTGACCGCCCGTCCACGGGTTACTTGCGTGCCAACTGATGTTGACGAGACTACCCGCGTTCCAGGCGTCGATCAGGAAGCCGTTCGGCTCGCTGAAGTCATTCGCGTGCTGCATATCCCAGCGCTGATAGTCCATGCCCGTCAGGGCGGGGTACTGCCCGGAATCCGCAAAGATGCGCTCCAACTGCTCGGTAGCGGTTTCCGCGCTCGTGCCATCGCCGTAGGCGCCAAACTGTCCCGAAAGCACCCGGTTATCCGTGCGGTCGGTCAAGCCGTTGAGGTAGCGCAGCACCGCGCGGGTGCGGCTGTCGGCGTTGGGATTGGCGGGCACACCGCGTGTTGGTTCGACGGCGACTGCTGGCCGGTCAACCGCGCCGGCGACTTCGGCTGATTCGGCGGTTTGAGCCGGGCGAAGCAGTGAGTTGTGCACGTACCCGGTCACGCCGCTGATGTTCAACGCATACCAGAGCGTACTGCCGCTCACCGCGTCGCCGTCGACTTCGCCCGTCACCTCGACCTGGTCGCCGGGGGCAAGCTGAGTGAGTACGGATGCGGTGGTGCTGGGCTCGGTGCGCACATTAATGCGGCGGTCGCCCGTAACTTCATACACCGTCGCCTGCGCTAATCCGCTGGTCGCCAATATGAGCAGCAGCCCGCAGAGAATGAGCTTTTTCACAACTCTACCTATCCTCGTCTTAGTTGTACGCATCAGTGTACAGAAAAGAGGAATTATATCAATAGTTATAACGTCAAGTAGATTGTAATTGAGTGCGGAAGCTCAGCAACTGCTCAGGATATAAGCGCACAGGGGTAGATTGAGTTCACATGGATGAATCAGCGATGATCGGAGTGTATGAATCGGGGGAAATAACTGATCGCTGCACCCTGTAATGGGCAGACGTCCCTGTCTGCCCATTACAGGGTGTGCGTCTCAGCAGGCGAGCAGCACTTCGAGGCTGTCGTCGGCAGTGAACTCCAATTCGACGCGCTCGATCTTGCCAGCGAAGCCGTGCGGCTGCAGTTGTGGCGGCAGTGTCCGTGCGATGATCGCGTTCGGGTTGCTCAATTCGTTGCGCGCGATCTTCTCGACGCCCATGACCTTGAGCGCTACTTTCGCCGGCACGTCAAACGCGCGGGTGACTTCTTCCACGTCAAGTTTGTTGTTTTTCAAGCGCAGAAGCTTCGGAGTTTTGGGGTCGTTTTCGAGGGTGTAGCGGAACTTGATGAAGGCGACAATCGGCTGGTGAATGTGGACGGTCGCTGCGATGCGGGCTTCCCGCCCGACGATGGCGACATTCATCTCCGAGACGTTATGGACGATGGGTACTTCGAACTGCGCGACTTTCTGTTCGGCGACCAGTGTATAGAACACTTTGCGCAGCACAAAACCGAGCATTTCGCCGTTGAGTATGGAGTGAAATTCGCCATCTTGCGTCAGACTTTCGGCGATCAGCTTTTCGACAGCTTCGGCCGGTGCAGCATTGGCCGCGGCGATCTGCTTGCGCAGTCCTTGTGAATGGTTTGACATAAAGAATCCCGAACTATCAGGAACAGCACTAGTTTGCAACGCTGAGGGCGACCACGTCGAGCTGGACGACCGCGCATTCATAAAACGATTATATTCTATCGAGGGACGAAGATCGAAAGACTACAAATTTCTCCACAAAACCACCGCTCTGCGCTTACCCTGCTGTCACCCCATGGTCACCTGTCGCGCCCTCCGGCCAGTTCTCGTTTTCTGCTACAATGAGCGTAAATACCTGAGATGTAACGGAGCGCAGCATGCCCGATACCCCACGCCTGCCGGAAGACGAGCATGAACCCGACCAAGGTTACGCGTCGGGCGACTACATGATGTCGGAAGGTGGCGACCACACGATGTCCACGCCGGACGAGGATATCCACAGCGCCCAGACGACCGACCTCGATCCCGCTGTCGACCTGCACGATAAACCCACCCTGCCGCTGCCGGAAGATGAACCGGAAGCGTGGCTGAATCCCAAGACGCTGCCGGGGAGCGCGGGCTTTGACCCCAACCCCGATTTTTTGAAGAAGGATGAGCCGCCCGTGAAAGATGACGATACGCCGGATATGTTTGGGGAAGGGGCGACGATGCCGCACATTGTCCCCTTTGAGCACACCATGGTGCATGTGCCCGGGGAAAGCCGCCGTCCCGCGCAGCAGCGACCACAGCCGCAGCGCGTCACCCAATCGCAGTCGCCCCAGCAGCAGCCGACGATCCCCGTGCCGCCACCCGCCGCGCCGACCAACCCCCAAGGCGGTTACCCACCTGCCATGCAGCCCGGTTTGCCGCCGCGCAACCCAGTGCGCAAGCGCAAAGGCTTCCTCGGTTGTTCACCCGGCTGTCTGATGATCTTCGCGGGCGTGGTGCTGACCTTCTGCGGCGGCCTGACGCTGCTCAGCATCGTGCTCACGGCGACGCTCGGCACGCGCCTTGAAGAACAGCTCAACGCGCAGATCGAGCAGGTGGACGACTACCAGAACTTCCAGAGCACTTTCTATTATGATCGCGACGGCGCGCTGCTCTACGAAGTCTTCAATGAGGGACGGCGCACGAATGTCGCCTATGCCAACTTCCCGCAGGATCTGATCAATGCGACCGTCGCCACCGAAGACGACTCGTTCTGGTCAAACCCCGGCTTTGAAGTGCAGGCGACGACCCGCGCCTTCCTGCAGTACATCGGCGTGGGGAGTCAGGGCACGGGCGGCAGCACGATCACGCAGCAGTTGGTGCGCAACGTGCTGTTCGACGCCGAATATCGCGCCGAACGCAGCGTGCAGCGCAAAGTCGAAGAAATTCTGCTCGCCTTCCTGCTCTCGCGCCGGATGAGCAAGCAGGAAGTGCTCGAAATGTACTTGAACGAGATTTACTACGGGAATCTCGCCTATGGCGCGCAGGCCGCATCACAGGTCATTTTCGGCAAGGATGTCAGCGAATTGACGCTCGGCGAGGCGGCGCTGCTCGCGGGGCTGCCGCAAGCGCCCGCTAACCTCGATCCGCTCAACCCCGACCCCGAAGTGCAGGCTGCGGTGCTGGATCGCTGGCGCGTGGTGCTGGATCGCATGGTCGAAGTCGGCTACATCAGCGACGACCTGCGCGATCAAACGCTGGCCGCCGGGCTGACCTTCGCCGAACCGCAGGACGTGCCGCTGCGCGCGCCGCACTTCACCGTCTACGCGCGGCAGGAACTCGAAGATTTGATGGGGCAGCTCGGCTATTCGCCGGAAGAAGTCGCGCGCGGTGGTCTGCGCGTGTACACCACCGTCGACCTCGAACTGAACGATCTCGCCCAGCAGGCCGCCCGCAGCCAGATCAGCGGGTTGGTGAATCAGAACGTCGGCAATGCCGCCGTGCTCGCCATCCAGCCGACCACCGGGCAGATCATGGCGATGGTTGGCAGCGTCGACTACAACAACGACAACATCGACGGGCGCGTGAACGTCACGATTTCGCCGCGTCAGCCCGGCAGCACCATGAAGCCCTTCACCTATGCCTCCGCTTTGGAACAGGGCATGATGACGCCCGGCGACATCATCTGGGATACGCAGTTCGTCGAAGGCGACTACCAGCCCGTCAACTATGACCGAACGTTCCACGGCCCGGTGCGCATGCGCGCCGCGCTCGCCAACAGCTACAACATCCCGGCGCTGCAAACGCTCCGCTCGGTCGGCGTGCCGTCCCTGCTCGAAATCATGGCGCGCTTCGGCGTGGAGAGCCTCGGCAGCGATGCCAGCCAGTACGGCATTTCGCTTACGCTCGGCGGCGGTGACATCACCCTGCTGGAACTGACGCGCGCCTACGGCGTGTTCGCTAATGGCGGTGTGTACGTGCCGACGACGTCGATCCTGTGCATCATTGATCGCGACGACAACATCATCTACCAGTACGAACAGGGCTGCGCGGGCGGCAATGTCACCCCGGCGACGCAGTTCCGCGAAGGCTACGGCACACAGGTGCTCGATCCGCGCATCGCCTATGTCATCAGCGACATCCTCGCCGATGAAGCCGCGCGCCAGCCCGCGATGGGCGCACAGAGTTCGCTGTACACGGGCAGCATTGGCTCGTCGGTCAAGACGGGGACGACCGACAATTTCCGCGATAACTGGACGGTCGGGTTTACGCGCAACGCCGCCGTCGGCGTGTGGGTGGGCAATACCCGCGGCGAACCGATGATCAATACGACCGGGCTGACCGGGGCCGCGCCGATCTGGAATCAGGTCATCACCTCGATTTACAACGACAACGCGCTGCTCAACGAGTTTGGCGTGGATAACGCGCTGCAAGCCGACCGCCTCGATCAGCCACCGGGTGTCAACCTGCAATCGCTGTGCTCCGTGCGCCTGACCGACCCGGCGCTGGATTGCAGTCAGCGCATCAACGAATGGATGTTCGACACGCCTGCCGCCCGCTGGAATGGTCAGGGATTGGATTACCCGCCCGCCACGCAAGCGCCAAGCGATCAGCCGCCTGCCGCCGGGCCGTGGCTGCGCGAAGTCGAGCCAGACATTTATCGCGTGCTCGTCTCGCCGCTCCCGCCGGATATCGCCAACCTGATTCAGTTCCAGGTCGCGCCGGGGCAAGCCGCCCCGCCCGCGCCGCAGTACTGTCAGGTGCCGGTCGAACTGCAGGGCAGCGCCCCCGCCGCCCGCGAGCAGTTGTTCATCGCACCGCCGACGTTCCCGGATGACGCGGCTCGCGCCGAGCAGTACGCCCGCTCGCAGGGGATCGCCTTCCTGCCGACGATTGCCTGTACGCCGGATTTGCTCAACGCGGCGGGCAACCCGACCGTGCTCACGGCCTTCATCAGTTCGCCCGCCCCCGGTCAGACCGTCAGCGGCAGCGTGCCGATCATCGGAACGGCCCAGTTCAGCGCCGAACAAGCCTCGTATTACAAGCTGGAACTCAGCGGCGGGCAGTTCGGCAGCAGTTGGGTGACCCTTGGCGAAGTTCACCCGAACAGCGTGGTGAACGGGCAGCTTGAGCTATTCCCCGGCGATCGCTTGCAGCCGGGGCAGTACTCGCTGCAGCTAGTGGTGGTCGGTCTCGACGGCAACTATGTCCAGCAGCCGTATCAGGTGACATTTAACGTGCAATAAGCCATTAGTAGTTAGCGGTTAGCTTTGAGTAGGGGCGCACCGATGTGTGCGCCTGCAACTGGGCAGACACATCGGTCTGCCCCTAAGTTTGGCAATCAACATGAGGGAGTAAGCATGGGTACAGCCGAACATCGCGAGAAGGCCGGACACGGCCCCGTGACCATCGCCATCGTCACGGTGAGCGATACGCGGACGCCGGAAACGGACGAGAATCGCAAATATATCGAGCGGCGCATGACCGAACTCGGACACGTCGTCGCGGCGTACCGCCTCATCAAAGACGAGCCGGATCAGGTGGCGGCGGCGCTCGACGAACTGGTCACGCTGCCCGCAGTGCGTTTGATCATCTTTAACGGTGGCACGGGCATCAGCCCGCGTGACACGACCTTCGACGTGATCAGCCGCATGCTCGAAAAGACACTCCCCGGTTTCGGCGAGCTCTTCCGTATGTTGAGCTATCAGGAAGTCGGCGCGGCCGCCATGTTGAGCCGCGCGACGGCGGGTGTGTATAAGCAGACGCTGGTCTTTTCCACGCCGGGCAGCCCCAACGCCGTGCAGGTCGCGCTGGAAAAGCTGATTCTGCCGGAGATCAATCATCTGGCGTGGGAAGTGGTGCGCAAGTGATGGGCTGCAGCCCGATCTACCGTCTGATTCAAGTGGTGACGCTGATGATCGCAGCGGTGTTCGCCGTCAGTGGGTTTTTCGGGCTGCGTGAACTGGCGTGGCGCCATGATGCCCTGGTCAATACGCAAATTCTCAGCGGATTGGTTGTCACGCTGGTCGTGGTCGGCGTGCCCGGTCTGTTTTACATTCTGTTTGGGTCGCTGCTGTGGCGCTTCATCCGCATTGACCTGATCAGCGTGCAGTTTGGGGCGCTGATCGGCATGCTGTTATATGGCGTCTACAACACGATCACGCCGCTGACCACCGAAAGCCAGCGCTTCGACCTGCCCCGCCGCGCGCTCACAGGCGGCATCGACGGGCTGCTGATCGGGCTGCTGATCGGCGGCGTAGTGATGTTCGTCAATGGGCGCGCGCTCGTCTTTCGCCGCTACGATCTCACGCGCTATTTCGTGCTGTTCCTTGCGGTGCTGGCGATTGCCTGGTTCATCGTCGTGTTTTCGACCACGGTTAACATGTCTGATGTGCTGGCGCTGGCGATCACCGGGCTGTTCGTGCTGCTGCTCAAAGTCGGCGTGGCGCAGTATGACCGCCGCTTACCCCGCGAAGATGACTACTACGCGAATGAAGAGGGGTAGTGCTCAAGGCATAGGATAGAGTTCTAACTCGTCCAAAACGAGGATACGGATCTCCGTGACGCGCTTGACACCGAGGTCATTTGTGAGAAACGCATCACAGTTAGAAGCTATTGCTGTTGCAATCTGAAACGCATCTGGAAGCTTTAATCCGTACTTGGCACGCAGAGCGGCCGCGCGTTCGGCAATGACTTCGCTTAAGGGGATAAGCAGCATATCATCCCGATTTTGCAGAAAATCACGATAATTATCTTCCGCTGCCTGATCCCCCAGTTTGAACGGCTTAACCAATACCTCAGCTAACGTGACAACGGATGTCAGCGTTTGTATGTCTTGACGCGCAATGCAGATAAGCACCTCTTCGACGATATCAGCGTACTTCGGGTGATCCTCTATGAAGTAAATGATGCAGGCAGTATCCAAAGCAATGCGTTTGCTGCCTTTAAGTGCATCGAGAACAATCACGGACGGTCATCCCATTCACTGCGCAGCTGATTGACGTATTCTTGAGCATCCATATCCCGCAGGTGCGCCGCCATCCCGCGGAACTGGAGAAGGCTGGGTCGAACACGCGTCGTCTCGGCGGGCAACGCACCAATGATATAAAGTGCCAACTGCTTCCGCTCTTCGGGGGTCAGTTGATCAACCTGTTTGATTACCTCTTGCAATGTCATGCGGATACCTCTTGTCTCGCCTGCGAATATTATACACCGCTCCCGTATGCCTTGATGATGCGCCGCGCCACGACCATGCGGTGCACTTCGCTCGCGCCATCGTAGATGCGGAAGGCGCGCGCCGCCTCGTACCACTTGCTCAACGGTAAATCGCGCGAAATACCTAAGCCGCCGCAAATCTGAATGGCGCGGTCGATGACGCGGTTGACCGTCTCCGCCACGAACACCTTGCACATTGACGCTTCCTGCCGCGCTTGGTCGCCGTTTTCGAGCAGCCACGCCGCCTGCTGAATCATCAGCCGCCCGGCGTGCAGTTCGATGGCAGAATCTGCCAGCATCCACTGGATCGACTGGTGTTCAGTCAGGTGTTTACCGAACGCTTCGCGCATGTTGGCGTAGTGGGTGGCGATCTCCAGCGCGCGCTGCGCAATGCCCGTCCAGCGCATGCAGTGCGTGAGCCTAGCCGGGCCGAGCCGCGCTTGTGTGAGCGCGAAACCATCGCCTTCCTGACCGAGAATCGCGCTGTGGGGCAGGCGCACATCATGGAACTTGATTTCGGCGTGCCCGCCTAAATCATCAAAGCCCATGATTGGGATGCGGCGCACCACTTCGATCCCCGGCGTATCGGCTGGCGCGATGAAGATGGTTGCGCCTTTGCTCGTCGCCACATCGGGGTTGGTACGCGCCATAATGAGTAGGAACGCCGCGCCATCGCCGCCGCTCG
This sequence comes from Anaerolineae bacterium, assembly GCA_041916315.1. Lineage (GTDB taxonomy): Bacteria > Chloroflexota > Anaerolineae > Aggregatilineales > Phototrophicaceae > Flexifilum. The sequence continues at coordinate 131,375 of JAYRZU010000089.1, forward strand.
TCCACCACTTGTGCCCGTTGATGATCCAGTCGTGGCCGTCGCGCACGGCGCTGGTGCGCAGCATGTTGGGGTCGCTGCCCGCGCCGGGGTGCGGTTCGGTCATGGCGAAGCCAGAGTAGATAGCGCCCGCCGCCAGCGGCTTGAGGTAGCGTTCGCGCTGCTCGGTGTTGGCGAACATGTGCAGTAGATGCATGTTGCCTTCGTCCGGCGCGGAGCAGTTGAGCGCTAGCGGGCCGAGGTGACTGCGCCCCGCCGCTTCGAACACCGGGACAATCTCGCTCAACGACAAACCCATGCCGCCGAGTTCCGTCGGGAGCTGAGGAGCCCACAGGCCAGCGGCTTTCGCTTTGGCGCGCAGATCCCCCAGCATCGAGGCGGGCAGCCCATCAATAGTGTCTGCGCCGTGCTGCTCCAACGGGATGACTTCGCTGTTGACGAACTGGGTCACACGACGAACGATGTCCTGAACGTGGGGAGGGGTCGTAAAATCCATTTTGGCCTGCCTCTATAACAAAATCCATTTGCGCGAACCGGGCGAACGATGTACCCTGAAAGCTATATTTTAACGATCCTTAGTTTACCATTATGACCTCACTCCAACTAGAAACCTTCCGCGCTCGACTGACTGACTACCTCGCTCATGAAACGGGCGTTGCTGTCAGCATCGACAATGCGTCCATGCTGGCGGGTGGCGCATCGCGCGACATGTGGCTGATCGAAGCGCACATTGGCGGCGGGCAGGAACGCCTTGTGCTGCGACGGGATCTACCCACGTCGATGCATGAGGGAGCACTGACCCGCGAACAAGAATTCCGCCTGATGCAGATGGCCTATTCCGCCGGCGTGAAAGTCGCGCGTCCGCGCTTTGTGTGTGCCGATGCTGAGGTGCTCGACGGCGCTTTCTTCCTCATGGACTTTGTCGAAGGGATCGCTATTGGGCGCAAGGTCGTGACGCTGCCGGAACTGACGGCGGCGCGCACGCAGCTTCCCGATCAGATGGCGGAACAGCTCGCGCGCATCCATCAGCTTGCCGCGGCGGGGCTGGAGTTTTTGCGTCGTCCGGTCGATTCGCCCGCACTGGAAGCGATTCGCGAGACCTACGAAATCCTTGACCGCCTCGGCGTAAATAATCCCGCGTTCGAATATGCGCTGCGCTGGGCGGAACGTCACGCGCCGACCTGCGACACGCTGACGTTTGTGCATGGCGATTTCCGCATCGGCAACCTGATCGTCGATGCGCATGGTCTGGCCGCCGTCGCCGATTGGGAGTTCGCGCACTGGGGCGACCCCGACGAGGAACTTGGCTACCTGTGCATGCGCGACTGGCGCTTCGGCGTGATCCACAAGCGTATGGGCGGCCTCGGCGACCGCGAACCGTTCCTGCAAGCCTACGAGCACTTCAGCGGCCGCACCGTCGACCGCGCCGCGGTCGACTTTTGGGAACTGCTCGGCAATATCCGCTGGGGCGTGATCTGCCTGGCGCAGGCCAACCGTCACCTTTCCGGGCGCGATCCGAGCGTGGAACTGGCCAGCTTAGGCCGCCGCTCCGCCGAGATGCAGCATGAGATGCTCCGCTTGATCGCGCAGATGGAGGCGCAGCCATGAACGACCGTCCCACGCTCGAAGAACTGATCGAGGCTGCGCGGCTGCACCTCGAAACCAACGTGATTCCGGCGCTCAAAGGCGACGCCAAGCTGTATTTTCAAACGCTGGTGGCGGTCAATGTGCTGCGCGTCGCTGAACGTGAACTCACTGACGGGTGGAGTCACTTGCAGGCGGAATGGCGGCGGCTCGATCAACTGGAAGGGGAAGCTCGGTCGATCCCCGCCAGCCCCACCGAAGCCCAAGCCGCGCTCCGCGTGCGCAATGCCGCCCTCTGCGCCCGTATTCGCGCGGGTGCGTACGACGAGGATTCGGCGGCGCTGTTCGCGCACTTACAGGCGACTGTGCGCGAAGCGCTGGAGATCGCGAACCCCAAGTTCTTGCAGGTGGATGAGGGAAAATAAAAGAGCGATCCACCGGGATCGCCCTTCTGTGAGTGTAAAGCAATGAGGCTATTCGAGACGGTCAGACACGTCGAGCAGTTCGTCCGCTTCCTGCAGCATCTTGTCGGCGACGGTGGCGCCTTCTTTAGCGGCTTTGCGCACCCAACCGAGCGACGCCTTGAGCATCGCACGGAGGCGCTTGGCCAGCAGGGTGTCATCTTTGCCGCGCCGTTCGTCGAGATCGTATTGTTCCATCAGCTCGTTGTAGCACACGAACGCCAGTGTCGCCGTCAATGTGATCAGGACTTCGATTTCCTGGGGGTCGGCATTGCCAAAGCTCGGTTCATCGCGAACCGCGCTCATGACCATTTTCATATTCAGCCGTGCCCGGACGATTTCCTGAAGTGTGTCCAACCGATCTGCCCAGAGCGTGGTGATGGATTCAGCCGGCAGATTCTTCAGCAGATGGCGCATGAGAGCGGTAATGGTTTCGACGTCAAGACCATCGACACCGTCCATATCCAGCGATTCGTTGATAAAATCAGAAAACGGATCGCGTCGTTCTTCGCCATTCTGTAAGGACATGAGTTCACAGCTCCGCAAAATTACAATTGCTAGTGATGTTCTAAATATAGCTCCGCGCCGCAGGAAAAACCATTAACGTTTTTCAGAAATTTGTGTGAATGTTGTCAAGAACATATGACCGAGGTCTATAATGACGCGGAGAGATGGAACGAGGTGACGTTATGCCCAAAACTTTGCTGATGATTGTCACGCTGCTCCTGTTGGTCGGCGTTGTGAGCGCGCAGGATGAAGTAGACCCAGCGCTTGAGGAACAACTCGTCGCGCTGGAAGAGATTACCCAGACGATCCGCGGTTTGCCCCAGCTTGAACCCGTTGAGCGCGTGTTTCCGACGCGTACGGAAACCATCGAATACCTGCGTACCGTCTACGAGCGCGATCTCCCGGTGGAAGATGCCGAACGCGCCGAAGCTTTCTACCGCGCCCTCGGCTTTTTCACGCCCGAGATCGATCTGCGCGAGCTGTACCTCACGCTCCTGAGCAGTCAGGTCGCTGGCTTCTACGACCCCGATGCCAAGACGATGAACGTCATCCCGATGATCGGCGAGACACCCGGCGATTCGCTCTCGCTCACCGAGCAGATCACCTATGTGCACGAGTTCACGCATGCGCTGCAGGATCAGCATTTTGATCTCGCGGCGCTGCTGCCCGCTGAACTCAACAATCAGCCCGACCGCGCGCTGGCGATCCGCTCGCTCGTGGAAGGCGACGCTACGGTCAGCATGACGTTCTATACGCAAGCGGTCGCCGAACGCAACCCGCTGGCCGCGCTGGCTGTTCTCGGCGAAGGGCTGGCGTCGGGCACGCTGTTCCTGTCGCCCGGCATCCCGCCGATCCTCGTGCGGGAACTCAGCTTCCCGTACGAAGAAGGTGCGGCATTCGTCAGCGATCTGTATCAGGCGGGCGGTTGGGAGGCGGTCAATACGGCTTATGAGAAGCCGCCGCAAAGCAGCGAGCAGATTCTGCACCCGGAGAAATATGCCAGCGGCGAACTGCCGATCCCCGTCGAGTTGGGCGATGAACCGCCGACGCCCGGCGCGGACTGGACGCAGGCATGGGACGTGACGCTCGGCGAGTTCTATATTCGTGAGCAGGTTGACTCGGAACTGGCGCCGTCGCGGGCGAATCGCGCGGCAGGCGGGTGGGGTGGGGATCGCTTCCTCGTGTTCACCAACGGCGATCAGGTCGCTTCGTGGTTGAAAATCGTGTGGGATACGCCGGAAGACGCACCCGAGTTCAATGACATTTATGCGGCCTACGCCGAGTCGCGGTTTGGCGCGGAGGCGCAGGACGGGTGCTGGTCAAACGCCGACGAGGTGCTGTGCCTGTACGCCGAAAGCGACGGGTCGAGCGTGGTGATCACTGCGCCGACGCTGGAAATCGCGGCACAGTTGCACGGTTAACCTCACCCTGCTTGCTGCGCAAGCCGTCCCTCCCCGTTGGGAGAGGGACATGAACCCTGCTGCCGTTGCCCCTCGCCCTCTGGTTCAGGACGGGACACTTTTAACAATCGAGCCATTGTAGGGACGCGCATCTGCGCGTCCGTGGTCGGCGGACGGCCAGAAGGCCGTCCCTACAAGCTGTTGCCTAGGGGAAGACGGTCTCGAAATGTTAAAACTGTCCTGCCGTGAACCCTCTGGAGAGGGGCAGTTGAGCGCAGCGAAACGGGGTGGGTCAAAGCTCCAGAATCCCCGGTCGCCGCACCACTTGATCGCCCAAACGCACGTCGATGTGCGGGAAGGCGGGCGATGCCGCGCTGACGATCTCGAAGCCGTGCTCCCCGATCAGGATGGTGTCTTCCGACTTGCAGCCGACAATCGACGGATTCCACGCGCACACGTTGCCCGCTTCGAGCACGGTCGGGTTGCCGGGTGTGACGATCACCTCGCGCGGACGGTAGGCCGTCAAGCCGCCCTGATGATGATCCTGCCACTGTTCCGCCTCGCCGACCTCGGCATACGCGCGCTGTAAATCGGCGAACACGTCACCGAGCGTGCGCCCCGGTTTGGACGCGACCATCACCGCCGCGTCGATGGTGGCGACTTTTCGCGCTTTCTCCAGCAAGCTGGATGGAATCTGGCCATGATAGGCCAACCGCGTCGCCGAGACCATCAGGCCGCCGCGCCGCATCACCACAGCGATCAGCACGTAGCGCTCTAAGCGCTTGTTCGTCACATAGGGATGACGATAGCGATCAATGCGTTCGTCGGTCGCCACCAGATTGACGATCGCGTTACCGCCGCTTTCGCGGCAGGCCGCATCCAACCGCGCGGCGATCTGCCACTCGCTGTCGCCGGGGCGCGTCGTCTGCACCGCGCCTTCGATGGCGGCGGCGGCATCCGCGCCGAGCGCGCGCAGACGCACCTGTTCGCCTGCGGTCAGCTTCCAGCGCAGCTTTTGCAGGTCGCCATCTACCGCGCCATCCAGATCGGTGATCATGTTGGGCATGGGCGGAATCTGCTTGTCGTACCAGCGCATCGGCGCATAGTCGAAGCCGAAGTCCTCAAAGCGATCCTCCGCCTGAATGCGCGGCAGTTCGATGTTATCGGCGAGGATGGTGCGCTTGTCTGCCGTGACGATCACGCTGTAGGGCGCGGTGGGGTTATCGAGCGGGATAGCCGGGTTCGCACCCGCCGTGATCCACGAAATGTTGTGCGTCTTTTGAATCCAGAGTGTATCCGCGCCGCGCCGCGCGAGCAGCGCCCGCAGTTGATCGTGCTTAAAGTTAATTTCGGTTACGCGATCCATGAAGCTTCCTCTGCAAGTATGTCAACCGCGGACAACCAACCGCCCTCCCAACCCGCCGGCAGCGGAACGGAGGAATACCCTGAGCCATGAACAAGAATTGACGAGGCGATTATAGGGACACGGAAAAGTTTGTGCTAGAATCACGCTATCGACGAAACTGGTTGGAAAGCGCAATGACGAAAAGCCCACAATCCGAATCGGTTGAGAACTTTCTCAAGGCGGTTTACACCCTGCAAAAGGGTGAAGAGCGCGTCTCGACCAATACGCTCCGCGATGTGCTCAACATCACCGCGCCGTCGGTCACCGACATGGCGCAGCGGCTTGTGGCGCTGGAACTCGTCGACTACCAGAAGTATCAGGGCGTGCTGCTGACGCCGAAGGGCGTGAAGATCGCGCTCAACGTCATTCGCCGCCACCGCTTGATCGAGCTGTACCTCGTGCGCGAACTCGGCTACGAGCTGCACGAAGTCCACGCGGAGGCCGAAGCGCTGGAACACGCCGTCTCCGAGCATTTCATCGATGCCATCGCGCGCAAGCTCGGTGACCCCGGCTTTGACCCGCACGGCGACCCCATCCCCACGGCGGAAGGGCTGATGCTTCCTGTGCGCAACCTGCAGCCGCTCTCGGCACTGACCGTGGGCGACACGGCGCTGGTCGCGCAGCTCAAAACCAGCGATCCCGATATGCTCCAGCATATCCTCGACCGGGGCTTCACGCTCGATTCGCCCCTCGAAATCGTCGCCATTGACCCGTTCGACGGGCCGATCACGGCGCGGATTGACGGCGCAGACCGGGTGATCGGGCATCAGGTCGCCGATTACATCCTCGTGCAGAAGTCTGCGTAAAATCTGTGTAAGAAACCCTGATAGATTGTTGACTCCCCTCCACGACCGCCTTACCATTGAGGGTAGGTGGATCAGGCGGGAAGGCAGCCGACCGACTCCTCCCGCCCGACCGTGTGGTTTAGTGTTAGAAATCAGATGACTATGGCGAAGAACTACTATGACATCCTCGGCGTGAAACGCGACGCCAGCGATGATGACATCAAAAAAGCGTTTCGCCGCATGGCGAAGAAATATCACCCGGACGCCAACCCGAATGACCCGCAGGCAGAAGCCCGCTTCAAAGAGGTCAACGAGGCGAACGAGGTGCTCAGCGACCCCGAAAAGCGCAAAATGTATGACCGCTTTGGGACGGTCAACCCGCAGGGGTTTGGCGGTGCGGGTGGTGCGCCCGGCGGCTACGGTTCCTACACACAGAATGTCGATATGGGTGATCTCAGCGATCTCATCGGTTCGATCTTCGGCGGGCGAGGACGTTCCACGGGACAGCAGCGCGGCGGCTTCGATCCGTTCGGCTCGATGGGCGGTGCGACCGCGCGCAGCAGCAAAGGACAGGACTACGAGCAGCCTGTCACCATCTCGCTGCGAGAAGCGTATGAAGGCACGGCGCGCCACGTCACCATCGGCGACCGCTCGATTCGCGTGAAGATTCCGGCGGGCGCGACCGACGGCACGCGCGTGCGTCTCTCTGGAGAAGGCGAACCGGGGATCAACGGCGGCAAACCGGGCGATTTGTATCTGATCGTGCAGGTGGAACCGGACGCACAGTTCACGCGTGACGGCGATAACCTGACGGTCGAAGTCAAAACGGATATGTTCACGGCGCTGCTCGGCGGCGAAGTTGAAATCCCCACGCTGGCGCGCGCGCTGCGCCTGAAAATTCCGGCAGGCACGCAGTCCGGCAAAAAGTTCCGGCTCGGCGGCAAAGGGATGCCCAACCTCAAACAGCCGGACAAATTCGGCGACTTGTACGCGCGCATCCTCATCACCGTGCCGGAGAACCTCTCGCCCGAACAAATCGAATTAGTGCAGAAACTCCAGGCAACTGTCAAGTAAATGCAAACGACCGGGATAGTCCCGGTCGTTTTGATTCTAGCGAAGGGCGTCAGGGCAAGGATCGCCTTGCCCGAACACCAATGCGCGAGGGAAACCGGGGCGCATGTCCGTACGCCCAGGCGGTCAACACCAACTCAATGTGCGCTCGTTAGCGCGGGCTCAATTCCATCTCCGGGCACGGCGACACGCAATCATCCTCGTCACGCTGTGACTGCGCTGCGCTCTGGAACAGGCTGCGCAGTCCGGCCAGCGGCTTATGTTCCTGCATTTCGGCGCTCAAGGCCTTGAACAACTGCTGCACGGCACCGGCGGGGGTTTCGCGTCCATCGTAATGCATGGTACTCGCTCCTTGATCACACTTACAACCTTAGGATACGAGTCCAACCGGGGCCGGGTCACCTGCTGAAAGATGGGTTTTGCGCGAACAGGGGGTTGGGTCAGGCTGACCCAACCCCCTTTAAGCGACCAGCTTGAGTTCACGGGCGCGGGCAATGGCTTGCGTGCGCCGCGTCACCCCGAGCTTGGAATAGATCACGCTGATGTACCACTTGACCGTGCCGAGTGCCAGCACCAGCCGCGCGGCGATCTCCCGGTTGGAGAGCCCGTCCGCCAGCAGACCGAGCACTTCGCGCTCGCGGTCGGTCAGCGCGTCGGGGTTGGGCGGCGCAGCGGACTCGGCCATCGTTGAGTCGAGCGGTTCACTCTGCAAAGTCGCGGGGAGCGCACACAATTCAGGCAGAAGCGCGTCCGGCGTTAGGTGCGTCCCGCGTTCCCACGCGGCGGCGAACCGTTCTTCGCCCAACCGCGTGGCGATCTCCGTCTGCGTCCGTTCCAGCAGCCGGATTTGCCCCAGCCACGACAACACCCAATCATCCTGCACGCGCGGCAAGCGGTGTAGGGCGGCCAGCACTTCGGCGGCGCGCTCGTCGTGCCCCGCCCCGGCGAGCAGCAGACCGCCAAGCACGGCCAGCGCGGGGAAGCGCTCCATCGTCACATACACCCCGAGCGCATCCAGTAGTTCCACCAAGGTCTGATAGTGATCCCGCGCTGCCGCCTGATCTCCCGCATGCTGCGCGGCGAGGATCAGCCCGATCGTCGCGTGCAGGCGCGCGTCGCCGATGCCCCAGTCCTGCGGCGCGTGGATCGCCATTGCTTGCCGGCAGCGGCGTTCCCCCTCCGCATAATCGGTCTCGGTGACGATTTGCAGCAGTCCACTCCACGCCAGCGTCGCCTGAGTATTCGAAGGCAGCGCCAGCCGATCGGCGATGCGTTCGGCTTCGACCGCGCGGCTTTGGGCTTCGGCAAAGCGTCCCTGTTGAAACGCCCGTTCGCTGCCGATCAACATGCTCCACGCGAGCCCTTTCAGGTCGCCGCGTTCGCGCTGAATCGCTTCCGCCTCCGCCGCATACGCCTCCGCTGCGCTGGAACGCCGCTCCCAGAAGGCGATTCGCGACAAGTGCAGCAGATTCCACGCGAGGCCGTTCACATCGCCGATCTCGCGCTGAATGGCGACGGCCTGCTGATGCAGCGGCAGCGCGCTGCTCAGATTCTCCTCGGTTACGGCGAGCCATGTCAGCAGCTCAGCCATGTAGAAGCGGTCATTGAGTTCGGTGGCGATGTCATAACTCGCGCGGAAAGCCGCGGTCGCCTTCGGGGAGGCGCAGTGTTCGCTTTGCACCATGCCGAGCATGTACAGCGCGAAGCTCAGTTCGCGCGGATCGTTGTGATCACGGAAGAAGCGCACCGCCTCTTCCATCTCTTGTACGACGGGCGCGCTCAGGTAGGAATCGTCGAGCAAGCCGAGCATGATCATGCGGGTGCGGCGAGCGCGGGCGCGATAGAACAGCGTCAGATCCGATGTGGCGAACTGATCCGCGGCAGTACGGAACAGCGCTTCACCTTCGTGAAAACGCGCGCGCATATCGCAGAAGAAGTTGATCGCTTCCATCATCGGCTGAAGCACGCTGACCGCCCGCTGGGCGACTGCCCAAGCCCACGCGGCGCGGATGTTCTCGAAGTCGCGTTCGAGTTCCGCCAGCGCCGCCGACTGACTGCCGCGCTTGATGCCCGCTTCGCAGCGCGCCACCAGTTCCGCGTAGAAGGTCGCATACGTCCGGCTGATCGGCGCCGTCTCGCCGGAGTCCGCGAGGCGTTCGGCGGCGAACTGGCGCACCAGCTCGTGCAGGTCATAGCGCCCGGTCGCGGCGCTGCGATACAGCCATGACTTGTCGACCAACGCGGAGAGCGCGTGGAGCGACGCTCCGGCGATCATGGCGGCGGCCTCACGCGTGAACCCGCCGCGGAACAGCGCCAGCTTGCGCAGCACAGTCTGTTCGCCCGCCGTAAGCCGCTCCCACGACTGATCCAGCACAGCGCGCATGCTGCGATGGCGTTCCGGCACGTTGCGCGCTGACGTTTGCAGAATGTCGAGGCCGCGCTCGATCTCCGTCGCGATCTCCGCGCAGCTCAGCACGCGCGTCCACGCGGACGCCAGTTCGAGCGCCAGCGGCATGCCCTGCACCAACCCGCAGATGCGATTAACCGCTGCTTGCTCGTCTGTTACCGAGAAGGCGGGCTGCACGCGCCGCGCGTTCTGCACGAACAACTGCACCGCGCCATACTCGTCACCGCTGACGCCATCGTCACCCGGCGGAAAGGTCAGCCCGCCAACCTCGTACACCCATTCTTCAACCAGATTCAGGCGTTCGCGTGACGTGACGAGGATCTTGATCCGCGGGGCGCGGGCCAGCAGATCGCTGATCACCGCCAGTTCGTCGAGCAGATGCTCGGCATTGTCGAGGATGAGCAGGAGCGTTTTGGCTTGCAGATACTCGCTGAGCTGGTCAATCGGGTCGCCCCCGGCGAAGAACTGAAAACGCAGCGCCTCGCCGACCGCCAGCATGACGGAGTCGGTTGGGCAGAGCGCCTGGAGCGGCACAAAATGCGCGCCATCAGGGAAATGCTCAAGCTGCGCCGCCGCTGTCTCGAGCGCGAGGCGCGTTTTACCGACTCCGCCCGCGCCGACGAGCGTGATTAAACGACTGGCGGGCTGTGTGAGGATCTGCGCGATCTCGGCAAGTTCGGCTTGGCGACCGACAAATGGTGACGTGAGCACGGGCGAATGACGTACAACCATCAAACTGCCCCTTTCAAACAGGGTTCAGAACGGCTCAAGTATACCACAATTTGAAACGTCTGTGCGGTTTGTGCGTCTTAGTATAGAGGCAACGAACGCAGTTCGTGGAGGTTTAGCAGCAGGTGACATCTGACAATGAACGGCGATTGCTCCAACGTGCCCAGCGCCTGGAACGGGAAGCCTTGGCAGTGATCTTCGATACCTACTATGACCCAATCTTTCGCTACATCTACGTGCGCGTCGGGCATGTTCAGGCCAGCGAAGACCTCGCCGCCCAGGTCTTTCAGCGCTTGTTGACGCAACTACGTCAGGGGCGCGGCCCCGAGGACTACCTCAAGGCGTGGCTGTTTCGCGTCGCCGAAAACCTGATTATTGACGATGCGCGGCGCGGCGTCCACCGCGCTTATGTGCCGCTGGATACGGAGGCCGCCGACTTAGCCAGTCCAGCGGATGAGGGCGATCCGCTGGCGCTGGATCAACTGCGCGCCGCGCTGGCGGAGCTGCCACCGATCCAGCAGCGCGCGGTTACCCTGCGCTATCTGCTGGAATTGTCCAACGAAGAGATCGCGCAGGTGCTGAACTGCACCGTCGGCGCGGCGAAAGCGCACGTTCACCGGGGACTGTCCGCATTGCGCGGCAAGTTAAGCGAGAAACAGCATGAATCCGAATGATGAGCTCTCCCAACACTTTCAGCGGGCGAAGCGCGACTTGGATCGCCTCCCCTCGGCTGATGCTCGCCGCCGAGCGCAGTCAGCCTTTTTGGCAAGCCTCACTGTAACGCCAAACGGGGCTATGCGTCACAGCGATCACAGCGCGCTGACTAGTCCGATGGTGATCGAAAGAGATAACCTGATGTTCAGACACAAATCGCGCCGCCTGATTGCGGCCGCCTTACTCGGCATTTTACTGGCGGGTGGGTTTTGGGCTGTCCCCCCGCTCCGCACGTTCGCGCAGGAGGTGATCGAATTCTTTATCCCTGACCAGGATGACACGCGGAGTGCGGAGATCTTCGTCGGCGGGCTGCCCACCGACGAACCCGATCAACCGCCCGGTGACCTGCAGACCGTGATCGCGCAGGCACCTTTCGGCGTGTACACGCCGACTAACCTCCCCGATGATTACCAGATCACTGACGCCGAGTTTGCGCACGGCGTGGTCTTCATCACGCTCACCTGTGTCGAACCCTGGGCGATAATGATCAGCCAGCGACCGCTGGACGAGTCAGTCGTGTCGCTCGGTCAGGAGGTGGGAGCGAGCGCTGTGATCGAATCGGTCGACATCAACGGTGTCACCGGCCAGTATGTACACGGTGGTTGGGATATCGTCCCGCCTGCCAACCTTGACGAACTGCGCCAAACCCCGCAGCCGCAGGGCGTCGCCGTGGAGAGCGTGTGGAACAACGATCTGCCGTGGGGACGGTTGGTTTGGGTGGCCGATGGCTTCACTTTCGACATCATGTCGGCGGGCGGCATCATGTCCGAAGACGGACGCACTTCGCCGTGTGCCCCGACCCGCGACCTGTTCACCGCGCTGGCACGCGGTCTGGTCGCCAGCCGTTAAGGGAGTGTGCCGGACGCCGACCCGCGTCCGGCACGACAACCCCGCTAGCGGTCATATAGAGCTAGCTTGATCTGCTGCAAAGGAAGCCTCGTATGTCCGATATCCTCGTCACCTACACTCAGCACAGCCTCATGACCGACCCCGGCGCGTATAAACATTTGATCGCCGACCTGCCCGCCGATTTCGCTGCCCTGCGGGACATCGTGCAGGGGCGGCTGCTGCACATCTTCTGGGCGGAAAGCTACGGCGTCCAGTTGTCGGAAGCGCAAAAGGGCGAAGTCAACTTCCGCCTCGTGTCCCGCCAACTCGCTCGCCTTACCGAATTGACGAGTGCACCGCTCACGCAGGCGCAGTCCCCGGCCAACCGCTTGATCGGCAACTGCCGCGACTTCTCGACGTTTCTGTGTGCGCTGCTGCGGCAGCAGGGCATCCCGGCACGCGCCCGCGCCGGTTTCGCCACGTACTTCCTGCCGGATCACTTCGAGGATCACTGGGTGTGCGAAGTGTGGGACGTCGCCGAGGAGCGCTGGCGGTTGATCGATGCGCAGCTGGACGCGCATCAGGTCGGCATCCTCAAGCCGGACTTCGACCCGCTGGATGTGCCGCGCGATCGTTTCATCACGGGCAGTCAGGCGTGGCAGATGATTCGCGGCGGGGCGGCTGATCCCGATAAGTTCGGCATCTTCGACATGAAAGGCTGGGGGTTTGTGCGCGGCAATCTGATCCGTGACTTCCTCGCGCTCAACCGGATCGAACTGCTGCCGTGGGACTATTGGCCGGAGATGGTGGGCGACGCGGAAGCGCGCGTCGTGGACGTCGATCTGATGGAAAGACTAGCTGACCTTTGCATGAACGTGAACACGCGCGCCGCTGATCTGTGGGCGCTCTACGCGACCGAACCGCGCTTACAGCCCCCGCCTGACTGGTCACTGGCTGCGCCGACGCAGTGGCCTGCCGTGCTCACATCGGCCTCTTAACGCTGGTGCGCCAGAATCGCCCTTACCGTGTATAAGGCACAATTGCCAAAACACGGTTGAGGGCGCGCATGGCGGTGTATAAACGAGGATTGAAGTCAGCGGGCTGGATAGTGAGCATGCTCTGCCTGCTCTACGGTGGGCTGACCGCCGCGTACGTGCTCGCCCGCCTGATCATCGGTGAACGCTGGTCGCTGGTTGAACTGGCGAACAGCCTCATGCCCAATCCGCTGCTGCCGCTGTTCATCGCCGTGCCGATCCTGCTGGTGCTGCGGCGCTGGCGCTGGTCGCTGATTTATGCGCCCGCACTCATCTTGTTCACGGTGCAGTACAGCCCGCTGCTGCTGCCCAACCCCGCCGTCCCAGTTGAGGCGCCGCACCTGCGCGTGCTGACCTACAATCTTGGCTCGATGGTGGCGGATGCCGGACACACGGCGGAAGTCATTCGTTCGGCTGACGCGCACATTGTCGCGCTGCAAGAACTGCTCTCGCCGGTGGCCGAGCGGCTGCAGCGCGACCTCGCCGACCTGTATCCGTATCACGCGCTGCACCCTACCGACAACTACGCTCAAGGCGTCGGATTGCTGAGTAAATATCCAATTCTTGACGATACCTACCTCGACCAGATTGTGCTCGGCGGGCAGGAGACCCGCATCGCATTGGCCGCCGACACGACCATCACCGTCTTGAACGTGCATCCGGTCGCGCCCGCGGCGCGCCTGTTCGGCATTGAATCGGCGCTGCGCAGTCAAGAGATCAGCTACGCGCTTGACCTCGCCGCGCAGGTCACCGATCCGCTGCTGCTCGTGGGCGATTTCAACATCACGGATCAAACCGAGGACTACGCGCGGATCAGCGCCCGCTATCGAGATGCCTTCCGCACGAGCGGCTTCGGCTTGGGCGCATCCTTCCCCAACTTCACGCGCTTCGCTTATTCGCTGCGCTGGCTGCTACCCATTATCCGCATTGACTACGTGTTCTATGATGCCCACTGGCAGGCGGTCAGCGCGTATACCTTGGGCGACCACGGCGGCTCGGATCATTTCCCGGTGCTGGCGGAACTCGCCTTCACGGGTGGGCAGGCAGTCGCGCAGAACGGAAGCTAGAATCGTCGCTGCCTCACTTCGTCAGCACATGTTTCGCCGTAATCTGAATGCCGCCGCGCCGCCGCTGTTCGAGCGTCACGGTGCAGCGTTTCGGCTGCGCCACGGCGAACAAGTCCTCGCACAGCTTTACGGCGAGGTCTTCGCAGAAGATCGCCTGATCGCGATATGTCTCCAGATACAGCTTGAGCGTCTTGGTCTCGATGCCGATGCCGTCCGCTTCGAGGTCAATCGTCGCCTCATAGAAATCGGGCTGCCCAGTGACGGGGCACATCGAGGTCAATTGATCGCTGTGATATTGAATGAATCCGCATTTCGTCGGGATGGGGTCGAGCCGTTCGAATTGTGTGACGGGCTTGCCGAGTGCAGTAAACTTCTGCTCCATTATTCACCTCTGGGCGCTCACGCTGGACAGCACCAGTATACGCGCCAGACCGACAGCGAGAAAAGATCAAGTGATGGCGAAAAAAGTCTATGTAGCGGGGCCGTTGTTCAACAGCCTCGAACGCGGGTATCTGGAGCAGATCACCGCGGCGCTGGAGCAGTCAGGCTATGACACCTTCTTACCGCACCGCGACGCGGGCATCCTTGGCGATTTGTCCGATATTCGTGAACGACGGCGCATTTATCACGGCGATCTCGCGGCACTCGATGCGTGCGATCTGCTGGTTGCGCTGCTGACGGGCGCGGATCACGATTCGGGGACGTGCGGCGAACTCGGCTACATGGTCGCCAAAGGCAAGCCGTGTTTCGGCATCACCGACGACGTGCGCCGCCTCAACAATCTTATCTGGGGGCTGTGTCACGAAGGCGAATGGATTGCCAGCGATATTCCGGCGCTCCTCGCGCTCGTCCGGCAGCACGCCCCGGCCTAGATCATGGATATTCAGACGATTGAAATGATCTCGATGCGCGCCTGGCCCGCGCTCGAAGAAATCGACTATGATGGCTGGCGGCTGCGGTCTGCCCAGGGCTACACGGGACGCGCCAACTCGGTCTACCCGTTTGCCGCGGGGACGGTTGCGCTGGATGAGAAAATTGACCACTGCGAACGCTACTATGCTGACCGCGGGCTGAAGACGCGCTTCAAGCTCACTTCTGCCGCGCAGCCTGCAGAACTGGATCGCACCCTCGAAGCGCGCGGCTACACCATCATCACGCCGACCAATGTGCTCACGATTGACCTCGCGCAGTTAGCGGATGCGCCGACTCCGACCAACATTCGCCTAAGCCTCACAGCGACCTTCTCGGAAGCGTGGCTGGAAGCCTACGTGCGGCTGAGCGGCGTCAACCCGGCGTTTCATTCAATTGCGCGGCAACTGCTGCAGCGGGCGACCGCCCACACGATCTTCGGCGCGGCCTACGACGGCGATCAGATCATCGCCGTGACACTCGGCGTGCGCGATGGGGAGTGGATTGGCCTGTTCGATGTGGTCACACAGGTGGAGCGGCGCGGGCAGGGGGTCGGACGCGCGTTGATCACGCAGGTGCTGCGGCAGGGACAGGTCAGCGGCGCAACGCAGGGATATTTGCAGGTGCTGGGCACGAATGCGCCTGCGTTCCGGCTGTATATCCGGCTCGGCTATCAGATGCAGTACACGTACTGGTATCGCCTGCAGGGGTGAGGTTAGAGGGGTAGAGAGGTCGGAATCCGACCCCCCCCGGCCCCTCCCCGAATTCAGGGAGGGGAGCCAACATTGCTCGCCAACCCGATTTCTTTTTCGTCGGGACAGCGCCTGCGCTGTCCACACTCAGAGGACGAAGTATGCCTCCTCCCTACAAACACCGTCTTCTTTTGCTAAATTGCATTGGGAGAGGGGAGACTGGCCGAGTTTTTAAGTCCCCTCTCCTCGTTTCGGAGAGGGGATTTAGGGGTGAGGTTAGATCGCCAGCCGATTCGGGAATGACGGCTGTGCTCTTAACACCCAAACGGCACGGTGATGTTGAACGGCTCACCTGCATCATACAAATCGTAGCGGATGAGCACTGTCCCTGTGACCGGAAGCTGGCGGTCGAAGATCACCACATTGTCGACTTCAAGGTTCAGGTAAAAACGCGTGACCGCATTCTTCGCGGGCGTGATCCACAGTTCGCCGCTCTGGTAGGTGATGCTGCCGCCGTCGCCGATGCGCAGCGCGGGCAGCACAAGATCCGCCGGGTCGAAGCTGTAATAGTAGGAGTCTTCGCCATTGATGGTGGCGCGGCGACCGCCGGGCGTGGCGGTGCTCACCCCGCCGACGAGCGCGCCCGCGCTCAACGCGGCGGCGGTTTCAGCGGCGTTCGCGGCTCCGGTCAGGCAGAGACCGTCGCGCACGAGGAAGGCATCCGGGCCGAGGCGCACGGCCTCGTAGCTGTTGTTCTCCGTCTGGCCGATCAATTCGCCGGATGTGCTCAAAATCACGCGCCGTGCTGAAGCCACCTGATTAAACCAGACTTCCGCCTGGGCGGTGGCGCTCGTCTCGCGCGGCGTGCGCGCGAATACCCCGTTGAATTCCAACTGCACGACGTAGCGATACCCGGCCAGTTCGTTGAGGCGATTGTCGACGCTGGCGAACGAGGTCACCGGGCGGTTGTAGGGCGTCGGCGGCGCGAACTGGGTCAGCGGCAGGGATGTGGCCACGTCTTCGACAGAGGCCTGCGTTGGCACGTCTTCGGGGCGCTGACCGCGTCCTGTACACGCGGTGAGGATCAGAATGGCGAGTAAAACTACAGCTAGTCTGCGCATGGTGTTCTTTCGCCCCGGGTAGTGCCCGCTGCCGATCATGGCGTGGGGTCGGGTGCTGATTCATTGTAATCCAAACAGCGTCTACAGCAAGTCGCCTAAATCTGCTAGAGTTATGTATCTCCATCGTGATAATGATCACAAGGTGAACCATGCCGCTACCTGATTCAATATTGGTGATTGGACATCGCAACCCGGATACGGACGCCGTCGCTTCGGCGGTGGGCTATGCGTGGCTGCTCAACAGCCTCGGCGGTGACAAATATGTCGCCGGGCGTACGGGGCAGCTCAACGCGCAAACGGCTTTCGCCTTGCAGCGCTTCGAAGTGGAGTCGCCCGGTCTGGTGACCGATGTGCATCCGCGTGTGGGCGAATTGAGCGAGACCGTGCCATCGCTGCGCAAAGGGCAAACGCTGCTCAACGCCTGCCAGGCCATCGCGCGTACGCGCCGACCCGCCCCGCTGCTGGATGAAGACCGCCGTCCGATTGGTTTGCTTTCGGGCGCCGGGCTGTTCGCCAACCTCGCGGATGCGCTCAGCTCGACCTCGGTACTGGCGCTGGCGAAAGAGTTTGATCGCCCCGCCGAAACGGCCATTGATCACACCAGTGTGGTGCTCAACTGCAACGACTTCGTGCGCGACGTCGTCCCGCAGGTTGTCCGCTCCGAACAAGACGACTTCATCGTCGTGGACGATGAAGGCCAGTATCGCGGCCTGTGCCGCAAAGCGGCGCTCATGTCGCCGCCCGTGCGCCGCCTCGTGCTGGTCGATCACAACGAAGCCGGGCAGGCTGTCTCTGGAGCGGACGAAGCTGAAGTGGTCGAAGTACTCGATCACCACCGCTTGAGCGCGCTGCCGACCGCCGTCCCGATCCGCTTCCAGATCGAGCCCGTCGGGAGCTGTTCAACGCTCGTCGCCGAACGCGCCGTCGAACTCAACAAGAACTTCCCACCCGCTATCGCTGGCTTGCTGCTGTGCGGCATCCTGTCGGATACGCTAGTCTTCCGGTCGCCGACCGTCACCGCGCGTGACCGGGTCGCTGCTTATCGTTTGGCGCGGCTGGCGAATCTCGTCGCCGAGAACGCCACCGAGGATCAGGTCACCGAGGCCATCGATCAGCTCGGCGAGACCTTGCTGGGCGCTGGCGCGGGTCTGGGCACGCGTCCCGCCGATGAAATCATCAGCACGGATATCAAGTTCTACGAAGAAGGCGCGCTGCGCGTCGGGTTGGCGCAGACCGAAGTCACCAACTTCTCCGAACTGAACACGCGCCTGCCGGAACTGCGCGACGGCCTGCAGAAGCTGGCCGACGGGCAAAAACTGGCGATGGCGCTGCTCATGGTGACCGATGTCGTGCGCGGTAACAGCCGCCTCGTCGCCGTTGGCCAGCCGCGTCTGCTGACCGCGCTGCCCTACACGCACATCAGCGATAATCTGATGGACGCCCCCGGCGTGATGTCGCGCAAGAAGCAGCTTTTGCCCGCTGTGCTCGCCGCGCTCTCCGAACTGGCCTAAGCCGCCCGCTCACCGCCGAGACGATCCCGCTGCCGGGAACGTCTCGGCACCCTGTTTCGCCCTGCATCACCAGAGGAGTCGCCCGTGCCCCACGTCGAACAGTCGATTGACATGCTTGTGCCGCCGGAAGTCGTGTTTGCCATCATCGCGCACCAACCGGAACGCATGCCGGAATGGTGGGCGGCCTTCGATAAGCAGGAGCGCGTCACACCGCCGCCGACCGCCACTGGGTCGATCTCGCGCTACGTCTACAACATGCTGGGCATGCGCATCAAAGGCGAGCATCAGGTCATGCAGTATGACGAAAATCGGCGGCTGGTCGTCAAAACGCTCAGCGGCATCGACAGCATGTTCGAATTCGGCTTTGCGCCCACAGACACCGGGACGACCGTCACGCTGCGCGTCGCCTACAGCCTGCCGGGGTCGGTGTTGGGGCAGGTGCTCAACCGCCTGACCATTGAGCAGAAGAACGAACGCGATCTGATTACGGCGCTGGAGACGCTTAAAGCGCTGGTGGAAGCGGAATATCAGCCGAAAACCTAATTTCTCCCTAAAAACACTTGGATGTGGGTGGGCTCAAGGCTCTAGCTCGATCAGGCATGCTAGAATGCCTTAGACATCGACGTTTTATGGAGACATAACAGCTTATGGCCTACAAAATCGACTACCTCGTTCCCCAACGCGTCTTAACGCTGCTGGCCTACGGAACAGTCGAGGCTGTGGACTTCAAAACCCTGCATCTGGACAGCTTTCGTCTCATCGATGAGGGGAGCGCCCCGGTGCATACCATCTCCCTGATCGACCCCAACACCAAGTATGAAAAGAACCTGACTACGCTCATCGAGATGCTGAAAGGGCCAGCCAAGCTGCACCCGGATGCGGGCTGGGTCGTGCAGGTCAGCGAACAACCGGTGCACCGCTTCATCGCCAACCTGACGTTTCAGGCCGTGTACAAGAACGCCCGCTTCCATACTGTCAAAAGCCTGCGGGAAGCTCTGGTATTTCTCATGGACCGGGACACAACGCTGGCCGGGCTGGATGTCGAGGCTGCTCTCGCACAATATGCTGCGTGGCAGGCCGTGACCGTTCGTTAGCGCTGGCGCATAAGCTAGTCTTTATTCACATTTTATAACAACACTGTTACAATGGATAGCATCGATCGTAAGCAAACACTCTATTACAGGACTTCCATGGGCTTCAAGATTGACTACATTGTCCCCCAGCGCGTGATGGTGACCTACCTATACGGGTATATTGAAGCTGACGATTACAATGCGATTCAGGACAGAAGTTTTGGCCTGATGGATGCCGGAGTCGCGCCTATTCACACCATCTCCGTCGTTGATCCGCACATCAAATATGCGCGCGATCTCAAAACGCTCGTCTCGATGATGAAGGGGCTGGATCGACTGCATGAGAAGGCGGGGTGGCTCGTCCAGGTTAGCGACAATTCCATGCATCGCTTTGTATCAGCCTGGGCGCTGCAAATTGTTTATAAGAACATGCGTTTCAACACGCTCGCCTCGTTCGAAGCAGCGCTGCGCTTCGTGCATGATCGCGACAGCACCCTCGCTGATATCGACATTCCCGCGCTCCTCGCCGAGTATGCCGCCTGGAAACCCGTCGTCGACGAACGCTCTTAAAACGCCGCGTATTATTTGGCCCGTCAGTTAGGGACAAACGACTGCACCCTGGCTCCCGTGCCCAGCCGACCCCACCCCGAATTCGGGGTGGGGCGACAGATTTTCGCTTCTCCCCGCTTGCATGGGAGAGGGAGCAGGGCTGAGGGGAACGGCTTTAGAGACAGATTGCTTTGATCTCCCCTAATCCCTAACTGACATTATTTAGCCCGTCATGAACGCACCGAATGGCTAGGTTGACGGGCTTTCTGCTTCCCTCCTATAATGTCCCTAACCGTCGTGATAGGGAAGCCAAATCATGAATAAAAGGATGGTCGAATTCATCCGCGCGCTGCGAGCTGCCGGAGTGCGTATCTCCTTAGCGGAAAGTCTCGACGCGATGCACGGGGTGGATGCCGTCGGTCTGGACACGAAAGATCAGTTCCGCTCCGCCCTCAAGACGACGCTTGTCAAAGAAGCTCGTGATGCTGAAAAATTCGACTACTACTTCCCGCTGTTCTTCGGATCACAGCAGCCCGACATGCAGGACTCGACTGAAGGCATGTCGCCGGAGGACCAACAAAAACTCGAACAGGCGATGGAAGCGCTCATGGGCGATAAAGATGCCCTGCGCGAACTGCTCAAACAACTGCTGCAGGGGCGGCAGTTCAGCCAGGACCAGATGGATCAAGCGGCGCAGCAGTCCGGGCTGGATCAAGCCTCGGATATGTCCCAGCGGCCGTGGTTTGAACGCCGCATGCAGCGCCAGTTGAACATGCAGCAGATTCAGCAGTTGATCGAAGAACTGCTGCAGGAACTCCAGCAGATGGGCATGAGCCGGGAACAACTGCAGGAACTGCGCGAAATGCTGGAACAGAATGCCGAAGGCTTGAGCGATCAGGTATCTCAGTATGTCGGCGCGAGCCTGGCGGAGCGTATGGCCAACCGGGAACCTGAGCCCAAGCCCGACCTGCTCGATGTGCCGTTCACGCGCCTGAGCGAAGACGATATGCAGCACCTGCGCGACGAGATTCGCCGTTTGGCGGCGCGGCTGCGTTCACGCGCGGCGCTGCGCCAGAAGCACGCGAACGCGGGCACACTAGATCCGCGCCGGGTGATGCGCGCCAACATGAAGTACGACAGCGTGCCGCTCGAACTCAAGTACAAGACGACGCACGTCAAACCGCAGCTCGTGCTGATCTGCGATGTGAGTACATCGATGCGCTACTGTGCCGAATTCCTGCTCACGCTGATCTATGAACTGCAGGATCAGGTCGCCAAGACGGACAGCTTCATCTTCATCAGCGACATCGTCGACATCAGCATGGACTTCAAAGAGCATCAGCCGATGGAAGCAGTCGAAAAGGTGCTGACCGAAAATCGCCCCGGCTACTACAACACCGATCTCGGCAACAGCCTCAACACCTTCAAGCAGGAGCACATGGGGCGCGTGACCGGACGCACAACTGTGATCATCTTGGGCGATGGGCGCAACAACTACAACGACCCGCGCCTCGACATCATGTCCGACCTGCATCGCCGTTCGCGGCGGCTGCTGTGGTTCAACCCCGAACCGCCGTCGCAGTGGGGAAGCGGCGACAGCGATATGGTACAATACGCGCCATTGTCTAGCGGCGTGTACAAGGTGAGCAACCTGCGCGAACTGGCCGCCGCCGTCGATAAAATCCTTACGGACGGTTGATGAGCACTAAGATCCCCTTCAATAAACCCGCCATTGTCGGCACTGAGATGCAGTACATGGCGGATGCGTTGCAGCGCGGGCATATCTCTGGTGACGGCTACTATACGCGCCGCTGCCATGCCTTGTTTGAGGAACAGCTCGGCGTCAAAAAGGCGCTGCTGACGACCTCGTGCACACACGCGCTGGAAATGTCGGCGTTGATCCTCGGCATTCAACCCGGTGATGAAGTCATCGTGCCCGATTTCACCTTCGTCTCGACGGTCAATGCCTTTGTGCTGCGCGGCGCGACGCCCGTCTTCAGCGACGTGCGTCCGGATACGCTCAACATGGACGAAACCAAGCTCGAAGCGTTGATCACGCCGCGCACCAAGGCGATTGTGCCCGTACATTACGCGGGCGTCGGCTGCGAGATGGATGCGATTATGGAGATCGCCAACCGGCATAACATCCCGGTCGTCGAAGACAACGCGCACGGGCTGTATGGCTGCTACAAAGATCGCTATCTGGGTACGTTTGGCGTGATGGCGACGCAGAGCTTCCACGAGACCAAGAACTTCACCTGCGGCGAAGGTGGCGCGCTGCTCATCAATGATCCGCGCTACGTCGAGCGCGCCGAAATCATCCGCGAGAAGGGCACAAATCGCAGCCGCTTCTTCCGTGGTCAGGTCGATAAATACACGTGGGTCGATGTGGGGTCGAGCTTCCTGCCCTCTGATCTGCTGGCGGCGTATCTGTACGCGCAGTTGGAACAGCGCGACGCTGTACAGGCTAAACGCGGCGCGATCTGGCAGCAGTACGCCGATCAACTGCCGGGGTGGGCGGCGCAGAATGACGTGCGGTTGCCGATCATCCCGGAGGACTGCGACCACACCTATCACATGTTCTACCTGCTGCTGCCGTCGCTCGACGCACGCACGCGCTTCATCGATCACCTGAAGGGGCAGGATATTCTGAGCGTGTTCCACTATCTGCCGCTCCATCTGTCGGATATGGGGAAGAAATACGGCGGTCAGCCCGGCGACTGCCCGGTGACCGAAGACATCAGCGACCGCTTGCTGCGTTTGCCGCTGTACTACAACATGACCTCAGAAGAGCAGGAACGCGTCATCGACGCGATTACGAGCTTCAAGGTGTAGATCGCTGTTCACCAAATCAAATGCAAACGGACTCCCTTAGCGGCGTCCGTTTTGTTTCCGCTGGTGTCGGTCCCCGCCGAATTAAAAAGGACGAGGCATTGCCTCGTCCCTACACATGGTTTTGCTAGGTGGTTACTTGCTGCCGCCGAAACCGCCACGGCTGCGCGTGTTCGGGTTGTTGTAGCGGCGCGCGCCGCCGCCCTTGCTGCCGCCGCTCGACCCACCGCCGAAGAAACTGCGCTTCCCGCCGCCGCTGCTGGATCCGCCACCGCCGAAGAAGCTGCGTTTGCCGCCGCCGCTCGACCCGCCGCTGCGGGAACCGCCGAAACCGCCACGCGACTCTACATCGGGATCATCATACTGCGAGGATTCACGGCCAGGTTGGTCGTAGTAGCCACCACCGCGCCGACCGAAAAAGCCGCCGCCCTGATTGCCACCACCATAGTTTCCTCCCCCGAATCCGCTGCCGCCAAAACCACTGAACAGCCGCGGTAGGATCATCAAACCGACCAGCACAATTATGCCCAGAATACACAGCGTTCCGAGATCAAGATTGGTAGACATGCCTAGCTCCCTTTACTGAACCTGGAAACTCACGCGTTCGCCCGGGTTGCCATTGACGATGATCTGCGCTTCGTACACACCCGCTTCCAGACTGCCCGCCTGATCGGTCGCATCGAACACGAAGTAGATGCAGGTGTTGTCGTAATCGCGGTCCGCTGTAATGACATCCGCGTCCTCTAGCGGCTGTCCCTCACGGAACAGACGCGCGAACACGGTGGTTCCCGCGGGGATGTCGCTGTCTTCGACCACCACGTACACTTCGTCGGTGGCCGCAAACTGATCGGTGGTATCCACCGGGCAGCCATCCGCGTCAATGTTGGACGAGACAACCACGCGCCCTAACGCGACTCCGCCTGTGGTATTGCCCTCACCGGCAATCGGCGGATTATCGGAGAAGCCTTCGGCAGTCGGGGCACTGAACGGCATCGTCGTCGCGACCCCATCATTGTTATTCCCCTGACCCCCAAGTAACTGCGAGCCGACCACCACCAACACCAAAATGATGAGGATGCCAATGGCAATCGTGCGCCCACTGAGGCGACCCATACTCAACTCCTTATTCATGTCATTTGTAATTAAGGAGAGTATAAACGATGAGCCGGGAGTGTTACATTAGAGGTTAAGGAAAGAATAGCCGATTGAGCGCCAACTTATGGGGATTGTCAGACGCAGGCCTAACGCATGATTTTGACGATGCGATCGTGACCGGCGTAATCGGGGAGGACTTCAGCCAATGCTGGGTTGAGCGTCTGCGCGATTTCCAGCGTCGCCGCGCCTTGCCCCGCGCCGATCTCCAGCAGAATTAGCGCGCCCGGTTGAGTGACCCGCGGAATCTGGGCGATCAGACGACGGACGAGGTCAAGGCCATCACCGCCGCCATCCAACGCGAGCGTCGGCTCGTAACGGCTGACGGCCAGCGTCGGGACTTCGTCAGCGGCGATATAGGGCAGATTGGCCATGATGAGATCGAACTGGCGGTCGAGCAGTGGCGTGAGCAGATCGCCCTGAGTAAACGTGACCCGCGCCGCATGCCGTTCCGCGTTGTGCCGCGCGACTGCTAATGCGTCGGCACTCACATCGACCGCGGAGACGTCGGCCTGGGGGACGAGCGCCGCGAACGTCACGGCGAGCGCACCGCTCCCCGTGCCCACATCGACCGCGCGCACGCTGGAACGCGGTTTGGCCCACGCCAGCGCCTGTTCGAGCAGCAGTTCGGTTTCCGGGCGCGGGATCAACACGGCGGGCGTGACGATGAAGTCGCGGTCATAGAAAGCTCGCCGCCCAAGGATGTAGGCGATGGGTTCGCCCGCCGCCGCCCGCTCCAGCCATGCGCGAAACTGTTCGGCTTGATCGGGGGGCGCGACGGCTTCGGGATGCGCCAGCAGGTAGCTGCGCTCTACACCGAGCACCTCTGCGAGCAGCACATGCGCGTCGAGGCTGGCAATACGTGGACGCGCCTCGGTGAGCAGAGCGCGAATCGTGGTGTCGGGCATCCTGGAACTCCGGGTTGAAGTCCCCTCTCCTAGAGGCTTGTGGCTGGTCAGTACTTACGTACTGTCATCGACACCCTGTAGGGTCGGCCTTCTGGCCGTCCGCTGATCACGGACGCGCAGAAGCGCGTCCCTACAACGAGTCAATGGCTAGAAATGTCTTCGCCTCAGCTTCTAGGAGAAGGGATGAATGGGTGAGGTTACGTATTCTTGATTGTACACAACGCCTGACGAATTTCGCCCAGATGATAAGCGCAATGCGCGAGCACACCCAGCGTCCCGCCGATCACGTTCATATTGTTGAAATCCGGCGTTGCCTGAATAAGCTGCTTGATCTGGTCGTAAGCCGTGCGCAGTCGTTGCTTGCTCGCTTCCCACTCTTCCGGCGAAACTTCGCGCACCGTGCGCCAGATCTCGCCCCAATCAACGTCACTGTGATCATTTTCGGCGACCCAGCGATAGATGCGTTCCAGATAGAACGCCATGTGATTCACCTGCGCGGCCAGCGTCGCACACTTTGCCCCAACCGGAATCGAGGCTTCTTCCGCGCTGACGGTCGCCAGTGTTTCGAACAGGGACGTGTTTTTGTCGAGGTAGATGCCGTGAACGCTGTCAAAGGTTTCGTCGAGCAGATAGAGCATCGCGGCGATGAAGTTCTCACGCATGGTTTTGGGGGCAGTGGGCTGAGTCATGCTTTAGCCGATCCAATCGGAATAGTCTTTGGAGAGCGGCTTGTTGAGGGCGCGCGCGTAGACTGCCGCCTTACCTAAGAAGATGAGGCACGCTTGCAGATAGATATCCAACTGCATGGCGATCGGGGCATCCCAACCGCCGGCCCGCGCAATCGTTTTGCTGTCGATTTCGGCATCTGACAGCACGTCAATCGCCGCTTTCATGTCGGCATCCAGCGTTTTGAACCATGCCTTCAAACGCTCCACGCTGGTGGCAATTGAGGGATCGGGGTGGCGATAGCCGAAGTTTTGCGTGAAGTGTTTAAACGACTCGGCGTAGGCATGCTCGACTTCGCCGAATTCGCGGATTACGGCGCCAAAAGTCGGGTTTGTGCCGCCGGGGGAATAGGCGAGATCGCTGTCACTGAGCAGGTTGAGGACTTCGTCACGCAGACCGTGTGTCGGCTCAACCCAGTTCCAGTTGCCTTCAATCAAGCGGTTCGTCATATCCAGCTCTCCTGTGTACAGAACACATGTGCTAGTATAACACAGGAATGTCGAAGCGCCGATGATGGGTAAGGAAATTGTATCAATAGGGATAAAGGTACTTTGTGGTTATAGAGCCATGCCCTCAGCCTCGCGACTAAGGGCAAGCTTAACCTGCAGGGGCTTACAGCGGGAAGGCGACAAAGCGACCGTAAGCGACGATGGCGGCGAGCGCCAGCAGTACGAGATTGGGGATAACCATCGGCATCTCACCGCGCCGGATATGCGTCAGCGCCGCGCCGATCATGGTCAGCACGAGACCGACGGCGGCCAGTGGCGTGAGGATCGGTAGAATACGTGTGATCGCGGGCAGGATCAACCCGACTGCGCCGAGAAGTTCCACGAGACCGATGAGCTTGAGCTGAGTTTCGGAGAAATCATTGGCCCACGCCATCCGTTCGGCTACTTTTGCCTTCGGTTGGGTCAGCTTCATCAGACCCGCGCCGACGAAGGCGATGGCGAGTAGTACTTGGAGAATCCAGAGTGCGGTGTCCATGCGATCTATCCCTTTGCAGTCATGTGTTGTTTAGGCGACAAGTGTTGTATATTAAGATAAAGAAGCTGTGATTGAAATTCAATCGACAACAACGCGGTTGTGTTGCTTAGGCAACAAAGGAGCAAAAATGTCGCTTAACCCACTGCCCACCAAAGTCGACCCCCGAGTCAAACGGACGCGCAAGCTGCTCCAGCAGGCGTTTCAGGCGTTGATGACCGAACGGGGCTTTCAAGAGATCAGCGTGCAGGATATTGCGGATCGAGCGGAGATCAATCGCGCGACCTTCTACGCGCACTTTGAGGATAAATACGATCTGCTCCGCGCCAGTGTCAGCGATGCTTTGGAACAGCAGTTAAGCGGCGTCTTACCCGAACGGCCATTGTTCACCTTTGAAAATATCTGTTTGCTGGGTACGACCGTTTCAGCGTTTATGGGCCGTTTTTTCGGTCACTGCGGGATGAACAGTCAGAATAGTGAACAGATGCTGGTCGGCATGCAGGTGCAGCAGGATGTGCACGATCGGCTGGCGGAATGGATCGCGCGCACGCCGACCACGATACCTGTGCCCGATGAAGCGGCGCACGCAGTCGCGTGGGTGATCTTCGGTACGGCCATTCAGCAGAATCGAACCAAGGACAAGGCCACGCCGGAGGCGGCGCTGGCCTTGCTGGTGACGGGGATTGCGCCTTATTTAGCAGCCGCTATGACCCAGCCCGCAGAATCTCCACGGTGAGCTGGCTGCTCGATTGGTTGCCGACCGCATCGAAGGCGAAAGCGGTGAAGGTCTGTATGCCGGGCGCGTCGATGCCCCACTCAAAGCCGTACGGGGCGGTTTCGTCCGCGCCGAGGAACACGCCGTTCTGGTAGAATTCCACACGGCTGATCACGAGGTTGTCGCGCGCGTCGGCTTGCAGCGCCACGACCGCATCGCCGGGGAAGCGGTAGACCTTGCCGACGTCAACCGACTGCAAATTGACCGTAGGCGCGACGTTGTCGACGGTGACTTGCAGCGAGTCGCTGCTGCGGCTGTTGTCGTTCAACACCATGACCAGGCGCAGGCTGTACAGCCCATCGAGGCCGCTGGTATCCCACTGGGCAATCGGCACCGTGGAGTCGAAGGTGGTTTGCTGCCCGCCGATGTCGATCCACGCATTCGGACTCAAACCTTGTCCGTACTGCACCTGATAGTAGGCCATGTCGCGGGTGTTCATCTCCGCGTAGATGTCCACTGCACCGCCCACATAGTCGAAGAACTGCGGGCGCGTGAGGTGCACCAGTTCAAAGACCTGCGGCACGCTCACATTGTCGTATTCGGTCGGCGGCAGCGGCTGGTTGTTCGCTTCCCACCATTCGCGCGCTTCGGCGGGCGGCACAAAGTACAGCACTTCGCTGCGTGACTCAACGGGCGTGTTGACTGTCGCCAACTGCCCGGTCTGGTTATTGACTTCGACCGTCTGCCAGTAGGTATCGACGGTGCGCGGCTGCGTGCCATCAATGAACAATTCGCGCCGCACCGGGCACACGCCGTTGGGCAGCAAACCGGATTTTTCGCACACTTGCAGTTCGATGATGCTGTCTGGGCGTTCCCACGCTGTCGGCGGGACCCCGCTGTGCGCCATTTCCATCACCGCGCGCCAGACCGCCGCCGCACCGTCCATCCCATACGGATCGAGCGTCATGGCCGCGTTGTCGCTGCGCCCCAAATGCACCGCGGTCACCAACTGCGGCGTGTAGCCGACCGTCCAGTTGTCGAGGCCGTCGCTCGTCACGCCGTTGACGACGGCGCTCGGTCGCGAGAGCGCCAGCGGGTTGTCTTCGCCGAGCGTTGCCCAGCGCGTTTCTTCGTCGGCCAGCACATCGTTGACGAGGTAGGCGAGCTTATTTTCGAGCCGCGGCGTGCACACGTCGAGCGTGCCGCAGCGCGTCGCTTCATCGCGGTCGTATTCCCACACGACTGCGCCACTTGCATCTTCGATGCGCAGCACGGCGACCGGGTCACGGGCGCGGAAGTCGCGTGCCACCGGTTCGACCGGGACGCCGCGCAGGCCGCCGAGCGAGGCGAACACCGAATAGCTGTAGGCTATATCCAGCACGGACACCGCGCCGCCGCGTTCCAACAGCAGAATGTCGCTGCGATTTTCGTCGAGGGTGTTCAAGCCGAGCTGATGCGCCAACCGCAGAATGTTGGTCATGCCGCGTTGATGCGCGATGCTGGCAGCGGGGGGCAGGAGCCACGTCCCCATCGCCTCACGCAGATTCAGCACGCCGCGAAACTGATCGTCGGGGTTGCTGAAAGTGTAGATCAAGCCCTGTTCTGCGCCGGGATAGCTGTTCGGCACGTCGTAGACCATCGTCGCGGGGGTGTAGCCGCCCAAAAAGCCCTGCAAATATACGAATGGCTGGAGCGTCACCCCCGGCTCATGCTCCGCGAGGTTGACCGCGCCGACCATGCTCCGGACTTCGCCCGTCTGCGCGTCGATGACGAGCAGCGCGCCTTCGTCGGGCGGCACGTCTGCCGTCGTTTCGAGACGCGGCAGCAGCACCGCGGCGGCGCAGTCCCCGGCGGGCGCTTCGGCATTGTTTAGCCGCGCAATCTGCACATCGAGCACGCAGGCCGACTGGTTGTACAGGTCGAGGTCGAGCGTTGTCACCACGCGCAGATCGCCGCGCGCGATCAACTGGCGACCGTCGATGCCCTGCGCATTGAGAATCATCTCGGCTTGGCGACGCGCATACACAATGAAGTCGGGCGCAAGCGGCGGCAGCGTGTTGCCCCGGTCGAGACGGGTAGTTACGCCCTGGACGCTCTCATACGACTCCTGACTGATCGCGCCGATCTCGACCATGCGCCGCAGCAGATCGGCTTGCCGACCGCGCGCGGCGGTCTCGTCGTCAAACGGATTGTATTCGGTCGCCGTGGGGATGGCCGCCAGCAGCGCCGCTTCATCCAGCGAGAGGTCGACGGCGCGCTTGCCGAAATAGGTCTGCGCGGCGGCTTCGATACCATACGCTTCATTGGCGTAATCGTTGGTATTCAGATGCCATTCGAGGATTTGCTCAGGCGTATAGCGGCGGTTGACCTCCGCGACGAGCGCGATCTCACGGGTGCGCTGTTCCACAATCGATCCGGCATGCGAGAGCAGCACGTTGCGCACCAGTCGCCCGGTGATCGTCGAGTCGGCGGGCAGCGTATCGATCAGCGTGTTCTGCCACAGCTTGACGAATGTTGTTTCGAGGCCGGGGCGCGGCGCGACGAGGAAATCGGTGTCTTCGCTGACGAGCGTCGCGGCGATCACGTAGGGTGGGAGCGTGGTGAGCGGCACCCATTCGCGTTCCACGCTGGTTGGCGTGTAGATCACTGTCTCGCCGGTGCGTTCGTAAAATTCGGTCGTCCCGGACGCCGCAAATGGATTTGCGCCGAACTCCGCCATGCCCTGAATCGCGTTGGAGTACAACACCAGCGCGCCGCCGATGGCGATCACGCCGGGAATGCCGAGCAGGATGATAGCGGCGATTGAGGCGAGCACCGTCCACACGCGCCGCTGCTGGTCACGCCGCGCTTTGCGTTCCTGTCGCTTGTTACGCCGCCGAATAATCTGAATAGCTGAACTCAATGGAAAAACCTTTAATAGCTCTTGGCGGTTAGTGCAGAGCATTCATACGCGGCGGACCGATCAGTTTTGGCTGCGCTGTAAGCGCGCAGCAGCGGTATCAAGCAGATCCTGTGGGTCGAGGGGTGCGGTGAGATAGTCACCGATGCCCGAGCGAAACGCTGGTGAGTCTGATCTGCGCAGTACAAGGAACACAAACGGTAGCGAGACGGTTTCTGCGTCAGCCTGCAGCGCGTCGAAAACCTCGTAACCGTTCAGACCGGAAAGGGCTACATTACAGACGATGAGATCGGGGCGCAGTTTACGCGCCTCCGCGAGTCCCGTTACGCCATCCGCCGCCGCTGCGACACGATAGCCTTCCAGTTCAAAGATCTCGACCATGCTCTCCCGCATGTATTCGTCCGCTTCAAGCACTAGAATCAGTTGCTCGCTCTTGTCTTTCACTGTGCCCCGTCCTCCAAAATTGTTTGATCGGTCGGCCTCAGTTTGAAGTGTGCTGTTATTGTACTGAGTTTGGTTTTACCGGGGCAAACGGCACGTATGTAGAGCACTGCAATCTGGGATTAAACCTCAATTATCAGAGCATGAACACTACTGGATTTATTGTTACATTCGTTGTATATTCATTACAACAGGAACATTTCCTTTCGTTAGATTGAGAGAGGCTCACACATGGGTAAAACCAAAATCCTGCTTGTTGAAGATGATCCAGCGATCAACAAGCTCGTCACCGACTATATGACCTCACGTGGTTTCGAAGTCACGTCATTCCTTGACGCGCCGGAAGCTCTCGATCATGTTCAGATGCGTGGTCTGCCACACATTGCGCTGATTGACCTCCAACTTCCTTCCATGCATGGGTTTGAACTCAGCAATCGCCTGAAGTCGATGGCGGACGTGCCGATCATCTTCGTGACCGCGTACAACGATACGGAAACGGTCGTGCAGGGTCTGAAGAAATACGCGGAAGATTTCATTGTCAAGCCGTTTGAACTCCGCGAACTCGAAGCCCGGACGCAGGTCGTTTTGGCCCGTATGCCCAGCCTCGATTATGCCAGCGAACCGATCATTCGCATCGACGATGGCCTGAATATTGACTTCGCGCACAACCGCATTGTCGTGAACGGCAAGCCGTATGGCCTCACGCCGACCGAATCGATTCTGCTGCATGTGCTGCTGCGCAACGCGGGCCGCGTCGTCGAAAACCGTATGTTGATCGCCCGCGTGTGGCCGTCGGAAGAAGTCTACGAAGACACACTGCGCGTGCACATGCACCGCCTGCGCCGCAAGCTGGAAGCCGATTCGCACCACCCGCATTACATCCGCACCGAACGCGGTGTCGGCTACATGTTCACCGTTCGTCCTCCGGAAGGCATTGCCTTCGAAGGCGAAGAAGCGCTCGTCGAAGAATAGCCCCACACTCCCCATCTCGGAGAACACAGCGAAAAACCGAGAAGATCCGCTATCTTCTCAGTTTTCTTCTGTGTTCTCCGAAAATGCGGCGGTTACCTCTGCTTTCTCTCGACGAAGATGGCGGCAATCGCGGTGCTTATCCACGCCAACACCGCCGCCGTGATGGCAACTACGCGAAACGTCTCCACAAATGACCAGCGGATCGCCGCTTCGGCGATGGTCGCCGCTTCCCCGCTTAACCCTTCAGGAACAGTCAACGCTCCAAAGTCCCCGGCGTTCACCAGCATGGTCTGCACGGCTTCCGCTGGAACACTTGTCGCCGTCAACTTTATCGCCAGCAGGCCACCGAACAGCAGAATCGCCAGCGACCCGACCAGCGCAAGACCGAGCGCGCCAGCAGTCCGCGCGACCGCGTTGTTGATTCCGGATGCGGTGCCAGAATTCTCCGGCGGTGCCGCCGAGATGACAGCCGTCGTCAACGGCGTTACGACGATCCCCATGCCGACGCCGAGCGCGATCACGGCCGGGAAATACGTCCCCCAATAGTCGCCAGTCCCGCTGGTGACGCCCGGAAGCGCCAGCAAGAAGAAACCCACTCCGGTGATCGCCGTACCGAGCACCAGCGGCAGCCGCGCGCCGACCCGGTCGCTCCACCCTCCCGCAATGCGCGACAGGATCGTCAGCAAGATGCTGAACGGCAAAAACGCGAGCCCGGCGATTTCCGCGGGATAGCCTTGCGCTTGCTGCAGGTTGAGCACGAAGAAAAACGGAGCAAAGCGCAGCGCGGCGTACAGGAAAAACGTCAGCAGATTCGTCCCGGAAAACGTCCGCGAACGGGTGAAGAGGCTGAACGGGATCATCGGGTGGTCGCTGCGCCGTTCGACCCACAGGAACAGCGCGAGCGCCATCACGCCGAGCGCGATTGCTCCCAGGACGAGCGGGTCGCTCCAGCCGATAGCAGACGCCTGCAAGAAGCCGAATGTCAGCGCGGCGAGCCCCACTGTCACCAGCGTTGCGCCTGGATAGTCGATGCGCCGCGTCCGGTCACCGTAGCTTTCGGGCACAAAACGCGCCAGCGCCCACAGAGCGAACGACGCCAGCGGCACGTTGATCAGGAAAATCATGCGCCACAAACCAAGTCCCGCCAGCCATCCGCCAAATACCGGACCGAGCAGGGTCGTTAGGGTGGCAAACATCGCCCAGGTGCCGATCGCCCGCCCGCGCCGCTCCTCCGCCACCGTCGAGCTGATGATGGCCAGCGACCCTGGCGTCATGAGAGCACCGCCGATCCCCTGAAGCGCCCGCGAAGCGATCAAGAAATCAGGACTTTGCGCCAATCCACACATAATCGACGCGCCCAGCGATATGCCGATCCCGATCATGAAGATCCGTTTGCGTCCGAGAATATCGCCCAGTGACCCGCCAACCAGCATCAGCGCTGACAACGTGAGCATGTAGATATTGATGATCCAGAGGAGCTGCGTCGCATCGATTCCGAGATCGGCCTGCAGCGCGGGCGCAGCAATATCGAGGGCTGAACTGTCGATAAAGGCCATGGCGGAGGCTAGAATCGCCGCCAGTAGTACCCAGAACTCGACGCGCCGCGTGTTCGCTGGCTGCGTAGTGTCCATAAGCAATTGATCTCCCTTGAAACACGGACTCGCTTATTCTATGTCTGATCGCTTATTCCCGGCGACAAATTGCGTTCGAGGAGCCCACATCAATTGCGGGGTCGAACACCCCGCGCTCCGTCACTCGGCGTTATAAGCCCGCTTGCCCCATAGTCGAGGCAGATGAAGCGAGGGCTTGCTGATGGTCATGACTCCAAATTGTCGCAAAATGCCGGTTGCGGTGTTCGACGAGTTCGTATTGCTCTCCGAATAGCGCCGGTCGTTTCGACCTCCTGTGAATCAAAAAGCGCCAGTCAAACTGACTGGCGCTTGTGTTATCCGTAGGTTTTACTGCGCGTTGACTGCCGCCCGGCTTTGCTCGGAGGTCGTCACCCGGCGCATCATCTGCGTCTTGGTGACAATGCGCCCACCGCGCACCGTCGCGCCGATGACCAGCGCCGCGCTGATCAGGATGAAGTCCTTGACGACGTACTGACCTTCCAGCGTCCACACGAACGGGAAGGCTTCCCACATGCGGCCGGGCACAAACAGCAGCGGCGACATTGCGCCTGCCATCTGGAACAGGTTCAGGATGATGATGCTGCGCAGGAAACGCCCGGTAATGTAACCGAATCCGATGGCGACTTCCATCGCGCCGATGAGCGGAACGATGAAACCGTCCATGAAGTCGGGCATGAGCGCGCGAATGAGCGGTTCCGCCGGGCTGGCGCCGGGGATGAGCTTCAACGCGCCAAACCATACGAAGATCACGCCGACCGAGATGCGCAGAAAGGTGATACCGTGCCGCCCCAACCAGTGCACGATGGTGCGATCCACCGTATCCAGACAAATCCCCAAAAGATCTGCATACCGCTGCAGGAAACTGCTGTTCATGTGCTGCTCTCCACTTGATGCGCTTTACGGGCTTCATTACACCATAATCACGCCGCGTGATCGCCGCACCAATGACCGGAATCCGGCTGCGTATAAAGCGTGGGGTCAAATTCGGACTTGTGCCGTAAGTGGGTGGTCATATGGGTAAGCTGCTCGGAGAGCATGGGATGCAGTAAACAAACAGGACAAGGTTTGCGCCTTGTCCCGACAACTGCATTTGATGTGGAGAGGTTACTTAATTTACGTCACTCAATTTATTCATTTGACTTAAGTGCACCTTTCACCCTAATCTGTTCAGGTCTGCCAGCTATATTTAATGCTGCATCGGTTTGTGAAGCGCTATCTAGAAAGGGATTATCCTCACGGAGGGAAATTACAGACCAGACCCGCTTACGTGTGTAGTAGAAACGATATGGATCGTGGTTTTTCAGCAGCAGAAATCTCTTTTGATTCATTTTGAACCGCAAAGAATCGATCTCTATCCAGTAGCCGGGCAAATTCGTTCTCTGCCCTTTTATTTGCTGATTGATTCGTCCCTCAACTGTTTCGACGGAGCCGTGATGGATCGTGCTTAGCGGTCTGGCAATGTTCTCGACGTAGAGCCACAAAAGTGTTGCCCCAGACACCACACCTCCGACAAGCGCATAAAGTGGGTTGTTGGGATACGAAATAAAGATAAGTAGAGTCACAAACAACATAAACGGAATTGTTGCCAGCAAAATCACTTTCCACGCGTAAATATCTTCTCTAATTCTCAACCTCTGCCGATTACTCAGTAGGCCCATGGCATTGGCCTCCAAATCGACTTCGTCAAAATCGAAGGTCTCCATTAACTGCTCAGCGTATTTCTTCGTCTTTTCAGCCATGTTTCCCAACCCCTTATGTTCTCCATTTATACCGATCTTGGCATCTATAGGCGAACAGAGTTTTCAGGTCATCGAAGTGTGAGAATAGGTCACGCAGCAAAATAAAAAGAGGGCGAAGACGCCCTCTCTAAATCCAGATCACAGAAAGACAGTTAGTTTCGGTTCAGCCGGGGGTCGAGCGCGTCGCGCATGCCGTCGCCGAGCAGGTTGAAGCCCAGCACCGTGAACATGATCGCCAAGCCAGGGTAGAACACCAGATGCGGCGACGTGAACACGCGGTTGCGCGCCTCGCTGAGCATCGCGCCCCATTCCGGCTGCGGGGGCTGCGCGCCCAAGCCGATGAATGACAGTGCGGCGGCTTCCAACACGGCGCCACCGATGCCAAGCGTGCCCTGCACGATCAGCGGGGTGAGCGAATTCGGCAGAATGTGCCGGAACAGAATGCGTTCGTTGGTCGCGCCGAGTGCGCGCACGGCTGTGATGTATTCATATTCGCGGGTGGCGAGCACGCTGGCTCGCGCCAGACGCGCATACTGCGGAATCGACACGAGCGCGATGGCCAGTAGGGCATTTTGCAAACCGGGACCAAGAACCGTCACAATCGCAATGGCCAGCAGCAGCGACGGGAAGGCCAGCAGCACATCCATGATGCGCATGATCACGTTATCGATCCAACCGCCGTAGAAGCCCGCGACCATGCCGAGCAGTGATCCGGCGATGATGGCGACGGTCACGCTGGTGAAACCGACGACGAGCGACACGCGCGACCCGTACAGCAGACGGCTGAACTGATCTCGGGCGTTGAGATCCAGCCCCATGTAATGCTGCGGTTCAGTCTCCGGACAGCCGAGCAAATGGATGCAGGGCGCGCGCGCCGGGAGCTGACCCGTATGCCCCGGCTGACCGATCATCGATTGCAGCGGGTCATGGGTGGCGATATTCGGCGCAAAAATGGCGATCAGGATGAGGAGCGCAATCAGGATCATGCCGAGTACGGCGCTGCGATTGCGGAACAGGTACTTGAGCGTATCCCGCAGCAGGCTGGAACGAGGCGCTTTTTTGACCTGCGAGTCTTTTTTGAGTTGAGTGACGCTGGGGTTCGCCTGAGCCATTGCTTAACCTAACCGGATGCGCGGATCGAGATAGCTGTAGATGATATCGGTGAACAGGTTGATCACCACAAAGGCGACGGCGATCACCACGGTGAAGCCTTGCACGAGCGTGTAGTCGCGGGCGGTGATGCCATCGACCAGCGTGCGTCCGACGCCCGCCAGACTGAAGATCGTCTCGGTCAGCACCGCGCCGCTGATCAGCAGACCGAAGTTCAAGCCGATGATGGTCACCACCGGCAGCAGCGCGTTGCGCACGGCGTGACCGATGACGACATGCAGTTCACGCAGGCCCTTGGAGCGGGCGGTGCGCACATAATCCTGGTTGAGCGTTTCGAGCACGCTGGAGCGCGTCATACGGGCGATGATCGCCATCGGGATGGTGCCGACCGCGACGGCGGGCAGAATCAAGTGCTGCAGAGCATCGGCAAACAACGCGCCGTTGAGTGTCAGAATCGAGTTGAGGATATTCAGACGCGAGAAGAAAATCAGAAATTGACTCGCATCTTGCCCCTGCGCCACCAGTCCCCACGCTTCGTAGAAGGGGATCGCCTGAAAACCGGGCGACAAGCGACCGGACGGCGGCAGCGCGAAGGGTGTATCTTTGAGGATCACGCCGAAGATATACGCCAGCATCAGGCCGAGCCAGAACACGGGCATGGAGACGCCGACATTCGCGCCGATCATCGTGCCCACATCAATCGCGGAATTGCGATAGTAGGCTGAAATGATGCCTAACGGGATGCCGAGCAGCACCGCAAACACGAGCGCGGCCATGGCGAGTTCAATCGTCACCGGGAGACGTTCCGCCATCAGCGAGGTGACGGACACGCTGTAGCGAATTGAATCGCCGAGGTTACCGGAGAGAACATTCCCAATATAGACCGCAAACTGCTCCGGAACCGAGCGGTCGAGGCCGTTACGCGCCGCAAAGGCGGCGCAGATTTCCGGGGTAGCGCGTTCACCGTAAATCGCCGTACAGGGGTCGCCGGGAATGGCGCGTGCAAGGAAGAAGGTCACCGCGAGGATGCCAGCCAATACCGGGATAGAACTGATCAAACGGCGGAGGATAAATGCGCCCATGGTCTACTTCCATATATGCGTAGGGGCATGGTGCGCCATGCCCCTACTTCAAATCAAGATTCGTGTGACTCTATTACCCGTTATTCGGCGGGTGCGTTCAGGAACGCCTTGAACAGGTATGTCCAGTAGGTGAAGCTGCCATCACGCCCAACGTGGAGCGGATTCGCGGCGTCCCACTGAACTGCGTAGCTGGTAACCACGTCGTTCGCATCGAGCATCGAACCGTCATGGAACATTACGTTCGGACGCAGGTGGAACGTCCAGGTCAGGCCGTCTTCGCTGAATTCATACGATTCCGCGAGCACCGGGACGACCGCCGTACCAGCAGTTTCGTAGCCGAGCAGCGGTTCGGTGATCTGTTCGCAGACGCGCAGTGCTTCGCCGTCAGTTTCGTCAGCGCAGTACAGACCAGCGGGTTCGCCGTTCTGCATGAAGATGAAGGCATCGTCATCCGGGTCGCTCAT
This sequence comes from Anaerolineae bacterium, assembly GCA_041916315.1. Lineage (GTDB taxonomy): Bacteria > Chloroflexota > Anaerolineae > Aggregatilineales > Phototrophicaceae > Flexifilum. Next base: position 168,871 of record JAYRZU010000089.1, read on the forward strand.
GCTGGCAAAGGATTCATTGCCGAGCGGGCTGACGTGCGCGCCTTCGATGGCCGCGCGGTACGCCACACCAGAACCACCGTGAGCAATCGGCAGCATCGGCGCGCGGTCGCGCAGGAGGGTGTTCACCTGACCATACAGATCGAGGCGGACGGCGGGGTCGCTTTCGCGGCCAGCCTGATTCAGCAGGTCGATGACTTCCTGATCACGTTCGCCGAACTGGAGCGTGCTGCCCTGACCGAAGTGCACGTCAAGGAAGTTGGTCGCATCCGGGTAGTCCGCGCCCCAACCGAGGAGGTAGAAGCCGAGCGTGCCCTTGTCCGATTCGTCGAGGAACGTGCCGGATTCCATCACTTCGATGGTCACGTTGATGCCGACTTCCGCGAGCTGCGCCTGAATGTCCTGCGCCACGATGCCGGGCTGCGGCAGATAGCCACGCACGACGTCACGGTAGTTCAGGGTCACTTCGAGCGGCAGGGTCAGGCCAGAGTCCGCGAGGAGCTGGCGCGCCATGTCGGGGTCATACGGCAGGGGTTCGAAGCCTTCGGTGTAGCCGAAGATCGCCTGGGGCATGAACTGGTCAGCCACGGTCGAGCCCGGAGGATAGAAGTTGTCGACGATGCGCTGCTTGTCAATGGCATAGGCCACGGCCAGACGCACATTCTGGTTGTCCCACGGCGCGATCAGGTTGTTCATGCCGAGATAGAAAATATTGAGGCCGGGACGTTCAAACAGTTGGAGGTTCGGGTCAGCTTCGATGACCGGGAAGTCACCGGGGCCGGGGTTGTCGATACCATCAACCGTGCCCGCCTGCAGTTCGACCAAACGAGCGGCCGCTTCCGACGCCCAACGGAAAATCATCGTACCTTCGAAAGCCTTCTCGCCCCAGTAATTTTCGTTGCGGGTGAGGACGATTTCGTTGCCGAGTTCCCAGTTGCTGAGGGCATACGGGCCGGTGCCGACCGGGTTGCGGAACAGCGCTTCACCACCACCACCGGTCGAGGCCAGATATTCATCCGGCTGAATGCCGACCGACGAGAAGGCGACCTTCTGCGGGAACGCGCCATCCGGTTCGCACAGCACGAACTGGACAGTCTGGGCGTCAATAGCCGCGATCGACTGAATGGTGCCACCGTAGCTGCAATCGGTCGCCGCATAGGTGATCCAGCCATCCGCGGAGGTGGTCACCGTCGCCTGACCGTCTTGCGCAAAGGCGGGAACGCCAAACGCCAAAACGACGACGAGCATGAGGAGGAATACACGTACTAAAGAACGCATAAAAGTTGTCTCCTGTTAAAAGTTGGTGCGTGACAGCATTGTAATGTGTTTTCGAAAGAACGCAAGATTTCTCCCCAAGCCTAGAGAAAGATGAGTCTTGCAATGAATTTCATACAAATAGGTAAAAAGTCCATCTTTTCTGCAGGGATTCGATGTTACAATCGGTTCAAATGTGCCTTAGTGAGTGGAGACGCGCAAGCTATGTCGTCTGCAGCAGTTGATGATGTTCATCTCCCTCCGCGTTACGTTGTAGAAAACTACCGTAAGGCGTATTTGGTGCTGAATGGGTGCGAACCGAGCGTGCGCTACATGGGGAATCAGTGGTACTCCGTGAATGGCGAAACGGTGCATCGCTCCACAATCATGGAAGAGATTCAGCGTCTCCGGTCGCTCGCGCAGACGCGCTCGCTGCAAACCGCTAACAAGAGCGTCATCCAAAAGCTGATCGCGCGCCTCAAGGCGCTGTAATCGGCAGACACAAGCTGTGTTAAGCATCAAGAGCGCCAAGCGGCGCTCTTTTTAATTGACCAGCGTGACGTTATGTCGGTTCCTCGGGCGCATTGATCGGCAGGCGTACCGTGAACGTGGTCCCGCGACCGGGTGTGCTCTGCACGTCGACGCTCCCACGATGCAGTTCGACCGCTCGCCGTACAATCGATAGGCCAATACCCGTGCCGCCAATGTCGCCGCTGTTCGCCGCCCGGTAAAAGGTCTCGAAGATCTTCGGCAAATCCCCGGCGGGGATGCCGATCCCCTCATCGCTCACTTTGAGCGTGGCGACGCTGTGCGCGCATCCGATTTCGCAGCGCACGTTCCCGCCTTCCGGCGAATACTTGAGCGCGTTATGCAGCAGATTCGTCAGAATTTCCCCGACCAACCGCGGATCGACAAAGGCGGTTTTGCAGCGCATATCCGGCTTGAAGATGATGCGCTGCGATTCGTCTGCCTTGAGGCGCAGACCTGCGATTACAGACCGGCATACTTCCGTGAGATCGAGTATCTGTGGTTGAAAGGGAGCGCTGCCGGCATCCAGACGTCCAAACGTGAGAATATCTTCCAGCATGACCGTCATGTGGTCGATTTCAGTCTGAATTGTGCGGAGGCGCAGATCGCGTTCCGGTTCGGATAGGCGGTCGCTGTAGCCCGTGAGCAGTTCGCTGGCCGTGCGCGCTGTCGCCAGCGGCGTGCGGAATTCGTGGCTCAGGCGCATGATCACGTTCATGCGGAAGGCGCTCAGTTCGCGTTCTCGTTTGAGGGCGGCGCGCAATTCCTCCTCGACCTGTTCGCGCCGACTGATCTCGTGCTGGAGCGCGGTGTTGGCCACAAAGATCGCCTTTTTGCGCTCTTCCGAAATGCGCACCGCGCGCACGAAGCCCAACACTCGGGGGACGAGCGGCGGCATGATGATCGCCGTCGAGACGGACGCCACCGCCGTCACCGCTTTGACGCTGGCGGCTAACCAGTAGGTCGGCGTCCACAGCGTGATCACATCCATGAAGTGGGTGAAGCCGCAGGTAAAAATGAACGCGCCGAACGCCAGAAACACCCATTGGAAAGGGATGTCCTTGCTCGCGCGGTAGACGAGATACGTCAGCGTGATAGAGATGACGGTATACGAGACACCGATCAGCAGGTCAGAAACGCTGTAGAGGCGCACGAGTGTCGGAATCCACAGGAAGCAGTGCCCGTGCGGTTCGAAGCCATCCGTGGAAAAGATTTGACGACCGGCTGACGATTGCGTGAACAGAACTCCGCCGAGGATAGCAACGAGGACGGCGAAGGCGGTGAGGGACAGGCGCAGGTTTCTAGCCACAGTCCAACCTCGAATTAACTCATTATTTGCACGCTATAGCGATGTGAGCGCAGAGCACTCAGTTACTAGATCCGTTCCCTTATCCCTTTTCTCACGCATTCACGGCAGGACAGTTTTAACATTTCGAGACGCACTTCCCCAGTGTAGGGATGAGCTTCTGCGCGTCTCTACAATCGCTCGCTTGTTAAAAGTGCCCCGCCCGCAATCTCACGCAAGAGGGGAGAGAACAGGGATGAGACCCCGCGAACAGCCGTCTGAGGAGAGTCGACTGTGTTCTGCCTAACTGACGCAGGTTGAGTTTGCACGTGTTTGAATGCGCGCTTTATACCACGACTTATACGTAAAGGCACATGAACCTTTACTGAATCTGGCCGGTATTCCTTAAAAGACGCTGTGAGATACAACTGACTTAATTGTTCATCACGCAATCCACTTGTAGGATGGTAGTGACGTTGTTCATTGGAGAAATTCAGCACTTTGGCGTTTGGCGGTGAAGTAGACTACGAAGACCTGCTCGCACGTTCGCACAAGCAAATGTCGCAGATGCAGGCGCTCTCGGCGCGTTTGGCCAACATCAGCGACCTGGCAGCGGCCCTCAACAGTGTGGTCGAACTCGACGCGATGCTGCAGCTTCTGCGCGACCACACGCCGACGCTTTTGACCTACGAACACTGCACGGTGGTGCTGCTGCACACTGAGCAGTGGTGGCTCTGGGACTTGAGTGGCGTTGAGCTGACGCGGCAGGCCGTGGACGCCGAGAGCGATCCCGCGATTGGCTACACGCTGCGGAGCGGCAGTCCGCGCCTCGTGCTCAACAATCGCGACGAGGGTCTGCTGGCCGCTTATCCCTCGTATCTGGTCGTCCCCATCCACAGCGCCAATGAGGTGATCGGTACGATCAACTTTGGCGCGGCGGACCTGCAAGCCTTCACCATCGAAGATCTGCGCATCGCGCGGCTGCTCGCCTTCCAGTTTGGGGGCGCGCTGCAGAACGCCGAACGCTTCCACGAACTGCGCCGCATTCAGGAAGCGTTGGGGCGTAACAATGCCGAACTGCAGGCGCGCAACGAAGAGCTGGACGCCTACAATCAAATCATCGCGCACGACCTCAAAGCGCCGCTCAACGCCGTTTACGGCTATGCCAGCCTGCTCGCGCTGCTGTCCGCCGAGGAATTCGGCGCGAATGGCGCGATCTACGTCAAGCAGATCATGGACTCCGCTCAGCACATGAACGGCATGATCGATCAACTGCTGTGGCTGGCGAAGGCGCAGCACACCGCGCTGACGCTCGTTGACCTGAACGCCGTGCTGATCCGCGTCGCGCTGCGGCTGGAGCATCTGTTTGTGGCGCGCGGCGTGCATCTTGACGTGCAGCCGGATCTGCCGCCTGCGCTCGGTCACGAGGCGTGGCTGGAAGAGATTTTTGCCAATCTGCTCAACAACGCCATCAAGTACATGGGTGATGACCCCGACCCTTATGTACGCGTGCATGGTTTCGTCGATGGGCTGGTATGCCGCTACGAAGTTGAAGACAATGGCGTCGGCATCGAAGAGGCGAACCTCAAGACCGTGTTTCAGATGTTTGCGCGCTTCAATCCCGGTGAGGTAGAAGGGCATGGCCTCGGCTTGAGCATCGTCGCGCGGCTCGTGCGCCGGCTCGGCGGCGAGGTGGGCGTGCGCAGTACGGCGGGCGTGGGCAGCACCTTCTGGTTCACGCTGCCTGCCAGCGATGAAGTGTCAACAAATTAGCACATTCGCCAACGCGTATCCAACTGCAGATTCCCCAAGAGTTAGTAAAATAATATCAGTTGTGGATAAGGTGAGCGCGAATAGTTCTCTCTATGACTCCTCCTCGCCCCTCGCCCACGTCAGCTGAGGATCGGACATATTTGACAGTCGAGCCAGCGTCTGGACGCGCGTTAGCGCGTTTGTGGTCTGTGGACGGCCTTCGGAGCGTCCCGGCCATGTAACTTTGAAGCAAGACGGTCGCGAAATGTGAAGTGTGTCCGGTGGTGAACCACAGCAAACGGGCTGATATCCATAACCGACAGCAAAATAGAAATCCTGTGCATCTACACTAGACTTGGGAAAGTCGATGGACGCGCAAACCCTCTTTAGAGAAGGCGTAATGGCAGTGCGCGAGGGCAAAGACCTCAATCAGGCGCGCCAACTCCTCTTGCAATCGCTCAAACTGGAACCGCAAAATGAAATGGCGTGGTTGTGGCTGGCTCAGACGACCAGCGACCCGCAGAAGAAGCTGGAGTGCGTCAACCGGGCGTTGAAGATCAACCCGGAGAATGCGAAGGCGCTCGAACTGCGTCTCAAGCTGACGAAGGCGCTGACCCATGCGCAGGATGCGGCGGCGCAGTCTGCGGCGTTGAGCTTCGATCCGGATGAGAAGCCGAAGCCGCCGCCCCGCCTCGCCGAGAAACCCGTTCCGCGTCCCGCCCCCCCGCCCGAACCTGAACCGGATCTGATCGACGAAGGCGGCTTGCGTGCCGCGCCGACCATCCGCACGCCGCTGACTCCGGCGGAAGAGCGCGAGGTCAAAGCGCTGCTGGCACAGGCCGAGGAGTACCTCAAAACCAACCAGTCGGAAGATGTCGAGAATGCCATCGAACAGTGGGTACGCATCCTCGAAATTCGCGTCGATCACGAAGTCGCTATCCAGAACAGTGTGCGCTATCTGGCGCGGCTCGGCTACATGGACGACGCCAAAGAGCTGATCTGGCGCGCGATTGACGCCGGGACGCTTCTGCCGTCGATCTACGTGACGGCGGTCGATATCGCGCAGCGCATGCACGATCACAGTGCCGCGGCGGACATGGCGAAGCGCTTGCTGCCGATGCCGGAAGTCGACGACGCGCTCCTGCTCAAAATCACCGACCAGATGGTCAAATACGGCCAAGCGGAGCAGGTGGTCGACGTGCTGGAGGCGGCGGTCACGGAGCGCCCGAAAAGCCAGAAACTTCTGATCCGTCTCGGCGAACTGCTCGACGAGATGGGGCAAAAAGATCGCGCGATGCGCTACTTCGACCGCGCCGCGCGCATCAAAGGCGGTACGAAAGAGGCCAAACGCGCCGACAAAGCCCTGATGCAGTACACGCCGATCATCACCGACCGCGAACGCGGCAGTACGGGGTTGGCCGTGCGCGAAGCGTCCGGCTTTGTGCTGTTCTATCTGCTGCTTGGTTGGCAGGACGCGGGCTTGAACCTCTTCAACATGGGAATTCGCTGGCTCGGGGTTCTGCTGGCGTTCGTCGGCGGTTACTTCGTGATCACGGCGGTGTCATCACCGCAGCAGCAGCCGCTCGCGCGCTGGCTCGGCGGCAGTGTGCCGCCGTCTAAACCGCAACGAGCGACCGTCGACGCTTACGGCAACCCGATTGACACGCTCGCTGGCGGCCCGCTCGAAGACCCGACCGATCTACCGATTCTGCCCTCCGGCGTGCGCGGCGTGTTTTTCATCCTCGGCGCGGCGCTGCTGCTCGTCGCGTTCTATCTCGTGTTCAGCACGGCGCTGCGTCTGCTCGTGCAGCCCGTCCCGCCGACCTATATCCCGAGTATCGAAGAGCTGCTGCAGGAGGCGATGCGCTGATGGGGGCCTTCATCTTCTTCATGCTGGATCTGTTTCTGACGCTGCTGCTGATGTCGGTAGTGTTTCCGCTGCCTGTATCCGATACAGGCACGGTCCGCTACCGGACGCTGCCCATCATGACGTATGTGCTGATTCTGATCAACAGCCTGATCTTCCTCGGCCTGCAAGCGCCCAACCTGATCGCGGCGACGCAAGCCGAGCAGTTCGGGCAGTTCGAACCGTTTGTTCAGGCACTGCAAGCTTATGTCAATCAGATCTGGACGTATGGCTACCGGGATGTCTTCCTGCGCAGTGGAGAGAGCATCGGGGCGTTCGCGACATTCACGAGCATGTTCATGCACTCCGACTTGAATCACCTGTTGGGCAACATGGTGTATTTGTGGGCGTTTGGGCGGCGCATCGAAGATGCCTGCGGCCCGTGGCGTTACGTGCTGTTTTATCTGCTGGCGGGGATGATCGCCAATATAGGGTCGGAGGTGCTCAACCCGGCGAACTCGGATATTCCGAGCATTGGCGCGTCCGGCGCGATTGCCGGCATTATGGGCGCGTATCTGATTTTGTTCCCCGGCGCGCGCGTCAACTGCCTGTGGATTCTCGGCTCGGTGATCCGTCTGCCCATCGCGGCGATTCGCGGCAAAGACCTGTGGTCATGGACGATCCCGATACCGTCGTTCATCCTGCTGATCTACTTCGCCGTCGAAAACGCGATTCCGTCGTTTCAGGTCATGCAGCAGGGCGATAACCTCGGCGGCGTGAACACGCTGGCGCATCTCGCGGGCTTCCTCGCGTGTTTGCTCGTGCTGCTGTTCGTGCGCAAAGACCTGTTCAATCGCTTCATCGCGGGGCGGTCGTTGTAAGGTGGAAGCCGCGGACACCCTGTTGGGCCGTCCCTACACATAGACGGGACGCGATTTATCGCGTCCGCAATATCCGACCCCTCTCCGAATTCAGTTCGAGGCCGTTTCCCTCAGACGATATACTGTAGGGACGGCCTTCTGGCCGTCCGGTGCCCACGGACGCGCAGAAGCACGTCCCTACAAGTACTCAATTGTTAAGAGTGTCCTGTCCTCAACTGAATTCAGTGAGGGTAGACAGCAGAAGCGGGTTTGCCCCTCGCCCCGCTTGCGGGGAAAGAGGGTTTTGAACACCCTTGGCCTCGCCCCTCCGCTTACCCCTGCGCGAACGCCCCCATGATGTGATAGCGTACGCTGTCGCCAAACATCTGATCCAGCCACGCGACCTGATCGCGCATCTCGGTCGGCGCGTATTCGCGCTCCACGCCTTCAAAGCCGAGACGCTTGTAATAATCGACCAGATCGGTTTCGGCGAGCAGATACAGGGGACGCGGCGCGTTTTCCATTAACGTGCGCACAATCGCCCCGGCGTAGCCTTTGCCGCGATATTCACGGCGCGTGGTCACGCTGTCGATCTCCCAAATCTCGCCTTCTTTTTGCAGCATGCCAATGCTGACGATCTTCGGTTGCCCCTGCTCGATCACTTCCAGCACATGAAAATGCTGCCAGTTGATCGCATTCGGGTTGAGCGGCGCGGACCGCACCATCTGTTTGATCGTCTCGGCGTCAGCGGCGGTGGCCGCGCGGATCGTGTAGGCTGAGGTTGTCATCAATCATCCTCCCATGTGTCTGCATCTAGGGTACACCACTTACCCCCTAGATGCATCCCGCGGTGAGGCCAAATCCGCGCCCTTAAGCGGGCGGCGCGGTTTCTTCTTCCGCCGTCTTGCCGATCCAGCCGGGCGGGTCGCTGGCCGGGAAGGATTCCTCTGAGGCCTGCTGCACGACACCCTTGCGGCTCTCGTCCAGTGAGGCCAGATAGGCGACATCGGTGCGCGCGGCCATGATGTAGTCGTTGCGGTGCAGGTCGTGCAGTGTGTCCGTCGACCACACCACCGAGACCGTCCCCGCGCACAGCAGAATCTCCGGATGATGGTTTTGGTCGATGGCGGCCGTCGCCACCTGCTGCACGAACGCCACGGCATCGGCGTACTGCTCAAACTCGAATGTGCGCTGCAGCCTGCGCCCGGAGGCGCCGGTGCCGACTTCCCACATGGGCACGTCGAGGTGCAGGGTTTTCATCTCGTCGTCCGTCACACGTTCGCAGTCCGCGCCGCACATTACACACTGTTCTTGGGCTAAAGTGGTCATCTTGGGCTCCGTCATTACAATTGACATAACTACTGTTGGCACTTTACTGTAAGTATGTTAAGTTCAGATGAGTATCGACACGACGACGGAGACCACGATGATCGGACTGATGATTGAAGGGCAGCATGGGCTGACCTGGGAACGCTGGGACAGCATTTTACGCACGGCCGAGCGCGCCGGTTATCAATCGGTTTTTCGGTCCGATCACTATACTGACGCGACCCCCGAAGATCATGAATCGCTGGAAGCGTGGATTTCGCTGACCTATGCCGCGGCGCAGACGACCGCGCTTGAATTCGGCGTGCTCGTCTCCCCGATCACGTTTCGGCATCCGGCGTTGCTGGCGCGCATGGCGGCGCAGGTCGACGACCTGAGCGATGGGCGGCTGACGCTCGGCATGGGCACGGGCTGGATGGAACGCGAACACCGCAATTTCGGCCTTCCATTCCCGCCGCTGGCCACGCGCTATGCCATGCTCAAAGATGGGCTGGAAGTGGTGACGCGCCTGTTCATGAGCGACAAGCCAGTGTCGTACGCGGGGGAGCACTTCCAACTACATGACGCGATTCTGCTGCCGCGCCCGGTGCGCGAAGGTGGCCCGCCCATCCTGATCGGCGGGAACGGGCGCAATAAGACGCTCGCCCTCGCCGCCGAATATGCCGACGAATGGAATGGCGTGTTCATCGACGCGGCGACCTATCGCGATCTCAACGCGCACTTAAGCGATCTGCTGGCGGCGCAATCGCGCGCGGGCGGCGAGGTGCTGCGCTCCCTGATGACGCGCGTCACCTTCGCCCGTAGTGACGCGGCGTTGGAGAAGCTCAAGAATGGCAAGACGCTCGACGAACTGCGCGGTGGTGGGCGGTCGCTGGCGGGGACGCCGGCCATGCTCGTGGAGCAGATCGGCGCGTATCTCGACGCGGGCTGCGAACGCTTCATGCTTCAGTGGATGGATCTCGACGATCTGGACGGCATTGAACAACTGGCGTCCGACGTGCTGTCGCAGTTCAAGTAGCGGACAAACAAAGCCCCTCTCCTTTAGGAGAGGGGTTGGGGTGAGGTTAATCTGGTCGGCTTGCCGAGTGTTTCGTAGGGACAGCGCCTGCGCTGTCTACTGCTTCCGACCCCACTCCCGAATTCGGGGAGGGGAGACAGATTTTTCCCTCGCCCCGCTTGTGTGGGAGAGGGGGCCAGGGGTGAAGGGTGTCAATTCCGACGTGGACGGATCTACGATCCGCTTATCCCTAACTGACGTTATTTCTAGGGGTTAATCCTTCAGCGCGGCGACCAATCCGGCGGCTTCGTCGACCACACGGTCGAACAGGATGTGCATCAGGTCATCCGCGACCTGATATTCTCCACCAAACGAGCCGTCGCCTAGCAGTTCGCGCATCGACACCGAATCGTTGAGCAAATCGAGATTCACCGGGGTTTTCGCATCTGTCGGCGAGTCGGTGATGCGGTTGAAGTGGAAGTTTTCACCCCAGTTGGCATGGCCCATTTCCAGCCCGAATTCCGCTTCAAAGCCGCGCACGGCGTCGCTGCGCCACCAGTCATACCATGTGATGCGCGCCAACCCTTCCATGTCGAGCTCGTTCAAGCGGGCGGGGAGCTTGTTGCCGCCATGCCCATTCAGGATAAAAAAGCGCGTGAAGCCGTGCAGCATCAGGCTGTCGACCACATCGCTGAGCACCGCGTCGAAGGTAGCGGTATTCAGGCTGATCGTGCCGGGGAATTCAGCAAATTCCTCGCTCACACCAAAATTGAGCGGCGGCGCGATGATCACGTCTTCGCGTTCGGCGACAGCAATGGCGAGGCGCTGCGGAATGAGAATGTCGGTGAGCAGGCTCAGATAGGCGTGCTGTTCGGTCGCCCCGGTGATCAAGATGATGCGATTATCTTGTTCGAGGTAGGCCTCGACATCCATCCAGTTCAAGTCTTGCAAAAGCATGGTTCGTTCTATCCTTCAATTTCCGACCGCGGATAGCGATCACTCCGTCGGTTTCAAGCCCTGCGCCAGCAGGTTGGCGATGTGCATGACACGTTTGGTACTTCCTTGACGGGTCAAGCCGCCGTTCATCTGCATGAGGCAGCTCGCATCCCCGGTGATAATCACGTCGGCGTCGGCTGCGTTGATATTCTTGACTTTGTCGTTGAGCATCGCGCCGCTGATCTCCGGCATTTTGACGGCGAACGTCCCGCCGAAGCCGCAGCACTGATCCCACCCCTTAAGCTCGGTCATGCTCACGCCGTCGATGTTGCCGGCGAGCGTTTCCGCCTGCGGCCCGAGACCCATCAAGCGGTAGCCGTGGCAGGCGTGGTGAAACGCGACCTTGGTCGGCGGCAGTTTTGCCCCGAGATCGGTGATGCCCAGCCCATCCACCAGATATTCGGTCAACTCCCACGTGATTGAGGCCGCCCAGTTCGCCCGGTCACGCCATTCTGGATCATCCGCGAAGAGTTCCGGGTAGTAATGCCGCACCATCGACCCGCAGGAACCGGACGGGGTGACAATGACCTCGGATCCGGCAAACGCAGTCAGGAACTGCTTGGCGACTGTTTTCGCGTCATCCCGGAAGCCGGAATTGAACGCAGGCTGACCGCAGCAGGTCTGATTCAGCGGGAAGCGCACTTCGATGCCCAGATGTTCCAGAATTTCGACGACTGAAACCCCCGTGCCGGGATAGATCATGTCGACGATGCAGGTGACGAAGAGCGAAACGGGCTTGTACTTCGGTGAGGGGCGTAACAACTCGTCGGTCATCATTCCGCGTCCTGTTGCTGGTTAACTGGCGCGATTATAACATGCTGTGGCCTGTTGGCATGCTTGATATGCAGTCCAATTCACCATACCATGATGGGCGTAAGGGAGGAATCTATATGACCACACCAGCGATTCACGTGCGACGGGTCACCGAAGCAGATATCGCAACCGTTGTTTACCACCGCCAGTCGATGTTCCGCGATATGGGGATGCCCACACCCACCCACCGGGCTGATCAAATCAACGCGGCGTACCAACGCTGGCTGACGCGCACGCTGGCCGCTGGCGGCTATGTCGGCTTCTTCGCTGTATCGACGGAGGAGAGCGGTGCGGAGCAGGTCGCCGCGGGCGCGGGGCTGCTGATTTACGACTGGATACCCAATCTGATGGACGGGAGCGAGACCCGCGGCTACATCATGAATGTGTACACCGAGGCGGCGTTCCGCAAGCGCGGATTAGCCCGGCAGTTGGTCGAATTGTGCGTGGAACACTGCCGGAGCTTGGGTATCCAGTTGATTATGCTGCATGCCAGTGATGCCGGGCGACCGATTTACGAACAGCTCGGCTTCAAACAGACCAACGAAATGCGCCTGACGCTGGACAAATAGCCATCTCAGCGCTGCGCGGTGATCAGGTAGCGCTCGTCGGTCACCGCGCTGCCCCACAGCAGCGTTTGATCACTTAAAGGGCGCACGGAGGTATGGGTCAGCGACGGCGGGAGTAGGCTGAGCAGATCATTGGCGTGCAAACCGGCGCTCGTGTGCCAGAACCCTTCAATGAGGACGAGCCGCCCCGCCGGTTTGAGCAGCGCCGCCCAACGCTGCAGGATGTCCGCCGGGTCAGGCAGCGCCCACAGCACATGGCGGCACAGCACCGCGTCGAAACTGCCCGGCGCGAACTGGGGATAGGCGGCATCCATCACGCGGAAGTCGACGATGTATTCGGCGCGCGCCGTTTTTTCGCGGGCGGCCGTCAGCATCGCCGGAGAAATATCGATCCCCGTGACCTGATGGCCGAGTTCGGCGGCGAGCAAACTGAGTGACCCCGTGCCGCAGCCCACATCGAGCACGCTGGAAGGTGCGGCGGGCAGCGCCTGACGGAGTACAGTGGTCCATGCGGCGGCGGTTTGCGCATTGCGCAGACCATGATCCGGCGCTTCGTCGAATGTGCTGGCCGCAGCATCCCACAGTCGGCGTGTTTCGGCCAGCCGCGCCTGCGTTTCGGGGTGGTGGTTCACGGTCACTCTCCATCGACTAATGTAGCTGTTAATTCTATATGGTCATGAATATTGCTGATGAGTCAAGCATCTGGGATCACGACTAGATTTGGACGCGTCGATTTCGGGCTGTAAGTCGAACTGGACTGGTTGGGGCGTACGGCTGGTCGCCCCGACAGATGCCACGTTATTTGCGAGCACGTGCCGGACGAAAAGCCTAGAGGAAAACGAAAAGGACGAGGTTGTCCTCGTCCCTGTGGATTGATGCTGGAGGCGTCCCGCACTGTGGGACGCTCCGGTCATTCGTTGCCGGTGCCACCGCCCGCAGGCGTGTTCGTCGGGATGAAGCCCGTGCACAGATAGTCTTCGCACGGGATACCATCCGAGTCACCGTCAATAGTGGTGCTGCCCGCCGCGAGGCACGCGCGCGCTTGTTCGCAGGTCGACAATTGCGCGCACGTATAGCTGATGTTCGGACAGACGCCCGTATTCACGCCGGGCGTGAAAGCGGCGATGGTCGGCGTAGTGATGACGAGATTGCCGCTGGCATCGATGCCCAGACCGCTGAGACTGCCACCCGCGCCGCTCACATCGCTGAGCAGGATGGCGAACTCACCATCGGGGGGCAGCGTGCGCGAATTCCATTCGAGGTCGCTGACGATGACGATGTACTGTCCCGTCTCGGTGATGGTGATCGATGCGATGGAGGCCTGCGGCGGTTCAGTCTGGCCGCTGATCTTGGCCGTGCCGAGGAAGCCCGTGGGGTTGCTGAACGGGCTCACCGTCACCTGCGGCTCGATGTTGCCGCGGGTGCGCAGAATTTCGAGCCGCAGGGTCTGGCCGACCCCGCCGTCAAAGCAGAAGCCGCGCACATAGCGCCGCGTGCTGAGTGACGCCGTGCGCACCTGTCCGATGCGCAGCCGGGGCACGATTTCGCTCTGGTTGTTGTAGGTGAAGCGGCACTCATCCTCGGTCGGGACACGGTTCAGGTCGTTGACCAGCGGAGTGAGGATCGAGCGGATGTTGGCCAGCAGACCATCGGCGGCGTTGACCAGATCGAGCGCCTGCACGACCACCGCCTGACCGACATAACCTTCGGCGGGCTGCGGACGGCTGCAAATATCGATCAGCCCGTCAATCGCCGCGCGGATGTTGGCCATCGCCTGATTGAAGTCGCGTTCCAGCGGCGTGAGCGTCGCGCTGAAGGCCGACAGCACGGGCAGCGGGATGTTATAGTCGCTTGGGCGGGCGGGGTAATTGCCGCATTCGACGCGGTTGCCGAGCGCGATTTGCGTCCAGATGGCGCGGATGGCGTCGAGCGATTCCTGCGCGATATTTGTGCGCGCCAAGAGCAGACTCAGCGTGTCGTTGTAAGCGTCGCCCGTGGGTTCGGAGACCGGGAGCGCATCGGCGACGATGCCGCCAATCGGCAGTAGGTCAAGCACGCCGAGACCTTGCTGGAATTCGACGAATTCGGAGGCGACCCAGCCGAGCGTGCCTTCAAAGTTGACCTGTACCCAGTTGTTGGCCGCCGTGCGCCCGAGGAGCGAGAACACTGTGTAACGGGGCGCGTTCGCCAGCACGGGGTAGCCTTGACTCGGGCCGCCGCGCACGCGAATGCCGCTGTTGGCGAGACGTCCAGTGTACTGGCTGGTGACGCTGGTCAACCCGGCGCGGGGGTTTTCCCAACCGCCAAACGGAATGGTGCGCGGGTCGGCGACGGGCGCGTTGTTGAGGTCACCTTCGATCACGGTGATGACCGGGAAGCCCACCCACCCCTGCTGACCGGACAGATCGACGCGCACCCATTCGTTGTCGGCGCTGCGCGCTTCGACGATCATGTCGTAGCCTGCCGGGAGATACGCGACCACTTCCGCGCCGATGGCAGGCACGAGGCGCACATTCACATCATCGCGGTTGGTGACCACGCGTACCCCCGTCGACGGCAGCGGCACCGCTTGACCCGCATTGGCAGGACGGGGCAGCGGGGTGCGCGTCGGCGGCTGCGGGATGATGGTCGCCGTAGCCGTGACCGGGATCGCGCTCGGGGTCACGAGGAAGGGATTGGTGGTCGGTGTGAAGGTCGGCACCGGGAAGGTCGGGAAGGGGCTGGACGACGGCGATGCGGTCGGCGTTGGCGTTCGGGTCGGCGTAGCCGTCGGCGCGACGATATCCAAGGCTGAACTAGTGCGGGTATTGTTCGCGTTGTTCGCGTCCGTCCACGGTGGCACGAGCGCCGCCGCAACGGTGACCCCTGTTGCCACCGTCGTCGCGGTGATCTGGAAAATGATCGTTTCCGTATTCCCCGCTAGGATTGAACCCGCCGCAATCGTACAGGTCACCACATTCGCCGCCGCCGTACAGGCGAAGCTGTCGGAACGCGTGATCGCGCCAATGGTAAAGGCGCTCGGAACCGTGATTTGCAGTGGGATGGGGACATCAACTGTGTCTAGAGCACTGATGTTCGCCACCAACACGGTGACGGTGCCGCTGGTGTTTTGGACAAAAGTCGTCGACGCCTGACTGCTGATAGCACTCACCGAGAACACAGATAAATCCGCGGCGTCCGCGCTAACAGCGGAAAGGCCGACTATCAACAAACAGAGCGCGGTAATAATCCAAAGGCGGCGCATACGTTACCCTTCGCGTGGAATTCTTCGCCGATTGTTTCAGCGTATTTTAATGTGAAGCGAGCCAGCGCGCTACACGGTAATCTGTCCTAGTATTGAGGGGCGAGCTGCGGTGGTTTCGCCTCCTCCCCTGGCGAGGCGCCCAGCGTGACAGCATTAAGATTTCAGCACATTTTCCCTGGTCGACACCCGAGAGGGACGCACAACGACGCGTCCCTACAAACCTCAAGCGCTTGTGAAGTGGCGCTGTTCCGGCGAACGCCGGGCATATTACGCGTTTTGCAGCTTGGCGACGCGCTCCTGCAGCAGGTTGGCGAACTGCGCCACCTGTTTCTGGTCGCTGGTGAGGATGCCGCGGAACGTGCGCTTGGGGTGCGGCGTGCCCGGCTTGCTCATCTCGTGGGCGACGAGCGCGCGCGCATAGGCAGGCGTGTTGACGACGAGGAACCACTCTTTGATCAATTGGTCACCGGGCTGCAAATGCACACCATGTAGACCATCCAGTGCCGGGTCGGCAGCGCCGGGCTGCCCGAAGACCCACACGTGGCTGGCGAACGTGCTCATCTTCTGGTAGCGCGGGAGTATGGGCGTGAGGTAGCGAATTTGCTGGAACCCGGCATAGACCTCAGTATTCAACTGCCGCTCGATGACCGCCAATTCGATGGTACGGCACCAGCTCGCGAGCAGCGCGCGCCGCTCCGAGAAGATGTTGTACATGTTGCGCCAGTCGATCAATTCGTACAGGGAGAAGCGGTTATCAGCTAGGGTAAGCATCGTTATCTCTCAGTTGGTCTTGTTGACAAAGATACTTGTATTGTACGAATTTATAGTGCGAGACGGATTACCCATTCGGCTAGGTCTGCATAAAAATCTTGTGAAAACCGTGTGAAGGACAAAAAAAGAGCGCCATCGGGCGCTCTTGGGGCGACTAGACATAGTCGTCACGTTTGGGCTTGTCGAGTTCGGCGCGCGGGATGATTTCGCCATCATCGCCAAGCACATAGTCACTATCTGGCGCAGGTTCTTCGCTGTACTCGTCGCGTTTGGCCTTTTCCGCTCGGTAACCCGCCGCGTTGACCGTGCGCATAAGCGTCGGCAGCACGGCGACGAGCCCGATCACGACCAGCAGAATGCCGATCCAGCTCAAACCGCCGCGTACGTTGAACAGCCAGTTCACGCCGCAGCACAGTATCAAGGGCAAAAAGAAAAAACCGCCGCCCCAGCGCATCCCGCGCCCGGGCTGCCATGATCCCCATCCCCAGAACATCGCCGCTCTCCTTCACTCACCTGCGATCAGTGTACCTTCAAAGCATGAGCAGAGAGTAAGCAGGATGCAGCGCGAACCCACACATCTACTTGTTCTGCTTGAAGCGGCGTTTGTCGATGACACGGAAAATGTACGCGACGAGGAACATGCCGCCCAAACCGATCAGCGCGCCGTAACGCAAGCTCTCATCGGAGAGGCTGCCGTTGTAAAACAGCGAACTCCCAGCGCAAAAGAAGATCGCAAAGATTAAGAAGAGGCCGCTCCCGGAAAAAGTGCCTCCCGGTCGCCGCGGTGAACGTGTCTTGTAAACGCGAAGCGGGAACATGTGTCACCTCCATAAACTGCTGCTGTGCGTGCCGCACGTGCGGCTAAGGCTGTTGATCACGTTGACGGTCAATGAGGTAGATCACCCCGTAAAAGATGAGCATGCACAGTGCGGCGAGCCAGAAGCCGCGCGACAAGTTCTCGATCGAGACGTTGCCTTGGTAATTGATCGTCATGATGGCGCCGTAAAACACGGGGAAGAGGAAAAACCATCCACAGCCCATCAGGCGGCGTCTCCGCCGCGGTGCAGCATTGGTACGATGATTTCCCACGGCTCACCTCCGGTTTCTCCATTTTTCAGAATGATAACGCCGAGACGTGGCCGGGGAAATGGATCGAACAGAAATTGAGCCGGGGAGTGCTGGGCTACAGGTATTCGGAATGCTTGGGCTTTTCCTCAAGTTCGTCCACAGGGATCAATTCGCCATCGTCGCCGAGAACGTAAGTCGGTTCGCGCTTGACCTTATCGTCATCTTCGGCGAAATCTTCGTGTTTGCGTTTTTCAGTACGGCGCGCGCGCCGACTCAACGTGCCTCTAATGGCGCGGGAGACGGCGAAACTCAACAGCAGTACGATGACCCAAGTCGATCCGTTGATGCTGCCGCGCATGAACAACAGCAAGCCGACGGCCACCAGCAGTCCTATCAATAGGGAGATAGCGATGCGCCAACCACGCGGAGATGTATCGGACAGCCAATCCATGATTGTGCCTCCTCATTCTATGATTTATACGCAGTTTTCAGGGGGAAAGTTGCAGCATCCCGACCGAGGAAAATAAAAAGGGACGAGGCTGGCCTCGTCCCTTTGTAAGCTGTCGATTGCGGTTAGTAGCGGTTGTTGCGGCTGTTGGATGAACCACCGTCGCTGCTGCTGCCGGGCAGCATGTTGAGGAATTCCTCGTTCGATTCGGTCGTGCGAATCTGGTTGAGGAGTTGTTCGGTCGCGCCCGCAGGGCCGAGATCCGGGTCTTCCGCGAGGTGTCCCCACATGCGGCGCAGCGTATACACGCGCTGGAGCACATCCGGCCCGAGCAGCAGTTCTTCGCGGCGGGTGGAGGACTGTTCGATGTCGAAGGCGGGGAACACACGGCGTTCCTGCAGCTTACGGCTGAGGTGCAGTTCCATGTTACCCGTGCCCTTGAATTCTTCGTAAATGGCGTCGTCCATCTTGCTGCCCGTATTGACGAGGCAGGTCGCGATGATCGTCAGGCTGCCGCCTTCTTCGACGTTACGCGCCGCACCAAACAGGCGCTTCGGCGGGTGAATCGCCGAGGGATCAAGACCGCCCGTGAGCGTACGACCGCTCGGCGGGACGACGAGGTTATACGCGCGCGTCAGACGGGTGATGCTGTCGAGCAGCAGCACGACGTGCCGTTCGATTTCCACGAGGCGCTTGGCGCGGTTGAGCGCCATTTCCGCCACGCGCACATGGTGCTGCACCGGGTCGTCGAACGTCGAGGCGATCACTTCTGCATCCACCGAGCGATCCATGTCCGTCACTTCTTCCGGACGCTCGCCGATCAGAGCGATCATCAGGTGGACGTCGGGATAATTGCGGCTGATGGAGTTGGCGACTTCCTTGAGGACGGTCGTCTTACCAGCTTTGGCGGGCGACACAATCAACCCACGCTGACCGCGGCCAATTGGGGCGATTAAGTTGAGCAGTCGGGTGGAAAGGATACGTCCGGAGGTTTCAAGGTCAAAGCGTTCTAGCGGGAAAATGGGGGTCAGGTCTTCAAAATTCGCGCGGTTCTTGGCTTCTTCGGGGTTCTGGCCGTTCACCGATTCAACACGGAGGAGGCCGTAGTACTTTTCCGAGTCCTTGGGCGCTCTGACCTGCCCGACTACCATGTCGCCCGTGCGCAGATTGAAGCGTTTGATCTGCGTTTGGCTGACGTAGATGTCTTCGGGACCCGGCAGGTATTTCTCGGCGCGCAGGAAGCCGATCCCGTCATCGACTATTTCGAGGACACCGCCTCGGAGCTTGTAGCCCTGTTTTTCCGCATGGTCGCGCAAGAGGGCGAGCATGAGATCTTGTTTCTTCATACGGCTATAGCCAGTGATGCTCGCTTCACGGGCAAGCTGCCGCAAATCGTCTAGCGTTTTCGGTTCGAGATGAGCAATATCGACCATCGTGGTTAGATTTTCCCTGTTACAGTCGTGAGGAACTAAAGTTAGGCAAAGGTACGTTAACGCCGCTACGGGTTAAGGTGCGGACGGATGTGGTTCTGGTTAAAGGCTGTGGTTTTGGGATGCAGGCGCGGCAGCTAAACCGCTTGTTTCCGTCAATATAGCATAGATTCTTTAACAGGTCAATTTCTTTTTCTCTAGCCAACGCGAAGACGAATTGTCAACGAAACCGTACGGATGAACGCAATGCAGGTGATCAGAGTAAGCGCATTATAACCTGCGTAAGGAGTGTCAAAATGGTTAAGAAATTCCACTCTGACTCCGCTGCTATGCGGCATGCGTTCCTACTGCTGCTGGGCTTACTGCTGCTCACTGCCGCGCCTATCGCCGCGCAAGACGTCGAGACGCTTGCCGCGCAAATGGACGCGACCACGGCGGATGTGCTGGAGGCTTATCCACTCGTCCCCGGTTTCGCCGCGGCGGTCATCCAGGATGGCGCGGTGATCTGGTCGGGCGGCTACGGCGTGGCTGATGTGGAATCCGGCGCGCCCGTCACCGCGGACACGCCGTTCCCCGCCGCGTCGATCTCCAAGGTGCTGACCGCCTACGCGATCCTCGGGTTGGTCGACGAAGGCGTGATTGACCTCGATACCCCGGTCAACAGCTACCTGACACGCTGGCAAGTCCCTGCGTTGGGGCGCAACGATCCCGACGAGGTGACGATCCGGCGCATCCTGAGTCACACGGCGGGCTTGTCGGCGGAAGGCTATGCGGGGTTCACCGCCGATCACGAGATCCCGACGCTGGAGCAGTTCCTGGACGGCATCGCGGGCGACCCGGTGCGCGTGATCATCAGCCCCGGACGGCGCTTCATGTATTCGGGCGGCGGCTACACCGTGCTGCAGCTGCTGATCGAAGAAGTGACGGGCATGTCCTTTGCTGACTATATGCAGACGACCGTGTTTGAGCCGCTCGGCATGACGCACTCCTCGTTTGAATGGTCGCCGGAACTCGGCGCGGCCACGCAGTACACCGTGAATAATGAGGTGTACCCCAACGTCGTGCACGTTGATCAGGCGGCGGGCGGGCTGTACACCACCGCGAATGATCTCGCCGCGTTCATCGCCGCGCTGCTGCACGACGACCGCGCAGAGGCGATCTTCACGCCGAACGCGGGAACGGAAAGCGATCCCTATGGCTTTGGCGTCTACGCCCATCATACCGACTCTGGTGAGGCGATGATCTGGCATGACGGGTTGGGGCGTGGGATGCACGCGATCTTCTACCTGTTCCCCGAACATGACGAAGGCGTGGTGGTGCTGACGAATCATCCGGCGGGGACGGCGGTCGTACAAAACGTGCTGTGTGTGTATGATCGCTGGTCAGAGGTTGAGGTGCCCCGGGCCTGCGAGTAAACCCGGGCTAATTGGCGCACGCTGCGCTGTCCAGCTTCAGGCCAGCGTGCGCAATGTCGGCGGAATCAACGGCAACGGGAGGTAGTGTGCAGCTTGTCAACGCCGCAGCATCGACATACTGCACCCGAAATTCAAGCCGTCCGTAATTGTCAGCATAGTTGTAGATTGCCAACTGGTGATTCAGGCTCTCTGTTAGCTGGCGCAAGTAATCAGCGTTCGTCAGTTCGGGCACAAACAGGCGGATGAAGATCGTCGACATAGCAGAGACGTTTTGACCGCACTGACCGTCTACATTGATCACAACGGTGGTATTGACGTTCACTGCCGCGAGTTCTAGCCCACTGTCCCTCAAGTCGGCAGTGATTTGTTCGTTCAAGTCACGTCGATACCATGTCGCCAATCCCGGTTGGCATGAGGCAGATGTAGGCGAAGCTGATCTCTGCGCTTGCGGGGTACGAGCCGCTTGAGTAGCGAGTGCAATGATGTGGGTAGCCGTGAGTTCCATTGGGTTATAGGTGCCCGTGAAGGGTGCATATATGGCGGTTTCGGTACGATGAAGTTCCTCAGAGAGGCCCGTGACAGTTAGCAAAACGTGGGCGTGGCGTGAGGTTGAACTTGGTGTTGCTCGGAAATCTATGTCGGATTGAACTTGAGTCGGAACTGCCAGTGCGATCAACAGCGCGGGAAGCAGTAGAATGGCAGACAACACAAGTCTCTTACGTGTGTTCATCCTTGATTGCCTTTGCTGTCCCCATCTCAGAACATGGTCAACAAGTGAATGCGCATGGACATCCTAGCGTCGTTACTGCTGCCTTTCTACATTACCCACAGTGTAATGCACTTGTTTTATGCGGGCATTACCCCCCCTTCATGCAATCTGCACAGGTTGGCCTCGCGTGCGAGTGGTCATTCACGGTCATTGTATGAAGGCCTACGTCTGCGTTAAAATTCCTTCTGTTCTGTCCTTCACAAGTGTAAGGAACATCATGCGAACTGAGAAGCATAAATACCTCGTCATCCCCGGTCCCGTCGAAGTGCGCCCTGAGATTCTGGATGCGCAAGGCCAGTGGATGATCGGGCATCGGTCGAACGCCTTCGCCGAATTGTATGCCCGCTTGCAGGGCAAGCTCCGTCAGGCATTTTTCACGCAGAATCGCGTTTTCGTAATGGGATCGTCGGGCACGGGGCTGTGGGAAGGCGCATCGCGCAACTGCATCCGTGACGACAAAAAGGCGCTGCATCTGGTCGGCGGTGCGTTCAGCCAGAAGTGGGCGGAAGTCAGCCGCGCCAATGGCAAGCAGGTCGATGTGCTGGAAGTCGAGTGGGGCAAGGCGCACACGCCGGAGATGGTCGCGGACGCGCTGAAGAAGGCCACCTACGACGCGGTGTGCGTCGTCCACAATGAGACGAGCACAGGCGTCACCAACCCGATCCGCGATATCGCGCAGGTCGTGCGCCAGTACGACGACACGCTGCTGCTTGTGGACACGGTCAGCGGTTTCCTGGGCGCGGAATTCCGCACCGACGAGTGGGGCGTCGACTTCGCGCTGACCTCCTCGCAGAAGGCGTTCGCGCTGCCGCCGGGCATCGCCTTCGCCGCATGCAGTGATCGCGTGCTGGAACGCGCCAAGCAGATCCAGTATCGCGGCTACTACTTCGACTTTATCGAAATCGAAGCGCTGGCACAAAAGGACAACACGCCGTCCACGCCGCCGGTCGCGTTGATGTACGCCGCCGACGCGCAGTTGGACGCGATTGCCGCCGAAGGACTGGAAAATCGCTGGCAGCGGCACATTCAGATGCGCGAAACGACGCACAACTGGGCGCACACCCGCGGACTCGGCTTGTATGCGCAGGAAGGCTATCGTTCGCCGACTGTGACGACCGTCGCCAACACCAAGGGCTTTGACATCGACGCGATGGCGAAGTTCATGAGCGGCAAGGGCTTCTCGATGGACAAGGGCTACGGCAAGATCAAGGGCAAGACGTTCCGCATCGCGCACATGGGCGACATGCAGCCCGCGATTCTGGAAGAGATCCTGTCCGGCCTCGACGAATTCCTAGAAACAGTGAAGTAGACAGTTTACAGTGAAAGCCGGTTGAGTTGGACGCGGTACGGAATCATCTAGTAATCAGGTAGGGGCAAAGCATGCCTGGCCCCTACTTAAACAGTTCGCCGATTCTGAAACTGATGCTCGTTCTGACTGTGAACTGTAAACTGTGAACTGACAACTTGGAGACAACAATGACCTATCACATTCTCGTACCGGACAGCGTGCATCCCTCTGCCGTGGATGTGCTCAAGGGCGCGCCGGAACTGAAATTTACCGCCCCCGGCCAGATGACGCGCGCCGAACTGCTGGCCGCCCTGCCGGACGCCGATGCGCTCATCATCCGCAGCGCCAGCAAAATTGACGCGGAAGCGCTGGCCGTCGCGACCAAGCTCAAGATGATTGCGCGGGCGGGCGTCGGCGTGGATAACGTCGATATCCCCGATGCGACCAAGCGCGGCATCGTCATCATGAACACGCCGGACGGCAACACCGTCTCGACTGCCGAACACACCTTCGGCCTGATGCTGGCGCTCGCGCGGCACATCCCGCAGGCGCACGCCTCGATGCGTGAAGGCAAGTGGGATCGCAAGTCGTATATGGGCGTGGAACTGCGCGGCAAGACGCTCGGCGTGGTCGGTTTCGGGCGCATCGGACGCGCGGTCGCCAAGCGCGCCATCGCCTTCGAGATGAAGGTGCTCGCCTTCGATCCGTATATCACCGCCGATGTGGCGGCGGATCTCGGCGTGGAACTGGTCAGCCTGAATGACCTGTTCACCCGCGCCGACTTCATCACGCTGCACGCACTGCTCACCGACGAAACGCGCGAGATGGTCAACGCGGCCAGCCTCGCGACGATGAAGAAGGGTGTGCGGATTGTGGACGCGGCGCGCGGCGCGCTCATCAACGAAGCCGACCTCGCCGCCGCGATCAAGAGCGGCCATGTGGCGGGCGCGGCGCTTGACGTGTTCGCGCAGGAACCGCCCCCGCCGGATAATCCGCTGGTGGGGCTGCCCGGTGTGGTGCACACGCCGCATCTCGCCGCCAGCACCGACGACGCGCAGATCGTGGTCGCGGTGGAAGCGGCGCAGCTCGTGGTCGACGCGCTGCAGACGGGGCAGTATCGCAATGTGGTCAACCCGGCGGTCTTGAGCAAGTAAACAACGGGAACCCGAGCGGGAAAAGCAAACGGGAGCTACATGAGCTCCCGTTTTTGTTGACGGACGGCGCGCTTACATTTCGAACGGCGACATCAGTTGGATGTAGTTCCCATCCGGGTCAGCGAGGGTGGCGATCCAGCCGCCGCCCATTTCATACGGCTCCTTGATGACCGTGACCCCCAGGGGCTTGAGCCGCGCAAATTCCTCGCGCACGGCGGGCGTCTCTAGGTTGAGAATGACGCGGGCCGGTTCTTTGCTCTGTCCCTGCACTTCGGAGTGTTCGCCGAGGGTCAGGTAACACTCCCCCACCTTCCAGCCCCAATAGCTGCCATCATTCATGTCGGCGGGGCGGGCAAAGACTTTGGCGTAAAAGTCGGCCAACACCTGCGGTTGGGCGCTGCCGATCATGATGGAATTCAAGTTCAATGTGGACTGCGGTTGGGTTGAGGGACGATTCTGGGTCTGGTTTTGCGCTGCCATACTCATTTCTCCTCTACAAACCTGCCTGATATTCAAGACAAATGTCTCGAACATGGGCATTGTACCACAGTTTTAGCTCGCCTGTTCTATGATAGGAGATATAGTAAGTCTGTAACGAAGTCAACTGCAGAGATCGCAAAGGGAAAAGCAACGGGAGCTGATTTAGCTCCCGTTTTTGTTTAGCCAGTGACAATTAGGCCAGCTTCGCCTTCTTCCTTTCCAA
The DNA here is from genome assembly GCA_041916315.1 of Anaerolineae bacterium. GTDB lineage: Bacteria > Chloroflexota > Anaerolineae > Aggregatilineales > Phototrophicaceae > Flexifilum. The sequence goes on from JAYRZU010000089.1 coordinate 193,381, forward strand.
TCTGGAGATCCACTTGTTAAGCAGGCGCATAATCCACGGGCCGAGGTTCCACGGCCCCCATTTGAGCGCCTTGTCCAAGTTGACGCCCTTCACTTGGAGGGGTTCACCCGCCATTTTGCTCACCAGTCGCGTTTCACCATTGAGCACGTTATCAAAAGCAAATTTTGCGCTCTTAAGCCGATTCTTCTTGCCGTCGGTTGGGGGACGGAAGATGCTGTTCTCCGACTTGAAGCGCCAGAAGTTGGACAGGAGATCGATGATGGTGAAGGGCAGCATGACGACCCCGTGTCCCACGCGCAGGACGAGCTTCGCCGCCTCCAGGATGCCAATGTGCGCGTTGATAGCCGCGATTTTGGTTTCTCTGGAGACTAAGTCGCGCTGAATGGTCTGCCCAGAATATTGGCGGATCGGGTTGGGATCGACCATGCGCGCGACGGCGCTGTTGCCGATCATTCCCTGCAATTGGAGAACGTTCTGCGACGACAGCCGCTGCGAGCCGCTGGGTGTCCGCTGCAGCGTAGTGGGCGGCAGCGAATGCTGGTTAGTGTGCGTCTCCGCCCGATCCTGCTGGTGCGGACGACGGTGGTCGAGGTCTTTCTCGTCCTGAGCTCTGACTCGGTGGGCGTAGTTACGTTGAATTCGTCGGCTCTGTTGGGTCATCTGGGCGGATTTCCTTATGTCGGCACGTAGCAGTTCAATTGGATGACTACAGCGTACAACCAAAAAACGGAAAATTGTGCAAAGTTAAAGAGCTGTAACTTAGCGGCGATCCGCTCCGACTGGATTGAGTCCGGAGCCGGAGTCTGATTTAGGCGAAACTTTGCTGATTTGAGAGTAGCTTACTCTGGTTTTTGAGCGCACGCAATTCGATTCATGATGCCGATAATTCTCACCTGTAAAAGGGTGTCAACCTATCAAGCGAGGTAGTTGATAGGCTAGCGCCTGGAGTGGGGTGGAAAAGTGTTATTCCCACCCCACTCCAATTACGCGAAGAACCCCGACTCCGCGATGATCTCGGCGCTCGGCGTGTAGGTCGCCTCGACCACCGATTTGCCTGTGCGTCCCAAGTACGCCTGCACCAACTGGTAACCGAGCGCGTAGCCCGCATAGCGTGGCACGCCGATCCCCGTGCTGCCGCTGTGCGCGGCCATCACCTCATCGCCGAAGATGTAGCGGCGCACCTCGTTGAACCCGGTCAGGTTGAGCGCGTTCTTGAACATTTGCCGCGTTTCTTCCAACCGCGTCATGTCGAACGCCGTCACCCACGGACCGATGCTGTCCGCGCCGTAGAGTTCCGCCGCGAACGACTCGGCCAGCCCTTCCATCACCATGTACTCGCCGACCGTGATGCTCATCATATTGAAGTTCACGCCGCTGCCTGACCCCGCCGCGAGGTTGTGGTGCAGCTCGTGGACGGTGCACGCTTCGACGCGCTGCAGGTTGTCCGGCGTCGGCGTGTCGTACAGCGTCATGATCCAGCCGGGAATCGCGCCAAAGCCAGAGTAGCCCGCCGCCATCGGCAGGGCGCTCAGGTCGCACAGCAGCAGCGCAAAGGTGATCGCATCGTGGCGGATGCGGTCATGGTACGGTGCGAACGCCGCCCAGCCACGTTCCAAGGCGGTCGCCGCCCGTCCGAAGGCGTCGGCGCTGGCGAGCGCATCGAGGCGAGCGCGCATGGCGTCCCGCTGGTCGGGCGCGAAAGCTTCCGGACGCATATTCCACTGCGCGAACATAGCCAGCGGATCCATGCCGCCGAACACGCGCGTCAAGCCGACGAACGGCTCGACCAGCTCGGCGCGAAAGATTTGCTCGCGCGCCTGCGCGTCGTCTTCCGCCAGCAGCCGCCGGTAGGTTGACTGAGTATCCAGAATAGTGAACTGCATGAGGTTTATCTCCCCTAGAACCGATAAACCGCAGTCTAGGGGATGACGTTACGTCAGCTGCAAGGGGCAGTTTTCAAACGCGCTTCAGGTGTTCAGCGCGCTGATCATTTCTTCTATGCTGAAGCGCTGCTTGAAGTTGAACGCCAACGGCGTCGCGCCGTGCGCATTGAGGTAGGCGAGCTTGTCTTTGGCTTCTTGCGGTGTGGGGTTATGACCCGCCGGAACCCACCACAGCGCCAGCATGTGATTTTGCAGGCGGCGGAACCACTCACCGCGCTGGCGGTAGACCTGCGCGTGATCGCTGTAATAGGTGTACTGGAAGAGGGAATCGATGCTGTCCCACACGCTCATGTTGATGATGATGCTGTGGTTGTCGAAGATGCGCAGCGCGGTCGCGTTGTTCGCATCCCCTTTGAGCCGCCAGACGAAGCCCGGCGTGCGTTCCGCCAGCGCATTGATCTCGTCGAGGCGGGCGACAAACCCGGCCATCGTCTCGCTCTCCAGCGGCGCGCGCATCTCGGCGATATTAACCTGGGCAATATGATAACTTGCCATAAACTGCCTCTGTTGACTCACGGGGCTGCTCCCAGCAGCCACTCAAGAAACGATCTAGTCCAATGTGCGGCGGATGTTGATGCGAAACGCCTGTTTGATCGGCTGCTCGGAAACGAGGATGAGGTAGCCGCCGCCGCCCGCCCCGCTCAATTTCCAGCCGAGCGCCGCACCGCGATGTTCGTCAATGAAGCGCTGGATCTCCCCATCGACACTGTTCGGAAACAACGCTACCTGCGCCCGAAACGACGCCAGGACCGCCGCGCCCAACGCGCGAACATCGCGGGCGAAGATCGCTTCCCAGCAGGCATCGGCAGCATCGGCTAACGCCTGCGCGTTGGCGGGCGTCAGATGCTGCACGCCAAGCGGATCGTAGCCGTCGGGGCGCATTTTGAGCGGGACGAGCCACAGTGAATTTTCGATGAATTGAAGCGTCGCATTGTCGGTGACGTGGTCGATGCACTCCGGCCAGTAAGCGCCTCGGTAGTGTGCGCGCGCCAGACCGGGGTAGACAATGCCAATCGCGTCCTGCGAACCGGAAACGGCGTGTGTTCCGGGCGGATTGTCATAGCTGAACAGGACTTTGGCAATCTGTTCGGGATCGCCGGGTGGCAGGCGCAGCCCCCACAATTCGATGGCGCGATTCCGCGTGCTCGTCGCCATGCCGCTGCGCTCGTTGAAGGCGATGGTCGGTTCGAGCGAAATGGTCAGTACCGAGCCGGGATGCTGGCTGGACACGAACGGCTGATCCAGCCAGCCGCCTGCGAGGTCGATGCGATACGGCATCTGATCGACGCGGCGCAGGCTGGTGGTCGAGCGGGCGGGCAAGCCGGGAAACGGCGTTCGTTCCAGCACCACATACTCGACGCCGACTTCGCGGCACAGAGCGTCTTTCTCCGGCGTATTCCCGTCCGCGTTGACGACGAAAACATCGGGCTTGAGCTCACGAAATTCCGCTTCAAAGTCGAGTAGGCCGGACCCGCGCGACACGAACGCATCCGTCACGTAGCGGATCGCTTTGATGCTGTAGAGCCGTTCGTCTTCGCTGACGACGGGCAGGCGCCCTTTCAACTGGTAGACCGTGGCATCACTCCCCAACGCGACGTACAGATCGCCATACTGCGCGGCCTGCTGAAAAAAGGCGATATGCCCGCTGTGCAGCAGATCGAAGCAGCCGCTCACAAAGACCTTTTTTGCCATGCGTTCCGTGTCTCCGCGCTATTCGCCCGTGGGAATCCAGATGTTTTTGACCTGCGTCGCTTCGAACAGGAAATCGACGCCCGCGCCTTGATCTTCGTCGTGCCAGTCGCGCGGGAGGCCGTAGCCGACCCATGTGCGCTTCATATTCTCGGCGGACGCCTTCTCCACGAACGCGCTGCCCGCCGCATCGGCGAAGTACCACACCGCGTCGACGGCGTCATGTTCGGCGAGCGTCTTGATCAGCGTCGCGCGTTCGCCCGTGACGATGTTGACCACGCCCCCGGGCACGTCCGACGTTTCCAGCACCTGATAGAAGTCAGTAGCGCTCAACGGGAATTTCTCCGACGGCAGGATCACGACGCTGTTGCCGCGCGCGATGGCCGGGGCAAACAGCGAGACGAACGCCAGCAGTGGCGACTCGTCGGGGCAGGCGATGCCGATCACGCCGATGGGTTCATGCAGCGCCATCGTCACGCCGCGCAGGGGCGTCTCCTGAATTTCGCCGCCGTATTTGTCGCAGTAGGCGGCATAGGTGAACAGGCGGTTGATTGAGGCGTCGACTTCGGCGCGGGCGGCGGCATCATCTGCACCCGTCTGCGCGCTGAGGCGCTGCGCGAATTCGTCGGCGCGGGCGCTCAGATTTTCGGCGATGTAGTACAGGATCTGCGCACGGCTGTGCCCGGTCTTGTAGCCCCAGCCGTCCGCCGCTTTGACCGCCGCTTCCACGGCGTCGCGGATATCCTTGCGGTTGCCATCGGCGACCTGACCGATCACGTGGCCGTCCGGCGCGAGCACCGGACGCGTGTAGTTGCCATCGGAGCGCGCCTGCTTGCCGCCGATGAACAGCTTGGCCGTGCGGTCAATCGCGTGTCCATTGGCTTTACCGCCGTTGAGCGCTGCCGGAATCGGCTGAATTTTCGCTGGCTTCTCCGTGCTCGCTGCGGCTTGCGGCTGCGGTCTGTCCTGCCACTTGGGGCGCAGATATTCATGCAGACCTTCGCGCCCGCCTTCGCGTCCGAAGCCGCTCTCACGATAGCCGCCGAAGCCGGAGGCGGCGTCGAACAGGTTCGTCGAATTGACCCACACGCTTCCCGCTTTGACCCTGCGCGCCACATCGAGCGAGAGGTTGAGGTTCTCGCTCCAGATGCTGGCGGCGAGCCCATAGCGCGTGTTATTCGCCAGCGCGACCGCTTCTTTCGGCGTGCGGAAGGTCAGCGCGACGACGACCGGGCCGAAGATCTCCTCCTGCACGACGACCGACGCCGGGTTGACGTTGGTGATCAGCGTGGGCAGATACCAGCAGCCTTTGTCCGGCAGCGGGCACTCCGGCTGATAGATCTCTGCGCCTTCAGCCAGCCCTTTCTGCACCCAACCGTCGATGGTGCGGCGCTGCACAGGGTCGACAATCGCCCCGATGTCGATGCTCTTGTCGAGCGGGTCGCCGACACGCAGTTTGCTCATGCGCAGCTTGACCTTCTCCAGGAAGCGCGGCGCGATGCTCTCCTGCACCAGCAGGCGCGACCCGGCGCAGCACACCTGCCCCTGATTGAACCAGATCGCGTCGACCAAGCCTTCAATCGCCGCGTCCTGATCGGCGTCTTCGAACACGATGAACGGCGACTTGCCGCCGAGTTCGAGCGAGAGCTTCTTGCCTGTGCCCGCCGTCGCGCGGCGGATGATTTTGCCGACATTGGTCGACCCCGTGAAGGCGATCTTGTCGAAGTCGGGGTGCTCGGTGACCGCTGCGCCCGTTGAGTCGCCGCCCGTGACGACGTTGACCACGCCCGGTGGGAGTCCCGCTTCGGCGACGATTTCGCCGAAGAGCAGGGCGGTCAGACTGGTGTAAGGCGCGGGTTTGATCACAATGGTGTTGCCCATAGCAATTGCCGGGGCGATCTTCCATGCCAGCATCAGCAGCGGGAAGTTCCACGGGATGACCTGCCCGATCACGCCGACGGGCTGATAGTCACCAAGTTCGCGTTCCTGAAGCTGCGCCCAGCCCGCGTGATGGTAGAAGTGACGGGCGACGAGCGGAATGTCGAGGTCGCGCGATTCGCGGATCGGCTTGCCGTTGTCCAGCGATTCGAGTACGGCGAGCAAGCGCGCGTGCTTCTGGATGTTGCGGGCGATCGCGTACAGATGCTTGGTGCGTTCGTGACCGGAAAGGGCGCTCCACGCGGGGAAGGCAGCGCGGGCAGCCTGCGCGGCGAGATCGACGCCTTTTTTGCCACCGTCGCCAATCGACGCGATTTTCTCGCCCGTCGCCGGGTTGGTGCTGTCGAAGTGCGCCTCGGCTTTCACCCACTGGTTGTTGATGAATAGGTCAAATTTGCGCTTGTGGGCATCGAGCCACGCGCGCGCGGCATCCGCCGCTTCCGGCGCGGTTCCGTAAGTCATGGTTTGGAAAATCTGGGCAACGGTCACAGATTAGTCCCTTTCTTCTAGTGCTTCTAAGTACACTTCAATCGCTTCTTTCACGCGCTCAATCGCTTCCTCACGAGTCTTGCCGTCACTATGGCAACCGGGGAGCGATGGCACATCGGCGATCCAGGTCGCGTCTTCATCGGTATATAGTAAAATTTGGCGCATCAGATGCCCTTGCTAGGATTTATGCTCATCTCGCGGAGAAACAAATATCAAGCCTGCTGGATCACTCTCGTTCATAATAGTCATTATGCTTTGTGTTATATCCGCAAGTTTTTGAGCAATGGGCAGCATCCAGTCAGCACCGTATTTCCAATAGAAATTGGCTACAGCGTTCTCATTACCATCCCACTGGACGCAGTGTAGAGTACGCTCTTCCCCTTGGGGTGTATTAAGCCTTATATCAACAAAGTGTCCTTTGGCGATCTCCATATGCCAGCCCGCCAGTTCAATTGCTTGCCGGAGCTCACCGTAGATAAATTCCCGGTCTAAACGAAAATTGGTGGGCAATTGCACATTCTCGCTTACCACCCATTCCGTAAATCCCGGTTTAGTGAAGTAACTGTTTGCAAACCAAAATAGAATGGTCATGGCTTCAGCTCTATGTCTTCTCGCTAACCGCTGCTTTCACCCCATCGGCATGTAGTGTTCGGCGGCGTAGCGTCCGGTCAGGTAGTGCGAGAGCTGGCGTTCGATGTCGGTGAGCAGCGCGCTTGCGCCGAAGCGGAACAGGTTCGGGAACAGCCAATCGTCGCCGAGCTCCTCTTTCATGAGGATCTGCCAGTTCATAGCGTGCTTGGCCGTGCGGATACCGCCCGCAGGCTTAAAGCCGACCTTCACGCCCGTACGGTCGAGATACTCGCGGATCATGCGCGTCATGATCAGGCTGACTTCGAGCGTCGCGTTGACGGGTTCTTTGCCCGTCGAGGTCTTGATGAAGTCCGACCCCGCCATCATGCAGACGACACTGGCCTGCGCGACATGCCGCAGCGTGCCAAGTTCGCCCGTCGCGAGGATTGATTTCATGTGCGCGTCGCCGCAGGCCGCGCGGAACTGCTGCACTTCGTCGTAGAGCGCGTCCCAGTTGCCCGTCAGCACGTGTTCGCGGCTGATCACGATGTCAATCTCTTTGGCGCCCGCCGCGACTGAGTCCTGAATTTCGGTGAGACGCGTGCGAAACGAGCTTTGCCCCGCCGGGAACCCGGTCGAGACGGCGGCGACGGGGATGTTCGTGCCTTCCAGCGCCTTGACCGCATCGGCGACGCGGCTGTGATAGACGCAGACCGCGCCCGTCGTGATGCCGAGGTCGGCGACGCCGAGCGCTTCGAGCATGTCCTGCCGCACGGGTTGGCGGGCTTTGGCGCACAGGCGCAGCACATTGCCGGGCGTGTCATCGCCGGAGAGGGTGGTCAGGTCAATGCAGGTGATGGCGCGCAGCAGCCACGCCGCCTGCGTGTCCTTCTTGACCGAACGGCGCGTCCCCAGCGTCGCGGCGCGGCGCTCGGCAGCGCTGGTGTTGACGCGCACGCTCCGCACCCACCCAAGGTCGAGCGGCAGGCCGGGGTTACGCTCTTCACTGTGGTGATTCACATTTTCCGCGTGAATTTCGGGGATCGCCATCGGGATTCATCCTCTGATCAACTGAATTACAGCGATTATACCCTGATCCCGCCGCGTTTTGGACAGGCGGAGATGAGAGGCGATGAATGGATGGGGATTGGGGACTGTCAGAAAGTTCTTGAAGAACTGCGGATTCTACCGTAGGGGCGCACAGTCGTGCGCCCCTACATATCTGTGTGCAAAAGTTGAAGGCTTACACTGCCGCGACGGCGCGCAGTTGATCGACGAGTTCGGCGCGGTAGGGCTGAAGTTCGGCTTTGAGGCGGTCGAGAATGGCGTGGGCGTCGGCGACCTCCAGAATGAGCGCGGGATGTCCCGCTTCCAGACGACCGGAGAGCGAACTCACGTGATCGTGATCCGGCTTGAAGCCCGAATCCACGAGGTTGGCGGCTAAGCGTCCGGTGACGTTGCCGAGCAGCCCGCCGACCAGCGCGGCTGCGCCGACGGCGATCAGCGCCCCGACGCCAGGGATCGCCAGCGCGCCCAACTGTGCCACGCCGAGCGCCGCAATCGCCGCGCCGAGCGTGCCGCCCGTGATTCCGCCTTCATCCGGCCCGATGTCATCGTCGAGAAAGATGACCTCCCCACTGTTCGCTTTGGCGACAATCGCCGCGTGCTCAATGTGAAGATCCTTGATGCCCATGAGGTGATCGAGGGCTTTAGTGAGGGTGGTGCGCGACGGAAAGATCGCCACTACCAGTTCAGACGACATCGTTTATTCCCTTGCCAACCAGATCGTACCTGTTGAGAATACATCAACTCTGGATACTACAACAATGAATTCTTCCATTCTCATGGTGACAGGTGTCACAAATGCCGCGTGAAAGCGCGGGGAACGGGGATGGGCACGGCGTCCCATCCCCGGAGGTCAGGGCGTGGTGATTTCAGCTTCGAAGGGCTGCAAGTCTTGCTGCAGACGTCCGAGCACGTCGACTTCGGATTCGGCGTCGAGCACCATAGCAACACGGCCCGCGCTCAAATGCCCGGCTAGTTCGTCCAACTGGTCATCTTTGATGCCGAGATCGATCAGGCTGGCGGTGAGGCCACCGGTCGCCCCGCCAATCAAGCCGCCGAGCAGCGCGCCCGCGCCGATGGCGATGATCGGGCCGACGCCCGGCAGCAGGAACGCGCCTAACCCGGCGATGCCGAGCGCGCCCATGAGCGAACCGAGCGTGCCGCCCGCAATGCTGCCTTCGCTCACGCTGATATCGTCTTCGAGGACGACCGTTTCGCCGTCGTCGGCTTTCACGATGACCGCAGAGTGTTTAATCTTCAGATAGTCCAGCGCTTTCACGCGCTCGACGGCGTCAATCAATGAGCCGCGCGATGGAAACACGGCGATGATTGTATGACGTTTCATGACCGACTCCTCTCCGTTCATTACTTCCAGTATAGCGCATTGTGCGGCGCTTGACGCTGATCTCAGGATAGATTACAATGCATTTTCGAAGTTCAATTGAACATCTCATCAAGAGGCGAGGGAGAGACACGGCTCACTGATCTCGCGGCAACCCCTGAAGCGTCGGGAAGGTGCTAAGTCCGTCAGACATGGGTCTGGAAGATGAGCAATTTCTGTCTATCCCGCGCCTCTGTGTCTTGACTGCCTGAGGCGTTTTTGTTTTTCCGGGGAAGGCGCTATGCAGAACATTGACCTCAATCTACTTCGCGAAGTTCCACTCTTCGAACTGCTGGACGATCAAGAACTAGAAGCGCTGGCGCAGCAGCTTGAGCAAATGACGTTCATGCCCGGTCAGGTGATTTTCACGGCGGGCGAACCCGGCGGCACGATGTTCATTGTGCAGCGGGGGCGCGTGGAAATCTTCATCCGCGACCGCAGCCACGAACGCGTCACCATCAGCTACATGGAAAAAGGCGAAATCTTCGGGGAACTGTCGCTGCTCGACAACGCGAGCCGCAGCACGAGCGCGCGCGCTATCGACCAGACGATGGTGCTGGTCATTGATCGGAACGACCTGCTGATGCTGGTGCGCGCCCACCCCGCCGCCGCGCTCGACATGATCGCCATGCTCGGCAAACGCATCCGCGAGACGGATGTGCTCGTGCGCAACCGGGTGGTCGCCCGTAACGTCAACGAAGAGATGGAAGAGGTCATCAAGCCGACGATTGGCGAGCGCCTCTCTGATTTTCTGACGATGGTGGCGGGCGATATTCGCTTCGTTTACTTCAACTTCATCTGGTTTGCCGTGTGGATGGTGCTGAATATGCACATCATCCCCGGTCTGGAACCGTTCGATCCGTTCCCATTCGGCCTGCTGACGATGATCGTCTCGCTGGAAGCGATCTTCCTCTCACTGTTTGTGTTGATCAGCCAGAACCGGCAGGCGGCGCGCGACAAGATTCGCGACGACATCGAGTACAGCGTGAATATCAAGGCGGAGCTCGAAATCCGCGACATTCAGGATCAACTGGACGAGATTCAGGCGCTGATCGTGCAGCAAATGGCGCAAACGCGTGTGCCGGGCAAGCTGCTCCACGCACGCGGCAATACCTCCAAGCCCGAAAATGAAGCGTGATTTGAGTAGAAAGTGATGGATCGATGCCTCCTGTGAACACCTTTGAGAAGTTCCAGACCGCGCTCCAGCAGTTTCGTAAGGTGAGCGGCGATATGCTGGCGGTGACCGATACCTACACGCCGGAATTGGCCGAAAAATCGGAGGCGTGCGGGTGGTGGTCGCCCAAGCAGATCATCGCGCACGAGTCCGGGTGGCTGGTCGAACTGCACCGCCGCTATGACTTGTTCGCAGCGGGGAATGTCGAACCGATTGAGTACGACTTCGACTCGTTCAACGCCACATCGGTGGAAGCGCGGGCACATCTCGATTGGCCGGGCACGCTCGGCGAGTTTCGCGAATTGGTCACTCAGACCATCACACGGGCGGAATCCCTCACAGCGCAGCAGGCGGGCAGCATAAGAGGGTATGGCGGGTGGTTGGACGCCATGAGCGAAGATCTGGAAACGCACATGCACCAGTTGATTGAGTTCAAGAAGCTTAAGAGCTAAGGCTATGAGTCAGATCTACCCGATTCTCGAATACGACAGCAATCCCAACGCCATGATCGAGCCGCACAAGCTGCTGCGACGGCACGAGCGCATGCCGGAACACTGCGTGCTGTGCTTCTTTCAGGAAGTGATCGCAGCGGCGTGTGCAGACGCCGAGCAAGTGCTGGTGCTGCGGAGCGAAATAGGCAGCAATCCGGTCTATGTGATCGAGCAGGACGGGCGGCGGGTGGCTGTAGCGCATCCGGGCGTGGGCGCGCCGCTGGCGGTGGGCTACTTGGAAGAATTGATAGCGCTCGGCGCGTCTAAGATCATCGCATGTGGTGGTGCAGGCGTGCTCAACAAAGAACTGGCCGTCGGTCATGTGGTCGTGCCTGTCACGGCGATCCGCGATGAGGGCACGTCGTATCACTATCTGCCGCCGAGTCGCGATGTGTCCGCCAGTCCGCACGCAATCGAAGCGATTGAGCAGACGCTGGTTGCACATCATGTGCCATATGTGATCGGCAAAACGTGGACGACCGATGCGCTGTATCGTGAGACGCCGGGGAAAGTGGCGCAGCGACGCGACGAAGGCTGTTTGACCGTCGAAATGGAAGCGTCGGCGTTCTTCGCGGTGGCGAAGTTCCGCAATGTGACCTTCGGGCAGATTCTGTACAGCGGCGATGACCTGAGCGGCGACGAATGGGATCACCGTGATTGGATTTCGGGGCGTGCGGGGACAAGGCAGAAATTGTTCGCGGTGGCGATCGAGGCGTGTTTGCGGTTGTAATTTTTGACGAGAGGCAACCGTAGGGGCGCACGGCCGTGCGCCCCTACACATCGGGAATGGGTAATGGACGAACATCATCGGCGATCCATCCGTTTGCCGGATTACGATTACACGCAGAACGGCGCGTATGTTGTCACCATTTGCACGCACGGGCGCGAAGCGTTGTTCGGCGAAATCGTCGACGGTGAGATGCGGTTGAACGATTTCGGACGGATTGTCGAGGTTTGTTGGTTTGCGATCCCCGAGCATTTTCCGCACGTCGAAATCGATGCATTCGTGGTGATGCCAAATCATGTGCATGGGATCATTGTGATTACAGGGATCGATTCGGATAACGGGAACGTAGGGGCAAGGCATGCCTTGCCCCTACAGACCGCCACGACCAAACAATTGTCAAACGGGGACAAAGATCAAAAACCTGCGTTTGGCAAACCGGTTGCAAAATCGGTGGGGATCATCGTCGGTTCGTTCAAATCCGCGGTGACGAAACGCATCAACGAACAGCGGGGAACGCCAAACGCGCCCGTGTGGCAGCGTAACTTTTACGAACAGGTCATCCGGAATGCGGCTACGATGATGACATTCCGGGACTATATCGTCACCAACCCCGGTCGTTGGGCAGACGACCGGGAGAATCTGGCTAAGGGAAGTAGAAACTAGGTGAGCATGACGCAGAGACACGCAAATCGAACGTATACCAATCGCCGCTATCTGGACGCCATCAACGATCATGTCGTGATCTACGACGGCGCGATGGGCACGAGCATTCAGCGCTACAACCTGACCGCCGACGACTTCGGTGGCGAACAGTACAACGGGTGCAACGACTATCTGGTGATCACGCGGCCGGATGTCATCGCGGCGATTCACGAGTCGTTCCTGCGCGTGGGCGCGGAAGTGGTGGAAACGTGTACGTTCCGCAGCAACCCGCTGACCCTGCGCGAGTATGGCTTGCAGGACAAAGCCTACGAGATCAACTACGCGGCGGCGCAGTTGGCGCGCGGCGTGTGCGACAAAATTGAAGCGGAGACCGGGATCCCGCGCATGGTGGCGGGCAGCATCGGGCCGTCGGGTAAGCTGCCGAGCGGCACCGATCCCGACCTGAGCAACATCACCTTTGACGAACTGGCGGACGTGTTCTACGCACAGGCGAAAGGTTTGGTCGAAGGCGGCTGCGATGTGCTGCTGATCGAGACGAGTCAGGACATCCTTGAAGTCAAGGCAGCGGTCTATGGCATCAACCGTCTGTTCGCGGATCTCGGTGTGTGTATTCCGTTACAGGTGCAGGTCACGCTGGATACCAGCGGGCGCATGCTGTTCGGCACGGACATCAACAGCGCGCTGACCACGCTCGAACCGCTGCAGTTGGACGTGATCGGCCTGAACTGCTCGACGGGGCCGGAATACATGCGCGAACCCGTCAAGTTCCTCGTGGAGAACAGCCCGTACCCGATCAGCATTCTGCCGAACGCGGGTCTGCCGATCAATGTGGACGGCGAAGCGGTCTACCCAATGGAACCCGATCCCTTCAGCGACATGGTGTCAGAATTTACGCGCTGGGGTGTGGGCATCGTCGGCGGGTGCTGCGGCACGCGACCTGATCACATCGCCAAGCTGTATGAAGCAGTGCACGGTCACAGCTACCAAGAAGAACTCGCCGGACGCGCCAAGCGCCGCGAACCGCTCCAGCGGGAACTGGACAATGTGGCCAAGGCGTCAAGCAACATGCGCGCCGTGCCGATGATCCAGAACCCCGGCCCGACGATGATCGGCGAGCGCATCAACACGCAGGGCAGCCGCAAGGTCAAGCAGTTGATCCTCGCGGAAGACTACGACAGCGTGATCCCGATTGCGGTACAGCAGGTGGACAGCGGCGCGCACATGCTCGACGTGCAGGTGGCGCTGACCGAACGCACCGACGAAGCTGAACAGATGAAGATTCTGGTCAAGAAGCTGGCGATGGCGGTCGAGACGCCGCTCATCATCGACGTGACCGAACCCGCGGTGGCGGAGGCGGCGCTCTCGGTGTACCCGGGGCGCGCGATCATCAATGGCAACAACCTGGAAAACGGGCGCGAACGCATCGACAAGGTGCTGCCCATTGCGAAGAAATACGGCGCGGGCGTGCTCTCGATGACGATTGACGAAGAGGGCATGGCGCATACGCGCGAGAAGAAATTGGCCATCGCGCAGCGTATCACCGACATCGCCGTGAGCGAGTACGGCTTGCTGCCGCAGGACTTGATCTTCGACACGCTGACGTTCCCGCTCACCACCGGGCAAGCCGATTTACGCAACGACGCCATCGAAACGATTGAAGGCATCCGCCAGATCAAGGAACAGATTCCCGGCGTGATGACCGCGCTGGGCGTGAGCAACGTGTCGTTCGGCATCGGTCCGGCGGCGCGTGGTGTGCTTAACAGCGTGTTCCTGTATCACGCGGTGCAGGCGGGGTTGGATATGGCGATTGTCAACCCGGCGCACATCACGCCCTATGCGGAAATCCCCGAAGATCAGCGCAAGCTGGCGAACGATTTGATCTTCAATTCGGACGAGAACGCGCTGCCGCGCTTCATCCAATACTTCGAGCAGAATGAGGTCAAGGTCGGCGGGCAGCAGGTTGAAGACCCGACCGCCGACATGACCGCCGAACAGGCGATTCACTGGCAGATCGTGCACCGCAAGAAGGACGGCGTCGAAAAGCTGATCGACGAATGCCTGACGCGGCAGGACGCGGTCGGTGTGCTGAATAACGTGCTGCTCCCCGCCATGAAGGAAGTCGGCGACAAATTCGGCGCGGGCGAGCTGATTCTGCCGTTCGTGCTGCAATCCGCCGAAGTCATGAAGAAGACGGTCGCCTATCTTGAAGGCTTCATGGAGAAGGTGGAAGGTGTCACCAAGGGCACGGTCGTGCTGGCGACAGTCTATGGTGACGTGCATGACATCGGCAAGAACCTTGTGAAGACGATTTTGAGCAACAACGGCTACACGGTGCATGATCTCGGCAAGCAGGTGCCTGCCAACACGATCATCGAGAAGGCGGTCGAACTCAAGGCTGACGCCATCGGTTTGAGCGCGCTTCTGGTGAGCACGTCCAAGCAGATGCCGCTGATCGTCAACGAGCTGGCGCGGCGTGACTTGAAGTATCCCGTGCTGATCGGCGGCGCGGCGATCAACCGCCGCTTTGGGCTGCGCACCCTGTTCCTCGAAGGCAGCAATGAGCCGTATGAGCCGGGCGTGTTCTATTGCAAGGACGCTTTCGAAGGTCTGGAGACGATGGAACAGCTCATGAGCAACCGCACCGCGCTCATCGAGCGGACGCAGGCGGACGCCTATAAGGAACTGGATCGTCCGGTTCCGGTCAAGCGTCAGCGCAGCTACGAGCGCATCGTCACCGTCAAGCCATCGCCGGACATCCCGACGCCGCCGTTCTGGGGCATCAAGACGATCCGCTCGCTGCCGCTGGAAATCGTGCTCCAGTACCTGCACAAGCCGGAACTCTTCCGCCTGTCGTGGGGCGCGACCAACACCCACGGCGACGAGTGGAAGGCGCTGGAAGCCGAATTCGAAAATCGCCTGTACCGCATGACGCGCGAGGCCTTGAGCGCTAAAACGCTGCAGCCGCAGGCGGTCTACGGCTACTTCCCGGCCAACAGCGATGGCGAAGACCTCGTCATCTACGATCCCGAGCCGTTTTTGGAGACCCTGCGCTTCGTGGGCAAGGGCGCGGATCGGCGCCTCGCGCAGTTCGAACGCCGTGAGATCGCGCGGTTCGCGTTCCCGCGCCAGCCGTTCGGCGAGCATCTGTGCATCAGCGATTACTATGCGTCGGTCGAAAGCGGGCAGATCGACACCGTGCCGCTGCAAATCGTGACGGTCGGTCAGGTGGCGACGCAGCAGTTCGACAAGCTGCAAAGCGCCAACGAATACACCGAGGCGTATTTCTTCCACGGGCTGGCGGTGCAAGCCGCCGAAGCGACGGCGAACTATGTCAACAAGGTGGTGATCAACCGCGAGTTGGGCATCGCGGAGAATCGCGGCAAGCGTTATAGCTGGGGTTACCCGGCCTGCCCGGACTTGAGCGATCACCAGACGGTGCTCAAGCTGCTGCCGAATGCGGAGAGCGAACTCGGCTTGACGCTCAGCCCGGCCTACCAGTGGATTCCCGAACAGAGCACGGCGGCGATCGTCGTGCATCACCCGGACGCGAAGTATTTCAGCGTGGGCGTGGATCGCGTCCAACAGATCGAAGAAGCATAGGAGTAAACAGTTGACAGTGAACAGTCAACAGTTAAAGACAGGGGTAATCACTGTGAACTGTAAACTGTTCACTGTCAACTTGAGGTCATTATGAAGAAGCGGCGAAATTGGGGCCCGTTGACGGGCTGTCTGATCGTGGTGGTGGCGGTGTTCGCCTGCAGCATCGGTTCCGTGTTGGGCTTCAACGGCGTGTGCTCGGCCTATTTCCCGGAACGCCTGCCGTATTACCCGGGCGCGGAAGTGCGTTCGGAAGTCCACAACTTCATCAACGCGTGGGGGATGGGGATCACGGTCGCCACGCTGTGGACGCCGGATGATGCGAATACCGTCCGGTCGTGGTATGGCACGCATATCGGCACCTATCTGCGCAATTCGGTGGAAAATCCGACACCGATCTCTTATCTGGGGCGGCAGATCGCCCGCGTCGATTTCAACATCGCGCGCGCTGACGATGGCGTCGGCACGCAAATCATCCTGTACGGTACGTGTTTGAATTAGGTGGCCATGACTTCTATCCCGTTCTCCCAACGCATTACCCAACCGAATCGGCCTTTGTTGGCGGATGGCGCGATGGGCACGCAAATTCACGCGCACGGCGTCTCGATGGAGACGTGCTTTGATGAACTGAACCGCAAGCAGCCCAGCGTGATCCTCGACATTCACCGTGGCTATTTGCAGGCGGGCGCGGAACTGCTGGAAACGAACACCTTTGGCGCCAACCGCTATAAGCTGGCGGACCACGGTCTCGAAGACCGCGTCGCCGAGATCAACCGGGCGGGCGCGCGGCTGGCGCGGCAGGCGATTCTCGAAAGTGGGCGCGACGATGTGTACGTGGCCGGGTCAGTGGGGCCGCTTGGCGTTGGCGTGCAGCCGTATGGCCGCCTGAAAGAAGAAGATGCGCAGGCCGCGTTTGTCGAGCAGATCAAGGCGCTGGCCGACGGCAGTGTCGACGTGATCCTGTTCGAGACGTTCAACGATCTTGCCGAGATGCTGGTCGCGCTCAAAGCGGCGCGGGAAGCGGCGCCGGAACTCCCGGTCATGTGCCAGATGACGTTCTCGCAGGATGACCGCACGATCTCCGGACATATGCCCGGAGCGGTAGCCCGCGCATTGGTCGAGGCCGGGGCGGATGTGATCGGCGTGAACTGCAGCGGCGGCCCAGTGCAGATCGCGCGGGTACTGCAGCAGATGCGGTCGGTTGAACCGGAGGCGTTGTTCTCCGCGCAGCCCAACGCGGGCTTCCCGCAGATCATGGGCGGGCGCACGATGTACCCGGCGACGGTCGAATACTTTGCGGATTACGCGCTGCAATTCAAAGCGATTGGCGCGAACATCATCGGGGGGTGCTGCGGCACGACGCCCGAGCACATTCAGGCGATGCGCGCGGCGCTCGACGATCCGACGCGCCCGCAGCCGAATGTCGTCATTCTGGAGACCAATGGCGAAGTCGATGGGCTGGCGGCGGAGCGTCCGAGCGAATTCGCGTTCAAGCTGAAGGGCGGCAAGTTCGTGATCAGCGTGGAGGTCAACCCGCCGCGCTCACACAACTTCGACCGTCTGCTGGACTCGGCGCAGGTGCTGCGCGATGCGGGCGCGGATGTGCTCAACATCGCGGACAGCCCGACGGCGCGGATGCGCGTCAGCCCGTGGGCGGTGTGTCATACGCTGCAAACGCGGCTCGGCATCGAAACCGTGCTGCACTTCCCCACACGCGGGCGCAATCTGCTGCGCATTCAGGGCGATTTGCTCGGCGCGCATGCGCTCAACGTGCGCAACATCTTTGTGTGCATGGGCGATCCCACGCGCATCGGCGATTACCCGGAAGCGATGGATAACTATGACATCGTGCCGTCCGCTCTCATCCGCCTGATTGACGAACGTATGAATGTGGGCATGGATCAGGCGGGGAACTCGCTCGGTCAGCCGACCAGCTTCACGATTGGCTGCGCGCTCAACATGGGCGCGGCGGATGTCGATAAAGAGATTGACGTGCTGCGCAAGAAGTTGGACGCCGGGGCGGATTTTGCGCTCGGTCAGCCGATCTTTGAGCCGCACATCGCCGAACGCTTCCTCAAGCGCTATGAGGAGCTGGAAGGGCATCCACTGGAACTGCCGGTGCTGATGGGCGTCATGCCGTTGTACAGCTTGCGCCATGCCATGTTCCTCAACAACGAAATCCCCGGCATCGAGATTCCGCAAACCATCCTCAAGCGGTTGGAAGATGCGGGCGAAGACGCGGCGGCGGAAGGCGTGCGCGTCGCGCAGGAACTGCTGCGTGACATGCGCGATTTAGTCCGTGGGGCGTATGTCATTCCTGCATTCGGCAAGTACGAACTCGCCGCGCAGGTGATCGATGCCGTCGCGGTGGGGTAAAAAAAACAACCTTACCCCTAAGTCCCCGCTCCTCTTTTTGGAGCGGGGACTTCACGAACACGCCTTTTTCCTCTCTCCGTTCGGAGAGGGGCAGGGGTGAGGCCAGAAGCGACGGACGCGATGAATCGCGTCCCTACGAGAAAACCGTCTTGGTGTAGGGACGCAATTATGCAGTTTAAGAAAAGAACACGGTGTTTGTAGGGACGCCATACATGGCGTCCACTGCCTAATTTGCCAAAACGGACGAGATATGTCTCGTCCCTACGCTCTCCGTATTCATAAGTTAAAGTGCATCATTGCGTCTGCTGTACCTAAACCGATTTCACGCTAAGAGCTACCGGCATACCTCATCCTGAACAGCTTTACCTGAGCCGAGGTGACGCTACTTCAGCGCCGACGCCAGAAAATCGAGCACGATCCGGTTGAATTCCTCGGGGCGTTCCATGTTGGGCAGGTGCGCCGTGCCCGTCATGACCGCGCGCTGTGCGCCGCGAATGCCATCGGCCAGCGCAGGCGAGGCAGCGAGGATGTAATTCGTGTCGAGATCGCCCCAGATGATGAGCGCCGGCACTTTGATCTCGCTCAAACGCGCCACGCCGGGCGGGTCGAGCACAATCGGCTTGAGCTGCTCATTCATGTGCTGGTAGTTGCCGCGCCCCATCTCAACCATTTTGGCGATGAATGACGCGGGCATGTCGTCGACCGAGCGCTTTAAGCCCGGCCCCCAGATCTGCACATCCAACTGAATGAGCTTTTCGGTATCACCCGCCTTTTCCGCCGCTTCGATCTGTGGATACAGCGCGTCTTCATCCGAGGTGTCGCCATCGGTGAAACCGCCCGGCCCCGACCCGACGGTGATCAGCGCGGCGACACGTTCCGGAAATTCGAGCGTGGTATCGGTGGCGATCTGCCCGCCGCGTGAGCAGCCAATCAGCACGGCCTTGTCGATGCCGAGGTGATCGAGCAGGGCGCGGACATCGGCGCGGTTGGAGAATTCCACGCTCTCGCTGGTCGTCTGGCCGAAGCCGCGCGTATCGTAGCGGACGACGCGATACTTCTCGGCGAACACCTCAAACTGATCATCCCACATGCGATGATTGGCGATGCCCGCGTGAATGAAAACCACCGCTTGTCCCGCCCCGGCGGCTTCGTAGTACAGCTTGCCGCCCGGCACATCCAGATACCCGCTGACCGTTTGTGTCATTCACCTGTATCCTTGTGTTATAAATGCAGATAATCTTGAAGATAGCACAAAAGTTCGCTTTATGCAAAGGAGTTGACGATGCGCCTCGAAGTCATTTCTCGCGCGCCTACTTCCGAACCCCGCCCGACGCCGATTCTGATGGTGCACGGCGCGTGGCACGGCGCATGGGCGTGGGAGGATCATTATCTGCCGTACTTCGCGGAGCATGGCTATCATGTGCATGCGCTGAGTCTGCGCGGGCATGGCAACAGCGAAGGCCGCGCGGGACTGCGCTGGTATTCGATCAGCGATTACGTGGCGGACATCAAACAGGTAGCGGATACGCTGCCCGCGCCGCCGATTATCATCGCGCATTCGATGGGCGGCTACACGCTGATCAAGTATCTGGAGCAATACAGCGCCGCCGCGGGCGTGCTGGTGGCGGCGCTGCCGACCGTCGGCACATTGGGGGCGGTCGTGCGGTTGCTCAGCCAGAATCCACTGCTGACGTTAAAGGTGCTGGCGCAGTTACGGCTGTATCCCATTGTGGGCACGCCGGAACTGGCACGGCGGCATCTATACACGCCTGCGACCGCTGATGCCATCGTGCAGCGTACCTACGAACGCTTGCAAGATGAGTCGTTCCGCGTGTTCATCGAGATCGGGCTGCACAGTTTCGCCCGGCCTAAGCCGCTCCAAGCGCCGGTGATGGTGATCGGTGGGGCGGACGATGGTCTCTTCAAGCCGGATGAACAGCGTGCCATCGCCCGCACTGCCAACACGACCGCGGTGATTGTTCCGGATACGGGGCACAACATGATGTGCGAGGCATCATGGCAGACAAGCGCCGATCACATCCTCCAATGGCTGGCGGAACGGGGGTTGTGAAGCGCCGCCCCCGTTTTGTGAGGCATTTCGTGGGTTTCAACAAGCCTTATGTAGGGGCGGGACTTGTCCCGCCCATTTATAGGGCGAGGCTAGCCTCGCCCCTACGCTATCTGTAGGGAGCGAGGTGAAAAGGGTGAGGTAACCTTCTACCACCGCCGAATGTGTTCTACTTCTGACTTCGTGAGCGGTTGATATTGCCCCGGCTGCAAGTTTGCCAGCGTGATCGAGCCAATCGCCCAGCGGATGAGGCGCAGCGTTGGATACCCGACCACCGCCGTCATCCGCCGCACCTGCCGATTCTTCCCCTCGGTGATAGTCAATTCGAGCCACGCTGTCGGGATGTTGGCGCGGTAACGAATGGGCACGGGACGCTCAGGAATGTCCGGCGCGTCGATCAAGCGGGCGTGTGCGGGCTGCGTGCGCCACAGCTTCCCACTGTCACTGAGTTCTACGCCGGCGCTCAGACGTTCGAGCGCTGCCTCATCGGGGGTGCGTTCGACCTGCGCCCAATAGGTCTTCGGATGCTCGAATTTCGGGTCGCTGAGCCGATGCTGGAGCGCGCCCGAATCAGTGAGCAGCAGCAGGCCTTCGCTGTCCAGGTCGAGCCGCCCCGCGGCATAAATCTTCGGCACGTCGATGTAATCGGCGAGCGTCGGGCGACCTTCCGCGTCGGTGAACTTGGTCAGGACGTTATACGGTTTCCAGAAGCGGTAAATCTGCATAGAAGTTCACAGTTGTCAGTTTACAGGGATCGGTTTTGACCGGATGGTATTTCTTACCCCTCACCCACGCAAGCGGGGAGAGGGGAAGGAGGGCGAATGCTGTTGGCTCCCCTCCCTGAATTCGGGGAGGGGCCGGGGGTGGGGTCAGACAGCAGCCTTATTCAATGCGCTCACACCTTGCCGTCACAAACTGTCGACTCCCTCACAACCACCTGCCGATCTTTTCGATCAGCCGGGACTGGGGATCGTCGGGGATGAAGCCGTGGTCGCGATACCAGTGATACGTGTCCGCGACGCTCTGGCGCATGTCGATCTGCGGTTCGCCGATCTCCGTCCAGGCTTTGCGGAAATCGAAGTAGATACGCTCTTTGCCGAGCCGCGTCTGATTGCCATCAATCGGCACGGGGATGCCCGCCGCGCGCAGGCGATCCACGACCGAGGCGACAATCGGCAGCGCGAAGCCGGGGACGGGGAAACCGGGACGCGGCAAACCCATGACATCGGCGATCAGATTGAACCACTCCGAATAGGGATAATTGACTGCGCCGAGGATGTAGCGTTCGCCCGTGCGCCCGCGTTCCGCCGCGGCGATGTGCATGCACGCCACATCGCGCACGTCGATGGTGGCCACGCCGCCGGGGGGGACGGGCAGCGTCCACGACAGGCGTTTCATTTGCAGGATGAAGTCGCCAGAGATCATGTTGAGGTCGCCGGGGCCGATGATCACCACCGGGTTGACCGTGACCACGTCCTGACCCGCTTCGACCGCCTTGCCGACCTCGATTTCAGCGAGCACTTTGCTGTAGCCATACGGGAAATGCTCTGGCGGCAGGCTGAAGGGCACGGTTTCATCGGCGGGCAGGCCATCGGCGCGAATGCCGACCGCCGCCGCGCTGCTCGTGAACACCACTCGCTTTACGCCCGCCTCGCGCGCCGCTTGCAGCACGTTCTGCGTGCCGCCGACGTTGACGTCGAACATGCGCTGTTTGTCGCTGCGCCAGTAATCGGCGACCGCTGCCACATGAAACACCCAGTCGCAGCCCGCCGCTGCTTTCCGCAGCGAGTCCAAATCCGTCACATCGCCGAGCGCGCTCTCATAAGTCAAGCCTGCCAGCGCGTCCAGCTTTGATGAAGAACGGTGCAGCGCCACCGCCTGATGTCCACTTTCACCCAGCGCCCGCACCACGTGCGATCCGACAAATCCGGTAGCGCCTGTGACCAATGCCCGCATCGTTTGTTTGCTCCTACGCCCATCACACTGGGTGAACTATAGCCGTGATGCGCGTGTTCCTCAAGGCGTGGTCAGGCGTTCCAGTTGATCGCGCAGATCTTGCGCCACAAGTTTCGCGCCGGTCGCCTGCCAGTTGTAGAGCGTGCGTTCGGGGACGGTGGTGGCGAACCAGTCGAGCGCCTGCCGTGCCGCCGGGTCGAGATCGTCGGCGTCGAAGCGCCGGCTGTAGGGCTTCAAGCCCGCGACATACGGGAAATAGAGCACGTTGTAGTAGCGCCATTCGTCGGTGAAGCCGATCCCGTCCTGCGGCTTGAGGCGGTCAATACTTTCGCGCAGCAGCGCGCGCAGTTCTTTGGCGCGTTCCAGCAGTGACGCATCGGTGCCGCGCGCCGCCAACCGCTGATCGATGAGCGGCAGGTAGGTGAGCGGACTGGTCGCCAGCTTGTCGAGGTTTTGCGCATGGCTGAGCGCCTGCCGCGTATAGCGCGTGAATTCGGCGCTGGTCAGTGTCGCAAAATCGACCGCCGGGTTGACGCGCAGCACCGCGTCCCCGACCGAACGCAGTTCGGCGCGTTGTTCGCTCAAATCCGATCGGCGTGGGAAGGTTAGCCGATCCAGCCCCGCTTGCAGGCGGTCGAACAGCGTGACGAGTGTGATCGCCGTGGCGATGACGGGCAGCCCGATCAGCAGCGCCGCCGCGCCTAAGCCGAGCAGGTGCAGGCTGATCGCCACCTGCCCGCCGAACACGAGCGCGACGATGGCGTTCAACGCGAACGAGCGCAGCAGTTCGCGCCACAGGAGCGTCCCTTCCTCATAGGCGTCGAGTCCCGCCAGCGCATAGCCGAGCAGCAGCAGATCGCCGCTTGCGCCGAGGAAGACGAGTGTGTGCATGAGCACGGCTGTCGGCAGCAGCAGCAGGCCGAGCGAGAGCACAAAGAAAGTCGTCGCCACCAGCAGAATGATCAGCGGGCGGCGGGGCAGTTCACGCAGATGGCGCAGCACGCTGATCAGCGCGAACAGCAGGCCGCCGATCGGCACAAACACGACCAGTGTCAGCGCGTCGAGGAGCAGCGCGGCGGCCAGTACGGCGGCGGTCAGGGCGGCGCTCGCCCCGAACAGCCGATGCACCTGATACGCTGTGACGTTGGGCGTAAACGAGTAGATCGCCGCCAGCCAGAACAGGCCGGGGAAGAGCAGGGCTAAGGGGCGGATCGCGCTGACAGGCAGCGACGGTTCCAGCAGCAGATAGGCCAGCCCGCCCGCGTAGGCGATCAAACCCCAACCGGCGTAGCGCAGTCCCGGTCGTTTGGAACTGCGCGCCGCCAGATAACAGCCGAACCATAAGGTCAGGCCGAAGACAATGACTTGGACAGCCGCCAAGGGATCTCCCGATTCACATTAGGCTTGCGCCCGCACCGCCGCATTGATCCGGCGCCCGCCGATATATTGCAGGACGGCCAGCACCAAAACAATGTCCGCGCCAATGAGAATCGCCCAGCGCCCGCTCGTTGTCAAGCCAAATGCGTCCGTCACGAGGATGAGCGCGCACAGGATGACGAAGATCATGTTCAGCCCGAAGAAGACATAGCCGGTCGTGGAGGAGAGCGTCTGGCGGCTTTCACGCCCGATAATTAGGCCGTAGATCACCTGCGCGATGCCGAGGAGCGTCGCCACCAGCGGATCGGCGATGCCCATAAACGCGGCAACAGGCGCGGCGGCGAAGATGAAGATCAGCCCGCTCGCGGTTGAAATCAGGCTGTCGGCGACGAGCGCCCGGCGGAGGAAGTGCGTGTTATTCATGAGGTTGCAACCTTTCGTCAATTTGAAACGATGGTCTCAGTTTAGGCGGTGGATCACTGCCAAATCCACGAAAAAGACTGCCAACTCCTGCCAAAATCGCGTTTATCATAGACAGGCACAGGCAACATACCGAGGAGCAAGGGTTTGCGGATAGTTTTCTTCATGCTGCTGACGCTGCTGGGCTGGGCGCGCCCGCAGCAGTTGACGATCACCGACTGTACCGAAACGGCGCTCGATCAGGCGCTGGCCGTCGCCGTGGACGGCGACACGTTGGTCTTCACGTGCACGGGGACGATCCCCATCACGAGCACCAAAGTCATCAGCGCGGATGTGACCATCAGCGCCGCGCCGCACACGGTGACATTCGACGGCGAGGAGCGCGGGCGCATCCTGTTCATTGAAGACGGCGCGGAGGTCAGCATCCGCGGGGTCGATTTCGTGCGGGGCAATGCGGAGTCCGGCGGCAGCGCGATCAACTCGAACGGCACGCTCACGCTGATCGACAGCCGACTCGCGGGCAACGTTCACGCGCTGGCGAACTTTGGCACGCTCACGCTTGAACGTGTCACGTTTGTGGGCAATCGGGGCGCGGCGCTCTACAACTCCGGTCTGGCTTATGTGCGGGACAGCACGTTTACAGGCAATCGGCGCGGCGTGGACAACGCCAGCGGCGATCTATTCGTGCAGAACAGCCTGTTCTACGGCAATGTCGCCACCGAACGCGGCGGCATGGGCGCGGGGATTGCCAACAGCGGCAGTGTGGTCGTCATTGGCAGCACGTTCTACGAGAATTACGCCCCCGCCGGGGGGAGCGCCGTCGGCACACATCGCGGCGGGGAAGTAGTGCTGGCACATTCGCTGCTGCTCGGCAGCGCCGACTCCGCGCCGTGCTTCGGCGGCATGATCGACGCGGGCGGGAATGTGCAGTCGCCGGGGACGAGCTGCGGCGAACTCGTCCCGGTGCTGCCAAAATCATGACGTGCGGCGGCGGAAGAGCAGCAGCCCCGCCGTCACCAGCCACACCGACCACACGATGTAGCTCAGCGCGTTGACTAGTCCGGCGAATTCGACGCCTGCAGGTTCGAGCAGGCCGACCATGATGCCAATGGCCGCGCCGATGCCGACGATCCCCAGCGCCCGGTTGAACCAGCGCGAGCGGAACATCATGACGCTTAGCAGGATCGTCCACGTTCCAGTGAAGAAGTAGCCGAGATGCTCACCGACGGCGACGCCGAGATACTGATGCGCGGACTCGAAGGCGATCACGGCGGCGTCGCGCAAACCGGGCGCAGTGGCAGGATCGGCGACCGTGGCGGCGAGCGTGGGCACAAGGAACACCCAACGGAACAGCCCGAGCGTTTGCACCAGCCCGGCCAGTACGCCGATCACTCCAGCAGCGCGGGCGAGCTGTGGATGTTCTTCCTCGAACACGCTTTGCAGCAGCAGCGCCAGCGGGATCGAGAGCAGGGCGGTCAGCGCGAAGGCGTACCACAGTGCGACGAGGTTGCTCCCACCCGCGCTGAACTTTTGTAGGATGTCAGCGGTCGGCTGGCGCAGAATATCCGGGTATTCGAAGGCGCCGCCGAGCGCGAAGAAGGCGACATTGAAGGCGAGCGGAACAACGATCAGAAACAGGGCGGTGATGCGATATTTATTCATGGTGCAGTTCTCCTCGATCTGCGTCTAGGCGCAGTGAACTACACGGGCTCGAAAGTGAGCACGTGGGGAAACCGATGTCGATGGGTCGAGCTGGACTTACACGGCGAAGTACGGGCGCAGCACCTGCAGCATGAGCTCAACGCCGCGTTCAATGCCCGCTTCGTCGACGGGTTGGCCGCTGACCTCCAGTGAGGACAGCCAGAATTCGGTGATCAGCCAGCAGATGTCGGCGAGGCGCGTGACGGCGGCGGGATCACTCAAATTGGTAATCCCGGCTTGAGCCAGCACGGCGATCATGGCGCGGAAGCCGAAGTAACCCCGGGCACGCGCCGCCAGGTAGGCTTTATGGAGTTCCGGGTCCGCCTGCATCAGCGCGGCGAATTCGCGGTAGATGAAGGCATAATCCCGCAAAATACTAAAGTTCTTCCGCACGAGCGCCTGCACATCGTCGATGGTGGCGAGGCGGTTGGTCGGCAGTTGGAGTTCGGCGTCATTGCGCGTCGAAAGCTGCGCGTAGAGGGCACGGATGATCTCGTCTTTGTTGCGGAAGTGATAGTAGAGGTTGCCGGGGCTGATGCCCGCGGCCTCCGCAATATGATTGGTCGTCACCGCGTTGGAGCCCTTGTGATTGAACAGGGTCAGCGCAGTGCTGAGAATGTGGTCTTTGGTCTTCATACGCCTGCCATCTCGATTAGATTAGAGTAAAAACTCTAAAGCTTAATTTAGAGCAATTACTCTAAAATGTCAAGAGGTTGATTCCTATCAGGCTCTTGCCAACGCGCCGGGTTAGGCTGCGTGAACAGCGTTAACCAACACAGTTCGCAGGTTGACAGGCTTGGCGAATATCATTATACTTTGTGAACAGTGTTCACAAAGGCCGAGAATTATGCCAATCAAGCCCGGCGAACGCCGCAAAACGAGAACTCGGCAGGACATCATCAACACCGCTTACGATCTGATCATCCAGCACGGACTCGAGGCGGTTTCGCTGCGCGCCGTCGCTGATCATATGGATTACAGTCCTGCCGCGCTGTACCGCTACTTCAGCAGCAAGGATGAACTGGTCGATGCTGTACGCGCCAAGTGTTTTGAAAACTTGAACGCGGCCATCTTTCAGCGCTTGCACGGTGTATCCAGCCCCGCGCGTATGCTGTTGATCGGGGGAATGACCTATATTCACTTTGCGCGGGAGCATCCGGTCGAATATCACCTCATGTTTCACCTCGGCCCATCCCCGTCAACGCAGGCCGAGAATCAAAAGCTGGCGATGCGCTCCCTGCTGTATATCATCCGCCATGGCATTGAATTGGGCATTTTTGCGACCGATGTGAACTACACCGAGGATGCCATTGTGCTGCATTGCTGGAGTACGGTCCACGGTCTTGCCATGCTGCAAACGACCGTCATGGGGGAAGAACAGGAACGGCTACTACTCGTGACTGAAACAATTCTCGGACGTGTGATCGCCAGTTTCACTCGCATTCCCGCCTAAAGGAAGGACCGGAGGTCGTGAGACCTCTGTTTTTTGCCCAGTAGTAAACATTGTTCACATTGTGTCAGATGTTCAAACTCAAGGAAAAGAGACGATGCTTGCAAGCAGCCTCACCACCGCACCCTGGATCAACGCCGAACTCTACCCCTATGAAGCGCGTGCACATCGGGTCCCTGCTGGGATTATGCGTTACGTCGACGTTGGGCAAGGCGAGCCAATCGTGATGGTCCATGGCAATCCGACGTGGTCGTTCGTCTACCGGAAACTCATCAACGGCCTGCGTGACCGTTTCCGCTGTATCGCTCCGGATCACATTGGCTTTGGGCAGTCGGATAAGCCGTATAGTTGGTCCTATCTACCGCAGGAGCATGCCGCCAACCTGACCAGTCTGTTGAACTCGCTCGATCTGAGCGGCATCACTTTGGTGGTGCAGGACTGGGGCGGGCCGATCGGGCTGTCCTATGCGGTTGCCAACCCGGAACGCGTGAAGCGGTTAGTCATCCTCAATACGTGGATGTGGTCGGTCAAGTCCGATTGGTACTATCAGGGGTTCAGCGGCTTTATGGGCGGCGCAGTGGGACGCTGGTTGTGTCGCCACAACAATTTCTTCGTCCGCGCGGTCGTGAAGTCGGCTTATGGAGACAAAACGCTGCTCACGCCGGAGATCCACCGCCATTATTTCGACGCGCTGCCCACCCCGGAGAGTCGCAAAGGGACGTGGGTGTTCCCCAAGCAGATCATCGCGTCGAGCGCGTGGCTGGACAGCCTGTGGCAGCAGCGCGCGAATATCGCCGATAAGCCCACCATGTTCGCGTGGGGCATGAAAGATATCGCCTTCCGGGCGAGCGAACTCCGGCGCTGGCAAGCTCTGTTTCCTAACGCCCAAGTGACTCGCTTTGCGACGGCTGGACACTATGTGCAGGATGAGCAAGGCGAGGCGCTTGCTAAGCTGATCGCGGACTTTATGGTCGCCAAGCGGTGAGGCTGATTTCCGGATTGAGCGCCTGAAACGCAGCCAACAGGGGGCGCTCGGCGAAGTAAAACAGATGCGCCGCGCAGCGGCAGTCGGAAGCGCCAAAACGCGGGATTGGAACAGCCGCACCGGGCAGCGCGAGCAGCCGTTCCGCCCACACGTGCTCAACTGGCGTCGGGTTGGCGACCGTCCACACTTCACGGACAGTCGCGGCGGCGCGCAAATGGTCGATGTGCCAGTGAGGGCGCGCGGGCGGTGTCAGGTGATGTGTGAGCCGACCGCGCAGACCGCCGCTGCCAAATGCGCTGCCGACATACGTGTACCAACCGCGCCGCACGGCAAAGGTGCCAAGTTTGCCAATTGGCACCGCCCGATCCTCAATTAATTCCAGCAGCAGAATATAGGTTCCCGGCAGGGGCGGCAGGTCAGCAGACATTGGCATTTTTGGCCTCCGGTTACTATGATCGCACTTGAGAATGGCATAGGCGAGGCAAGACCGCAATGGCATGGATGCTGTACGGTGTGACCGGGTACACAGGCAAACTCCTGCTCGACGAGGCGATTCAGCGTGGTCATCGACCGCTGATCGCGGGACGGTCGGAAGAGAAGCTCAAGCCGCTGGCGGAGGCGTATAACGTCGAGTATGTGGCCTTCGGCGTAGATGCGGCGGCGGAGCGCCTGCGTGGGCTGGGCGTCGATCTCGTACTGAACGCCGCGGGGCCATATCTCTTCACGGGCGCGCCAGTGATGGATGCCTGCTTGCACGCGGGCGCGCACTACCTCGACATCACTGGGGAATTCCCCGTA
This sequence comes from Anaerolineae bacterium, assembly GCA_041916315.1. Classification (GTDB taxonomy): domain Bacteria; phylum Chloroflexota; class Anaerolineae; order Aggregatilineales; family Phototrophicaceae; genus Flexifilum. The sequence continues at coordinate 222,239 of JAYRZU010000089.1, forward strand.
CTTGAAGCCGCCTTTGCGCGGGATGCCGCTGCCCGGGAGCGCAATACGCTGATCCTCTCCGGTGTCGGCTTCGACGTTGTACCAAGCGACTGCCTCGCGCGCTATGTCGCGGAAAAACTGCCCACCGCCACGCATCTGGAAATCGCCGTCGATGTGCTCGGCGCGGGTGGGCTGGATTCAGGCGCATCCGCCGGGACGCTCAAGAGCATGATCGAAATGGCCCCGCAGGGCGGACGGACGCGGCGCAATGGCGCGCTCGTGCCCGTCGATTTTGGCGCCGAGGCGCGGCGCTTCCGCATGCCCGATGGTCAGGACGTGCTGACGATGGCCATCCCGTGGGGCGACATCGTGACGGCCTACCATTCGACGGGCATCCCCAACATCACGACCTATATGCGCCTGCCGCCGTTCTTCATCGCCTATGCGCAGCGCTTTGGCTTCGTGCTCGTGCAGTCTGGGCGGAGCGCATTTATACGCTCAAGTATGAAAAAGCTGATTGATCGCTTTGTCGCGGGGCCGAGCGAACAGCGCCGCCAGACAGCGCGTTCCTACGTGTATGCGCGGGCGACTGATGCCCAAGGTAATGAGGCGGAAGCGTGGCTCGATACGCTCGAAGCCTATGCGCTGACGGCGAAAACAGGCATTCTGGCGGTCGAACGGGTGCTGGAGGGCGGGTATCGCGGGGCGCAGTCCCCGGCGCAGGCGTTCGGCGCAGATTTCATCATGCAAATCGAATCGACGCGCCGCTATGACACGCTGTGAGCGACGGAACGCCGCCGCGCGGGTTTACTCTACAGTAGCTATGCCCATGCCCGAGGAGATCGGATGACAAACCTGCGTCCCGCCGTATTCAGCGATGTTGAAGGCACGCTGATCAGCATCAGCTTTCCGCGCACTTATTTTGAGCAAGCCCGGTCGATGGGGTTGGTCCCCACGTTCAACGTCCTCACGACGGCGACGCTTGGCGTGTTGGCCAAGCCCTTCTCCTCCAAGTCGAAGATTGGCGGCATTCTACGCTATCTGGCGATCATGACGGCCATGCGCAACGTGCCTATGTCCCACAACGCCGCCGTGATGGAACGCGTGATTCCGCTGCTGCAGGCCGCGCTCAAGCCCAAGACGATGGCCCGCATCCGCGATTATGAAGCGCAGGGTTACCCCGTGATCCTCGTCAGCGCGGCGCTCCAGCAGGGCGTCGCCATCTTCGCGCAAACGCTCGGTTGGCGCGGCGAAGGCACGATCCCGATTCTCAAGGATGGGGTCTTCACGGGTAAGGCGGAAAAGCCGCTCAGCGGGCAAGAGAAAGTCGTGCGCGTGCAGTCGGTCGCGGCGGAGATGGGCATCGATCTGGCCAAGTCCGTTGGGTTTGGCGACACCGTGTCGGATGTGCCGTTCCTGTCGATTCTTGGCTCGGCCTACGTGGTCGACCCTGACGCCGATCTACGAGCGATTGCGGTTCAAAAGGGCTGGACAATCATCGAAAACTAGAGCGGCGCATTGGCTGATGCACCGTTTCTGACCCCACCCCCGCCCCTCCCCGAATTCGGGGAGGGGAGACAGGTTCCCCCTCGCCCCACTTGCGTGGGAGAGGGGCTAGGGGGTGAGGGGACGTGATTCGGCATTTTCACCAATTATGAAATAAGCTCATGCCTCGTCCTGTGCTTGTTTTGCCCAGCGGTGGGAGAAGCTTACCTATCCCCTATGGCGAGACGATGGGCAGGGCGCGGCAGTCACCGCTGATGTTGACCGTACTGCCAAAGACGCTGGTTGATATCCACGCCATGGCGTAGTTTGTCTGCCACCATGAATTATCCGCCAGCCGCCCCACCGGAATCAGTTCGTAACCCGCGGTGACTTCGTCGTAGATGTAACTGGGATCGGCAATGGGCTGCGAATAGACCAACTGGTCCGCGGTCACGCGAATCAGGCAGGGGCCGCTCGGGGTGGGCGGCGGCAGCGGGGTGGGCGGCAGGCTGATCGGTGGCGGTTCGACGACGTTCAATACCCCACAGCTCCCAGTCGCGCCGACCGCGCTTGCGGCCACCCAGCCGTTCACGCCGTTAAACGTCACGGTGAAGAAGCTGCCGTCCGGGCTGATGCCCCGCGCGGCGACGCTCGTCCCGCCGGGCAGCGCGCCGATGACTGGGGCGTTCACACTGGCGGACTGGCGGATGTTCACGCCGCCCGCATTGATCGGCGTGAGCATACACACGCTGTTGGTCACGGGTGTGGCTACCGCTTCTTCCGTCGCGACTGGAGCTGGCGGCAGGGCTTCTGCTGAACAACCGCTCGCACCAACCGCGCTCAGGCAGAGCGTATAAGTGTGCGCTGCGTCAGCATACAGCACTTCGACGCGATAACTGCTGCCATTGGCCGGAATCTGCAAGCGCGCCTCCGTGAATTCGCCGCCGATCAGCGCGCTGATGGCGCTCGTTTCGGCGTTGAGCACGCGCACCCCACCGCCGCCCGTCTGCGTCACGTAGAGGTCGGCGGGCGCAGTCAAACCGCTGATGCTGTAGATGGCGAGCGGTGACTCGGCGTTCACTCCACCACTGATCGGTGTGCCGAGTGCCAGCGGCTGCGCGGTGATCGGCATCTCGCTGTTCACGATGAGGATGACCAGTCCGGCGGTTGCATTGGCGCTGCTCACCTGCACAGTGTAATTTCCAGCGTTCAGCACCGCGGTCAAGGCGACGGTCAGCGACCCGGCGGCGTTGGGTTCGGTGGCGACGACCGTGCCGTCGCGCAGAATGGTCACGGTGGGCGCGGCGGCTTCGCCAAACGCTTCGATGACGACGGCGCTGTCCTGTGCCAACGGATAGTCGAAAGTGATGACGGCAGCGGGATCAGCCAGGTTGCCGACGGTCGGTTGGCCGACGACCAGCGTGCCTTCCGATTGGGCGCTCACCGGCAGCACCACCGCCAGTACGAGCGCACCCAGTATCAGCAGCCCAAAGCGGCGTATAGCTCGAGTCATTCAGGTTCCCTTTCTCGATTGCGGCTTCAAAGAGCTTCCCCATTGTATGGCGATTCGTGCCGTTGCACCTCCGGCAAACGGGGGAGGCGCGGGCTGGCTTGAGGCTGAACTCCGGCAAACATCAGGTATACTGCGCGGTATTCAGCACAGATCGAGAATGAGGTGAGCGGTGCGTTGGATAGTGATGATCGGCTTGCTATTTGCATTCAGCGCTCTCCGGGTGAGCCGCGCACAGGAAACCGCAGTGCGCTTCGCGGTGATCGGTGACTATGGCGTGGACAGCACGAGCACGGTGCTGGTCGCGGATCTCGTGAAAAGCTGGTCGCCCGATTTCATCATCACCGTGGGCGATAATAATTATCCCGACGGTTCAGCCGAAACGATTGATGCGCACATCGGCCAGCAATATCACGGCTACATCGCTCCGTATGTTGGGGCGTACGGGGACGGCGCGGCGGTCAACCGCTTTTTCCCAGCGCTGGGCAACCATGACTGGCTGACCGCTGGCGCGCAGCCATACTTTGCTTATTTCACACTCCCGGGCAATGAACGCTACTACACCTTCACGGTGGGCAGTGTGCAGTTGTTCGCTCTGGATGCCAATTACGACGAACCGGACGGTATCAGCGCGGACTCTGTGCAAGCAGCGTGGCTGCGCGACGAACTCGCCGCGTCCACGACGACATGGCAAATCGTCTACGGACACATTCCACCCTATTCGTCGGGGTATCACGGATCGTATGACGTTATGCAGTGGGATTTTGCGGAGATGGGCGCGGATGCGGTGCTCAGCGGGCATGATCACACGTACGAACGTTTGCTTGTCGACGGCATCCCCTATTTTGTCAACGGCTTGGGTGGCGTAGCGTTGTACGATTGGACGACCATCGTAGATGGCAGCGCGGCCCGCTATAACGCCAACTTCGGCGCGATGCTCATCACTGCGACCGCCGAGCAGCTCACCTTTGAGTTCTACACTGTGCGGGGGCGCTTGATCGACCGCTATATCGTGCAGCAGTAAGGCCCGCACCTGTCCAAGCGTACAGCGTGGGGTTTAGTCGCTTGTCCGATGTGCCCCGTTGGCAGGTCGGGTACAACAGAGGCATACACGAGGAGAACAGACCCATGCCCCTATTCATCTGTGCAACCTGCGGCACGCAGTATCCTGAGTCGGATCAACCGCCCGCCGAATGTCCGATCTGCGTGGACGACCGCCAGTACATCCACCCGGACGGCCAGCGCTGGACGACGTTGGAAGACCTGCGCCCCAACTTCAAGAACGTGATCGAGTCGCCCGAACCGTCGCTGTATCGCATCAAAACCGAGCCGAAACTCGGCATCGGTCAGCAGGCCTTCCTGATCCAGACGCCGCAGGGCAATGTGCTGTGGGACTGCATCACATTGATCGACGAGGCGACGGTCGCGGCGATCAACCAGTTGGGCGGCGTGCAGGCGATTGCCGTGTCGCACCCGCATTACCACAGCACGACGGTCGAATGGAGTCACGCCTTCGACCATGCGCCGATTTACTTCCACGCCGATCACCGCGACTGGGTCATGCGGCCCGATCCGGCGGTCGTGTTGTGGGAAGGCGAACAGCTCCCGCTGTGGGACGGCGTGACGGTTATCCGCTGCGGCGGGCATTTCCCCGGTGCGACGGTGCTGCATTGGCGTGACGGCGCGGAGGGGCGCGGCGTCCTCTTCAGCGCCGATACCATCGACATTGTCGCCGACAGCCGCTACATGTCATTCATGTACAGCTACCCGAATATGATCCCGCTGCCCGCCTCGAAAGTGCGGCAGATTGTGCGCGCGGTCGAACCGTTCGCGTTTGATCGCATGTATGAGGCGTTCGGGCAAATCACGCGGCACGACGCAAAGGCGGGGCTGCTGTTTTCCGCCGAGCGCTATATCCGCGCCATCACAGATTGACCAAATGTGCCTTAGAATAGCAGGAGTGCGAAAGCACACTTGTTGTGGTTGACTGAGGTTTAATCTGTGAGAAAGTCGCTGCCCTTCCTGATGTTCGCCCTGCTGCTGAGCGCGGCCTGCCAGGCCGCGCCGACCCAAACGCCGCCGGATCGGGCGACGGTTAGTACACCGGTTTCGGATTTACCGGTGAATGCTGCCTTTCAAAATGCCACGCCGACGCCTGTCCCGCAGGCGATCATCGACGCGGCGGACGCGGAATACCTGCTGCTGACGAACATCTACGAGCGCGTCGTGCCCTCGGTCGTCAACATCGACGTGACCTATACCAACACGACCACCAATACCATTGGCAGCGCCAGCGGCTCCGGCATGATCTACGATGATCAGGGGCACATTGTCACCAATGCGCACCTCGCCACGGATGCCGAGTCGGTTCTCGTCACCTTCTTTGATGGCACGGTGGCCGATGCCGAAGTGGTCGGCGTGGATGTGTACAGCGACCTCGCGGTCATTCAGGTCGAAGTGGCGCGCGAACGCCTCGCCCCGGTGGTCTTCGGCAATTCGGATGCGGTGCGGGTGGGCGAGCGCGCTATCGCCATCGGCAACCCGTTTGGCCTCGCTAGTTCGATGTCGGTCGGCATTGTCAGCGGCTTGGGGCGGCAGCTTCCGTCCGCCGAGCTGATCGTCGGCACGACCGAACGTTTCAACAACCCGTCGATCATTCAGGTGGATACGGAGATCAACCCCGGCAACAGCGGCGGTCCGCTGCTCAACTCCAACGGACAGGTGATCGGTGTGAACACCGCCATCCGCACCGAGTCCGGCGTGTTTCAGGGCATTGGCTTTGCCGTCCCCTCGGCGACCGTGCTGCGCGTCATCCCCGAATTGATTGAGACCGGGAGCGTCGAATACGCGTGGCTCGGCATTTCAAGCGAATCGGTTGAGAATGGCTTCAGCGTGGCCGGGCTGGCGGACATTCTCGAACTACCCGTCACCGAAGGCGTGCTCATTTCGACCGTATCGCCGGACTCCCCGGCGGCGACCGGTGGTCTGCGCGGCGGCACGCGCGAAGTGCTGGTGCGCGACCGCCGCATCTGCGTGGGCGGCGACATCATCGTGGCGATCAACGGTGAGTACGTGCGCAATATGGACGAACTGGTCGCGTATCTGGTGGCGAATGTGCGCCCCGGCGACACGATCACCCTGCTGATCGTGCGCGGCGGCGAGACCTTCGATGTGCCGCTGGAAATGATTGCCCGTCCGGAAACCACGATCACCCCGCTCTGTGCGGAGTAAACTGCCGACCCCACCCCCAGCCTCACCCCCGAATTCGGGGCGGGAGACAAATTCCTCGGCCTTCGTAGGGATGCGATTTATCGCGTCCGCTGTTATGAAAACAGGGGGACACCATACGTGGTGTCCCCACAAAACCTCTCAGTGCAAGCTTACAAATCTCGCACAACTGGCGGAAATGCTCCAGCGCATTTTGCTGTATCATGATCGAAACCCAAATAAACGTTACTTTATAGAAGGCCAAAATCATGAGTATTTACGACGAAAAACCCTGGTTGCAGCATTATGATCCCGGCGTGAAACACACGCTCGAACCGTACCCCGATGTCCCCCTCCACAAGTTTCTGCAAGACGCCGCCATGCAGCACCCGGAACGCCCCGCGCTCATCACCGATGCCAAGCTCCCGCTGCTCGGTCACGCGCCCGCCACCCTGACCTATGGCGAACTCGACGCGCAGTCGGATGCGCTGGCGTGCGCGCTGATCGGCTTGGGGTTGCGCAAGGGTGATACGGTCGCGCTGGTTATGCCGAACGTGGCGCAGTTTGCCATCAGCTACTACGGCGTGCTGAAAGCGGGCGGCGTGGTCGCGGCGACGAACCCGACCTACCCGCCCGAGAAAATGGCATTCCAGATCAACGATTGCGACGCCAAAATCGTGATCACGCTGACGCTGTTCTACCCCATGATCAAGGACTTGCAGCCGAAGACGCAGTTGAAAACGGTGATCGCGACCAACGTCAAAGAAGCGCTCTCCGCACCCGCGCGGCTGCTGTTTACGCTGGCGAAAGAGAAGAAAGACGGGCATCGGCTTGACGGATTGGCCTCCGGCGATCACTGGTTAGGCGACTTGCTCGGGCGCTACCTTGGGCAAAAGCCGAATGTCACCGTGCGCGGGAGTGACCTCGCACTGTTCCAGTATACGGGCGGTACGACAGGCGTTTCGAAGGCGGCAATGGCGCAGCATAAGGCGCTGGTTGCCAACACCTTGCAGGCGGTCGCGTGGACGACGGTCAGTGAGGGCGAACTGGCGGGCAAAGATCGCAGTCAATTCGTGTATCTGGGCGCGCTGCCGCTGTTCCATGTGTTTGGTCTGCTGGTGATGCTCTCGCAGGCCATGTCGACTGGGGCGCGCATTGTGCTCGTGCCCAACGCCCGGGATATCGACAATGTGGTGGAAATCATTCACCACTACCAGCCGAACGTCTTCCTCGGCGTTCCGGCGCTGTTCAACGCGGTGAACAATCACGCGCGGGTGAAGTCCGGCGAGGTGCGCTTCAACAGCGTGTGGATCGCGCAGAGCGGCGCGGCTCCGCTGCCGCCGACGACCAAGAAGGAATTCGAAGCGGCGGGCGCAAAGCTGCTCTACGAAGGCTACGGCATGAGCGAAATGCCGACCGCCACGCACAATAACCCGATCATTGGCGTGAACAAGATCGGCACAGTCGGCATGCCGCTCCCTGATGTCGAATGCAAGATTATCAGCCTCGATGACGGCGTGACCGAGATGCCCGTCGGCGAAATCGGCGAGATCATCATGCGCGGCCCGAATATGATGACGGGCTACTACAAGATGCCGACCGAAACTGCCAACACGCTGCGCGAACATGGCGGCAAACACTGGGTATATTCCGGCGACATCGGTTATATGGACGCGGATGGCTACTTCACGATTGTCGACCGCAAGAAGGACATGGCGCTGATCGGCGGGTTCAACGTGTACCCGAACACGGTCGAAAAGGCGCTCAAAGAACACCCCGCCGTGCTGGAAGTCGGCGTGGCGGCGGTGCCGCATGAGAGCAAAGAAGGGCAGGAGACACTCAAGGCGTGGATTGTGCTTAAGCCGGGCGCAACGGTCAGCACGGACGAACTGATCAAACATTGTGAAACGCGGCTCGCGCCCTATGAAGTGCCGCGCCGCTTCAGTTTCATCAACGAACTGCCGAAATCGACGGTGGGGAAGACGCTGCGGCGCGAACTCGTGCTCATGGAGATGAGCGATCGCGAACGTCCCATGGCGGATTAACTGCGTTCAAACAGGTCTTTGAGCGCCAGCGTGAAACCGGGCAGCACGTCGCCGCCGTCGAGCGTATCGTTTTCGCCGAGGCGGATAGCGCCAGCAACCGTGATCACATGGAGGTGCGCGTCTTCGGGTAGAGATACCAGATCAGGCGCGTACCTCCTGCCAGATAATCCTGAATTTTGGCTTCGATTTCGTCGGCGGCATCGTTGGGCGAGACAATTTCAATCGCCAGATCGGGCGGCGCGGGGATATAGCCAGTCTCTGGCATCCCGTTCGGCAGTTGATCTTTGCGGATGAAACCGACATCAGGTGCCCGGACGGTATCGTCTTTACCCGGCAGGTCGAGGATATATCCGGTTTCAGCGGCGGTCACATAGCCGAGTTTACGCAACTTGACGAAACTGCCGATGAAGATGAGTAAATCTGCTCCATACATGCCGTGTAATGCGCCCGCGGGTGACATTGTGATCAGTCGCCCTCGCGATAGTTCGTAAAGTTTGGGGTCATGTCGATCTTGCGGATGCCGATCCAATTCCATGAGATCGGCCAGCGTATACAGCCTCTCTTGAACAGCCATTTGCTCGCCTCCATTCCGCTTACAGCCGATTATAACATCAGATGTTGAGCAAATTTGCTACAATAGGGCGCGTCGATGAGCTAGTCCTTGAGGCTTGAGTTGCAAAACACAGCCAAATTTGAACTGCGCCGGGTCGCGGGTATCGTGCTCCTGATAGGGTTCGCGGTGCTGGTGCTCGCGGCGGCGCTCGGTATGGGTGAAGACGCCGGAACGATCATCAGCATCTTCTCCACCCGCTTTCTCGGCATCTTCATTGAAGCCGTGCCGTTCCTGCTGTTGGGCACGCTCGTGTCCGGCTTGATCGAGGCGTTCATCAGCGCGGACGATATCGCCCGCTGGACGCCGCGCAATCCCGTCTTGGCGACCATCGCCGGGACATTCATGGGCTTCGCCTTTCCCGTGTGCGAATGCGGGGTTGTGCCGGTGGTACGCCGCCTGTATACCAAAGGGCTGCCCATGTCGGTCGGCGTGACCTTCTTGCTCGCTGCCCCCGTGATCAACCCGGTGGTGCTGGTCAGCACGTATGTCGCGTTTGGCGCAGGCACGGTGTTGATCGGGCGCTTTGTGATTACGGCGCTGGTCGCCTTCGCGGTCGGGTTGGTGTTCGCGATCGCCGCGCGCCCGCAGGACGTCCTGCAGCCGACCTCGCTTGCGCCCGTCATGGGTGGCGACGGCGAGGTGATTCCACTGTACGCCAAAACGCGCCGGAAGCCGCTGCTCGTCGGTCTGCGCGACGCGCTGCGCATGGCGGGTGACGAATTTTTCGACATGGGGCGCTACCTGATCATCGGGTCGCTGCTGGCCGCGCTGATGCAGACGCTGGTAAGTCAGGATGTACTGCTGGCGCTTGGTCGTGGCCCGGTCGTTTCGGTGATCACGATGCAGCTGCTGGCGTTCGTGCTCAGCGTGTGCTCGACCGTCGACTCGTTCCTCGCGCTGGCCTTTGCCGGGACCTTCACCACCGGATCGATCCTCGCCTTCCTCACCTTTGGCCCAATGGTCGACATCAAGAGTACCCTGATGTTCGCGGGCGTGTTCAAGCGCCGCGTCGTGCTTTACCTGATCCTCCTGCCCATGCTGATGACCATGCTCGTCGGCATCTGGCTCAACCTGAACATCGCATTTTAATTGTTGCTGGAGAACCTGAATGCAGCATATCCATGAGCATGACCATGACCACGATGATCATCATGATCACGAGCATGACCACGATCACCGCCGTGAAGTAATCGCGGAGATCGTCAAAACCGGTCTGCTGATCGGTCTCGGATTGTATTTCGTCGTCAACATTGTCAGCGGCAACCTGACCAATTACATCAACGTGCGCTTTAGCTGGCTGTCGTATGTGGCAGCGGTGCTCTTTCTGCTGATCGGCGGCTTCAGCGCCTTGAATCTGCTCAATCAGCGGCGAGCGGAGCACGATCATCATCACGACCATGATCACGACCACGGCGCGATCTCGTGGGCCACGCTGATCGTGATTGCCGTGCCGCTCGTGCTCGGCACGCTGATCCCCTCGCGCCCGCTCGGCGCAGAATCGGTCGATGGCAACGTGAGCATCACCGCGGCCAGCGTCGACAATATGGTGTTGTCGATTGAGCCGAGCAAGCGCAACGTGCTCGATTGGCTGCGAGTGTTCAATGCGACGGAGGATTACGCCACGCTCAACGGCCAGCCCGCCGATGTGATCGGATTCGTCTACGTGGAGCCGACCTTTGGCGAAAATCAGTTCATGGTGGCGCGGTTCACGGTGAGCTGCTGCGTCGCGGATGCCAGCGCCATTGGCATTCCGGTGCAGTGGCCGGAAGCGGTCGAGCAGGGGCAGTGGGTGCGCGTGACTGGCGTGATGGAGACGGGGGATTTCCGCGGCGATGCCGCCCCGATTTTGCATGCGCAAGCCGTCGAAGTTGTCGAGCAGCCCGAACATCCGTATTTGTACCCGTAGGAGCCAAAACCTCACCCCCAACCCCTCTCCTACAGGAGAGGGGAGCAAAGCATTTGGGGCGGGTTGTGAGTGAGTATTGATGACGGACAAACCTAGAACTTCTATCGCCCTCTCGCGGTTTGACCGCGCCGTAGTCGTCGCTATCATCGTGCTGATCGGCGCGATACTCCTGACCGTTGCGCTCGGCGACCGGGTCGGGGTGACGCTCAAGCGCCTCACGCCGCTGGGCACGGCGCACAGCACAGCGCCGATCACGCTGCAATTCGATGAGCCGATGGATCGCCCGACAACGGAGCAGCGCCTACGCTTCGAGCCGCCGCTCACGGGGACGATCACGTGGAGCGGCGAAACGCTCAGCTTTAAGCCAGACGTGCCGCTGAATCCCGACGCCGAATACACCGTTGTTCTCGAACAGGGCGCGCGGGCGGCAAGCGGTCGCGAAACCGTGAGCGAGTTCCGCTACAGCTTCACCGTGATGCAGCCGCGTATCGCCTACCTGTACCCGGCGGACAATTCGCCGCAGAATATCTGGATCGTCGATGCGGACGACCCGAACAGCGCACAGCAGTTAACGACCAGCCCCGCGGGGATCTATGACTTTGCCGTTAGTCCGGATGGGACGAAGCTCGCCTTTTCCGAGTACAACAGCAACGGCACGATGGACATCAAGCTGCTCGATCTGGATACGGGCGCGCTTCTGCAACTGACCAACTGCGTCGATTCGACGTGCTCGACTCCCGTGTGGCGACCCGACGGCGGCATGATCGTGTATGAGCGCATCGACTACAATACGGGCGTCGAAGGCGTGAATACCAGTCCCGTCCGCTTGTGGACGCTCGACATGACGACGTACCCGCCGCCGACGCGCCCACTTTTCAGCGACTTACAGGTGCTGGGCTACAATGCGCAGTGGTCGGCCAATGGTCGGCGTATTTCGCTGGTGGATCGCGGCACCTCGTCGATTCTGATCTACGATTTCGACACCGGGGAGATCGTTGGTCTGCCGACGACGACCGGGACGTATGGTGCATTCTCGCCGGACGGGCAGAGCATCATCACGTCGAGCGTGCTGCTGCTGGAAGGCGCGCAGGCGCGCGTCAAAATGCAGTTGGTCGGCTTGAACGGCGGCACACTGCTCGATCTCAGCAATGGCGAGGACTCGATTGACGAGAAGCGCGCCCAGTGGCGACCGGATGGGAGCGTCGTCGCGATCTCGCGCGATAACCCGGACGAGCTTGGCGGCACGCAGATCTATCTGGTCAACCCGACGGACGCGTCGGCGGAACTGCTCACCGACGATCCGCTGTATGCCAGCACCTTTTTCTATTGGAATCCCGCGGGGACGGCGCTCGCCGTGCAGCGTTTGCCTCTGTTGGAAAGCGGCGTCACCGACCCGCTGTCACGCCCGGAAATCTGGGCGATCGACGCGGTGACCGGCGACGGCGTGCGTTTAGCTCAAAACGGCTACTTGCCGAGATGGATACCATGACTCAACCTGAACACAATGGCGAACCGACTCCAGTTCTCGAGGCTTCGCCCGTCATCCAACCGCCGAAGCGCGGCGTGTCCGTGCCGCTGCTGATCTTCCTCGTCTTCCCGCTGATCGGCCTGTCAGTCGCGATGCTTTTCATGTTCCTCAGCGCGGGGGCGCGCGCCAATGCGGGCTTGCCGACACCCAGCCCGGTCACGCTGCCGCCGATGCCCACGCCGATTGACCTCGCCAACACGCCCGCGGTCGAGTTTCAGCTCACGTCGTTCGATGGCGAATTGGTCGACGCGGCGGATTATCGCGGGCGCGTTGTCTTCCTCAACTTCTGGGCGACCTGGTGCGAACCGTGCAAGCGCGAAATGCCTGCCCTCGCCGAATTCGCCGCCTCCCAGCCCGCCGAGGGCGCGGCCGTGCTGGCTGTCAACGTGGAAGAACGCCGCGTTGATGTCGAGACCTTCCTCAACCAGTACAACATCCGCGGCTTGACCGTGCTGCTCGACCCGACCGGGGATACCGCCGACGATTACGGGATCTTCCAACTTCCGGTCACCTATGTGATCGACGGGACGGGCGTAATTCGCTATCCTAAATACGGTGAAATCACGCTGGAAGAATTGAACGCCTACACTGAGGCGTTGAACGCAGAAAGGGCATCATGATCGACATTCCCCGCGCGTTTACCTATGTGTTTGACGATCCCCAGTGGGTGTCCAAGCTGGTGATGGTCGCCATCGTGACGTTCGGCTCGGCGATTCTCACGCCGGTGCTGATCGGTCTGGTGGGCTTTGCCATCCTCTTCGGCTACCAACTGGAACTGATTCGCAACCTTCGGCGCGGGGAACGCTATCCGCTGCCTGCGTGGGATGATTTCGGGCGCTTTCTGAACATGGGGATCAACCCGGTGATCGCATGGGTTGCCTACAATGTGCCGAATCTGATTATCAGCCTTGTGATCGGCCTCATCGGCTTCACGGCAGGTGATGGCTTGCTGAGCGGCGGGCTGATCTCCCTGGCCTTTTGCTGCTTCGTGCCGCTGCTCATCCTCTACAATCTCGCCATTCAGCCCGTATATACGCTCGGCCTGGGGCGCTACGCCGAAGAACCGCGTTTGAATGTCTTCTTCGAAATCAGCAGCTTGATCAGGCTGGTGCGCTCACGGACGGACGCGCTGATCCAGTGGCTGCTCGGCGCGGTCATCGCCGCCATTGTGCTCGGTCTGGTGAACGCTATCCCCTGCCTGGGCTGGATTGTGGGGACGGCGCTGGCCATCCCGATCTTCGGCCACCTGAGCGGACAGTACATCACTGTGGTGCTCGGGCAGGGGCAAATGAAGCGGAAGAATATGTAGTCGATTGTCCCCACCCCGAATTCAGGGAGGGGAGACAACGCCGCTGGTCAAGCTGAGTTCGTTTTCGTCGAGATGCGCTTGAGCTGGTGGTTAAGAACCGCCCGACTATCTCGATCAGCCATCCTTCGTAGGGACAAGGCATGAGGCTATTTCACAATTGGCGAAGACGCTGAACCTCACCCCCAACCCCTCTCCTCTAGGAGAGGGGAGACGGGCAGGGTTTTTAAGTCCCCTCGCCCTTGGGAGAGGGGATTTAGGGGTGAGGTTAGGCAAACTACCGATTCTGAAATGACTTCATGCCTCGTCTCTACGATGAAACCTTGATTGAACACCCTCTCGCAGAGCGAAAGGGATGACGCAGCATTTACCCCTGCAGCAGCGACTGTGCCCCGTCGATCCAGACCTCCGTGCCGCTGATATGCTTCGACTGATCCGACGCGAGGAACAGTACGAGATCGCCCACGTCTTCGGCTTTGCCGGGCACACCATCGGTGAGCGGAATTTCACCCTCGGGGAATTCGACCGGCTCTTTTTCGCGTTCGACGTTGCGTTTCTCGGTGTTCTCGTCGATCTGGCTTTCAATCGCGCCGGGGCAGATCACGTTGACACGTACCTTATGCTTCGCCAGTTCCAGCGCGAGCATCTTCGCCATGGCGACCTGTGCCGCCTTGGTGCACGAGTAGGCCGTCGCGCCCGTGTTGCTGAAGATGCGCGTACCGTTCACCGACGAGGTGATGATGATCGAGCCGCCCTGCTTTTTGAGGTGCGGCGCAGCATACTTGATGGTGTAGAACGTGCCGTTCAGGTTGATGTCGATCGTCTTCTGCCAGTCCTCCGGCGTCAGGTCTTCGAGCGGCGCCCACACACCGTTGATGCCCGCATTGGCGAACACGATGTCCAGCCGTCCCCAGCGCCCCACCACCTGTTCGACCGCGCGCTGCATCGCCGCCGGGTCAGAAATGTCGGCGTTGACCGGGATCGCCTCGCCGCCCGCCGCATTGATCGCGTCCGCGACCTGCCGGTTTTCGTTGTCGGAGCGTCCCAGCACGGCGACTTTCGCGCCTTCCCGCGCTAACCGCTCGGCGGCCGCCTTGCCCAAGCCCGACGCACCACCCGTCACTATCGCCACTTTGCCGCGTACCGTCATGTGCCTAACCCTCGTTCAATCTGCTGACATAATCCCCACTGTAATGGAGAATTCAGTGAAATTGTTTAGAAGGGGATTAAGGTGCATATGACAAATGGTGCCGCGCAGGTAGTCCGATGATCAGTTGGCAGGTGAACGGCGCAGGCGTATGGTAAAGATAGGGAGGTGATCAGCCGGAACGATTGATCGGTGATTTACTTATTTTGCACACTTTGGACTGGAGATACGCTTATGCAATCCAGATTTGTTCTCGCGTTCCACAGCTTCGTCCTGCTGCTGCTGGGTGCCGCAACTCTACTTATTCCGCAGTCGACATTGTCCGTGTTCGGGGTGACGCTTGACCCGGCGGCGCTCCACATAGTCCAGTTTACGGGTGTCGGCATGCTGTGTATCGGTTTGCTGGCGTGGGTCGCGCGTCACCTGCCGGATGGCAATACGCTGCATGAGATTTACGGCGCGTTCTTGTTGATGTCGCTGCTCGCGTTTGGCGTGGCGCTCGTCGCGCAAATCACGCACATAGTGAATTGGCTCGGCTGGTTGGCCGTGGTGATTAACCTGCTGCTGGCGCTGAACTACGCCTACTTTCTGGCGGGGAAGGTCGAAGCTCCGGAGGCACCCACGCTGACGCATCGGCATCAGCACTAGATGTATAGAAGAAATTGGTAGGGACGCGCTTCTCCGCGTCCGTTTCGCCTACCTTACGGCGGACGCCCCGTTGGGCGTCCCTACCGTTCCCGCAATTGCTACAGGTATTCCTACGGCAGCGCCAAGCTGACGCGATACTGCCCAGTCGTCGTGCCTTCGCGCACGCCGAAGCGCGTCACGGCGATGATGTAGGTGTCGTCGGCGGGCAGCGTGTAGATGAGGTGCGCGTCGCGGCTGTTAGCGTCGGCGTCGTCGTTGACCGCGTCGGGCAAGGGCGTGTCATCGGCACGGCGTAGAATCACCATCGCGTCCAGATCCCCGGAGAGCCGCTCGACGCGAATGTCGACCGTTTGCCCCGCCGTCCCGCTGAACTGGTAGAAGCGCGCGTAGACCTCGCCGTTGATCTCTCCCGTGAGCTGTTCGCCGGGGCGGATCAGCGTGTCGCCACCCTGACTGACCGCTTCCTGCGGCGACGGAAGGATCACGCTGCCTTCGTCGAGCAAAAAGCCTTGCAGCTCCTCGCCGACGCGCACGGCGGTCTCATAGCGGGTTGAGGGCGGAACGCGCCCGCTGGTGTTGAGGATCGGCGTCCCGTTCACGCTGACAATCAGCGAGAATTCGACCGGGGCAATCGAGCCGCAGCCGTTCTGATTCCACACCCAGATCGTATAGTCGCCGAGCGGCGGCGTCCCCCAGAAAATGTGCTCGACGGGTTGATCGCTCGGCGTTTCGCAGTTGGCGTTGCTGTCGATTTGCAGCGTGCCGCCGCTCGGCGTGCTGGGGCTGCTCCATGCGACCACGCGTCCATCCGGCTGCGTCACAAACAGGTTGAGATCCGCGCCGGAGATCCAGCGCAGCGTCGCCGTTAATCCGCCGCTCGTCAGCGCGATCTCGCCCGCGGTGATCGCGAGCTCGTAGCCGCCCGTCGTCGTCCCCGCCGATAAGCCGGAACGCGACGCGAGGATCAGATACTCGCCGTCTTTGGGCAGGCGGAACTGGGTGATGCGCGCGCCGCGAGTTGCGCCCGCGTCGTCATTCGACGTGAGTTCGTTGAGGTCACTGTCCATCAAAATGAGGAACGGGTTGAGGTCGCCGCTCGTCGCGTTGAGCTGGAGCGTGACCAGTTCGCCCGTTTTGCCTGCGAATCGGTAGAACTGGAGCGGCGCGGCGTAACCATCAATGCTGCCCTGATACTGCTCGTTGTAGCGGGCATCAATCGCCTCAATGCGCGTGCTCCCCGGCACACTGCCGAGGCGCAGGCTGAAGCCGCCGCTCGCCGCCGGGCTCAGATTGTTGGCTTGAACAATGTAAATGCCGCTGCGCGGAATCGTCGTGCGCAGCGTGGCGAAGCGTTCGCCTGCTTCCTCCGCCACCGGATTGAGGCTCAAATCCAGCAGGCGGACTTCCGGGGCGACGCCGCTGTTCGATTCGGTCGTGAACATGGTCACGGTGAGCAGGTCGCCGAGGCGCGCGTTGACGATGTACGACACAGACGGCGCGGTCGGGGTGAAGCGGCTCGTCACCGCCTGTCCGACTTCCAGCACGGCGGCGGCGATGCGTCCCGCGTACAGGTCAAAGTTGCCTTCGCCTTCGCGCCGCCCCGCCTCGATGAGATACCAGCCATTCTGCGGCAGCGTGATATAGGCGATCGATTCGCCCGCGCGTGGTTCGCTCTCCTGACTGAGTTCTTCGCGTGCCTCGTTGAACACGCGCACGCGGGGCAGCAGATCGCCGCTGGTGCGGGTCATGGTCACGCGGACGAGATCGCCCTGTGTGCCGCCGATCACGAAGTAACGGTCCGGTGTCGCGTCGTTGATGCTGCCGGTGACAATCTCCTGATAGCTCATCACGCGGTAAGCCTCGCCAAAATCCGGCGGACGGTTGAGCGGATTTTCGGGCGTGGGGGTGGCACCGCCGCCCGCGACCGTCAGCGTGAGGCGGAACGTGCCACTAGTGGGCACGCTTTCGAAGCGCGCTGCCTCGACGGTGTAGGTGCCAGAGCGCGTGAGCGTGATGGCGATCTGCGCGTCGCGGTTGCCCGTTTGCAGATCGTCGTTGCGTTCCAGCAGTTCGCCCGTAGGATCGTACAGGAACAGCAGCGGGTCGAGATCGCCAGAGGTGTTCTCCATGAGCAGTGATACGCTGTCGCTCGCATTCGCCTCGAAACTGTAGCGCAGGCGCGGCTGCGCATCGTTGATGTTGCCTTCGATGCTCCCCGGTCGCAGCGGGAACACCGGAATCGGCGCTGCCGTCGCGGTGGGCGTCGGCGTGGGCGTCCCGGTCTGCGCGGCGAGCGGCAGCGCGGCGAACAATACGAGGATCAAGGCGAAAACTAGGCGTTTGGACATAAATCCATCCATCTTGTAGGGACACGCAACGGTATGTCACTGCCAGCGAATTGTTTTTCCGTAGGGACACGATTTATCGCGGACGCTGTTTCTGACCCCACCCCCAGCCCCTCCCCGAATTCAGGGAGGGGAGCAAACATCGCTCGCAACGTCTCCCTGCTGGTGTAGGAGAGAGGAGCGGGGCAGAGTTCTTAAGTCCCCTCTCCTCTTTTCGGAGAGGGGATTTAGGGGTGAGGTTAGAAAATTGCTGATTCTGAAATAACCTCATGCCTCGTCCCTACGCTCTTCATCCGAATAGGTGGTGCGGCTAAATCCGAATCACCGAGCCGCAGTACTGGCATTCGATCTGCATCTGGTTGGCGACCAACTGCGGCAGCGTCCCTGCGCACACCGGGCAGGCGGTCGGCGCGTTGCGCATGGCCTGCACCGTCTCCGCGTCCGGTTGAATCGCGCGTTCGTCGTTCGCGGCGCCGCTGATCATGCGCTCGATCTGCGCCGCCCAGAACTTCGAGGCCACGCCGCCTTTAACTTCAATCTGCGCTTGCCCGAAGGGCGCGCCGGACTTAAACGTGAACTGCAGTAAGTCTTTACCACCCAAAAAGCCTTTGTTTTCCGCCTTGACTGCTTCGATCAGATGCAGCGGAATCTCCCACTCGACTTCCTGTACCTTCTTGCCGCCGAACAGCCCGAGCTTCTTGCCCGTCGTTTCCTTCTGTTCGAAGACGAGCCGCTGGTCGGTCAGGTAGAGGATGCCATCGGGATCGTCGCCGCCGCGCCCGGTTGCCTGATGTTCGGCCTGTGCCGCCAGATACAGCGATTCGCCCGCCAGCAGTTTGAAGCAAGCTTCACCGAGTTGATCGAGATACCAGTGAATTTTGCTCAGGTCGCTGGCCGTCTGGTCGGTGTCGCGTTTGAGGTCGGCGTAGGCTTGGCGAATGCGCTGCTGCGCCGCGTCAATTTGACCGCGCAGCAAAGTCATCTGACGTTCGATTTCGGGGACGAACATCTCCAGCCCGGTGGGCTTGGCGCGGTAGATATTGGCTTTGTCCATGCGTTCGCGCAGATCGTTCAGGAGCGGGCGGGCACGATTGCCTTCAACCTGAATGGTGCGCTGAATGTCGTCGCGCATCTCGTCCCAACGGGTCTTGATCACCTCGGCTTTGCGTTCGAGGTAGGCGGCGAACACGTAGCCGCGCGAGCGAGCACGGGCGATCTCGTCAGGGAGGCGGCTCACGGTCTGCGCGACGTTGGCGAGTTCGTTGCGCAGGTCGTCGAGACCAATGTCGCGCTGGAGGGTGTCAAACTGGGTCTGCAACGTGTCGAGTTTCGCGATCAAGGGGTGCTGTTCAGTTGCCATCCGGGAGTCCTTTCGAGTGACGACCTCACCGCCTGCATGAGAATGCCAGGGCGCCGCTCTCCACAGCGAGAGCCAACCACGTGAGGTTCGAGCGAAATACGAGTCTGGACTCTATTGTAACGTGAGTTTGGCTTCCTCAGCCTTGACCCGCCTCCCAATGGCTAGGGGATTAGGGGCGGTCTTTACGGCGATTGTAGGGGCGCACCTGTGTGTGCGCCCGATACCGGGCAGACTCATAGGTCTGCCCCTACAGGCGCGCTGTTTACTTCGCGCTCAAATTAATGTACGGCACATCCTCGATCTGGCGGGCTTTGGCCAGCGGCAGCGCGACCAAGCGCCCCTCGTCGCGGTAATCGAGCGCGAACGTCGTGAACGTGAACACGCGATCCGCGAACGGATTGATCGCCGGGGAGACTTCGAGCAAATTAGCCAGCAGCGTGGAGCGCGTCATGAGCAGCAGCACGCACGCCTCCATGAACGCCCAATCACCGTCATAGGCGAGGATGGTCTGCGGCTTGATCATGGTCTTGGGTTTGCTCAGTTCGCGGTACTTGCGAAACAGCAGCTCCCAGTCCCGCGAATTCAACCCGCGTTCGGCCTGCGTGATGACCGAGGCTGGCAGTTGATTCAGGCGATTGAGCAGATCCGCGCGGTACTCTTTGAGCGTCATGACGTACACATCCGCATGGCGGATGCCGCGCCTCCCGACCTCATCCACCTGATCGGTCACGGTTACGCTGCACACCACTGCTTCGCCCGTCTCCAAGCCAAAGCATTTGAGCGAGCGCGCGGCGGGGTAGTCGCCCCACCCCTGACCGCGCGGCATGGCATTCCGCCAGATAGTTTTGAGCGCGTCCGGCGCGAGGCCGTCGGTCGGCGTGGTGAAGTTGTAGCCGCGGCGCTCGCCTTCCAGCACGTAGCCGATTTCGACGTGCCGCATTATTTGGGCTGCGGGCGGATGCTGTTGAAGAACGTCCGCATCGCCTCGCGCACGCCGACGCCCGTCGTCACGCTGCTGGAATAGATCGACGCTTTGTAGCCAAGCCGTTCCGACTGCTGCCCCAGACGCTTGATCTCGTTGCTGTATTGGTTCATCAGCTTGTCCAGCGGCGACTGGTTCAGCCACAGATCCGACTTGTTGACGAGCACGAGGAAGGCTTTCAGGTTCTTCTGCGCCTCTTTCTCCTCTTCGATCATGTTCATGACGAAGTTGAGCGCGTCCTTGTGCTTGAGGATTTCGGTGTGGTCGATCATGAAGATGATGCCGCGCGGCTTGGCTTCGCGGAACAGTTCGACCCAATCCGTCTCCCACATTTCGTATTCGCCGCCCACGTCGCGCGTTGGCTTGAGGCGCATCATCTCATCGCCGATGCTGGAGCTGAACGTGCCGACGGCATCACCGCCGGGGGCAGTCGGCGCGGGGCTGAAGTCTTCCAGCGAGGAGACGTTTTCGCGCAGCCATTCGATCAGCGTGGTCTTACCCGTTTGCCGCGCGCCGAGCACGATGAACGGCAAGCCGAGCACCTTGACATACACGAAGTCGTAGACCTGATCTACGCGCTGCGTGACTTTATCGAAAAATTTACTGCTCACATTGCCGAAGACGACTGTGAACAGACGATCCAGCAAATTCGTCATAATCCGCATACCTTCCCGTGTTCCTATCACCCATTCTATACGCAATCCCACGCGAAAAGTCGCATCCCAGTGTAAGATAAGGTTGGTATAGAGTGAAAGTTTGTGATGATGCCTCACGACCTGAGTTACTCACAGGCGGCTTTAGCAGCATTTTGCCGTAAGCACCACATTCGCAAGCTGGCGCTGTTCGGTTCCGTTCTGCGCGATGACTTCCGGCAGGACAGCGATGTCGATGTACTGGTCGAATTTGAGCCGGGTCATGTGCCCGGTTTCATCAGCCTGAGCGCCATGCAGATCGAACTCTCCGAAATACTCGGACGGCAGGCGGATATACGGACGTCAGCCTCATTGAGTCGCTACTTTCGCCAAGAAGTCGTGGATAGTGCTGTCGTGCAGTATGAGAGGTTAGGCTAGCGGGATACCAAGTATGTCTGAGCTGATCACTGCTGCTTACACAGCTTTACTTGGCGTTATCGTATTTGTTGTGGGGCAAACGCTTCAGAGATTCATCCTTGAACCGATTGCCGAACAGCGGAAGATTATCGGCGAAATCTCCTATGCATTGATTTACTACCGGAACATTGCCGGTGGTTCTCTTGATAGCCCTGACGAAATAAAGAAAGTGCGCTATGAATTGCGGAGTTTATCTGCGCGTTTGAGATCAACCTTATGGAGCATTCCATTTTACTGGACATTATCTCTTGTGGGTGTGATTCCAAAACGGAAATCTATCGAAGTTTCATATCGCGCTTTGATTCAGTGGTCGAACAGTATTGGTGATAATGTTTTTAGCCTGGCTGAGGCGATCGATGTTCTTGAAATCGCGTTGAAGATTGAAGACAAATTCGACTATATGGAAGCCTCAAAGCGTTTACTCAAAAAGAAAGAGCAACGAAAGGGAAGCTAGTTCTAAACTAGCAGACTATGAAAGAAACGCAGGCGATTATTGAGCGGGTGCGCCGCATTAACGAGACGCATCAGCACTTGTATCTGGCGATTGACCCGGCGCTGAGCGGCCTCCGCGCGGGGCAGTCGGTGCTGGCGCGCACGGGCAGCGGTTGGACGCCCTATCTGCGCGAACAGTGGTATCCCGTCGACGTGCAGAAGAATACGCTCATCGTCGAGCGTCCCGCGGGGCTGCGCTACGAACCCGGCGACGTGGTCGGGTTGATTGGCGCGGTCGGCCAGCCATTCAAGTTCCGCAAGACGCTGCGCAGTGTGCTGCTCGTCGCCTATGACAGCGAACCGACGCCGCTGCTGATGACGATTCCCGCGCTGCTGCCGCAAAAAGTCGCGGTGACGCTGCTGCTCTTGGGCGACGCCCGCAAATACACGACGCAGCATTTGCCGCCGGAAGTCGAAGTGCTGCAAGGCGACACCGATTTGCAGTGGGCGAACCGCGTCACAACCGTCGGCTGGGCGGATCAGGTGTTCGTGACGACGACCGATCAGGATCATTACACGCGCATCTGGCATCTGTTCCGCGAACTGCGCGCCGAAATTCCCGCTAATTACCTGTGGGGCGTGTTCAGCCCGACGCTCGGCTGCGGCGTGGGCGCGTGCTCCGCGTGCATGGTCAAGACCAAGGACGGGCTGCACATGGTGTGCACCGAAGGCGCGGCGCTCGATTTCAGCAAGCTGTCGTGGGGGACGTGACATGAGCTACCGAATCACGCAGTCCGGCAAGCACAGCCTGATTCTCGAGACGCCCGTCATGAACGCGGCGGGGATGCTCGGTTTTGGCGATAACTACCGCGATCTACTCAAGTATGAGAAGCTCGGCGCGTTCGTCACCAACCCGATCACCTATGCGCCGCGTTCGCCTGCCAACGGCACGCGTATCGTGCCGCTTGATGCTGGGGTGCTCGTGCATACCGGGTTGCCGAATCCCGGTGTCACCAAGGTGATCTCCGGCTACCGCGCGGTCTGGGAGAAGCTCGGCACGCCGATCATCACGCACATTGTCGTCACCACACCGGACGAGATTCGCCGCTGCCTGCAAGCAGTGGATCGCGAAGAGATCGTCGACGCGGTGGAGCTCGGCCTGCACGACGAAACGCCGCCCGCCGAAGTCGAACGGCTCATCCGCGTGGCGCGGGACAGCGTCGAGAAGCCAATCATCGTGGTGCTGCCGTTCAACGCCGCGCAGGAACTGGCGCAGGCGGTCATCAACGGGGGCGGTGATGCGCTGGTCGCGTGTTCCGCGCCGCGTGGGACGGCGCGCGACAGCTCTGGCAAACTGGTCGCGGGGCGCGTGTACGGCCCGACGATCAAACCGCTCAATCTGCGCTATGTGGGGCAGTTGGCGCGGCGCTCCACAATCCCGATCATCGGGGCGGGCGGTATTCATTCGACGCAGGATGCGAAGGATTATCTGGAAGCGGGCGCGGTCGCCGTGCAGGTCGACGCGGCAGTGTGGTCGCTGCCCAAGCTGCTGGAGAACATCTCGCGTGAATTGGGCGGCATGACGGTCACTCAGCCGATTGACGCGCTCGATAACTGGGACGGCGAGTAACGGACTTACTGCCGCAAATCAGACCTTGGTACGATGAGGATCCGAACAAATTTGTTATACTCGTGCTGGTACATGCATGGACACAATTGAGGCAGATGTATGAGCGCAGCGGTTGAAGTCTCTACCGCCTTGGCGAAAGTAAGCTGGCAAGACCCGCAGACGGGCGAAACCCGGGAACTGATTCTGCAGGAAGGGGCGCGGGCGTCGATTGGGCGGCTGGAAAGCAATGATATTTGCATCCGCGAACAGCATGTCTCGCGGCAGCATGCCTTCATCGAGTATCAGGACGGCGTGTTTTTCATCAGCGACAACGCCAGCGCGAACGGCGTGTTCGTCAACGACGAACGCATCACCGAGCCGTTCCCGCTGATCGCCGGGGATGTGATTCGTCTGTTCGTGCCGCTCATCCAGTTCAAAGCGGTGATCGGCGGGGAAACGGTGGCCTCCGGTGAACATCTCAGCACCGCGCATGGCGCGGTTGGACGCGGGCGGCTGATCATGATGGGCGGTCCGCAGGAAGGCAGCGCGATCCCGCTGCGCTGGCAGTCGCTGCGCGTCGGTCGCGCCACCGCCAACGCCGAATGGGAAGTGTGCATCCCCGACCCGTCGATTTCGCGCCCGCATGCGCGCATGGAATTCGTCGACGACAACTGGATTGTCTACGATCTCGGCAGTTCGAACGGCACGATGGTCAACAACACGCCCGTCAACGAGAAGGGGCGTGTGCTGCGCGACGGCGACATGGTCACGTTTGGCATGTCGACGCTGCTGTTCAGGAATGCGTAGACCTCACCCCCGACCCCTCTCCGAGGGAGAGTGCGACACTGGAAATTCAGATTTGTAGGGGCGAGGCTTGACTCGCCCGTTATCGGGAGGGGCTTGCCCCTCCCCTACATTACGTTGTCTTGTATGAAACTGTCGCTCCCTCAGCTCTCCAGAGGTGAGGTTGAAGATTCTCCCAAATTCTGAACTTGTCTTATGTCGCGGCCTTTGGCTGATCTTCGGTTTGTAGCTCAGAATTTTCGCGCAACTTATCGCGCTTGATCCCCCATAGGTCTCTTGGTAGAATCAAGCTATTCTCCGGTTGTTAGTCAGAGGAAACACCAATGGGAAAGTCCCATCGTGGTAAAGGGTTGTACAAGATGCCCGCGCACGGCCGTGGCACCTGCCCGATTTGCGGTCGCACCCGCATCAAGCTGCTGTATCCCGTGAAGATCGACGGGGCGCAGAAGAACGTGTGCAAGAACTGCCGCAACACCGACGCGACGTAGGCTCTATGCCCCACTTCGCAACATAAGGACGGCGTAGACCCTACGCCGTCCTTTTTATTGCAAGGCCGACTCCGCGATGCTGCCCGGCGCGAACGAGCCGACGAAGTAGTGGACGGCCTCGCGTTTGGCTTCCACGCTCAGTTCCGGCATGGAGAAGACCTGCTCGGCAAAGCTGCCGATGTCCTGCACGACCCAGGCAGCGCGATAGTAGATGAGCGCTTCCCGGTCGATCTCGGTTTGACCATATCCCTCGAAGAACAGCGCTTCTTGCCGGGCGCTGACAGCCGTAATCACGCGCCCGCCGCTGATGAACATGAGATCGCGCTCCTTCGGAGCAACCACTGGCTGATCCCAATCTACGACGAACAACTGCCCCTGAGCATCGATCAACAGGTTGCCCGTGTGCAGATCGGCGTGGCACAGCACGTGCGGCAGGTCGCGCCCGCGCAGGTGCTGCCCGTATTCGTCCGCGCGGCGCAGCAGTTCGGTGATCGCGTCATAGTGCGCGCGCCACGCCTCCGCCAGGGCGATCTGTTCGGGATCGGTATACGTTTCGCGGTGAATGCGGGCATGAGCCGCATGTGCGATCGCGCGCCACTCTGCCGAGGGTGTGAACGTCTCGCGGTCGAGCGTGACGGTCTGCGGGAGCGGCGCGGCGTGGATTTGGCGCACAATCGCGCCGAATTCGCGCCATTGAGCATCCGTCAAGCCGATCTCGGAGGCGGTGTGATGCTCGATGTACGGATACAGAATCAAACTGAACTGCTCGACCATTGTGATCAGTGATCCGTCACGGGTGGGCAGCGGCGTGACGATTTGCCGCAGACCGCGATCATACAGCGTGCGCGGCACAACCACGCTCGGCAGGTAGATCGCGCCTGCTTTGACCTTGAGAAAATAGTCTGCGCTCGTTGTGGTGACGCGGTACACCCCCGCGTTGATGTCGTAGCCGAGCGCGAGAAACTCGATGCTCGTGGCGGGCAGTCCGTAGTGATCACGGACGGCGGCGAGGAGCGTTTCATCCGCAATCGCGGGTTTCTTGAGCATGGTTCAGCTCCGGTGGTGGCACACCCGCGCGATGAAGGCATCCATCTGCTCGTAGTGTGAGCCGCGCCAGTAGACCTTACCGCACGTCCCGCACAGCCGGAATTCGTCGTAGTATTGCAGTGTGGACGGCAGCACGCGGTCCACGACCTCAGCTTTGGGGACGACGCGCAGTTCGCCATTGCAGCCCGTGCAGCGCTGGGACTGCGCCAGCAGATCATATAGGTCGAAGCGTTTGATCAGTTCTTCGAGCTGCTGCCACGGATCAGTGGCGCGCACATAGTAACCCCGCCGCACGATGCTGCGCTTGAGCAAACCGCGATCCCGCGTGAGCAGTATGCGCCCCTCTTCGCTGGAGATGCGCGCGAGTTCTTCATCGCGGTAGTCTTCGGGGAAGAGCGTGTCGAAGCCCAGCATGCGCAGATACGCCGCCAAGCGCCCCAGATGCACGTCCGCGACAAAGCGAAAGTCGCCCTCGTCGGCGGGTTGTAAGTCCGAGGTCAGTTCCGGATGCGCGAACGGCGGGTACACGCTGATGCGGTCGCCCGTGTGCACGTTGTAGGTGAAATCGACCGGATGATTGTTGACGAGGATCAGCGCGACCTCGGTGTGGGGCACGCCAAGCGCTTCGATCATGTCTTTGATGGCGGGCATGCCATCAAAGCGGTGCAGGAATTCGAGCTGACGGCGGGACGGGGCGAGAAAATCGTTCAGATGTGCGTAAAACCGCAGGTTAGCCTCAGGCATGGTCGTGACAACATATACAATATGACGAAGTAATACGGACACAGTAATCTAAAATTGCCGCGCTGTAAACTGTTTCCTCAAAAATTCGGGTTTTGGCGTAGACGAGGGATGGTCAGCAGGGTGTACCGATGGCTACGTAGAATATCGTCAAGTTGTTCTAGAAGGAGCGGACGCAATTTATTGCGTCCCTACACACCAACAATCTTCTCGTAGGGACGCGTTAAATCGCGTCCGCAAAACTTGAAAAGTCGACCTCTAAACCTACTGCACGCCATTCGACTGATTCACCAACATTTTGTGCCGACCGAGAGCCATTCGCTTTCGTCGCGTTACGACTCTTCCAGCGTGCCGCTGACCACGGCGGGGGAGGTCGGGCCGGGGCTGCCGCCTTCCGGCTCTTCGGTGACGCCCGCGCGGTCATAGTCGCCAATTGAGCGCGGCGCGGTGAAGATCAGCGCGCCTTCGCCATCCGGGGTGACGGTGAACGTGCCGCCGCTAATGCGGCCATCTTCATTGGCCAGCCACAACTGGTACACTTTGCCCGACTGCAATTCGGGGAAGTCGCGCGTGTAGATCAGCCCGGTGGTGGACTCTTTGTCCCACATGATCATGGCGAAGCTGTTGGTGTTCTCGTTGGCGAGCTGCACGAGTTCCAGCGACTCGGCATTGCGCACGGAGAATGTCCCGTCGCGGAGCTGCGCGAGCAGGGCAGTCGCATCCTGCATTTGCGTCGAGAGGCTGTTAACCCGGCTGAGCCAATACACATTTGTGATGACCAGCGCGATCAACGCGGCGGCGGCGATCAACGGCAACAGCAGGGTACGCCGCGGGGATCGCGGCGGGACAGTCGGCGTCGGGGATGAAGTTGAACGCGGCGCCTGCCGGATCACGGTTGAAGGCGCGATGTCGGCCTCGACGCTAAGCGCTTCGCGCAGGCGCAGGCCGAGCGTGGGTGGCGGCGCGATCTCCGGCACGTCCTCCCGCATGGCCGCTTGCATCTGGCGATATTCGGCCAACTGCCGCGCGGCTTCCGGACAAGTGGGCAGCGCCGCTTCGACGCGCCGCGCCGTCACTTCATCGGTCAAGCCGAAAGCGTATTCGGGAATCAGATCGAGGATGTCAGTGCAATTCGTTTGCTGCGCCATTTGTGCTGTGACCGTGCCAGTTCATTACTAGTATAAAACGCTTGCGCTGTCGTGTTCGGATGTCTATTTGAATATTTATACACAATTTAGATTCGGACTTGAGTCAAGATTTCAGGCTTCGCTGCTCAGCCACAATTCGCGCAGGCGCCGCAGCCCCGTGCGTAAGCGCGTTTTGACCGTGCCGAGCGGCATTTTGAGCGATTCGGCGATGTCGGTGTGGCTCATGCCGTGAAAGAAGGCCAGATCAATCAGATGGGCTTGCTCGGTCGGGAGCTGCGCGATCAGAATTTGCATCGTCGCGCCATCCTGCCACTGCGCGCCATCGGCCAGCATGAACGTCTCGGCATTATCGTCGAGCGCGTCGGCCAGCACGGCGGGCTGCCGCCGTTCCTGCCGCAGGCGATCAATCGCCGTGAACTGGGCAATAGTCAGCAGCCAGCTCTTCAGGCGGCCTTTTTCGGAGTCCCAGCGCGCTGTCTGATTCCACACTTTGAGGAACGTATCTTGCGCGACCTCCTCCGCCAAGACGGAATTATTGACCACGCGATACGCCAGGCTGTAAACCGCTTTGCCGTAGGTTTCGTAGAGTTCCATGAGGGCTTGTTGATCGCGTGCGGCGATTCGCTGCATAAGCGCGATGTCGTCCGACTGCATAGGGATTACCTGCTCGTGAGCCGATGCACGCGATCAACTGTAACAGAGAACCAAGATTACTTCAACGTGAGGAACATGACACAGGTCAGCACGCCGCCGACCAGACCGCCGGCAATCACCTGACTGAGCGTGTGCCGCTGCAGTTTGATGCGCGCCGCGCCTACGACCGGGATGAGCGGACTGAGCACCAGCGCCGGGACGACGCCATACAGCGCGCCGGTCGTGATGACCGCGCCGGTGATGCTCATGCTGTGCATGCTGATTTGCCACTTCAACGTCACGGCCAGCATGACCGCGATCTGGATGAGGCTGAACAGGGCGAACAGGGGCAGCAGTGAGGGCGCGCCCAGCAGTTGCAAAGCTTGCCATGCGAGCGCCGTGCCGACAATCGAAACGATGAACGGGCGGATGCGCTGTTCGCGAACCTGCATATGCACATCGGTGATCTTGCCACGCCACACCATCCATGCGATGTAGATGGCGGGCATGAGGCATACAAACACACCGTAGGTGACCGCCCATAAAATCGCCTGCTGAGTGGTTTCAGCGGCGCGGAAGGCAATCGGGAAGGCGAGAAAGCCCCACACGACCGGCGGACTCAAGATGTTTGAGATCAACCGCGCCCACGATTGATGTATCTGTCGCTTCAACTTGCTTTTCCTTCTCCATTGCTGTGTCGCGTTACCAGTGTAACATAAACTCGTGGTATCGCTGGTTAAGTTACGTTGAAAATTTGGCGAGAGTTCATAATTCACCCGCTTCCCGCTGCTCTTGGTTGGTGGGTGCGGTTCATGAAAGGATAGTTCACGATGAACGATGCTTTGTCCGGGCAGTTGTGTGCCCGTTGGACGATTCCAGCGTACGCGCAGGACATGCTGTGGTTGACCGGGGATGACGGCGCGGCGGCGCGCGTCGAAGGGGGAAAAGGACTCTTCGTGTTGGCCGCGCCCGCCGAGGTGCTGACGCTGCGCTGGGGCGGTGAGGATGGCGCGCCGCTGACTCAACTCCGCTGGCAGGTCGACTCGTTGGAATGGGATGGCGCGGTGCGCCTGGGCGGTTTCATCGATGCTATGCACATCACGACGATTGCCCAACTGCCCGCGCCCATCGTCGTGCTGACGGTCGGCGGGCAGCCGCTCAAACCGGGCGTGCGGCCGTTCCCGGGCGCGGGTGAGCGCAAGCGGACGCCGTACCCTGTGCCCGCGTTTGGCGATGGGATCGACGACGAGGTCAGCGAAGGCGTGACGACGTGGATCGCGTTTGAGGAAGACGCGGCGCTCACGCTGGCGCAGGACGCGCTGGTGAGCAAGCTGCGCGTGCATGTCTACGGACGGCTGGCGGAGCAAAAGGCGGGGCTGCATGAGTTGTTCGCGCTGCCGATCACGCTGGAGGGCATGAGTTTGTTCGCCCCGTGATAAGTCAGGGGATATAATAGGGGGAGGCAAATGCCGACCGCATTTGATGACTGCGTACCTTTCGCCTCCCCCTCTTGCTGGTACGAAGGATGATCCTCGATGAAGACGCTTCGTTCCTTGCTGTACTGTTCCCTTATCGTCGCGCTAATCTTCGGCGCTCCGCTCACGGCTCAAGACGTCTCACTCACCGAATTTTACGCCCCTGCCGATGCTCACCTGACTCTGTACTATCCTGCAGGCTGGGAAGCGGGGTTTGCACACGGCCTATTTTCACTCGCGAATGATGGCGAGGCGATCATGTGGTATCGCGCGCAATCGTTGATGCCGGGACAAGTTGTGATCGCTATTCATGATCCATCCCAGTTAACGGACGGACAGGTGACAAGTGTTGCTGCCGTGGCTGACATGCTCAGTTCTGCAACGCCGATGTCTGAGCGCAGCATCGTGCAGGTGCAGCATAACGCGGGCATCCGTCTGGTGGAATCTGACGAACGTCTGCATGTCGTGTTTCGCTTAGTTGACGGACAGGTGACCTATGCAACCTTGTACACACGGGCTAGTGAACGGGCTGACTATGTCGATATCTTCTTCGCAGTCCTCGAACAAGTGGCTCCCGCGCAACCAGAAACCGCGCAAGCTGGTGCAGGAATTGAACATCGCTTGCGTTCCCGCTTGAACGGGTACTATGATGGCAACGAACGCATTCCCTTAACGTTCAGTTACCCCGACGATTGGTTTGTGTCGGAAGAACTGCTTGACAGAAGCGTCTATTTGAGCAACGTCGAAGAAGTTAGTGAAACGATGGGGGCGGATACCGTCCTGATTCAAATACAAGTTTTCCCACAGTCGATTTCAGATACGCCGCACTTTCGGGATCTGATTCTGACGCGCTACTGGCGGCGCAATCCTTACTTTCCCGCGCCGCTGTTTTTTGGCCAAGCTGAATTTGCCGGGCTGTATGGCGTGATGAGCAGCGAAGATGTGCGCGCGTTTGAACTCGGCTACTACTTTAATGCCGACATGGTTTTTGCTAACGGTCTGGTCTTTGTTGAGTCAATTGCGGGGTGGAACCGCGACTACGCTGAGGATGAGGCGTTGCTCTTCGACATCATCAAAACCGTGCAGGTGGCAGATTAAGATTCGTTGAATACTGCCGTCATGCTTGCATCTGAATCCTGCGCTATGATAAAATCGCAAGCGTTCGTCAATGTGTGAGGTAACACTTGGAAGACGGCAGTATTTCTTCAGTGCTGCTTTTAATCGCCTTGATCCTGTTTCACGGCGGTATGGAACTAACCTACGCGGTGTTAACTAATGTGCGCCGCAATGCCCTGCGTGAACGTGTCGAGTCCGGCGACCAGACTGCCAAGCGCATTCTGCGCCTGACCGAAAATGTCCCCCAGCTTTACATCACCGCCCAAGTTTTTTTGATGCTGGTCAAGTTTGCCATTGTCGCCATTGCGACGGTTGATGTGGCCGAACCGCTGCTCCGCGCGCAGGACGCGGCGGGCAATCGCATCTTCCCGGAATTGGGGTATTTGGCGGTCCTGTTCCCCATCGCGCTGCTGACCTACATCCTCGGCGATCTCGTCCCGTCGGCGCTCGGCAATGCCTACGCCGATCAGCTTGCGCCGCTGGTGGCGACGCCGCTGCGCCTGTTCACGCTGCTGTTGTCGCCGCTGGTCAAGCTCTTCATGAGCCTGAGCGATACGATCTCGCGCATCACGGGCGGCGAAGAGATGGACAAAGCCGTCACCGAAGAAGAGATCATGACGCTCGTCGAAGATGGTCAGAAGGGCGGCGCCATTGAGGACGAGGAGCGCGAGATGATCTATTCCGTGCTCCAGTTTGGCGAGACGTTAGCGCGTGAAGTGATGGTGCCGCGCCTCGACCTGACCGCTGTCGAATGTGACACACCCTTGAGCGAGGTCGTCAAGGTGCTGATGGAAACCGGACATTCGCGCATTCCGGTGTACGAAGAAGACATCGATAACATCAAAGGTCTGCTGTACGCTAAAGACCTGCTCAAACTCTGGAACGATGGCACGTCGGCGACCAAGAAGGCGCGCGAACTCATGCGCCACGCCTACTTCGTGCCGGAAACCAAACGCGCCGATGTGCTGTTCAAGGAACTGCAAGACAAGAAGGTGCATCTCGCGGTGATCGTCGACGAGTACGGTGGCACAGCGGGCATCGTCACTATTGAAGACCTGATTGAAGAGATCGTCGGCGATATTCAGGATGAGTACGACCTCAACGAGGAAGCCGAATACACGGAAGTGGGCGAAAATGCCTACATCGTCGACGGCGGCATGAATCTCGGCGACCTGAACGAACTGCTCGATATCGATTTGCCGACTGACGAAAATGACTCGATTGGCGGATACGTGTACAGCCAGCTCGGGCATGTGCCCGAGGTTGGCGAGACAATCACCACGCCGACGCTGCACATGCGCGTCGAAGAAGTCGAAAATCGACGTATTCGCAAGGTGTATATCGCCCGGGTGACCCCGCCCACGCCGGAAACCGTCGATGTGCCGGAAGAAGCGCCGCGCACTCCGAAGAGTACTCCGGTCGTCACGCCGCAGGCCAAAACCGCCTCGTAGACTGACCGGGCACGCTCCAATTCTGGGAACTGACGGAGGCGGTTTGCGCCTCCGTTTTGTTTGTCCCTCCTACCAAAGACCGATACCCCCCGCTCCACCTTAGTTCCACACAAAGTTGGAAGCATGAAAATCCGTGTGCGCCCATACTGAACAGCATGCAGCAATGAAGGCTGTCTTATCTGAAAGGTGGTAACACCATGTTTCGTAAGCGTGGATTCATTTTGCTGGTCGGGTTGCTCGGAATCATTTTGATCGGAGCGGTGAGTGTCTCTGCCGCTGATTTTGGGTTTAGCGGAGACATCCTGTCCGGTGCTCAGTATGATCTCTACACGATCAACCTGATTGCGGGCGAAAACGTCGTCGCGACGTTGGTCTGTAACGAAATCGCGCCCGGCGATCGCCCGCTCGACCCCGTGTTGTCGGTCTACTTCCCCGGCGTTGATCCGAGTAATACCAGCTTTGCTAATTTCTACAATGATGATGGCTTCGGTTTAGACGATGACCCGAATGGCGTCAACTGCAATGCTTTCCAGAGCTCGCGCGTGCAGTTCACGGCGCCGGTGACCGGAACCTACACCTTCCGCGCGGACGGCTTTGGTTCAGCGACCGGTCCGTACAGCCTGGTCATTCGCACCGGGGTTGGTTTCGCGGATAGCCGCATCAATCAGCAGGCCGATGCGCCGATTGTGCTTTACTGTGACGGCACGTCCACCGTCTTCTACTCGGTGACGGGTGTTCCGCTGGGGACGGTCGAAAACGGCGGCAGCGCGACCTTCGGTTCGGCAACTGTTGGCCCGACGGCGAATGGTCGGATGTACGTGAACGCCGCTTTGCCTGATGGCAAGAGCTACCTGTTCGTGTGGAGCGGCTGCGCGCACGGTTCGTTTGAGGCGTATAACGTCAACGGCGGCGTGCCCAACCTGTACTCTTCCGGCACGTACTAAGCTCAAGAGAGCGTGACGGGAGCGGTCGTGAGACTGCTCCCGTTTTGATTCTTCTGCTGGAGCGCCAGCACACTTCCCCTCTTGACTTTCACCCTACCTGAAGGCTGATTCGCCTGACTGGGCGTTAGGCGTGCTGCATGTTTCGTATCGGCGAGTTCGCTCGGTTGAACCATGTTCCCCCCCTGGCTCTGTGACATGACGATGAGATCGGGCTGTTCAAGCCTGCGCAGATGCGGGATCGCTGCATCGCGTTGAGTACCGCGGCAGCGATGACGATTTCGGAGCCGTTGGACGGCTGTACGGCCACTCCATGCGTGGATTCAGGCGAATGGCTATCGGATCAGCGTAGCGACGCGCGAGCTTTACTTGCAGCCGCCACGCGGTGATTTGCCAACACTGGCCTTATAGAGCTGGAATGTCCGAACGAACAGGCGTCAGCATCGATCTGTGTGGTGTCAGCGCTTTGATCAGGTTTTCGACACCTGTTTTGGTTGAGTTTGCAGGTCGCGTCGCTGGGAGTAGAATGACCACACCGATACTTCACTTTGCAGGTAGGTCATGGCTATGAAATCATTCTTCCGTCAAGCGCGGCATGCGCTGCGACTTCGGCTGCAAGCCCTCATCAAACAGCTCATTTGCCGCACACCAACGCGTTGCCTGCTCAATGTTTTGTATCTCGCCGCGCCTTTCAACCTGCAAGTGCGCGCCTATGACTACTGTGCCAAGCTGTTTCGCAGCGGGGAGGTTCCGGCGCTAGTGGATCGCTGGCACGTGCGAGTCGCAGACGCCGATTTATACCTGCCGCTGCGCGCTGATCACACCAAACTCGATTGGGACTTAGCGCTCACGCTGCTCGGCCATGATCCCCAAGTCAAGCAGACCTATTTTCAGCTCCTACGGTCAAACTTGCGCCCAGATCTCTTCGTTGATATCGGCGCGAACTACGGTACACATTCGCTATTTTTTCTCGCGCAGCGCATTGATACCCTCACGTTTGAGCCGAATGCCGCCTGCCATCCCTACTTCAGCGAAGCGTGCCACATCAACCACTTAACGCCCCGTCTAGAGGGTGTCGCTGTCGGCAGCAGTGCCGGTGAACTTGATCTCTGGTTTCCCGTGGATGAGACGTGGTTGGGGTCCGTGAATCTCGATGTCAAGACGCGGTTGGAGGCGGAACATCAGCTTGTCTCGCAGCGAGTACGGGTGGTAACGCTCGACGACTATCTTGATCAACTGCGCGGGCGGCAAGTGCTGCTCAAGATTGATACCGAGGGCAACGAACTGGAGGTGCTGCTCGGAGCACAAAAGACGCTCGCCCTGTGCCGTCCGCCTGTAATCTTCGAAACGCTGCGCGGCCCACTGCGTGAGTCGGTTTTCGATTTCTTCGTGGAGCATCAGTATCGGATTCAACCGCTGCCGTATTACCCCGCGGCTGCTGTCCCGGATTTGCAGCGGTCAGAGTTTGTCGCCAGTCGAGTCGATAACTTTGTGGCTGTTCCAGTGGGGCGGTGAAGTCTACAAAAAAACCGGTGGTGACATCAGTCACCACCGGTTTTAGAAGCGGGTTTAGGTCAAACCGAGGTACGTGCAGAATGCCGGCGGGGTGTCGCCACCGCAGAGGGGGATGACCGGCTGGAGCGGGCGCACCGAGCTGAAACGGAGCGTCTGCTGCACGTCGCCCACACCAGACGCCTGCCGGATGGTCGGGATGAGAATGGGGCAGTAGCCGAAGTTCTGCGGAATACTGCGCAGGAAGGTGAGGTTGGCGAGATCGTCGGCGGTGAGTGGCGTGATCTCCGACCAGTCGCCGACGCGGTCTTCTGAAGTGATCGGTTCGCTGAAGTTGAGCGGCGCGGTGATCGAGTAGCCGACGGGAACGATGATGCGTTCCGTCACGTCACCCGGCTCGGCTACGCCATCACTGTACACATCGGGTTCGATGTACACGAGGCCGTAGATCACCTGAATGTTGATGAAGCCAGCCTCACCGCCGCCGGTGATGACCGCCGCGCCATCAATCGAGAAGTTAACGCCTTCCGCGCGGAACTGGCGAGCATCAAAGTCGCAGTCCGACTGCACGAACAGCGTGGATGGCGTATCGACGCAGGCATTTTCCTGGTCAGTCGCGAAGACAAACGACTGCAGCGGGGAGAAGGTAGCGTCCGGCTCATCGGTGTCGGCGATTTCTACACCACCGAAGAGGATGTAGCGCAGGTTCGGTTCGGAAGTATTCACATCAGGCAAGCGCAGTAAGCTCAAGCCCCACTGGTCATCTTCGCGGCTGTACGGCTGGGAAGTGATCGATTCAATCTCGTCAATTGCGAGTCGGTCACCGAGCGCGAAATCCTCAATCGGGGCGTTTTCGGCTTGGGTGGCGACAACGCTGTTATAGCCGTAGCAGTATTCGCCCGCTTCGGTTCCGGCACAGGCGGTCGAAAAGCCGTTGAATGCCTGCCGCTGGAAGGTCGGGCAGACGACGGAATCATCAGTTTGCCCTTGCAGTCCGGCCACTGAGAGCAGGCTGAGTAAGCCTACGAACAACACCAGTTGTAGCATCCGCTTCATCATTGACTCCTACGTGTCATTGATATCTGGTCATGCTCGGAGTCCAGATATACTGTCAAGGATAACATGGGGCAAGAAAACCCCGCAAACCAATTCCTTAAGAAATTTCAACGCGACTTTAGTCCTCAACGCCGCCGCGAACGCTGCTGGTGAGCCAGATGCATTGACATCCTAGTCTGCATTCTATACTGATTCGTCGGAACGCGTTGATTTTCCCCGCGGGTTTGCTACAGGCCGCGACATAGTACATAAGTTCCAATGTATGCCTGTCATTTGATGGGATTATCCGGGTGGACAAAAGCACAAAAGGTCAGTTTATAACCGGACTGAAAGGGGAAACAATACTGTAGTTTGGGTAAGGTTGGAAACCGGTTTAACTTGGATCAAGGAACAGTGAAGGCCTCAATTATTATTCCGTTTATCTAAATAAGAAATTTATGTTGTTAGGGATTTTTGACGTTACCCTCTCTTGGATATCTCCTATAATGAACGAAGTGGACAGCGCTAAGACCTCATCAAGCGCCAACTTACCATCTACTGACTTATGTCTTCTGCCACAGCCGAATGCAATGTAGTGACAAGGTGAACTTCATGTGGCTCCGATTCCGTAATTATGCGATCGGAATTCTCCTGTTCCAATTTCTTATTGTCTTGTTAGGGTCGGTTCTGGCCATTAACATGACTTGGGCTGGCGAACGTGTGGCTAATGCGCTGAAAGCGCCCCCGCCCGCGAGCGCGGCTGAACTGCTCGTTTTCTGGCTAGAGGCGAATGAGCCTCTGCCGCCCATCGAGACGGTCTCGCGGTACTATGATGCGGCGATCACCCGGCAGGTGGTGCTGGTGCAGGATGTGAGCGATAGCCAGTTTGAAGAAACGCGGTCTGCGCTCGAAACGTATGGCATTCCGGTGCATCACGTTGTGGATGTGCGCAATATTTCGACGATCGCTCATGACCTGAACACGATTTTCGCGGCGGCTCCGGTAGGGAATGCGGTCGTCGTCTCGGAATGGTTCCACGGGCGGCGCAGTGTGTGTGCTGTGCAGGCGGCGGCTGCGGGCGGTGTCCCAGTCAGCTTCGTCGGCGCGCAGGCTGATTTCAGCGCGGCGAATTGGTGGGCGTCCGAAGCGGGCGCGGTCGGCATTGCGACTGAAATCGCTAAAACGGCTTATTCCTCGCTGATTTACGGCATGCCGTTTTCGGGCTGCTGGTCAGGTGATTTCCCGTTCACGCTGGTGACGGCCTACACGCTGGCCGCGTTCCTGCTGAGCGGCTTGCTCGTCGGTGCGCTGCGCTGGTTTACCATCCGGCGCAGACTGCTCGACGTGGCCAACGAGCGCAGCATGCACAAAATCCCGACGCCACGCGGTGGTGGCATCGTGATCTCCCTGCTCACGCTAATCATGCTGATTGTCGTGGCGATCTTCTTCTCGGATTTGAAGCCGCAGCTCCTCATCGTCTACATTGTCGCGGCGCTGGCACTGACCTTCCTGAGTCTGTACGACGATTGGGTGAAGGCCGTACCGATCAAGATCCGTCTGCTGCTGCATCTGGCGACCGCCCTGGCTGTGGTGATCAGCACCTTCCTGATTCAGCCAGCAGAAATCCGGCTGGAAATCCCCGGCGTGATCACGCTGATGGTGACCGGGATCTTCGCCGCGGGCGCGCTGGTGCTGTGGATCACCGGTTTCACCAACATGTTCAACTTCATGGATGGCATCGATGGGATCGCCGGGCTGCATGTGCTGCTCGCCGGGGCGGGCTGGGCACTTCTGTTCTTCCTCGAAGGCGAGAGCACCCTCACGCTGATCGGCGTGCTGATTGTGGCGACGAGCGCTGGTTTCCTCGTGCATAACACCGCGCCTGCGCGCATCTTCATGGGTGATTCGGGCAGTGTGTTCCTCGGCTTCACGCTGGCGGCGCTGCCCGTGCTCGGCTATGTCGGCACGAGTAATGCGGATATGTTCATCGTCGGCGTGATGTTTGTGCTGCCGTTCCTGTTCGACGCGACCTACACGATCATCAAGCGTTGGCGCAACGGCGAAAACGTGCTGCAAGCGCACCGCAAACACCTGTATCAGCGTTTGGTGCTGCGCGGGCAATCGCATGGTGGTGTGACCGGGTTATACGGTTTCATGAGCGTGTTCTGCGTGGCGAGCGGCGTGCTGTACTATACGGGCAGTCCCATCACGCGTGGCATTGCGTTAATTGTGGTCATTCTGCTCATGGCGACGTACGCGCTCGGCGCGGAGACGATGCTGGCAACAAAGGCCACTGGTTACACACAGCCAGTCAACGCCGATATGCAGGTGGATTAGGTCGGTCAAGCACCATCAGGTTTCGACTTGAAAGACGAGGCACACCGCCTCGTCTTTTTTATTCCCCGAGTTCCGCGACAGTGCGCCGCCAACCCTCATCCAGTGTGATTTGCGGTGCGAAGCCCAGCGCGCGCAATCGGGCGCCACTGTAGGTTTCGCTCTGCGTGAGCTGCGCGATGCTCTCACGCGTCAGCGGCGACCGCTTGCCCAATATCTGGAAGGCGATCTCTGCGAGTCCCGCGCCTGTTTCGACCAGTGCGGCGGGCAGTCGCACAGCCGGTCGACTCTTGCCACACGCGGCATAGATTGCGTCGAGGATGATGTGCATGGGCACGGCATCATGCGCGACAAGGTTGACGGTCGTGCTGGCAGGCTGCTGCGCCACGATCACGGCGGCGCGCGCCGCATCATCCACATAGGTCAGGCTGCGCACGTTCTGCAGGCCGCCCACGGGCACAAACACCCCGCGCTGAATCCCGTGCACCAAAAAACGCCATGACCCGCGCAGGCGCGCGCCGTAGATTGGTGATAAGCGCAGCACGCTCGTGTCGATGACACCCTGCGCGGCGTGTTCGCCGTCGAGTTTGGACTGCGCGTAGTCGGTCTGCGGGTTGAGTGGATGGTCTTCGGCGATGGGCTGCGCGCTGTGTATGCCGTAGACTTTCACCGTGCTGAAGTAGATTAAGCGCTGGGCACCTGCGCGGGCGGCTTCCTCCGCGACGATGCGCGTCGCGTCGACGTTGACGCGCTGGTAGTCGGCGCGCAGTTCAGGCGGCGGGTTAGTGACATGGAGCAGCGCGGCGAGGTGGTACACCTGCTGCACACCCGTCAGCGCCGCGCGCACCGCCTCCCGGTCGCCGATGTCGCCGCTGTGAAAGTCGACATCGGGCGGGAACAACGGTTCGAGCGGGCGCTGGCGGCTGAGCACGCGTACGCGCTGCCCCTGCCGCCGCAGTTCAGCGACGAGCGCCGGACCGACCGCCCCGGTCGCGCCCGTGACGAGGACGAGCGGGGACTCGGTCATCGCGTCATCAACTGCCGCATGAGTTCATCAAACTGCGCGTTGACGGCTTGCCGTGAGAAGTGCTGCTCGATGTAGCGCCGCCCGTTGAGGCCGTAGGCGCGGTACAGGTCGCGCTGCGCGTACATCTGGCGGATGCCCGCTTCGAGGGCGGGCGCGTCGTCGGGCGGCACGGCGAGGCCGGCCTGCGCCCCTTCGACAATCGTCACCAGTTCGGAGTCGAGATCGACTGAGACGAGCGCCGGACGCCCACTTGCCATGATCGTGTAGATTTTTGAAGGGATAGTCGTCTTAGCCGTACCCGCCATCAGCGGCACGAGGCTCACGTCCCCGGTCGCGTAGATATCTGGCACGACCTGCCGGGGCTGATAGGGCAGCAGGGTGACGTTGGTCAGCCGCTTCTCGGCGATCTGCGCTTCGACATACGAGCGCTTCGCGCCATCGCCCACGATCAAGAAGTGGATCTCCGGTACGTCGGTCAGGCGCTGCATGACTTCGGTGATCGTGTCAAAGCTCTGCGTCATGCCGATGTTGCCCGCGTAGAGGATGACGTATTTGTCGACCAGCCCCAATTGCCGGGCGAGGGGATTATCTTTCGGCGACGGAAAGATGAAATCGCTGTCGACGAAGTCTGGGATGGTGATCACTTTCTCCGGCTGAATGCCCTGCGCGATCACATGCTGCGTGAACATATCGGTGATGGTCACCACGCGCCACGACGCCGCATACACGAACCATTCCATCCGCTTGAGCAGCTTGTAAAGCGCGGCTTGTTCGGAGAGCATGCCCATCTGCACCATGAGCGCGGGGTAGAGTTCGCGCACGTTGTAGATGAACTTCGCGCCTTTGAGCAGCGCGAGCAGCCAGCCGATCACGCCGATGGTGAGCGGCGGCGACGGCGCGATCACCACGTCCTGCCGCCCGATCAGGAACAGGCCGAGGATTAGGCTCAGCGCGTGGAAGATCAGGTAGTCGCGCAGGCGGCTGCCGACCCGTTCACCTTTGCGCGGCATCGCCGTGTGAATCACGCGTAAACCGTGATGCGTGCTGGTGTAGTACAGGCCGAAAGCGCGGCGCGTGAGCGGTTGTTTGCTCTCCGCATCGACGTCGCGGTTGTAGTGGGGCTGAGTCGTCAGAATGACGATCTCATGCCCCGCCTTGCGTAAGTCCTGCGCTAGCTCAGAGAGCAGTTGAGAAGTCGAAACGCCATCCGGCGCGAAAACAAGGGTGTGGAGGAGGATGCGCGCCATGAGGCTTACGCACCCGCCTCTTCCGGTTTGGTGCAGAAGTAATTGCCGAGCACCAGCACATCCATTTTGGTACGCAGATAGCAGTCGACCGCTTCATCCGGGTTGCAGATGATCGGCTCGTTTTCGTTGAAGCTCGTGTTGATGAGCACGGGCGTCCCAGTGCGTTCGCCAAAGGTCTTGACCAGATCGTAGTACAGCGGGTTTTCTTCGCGCGAGACCGATTGCAGGCGTCCAGTATCGTCGACGTGGCGGACAGCGGTCAGGCGTTCACGCCATTCCGGGCGAATCTTGTAGACGTGCAGCATAAACGGCGATGGGTGGTGATACTCGAAGAGTTCGCTCTGCCGCTCCGCCAGCACGACGGGTGCGAACGGGCGGAACCATTCTCGGCGCTTGATGCGGGCGTTGAGGATGTCTTTCATGTCGCTGCGACCGGGATGCGCGAGGATCGAGCGGTTGCCGAGCGCGCGCGGCCCCCATTCCATACGCCCCTGAAACCAGCCGATGATGTTCCCCTGTTCGATCTGTTCGCTGGTGGCAGTCAGCAGATCGGCACGGTCGAGCTCGCGATACTGCACGCCGCCTTTGTCGAGCGCGGCGCGCATTTCGGTTGGGCTGTATTCCGGCCCAAGGTAGGCGTCCTTCATGACGAAGCGCTCTTTTTCGTGCAGCACCGACTGGCTGACGTAGAGCGCCGCGCCGAGCGACAAACCCTCATCCCCGGCGGCGGGTTGGATGCACGTTTCGCGGAAGGGCGTCTGATCAAACATTTTGCCGTTGGCCACGCTGTTGAGCACGACCCCACCTGCCATGACGATTTTATCGGTCGGCACCTGCTTGTAGAGCACGTTGAGCAGGTGCATATACACGTCTTCGAAGCGCGCTTGCAGGCTGAAGGCCAAATCCATATCGCGCTTGGTGATCTCCGTGTACGGTTCGCGCGGCTTGCCGAACAGCTCGACCATGTGATCGGCGTAGTGCTGGAGGATGATCATCTCGCCTTTGTCGTTCATCTCCACGCCTTGATTCGAGCCGAAGGGCATGAAGTACTTTGGATTCAGCTCGTAGGCGTCATCCGTCAGCGTGATCATGTCTTTGAAGATGTCGGTGTAGGTCGGCTCGCCGTAAGGCGCGAGACCCATCACCTTGCCTTCGTCCCCGTACTTGCCATAGCCGATGAACTGGCAGATCATGGTGTAAAGTGAGCCGAGCGACTGCGGGACATACACGCGCTGCTTGATTTTGATTTCCTGCCCGGTGCATTCCGTCAGCATGCAGGTGACGAAATCGCCGGAGCCGTCGATGCTGAACCCGGCGGCATGTTCCCACGGGGAGATGTAGTAGGCGCTGGCGATGTGCGCGAGGTGATGTTCGACATTGACCTGTTCGAAGCGCAGATCGGCGGGGTTCG
This sequence comes from Anaerolineae bacterium, assembly GCA_041916315.1. Lineage (GTDB taxonomy): Bacteria > Chloroflexota > Anaerolineae > Aggregatilineales > Phototrophicaceae > Flexifilum. The sequence continues at coordinate 263,860 of JAYRZU010000089.1, forward strand.
CACCGCATTCGGTGACGAGGAGCGTTTTGAGGTCATCGAGCGCTTCGCGGGCGGCACGGATCTTCAGGAGGTTGAGCAGCTTGGTCGGGTTGCGCAGGACGAATTCGACCTTCTTGGCGGTGTTCGTGCTGGGGTCGCGCCCGATGGCGACATAGTCGATGTCTTTGAAGGTCACGCCGCCGATTTCCATGACCTTGAGGATGCTCAAGGTGGGGAAACCCGCATAGTACTTGACGCGATTGAGCCGTTCTTCGGCGATAGCGGCGACCGGTTTCCCGTTGATGACGAGCGCGGCGGAGGAACCCGCGTGGTGGGTGTTAACGCCCAGAATTACTGCCATTGATTTTCACCGTCTTATGAGCAGAATGGATGAGCGGAAGGTCGCGTAACTGACCATCCGATTTGCAGGTATTATAACGTTCTTCCGGGCTGCGACTTGATCAAGGTACTTTGAGCCTATGTTGATTCAGAAAGTGTACGCCGTTTTTAAGCGGCTGCTACCCACAGCACTATCGAAACCACTCCGAGCCTTGATGACGGCGCTGCTGACCCCAGCGTATTTTAGCTGGCTCACCGGGCACTGGCAAAGCGCCCTGCGCGGCAAGCCGCTTAACCGGGCGGGCGCGCCGATCCCGTGGTACACCTACCCGGCGATTCAGTTGGTTGAAAACAAAGATTACAGTGGGCGAATGGTGGCCGAATTCGGCGCGGGCAATTCGACGCTGTGGTGGGCGCAGCAGGCGGCGCAGGTGGTCGCGTTTGAGGAAGACGAGCAGTGGTTCAACTACCTCAAGTCACGTGTGCCTGCTAACGTTGAACTACATCACCTGCCGGTGGATCTCACAGGCATCGACGCCAAACTCGGCGACCGTCAGTTTGATGTGGTGATTGTCGATGGGCTGGATCGCTTTAAAGCGGTAGTCGTCGCGCGGCGCATCCTGAAGCCCGGGGGACTCATCATCGTGGATAATGCCGAAGGCTATTGGGGCGCGGAAGGGACCTATCCGATCATGGATTTCATGCGCGGGGAAGGCTTCCAGCGGCTCGACCTTTACGGCTTTGCGCCGGGCGTACTGCTGCCGCACTGTACGTCAATCTTCTGGAAAGACGCGACGTTCGTATTTGCCGGACAGGAAAACCCGAAAGACTACGTGCGCGCCGCCAACTAAGGATCCATCGTGACCCACCTGCCGATATCCGTCGTCTTTCTCACTTATAACGACGAACAGCTCATCGAAGAGGGACTGAAAAGCGTCCGCGACTGGGCGAGCGAAATCATCGTCGTCGATTCGGGCAGCACCGACGGCACGCTCGCCATTGTGCGCAAGTACACTGAGCAGGTCGTCGTGCATCCGTTTGAGAATTACGCCGCGCAACGCAACTGGGCGCAGGCGAACATCCACATTGTCAACGAGTGGGTCTTTCACATCGATTCGGATGAGCGCGTGACGTCCGAATTATACGCGTCGCTGCGCCACTTGTTCGCCGGAGCCCAGCTCGATGGCGTCGATGGGATTCTGTTTCCGCGGCGAACCGTATTTATGGGACGTTGGATGCGGCATGGCGGGCATTACCCGGTCTACCATTTGCGGCTGTACCGGAAGAGCAAAGGCCAGTGTGAGGAACGCCTTTACGACCAGCACTACACGGTCCCCGGCGCAGTGATCAAAGCGCATGGCGACCTGATCGACGTGATCAGCACCAGCCTCGAAGCGTGGATGCTGCGCCATGTGCGCTGGGCTGGGCTGGAAGTGCAGCAGCAGTTGAGTGCAGAGTCCGTCGCCACGCAGGTCGAAGGCAAGCTCACCGGCACGCCGATTGAACGGCGGCGCTGGCTCAAGCGCTTCGTATTCGGGCGCGTGCCGTTGTTCACGCGGGTCTTCGCCTATTTCTTCTACCGCTACTTCCTGCGCCTCGGGTTTCTCGACGGCACAGAAGGGCTGATTTTCCACTTTTTGCAGGGCTGCTGGTTCCGGTTTTACATCGATGCCAAGCTGTGGGAAGCGCGCCAGGCGCAGAAGCGGACGCCGTGATGTCTAAACGTGTGCTGCTCGTTATCACCGGGGCGTTCGCTTTCAACGGCGGGATCGCAGCCTCAACGCGCCTCGCCATTCGCGCGCTGCTCGACTCCGGTTACGAACTGGACATTTTTGCCTTCAACGAGACGTCGGACGTCGCCGAAAAGTATGCGGCGCTGCCCGGCGTCCGCTATCACGCAGGGAACAACGCCAAGCTCAGCTTTGCCCTCATGGTCTGGCGCGCAGTGCTGACGCGGCGCTACGCCTTCGCTTTCAGTGATCACATCAACGTGGCGTCGATCCTCGCGCCATTGGCGTGGCTGCGGCTTGTTCGGTATGCCGTGCGCGTGCATTTGATCGAGGCAGTCTCACCCAACCCCGATGCGCAGGGGCGCCTTGGTCTGCGGGCAGCGTGGCGTCTTCACGCGTCCGAATTTGCCCGCGCCGAAGTGCTCAAAGCTTTTCCAGATCTCAAAATAGAGGTTGTACCGCTGGCACTGAACCCGGATACTCACTTCGACCTGCCCGCGTTGCCCCCACCAACCTTAACTTTGTCGGCTGTCGATGGGCAGGCGCGGCTGCTGGGCGACTGTGTGGTGCTGCTGGTAGGGCGCATGGCGGCAGGCGAGCAATACAAGGGGCAGGATGTGCTCATCCGCTCCCTACCGCTGATCCTTGAGCACTGCCCAGATGCGCAGCTGGTGCTGGCGGGGCACGGTGACGACTATCCGCGCTTGTTGGCGCTGGCACAGTCGCTGCCCGCTGCTGCGCAGGCCCGCGTCTTTATGCCGGGTTACGTCGGCGCGGACCAGCTTGAAACGCTCTACCGGACGTGCGCGGTGTTCGCCATGCCGAGTCGAGGCGAAGGTTTTGGCGTGGTCTATCTTGAGGCGATGCGCTGGGCGAAACCGTGTCTTGCCAGCCGCGCCGATGCCGCGCAGTTCATTGTTGAGCACGAGCAGACCGGGCTGCTGGTGGATGATCCGCAAGCTGAGCAGGAAATTGCCGCGGCGCTGCTGCGTCTGCTGACTAATCCGGCGCTCGCCCAGGCGTACGGTCAAGCGGGCTACGAACGCGCCCGCCGCCTGTACACCTTTGACCAGTTCCGCGCGCACTTCATCGAGGCGCTGACCTGAGCATGACCAAACCGACGATCCTTATCCTGATTGGACACTATCTGCCGGGGACGCTGACCGGTGGCCCGGTGCGCTCGGTGGTTAATCTGGTTGACTGGTTGGGCGACGAGTTGGACTTTCGCATCCTGACCGCTGATCGCGATCAAGGGGATACCGGGCCGTATCCGAAGATTTCTGCCGGGCAGTGGTATCCAGTCGGGAAGGCGCACGTCCGTTATCTGACGCCTGCCGAACGCCACTTGTTCGCGCTTGGCGCGGTGCTGCGCGCGACGCCGCACGACCTGCTGATCATCGAGTCGGTGCTGGCGCGCACGTCGATCTTTGCGCTGCTGCTGCGCCGGTTAGGACTGCTCCGCCGCGCGCCGATCCTGATTACACCGCGTGGGCATCTCGGTCAGGGCGCGCTGCAGCAAAAATCGACGAAGAAAACGCTGTTTTTGCGTGCGGTGCGGCTGCTCGGCTTGTATCGTGGTTTGGAGTGGTATGCGACCAGCGCGGGGGAACGCGCCGAGATCGTGCAGCAGTTCGGTGAGGGCGAAGCACGGCGCATCCGCGTGATTCCTAACTTGCCCGCGCGTGCAGTATCCACCGGAAGTGTCCCGCGCCACCCCAAACGCGCCGGGGCGCTGCGACTGGTTTTTCTGTCGCGTATTGCCCGCAAAAAGAACCTGCATTTCGCGCTGGAAACGCTGCGCGGCCTCACGGGCGAGGTCGAATTTGACATATACGGCTCACTCGAAGACGCAGCGTATTGGGCGGAATGTCAGGCTATCAGCGCCAGCCTCCCGGCGAATATTCGTGTGCGGTATCAAGGTGTCGCGCCGTTTGCTGGCGCTGTTGAGGTGCTGGCGGGGTATCACCTGTTCTATTTGCCCACGCTGAGCGAAAACTTCGGGCATGCGATCTGGGAGGCGCTGGTGGCAGATTGCCCCGTGCTCATCAGCGACCAGACGCCGTGGACCGACGTCAACGCATACGGGGCGGGTTGGGCGCTGCCGCTTGACTCCACAGGAGGCTTTACGCAGGTACTCCAGCACGTCATCGACATGGACGCCGCCGCCTATGCCGCGCTGGTCGCACAGGTCAGCCGCTACCGGGAAGACTATCAAGCGCGGGCGAACCCGGCGGATGCGCTTCGCGGACTGCTCCGCGAACTCAGCCGATCAACGCCTTGAACTGCTCGATGACGGGCGTAAGCTGATGAGCGTAGTTGAATTCTTCTTGAAACGCGCGCCGACTGCCTGCAGCCAGCGCCGCCGCTCGCTGTTCATCACCTAAAATCTGATTAACCCCCGCGGCAATGGCCGCTGGATCGTCGTAGGACACAATCAGCCCATTGGAGTATTCGTCGACCAACGCGCGATTGCCAGTGCTCTCGCTGAGCAGCAGCGGCAGACCAACCGCGATGTATTCCATGATCTTATTCGAGGCCGTGGTGATGAAACGGTTGTTGACATGGATCGGTTCGTACAGCCCATGCCCGAGATCCGCGCCGCTCGCATATTCAAGCACCTGCGTATAACTGACCGCTGGAAGAATCACGAAGCGATCCGCTACGCCGACGTCGACGGCAACTTGTTCCAGCCACTGGCGATCTTCGTCGGTGCACGGTCCCATGACGACGAAGCCCCAACGTGGGTTAGCCCACAGGGGCAGCGAGCGGATCGTGCTGTCGATGGCGTGACCGCGCCCTACCCGACCCGGACGAAAGACGATTTTGTCAAAGTGGCAGCCGCGCTCGGCCAACGCCGCCGCCAATCGATCACTGGGTTGCTGCGGAGCGTGCAGCGCCGCGTTGGCGACGATCACCGGTGGGACGGACAGGTTCAACTCGCGCGCCATCAGGTCGGCGCGGGCTTGATCCGGCACGATGACGAGATCGGCTGTGCGCGCAAACAGTCGTTCAAACACCTTGATGATGCGCGTGCTGAGTGTGCGGGCATCACTGTTTTCTACATAATCATGACTGTGATAGGCAAGCCGTTGGCGCGACAACCACGTCGCGATGCGCGCGGGCACAAACGCATGCATGTTGTAGGCGATGAGCCAGTCGGCGCTGCGATCAGTCTGACGCAGCGTTTGTACGCAAAAGGCGAGATACTTCAGAAACGAATTGCGCACCCGCGGCTTGAGGCGCACAACCTGCGTACTCGGCGGATAGTTGATCGGCGGCTGCGGCCAGATGGCCGACGTGAAGTCGAGACAGAGCAGTAACTGCCTGACGTGCTGCTGGTGGAACACCTCTGCCGCGTTGATCATGGGCGGATAGTAGTCCGGGTTGCCGTAAATTATCGACTGCAAGTACACTGCGCACCCCGCCCTAGGGATTCCGCCAGACGCGCGGCGACAGCGGCGGCGTCTTCTTGCGTTCGCGAATGGTGATAGTGGTGCGAATGAGCATGTTGACGATCACCGCGCTCAGGATGCCAGCCACAGCGGCACCGACTACCGTGAAAATGTCATCTTGTACGAGGATTAGCCCTAAGATCGGCAGCATCCAGACCGCGAATTTGAGATTATCGCCCTGCCGAAGCGCGCTCGCGGCGGCGTAATCCAGCGTCGCCATGACGATGCCCAGCGCGAGAAAGCCGATCACCACGCCGATCGTTTTGTAATTCGCGTACAGCTCGACGACCGGGCTTAAGCCCACCGAAGTCGACCCTAAGATGGGGATGCCCGTATAGTACTGGAACAGCACCGAACCGCCGACGATGATCGGCTTTTCTGGCCACAAGATGCGCGGAATGAGCATGAGTATGGCATTTTCAATTGTCCGCCCGTTACCCGTGGGAACAACGCCATCGTCGATGCGTTGGATCACTTTTCCGAGCGGGTAATTGAAACCGAGACGACCGTCGATCCATGTGAGCTGACTCGGATCATTCGGGTCGAACCAGCGAAAATTGAAGTTCAGCGTGTTGTACACGTCCTCCAGGGGGCTTTGCGTATACTCGCCGGCCCACACGATCGCTCGGACGGTGGTACGTGACTGGAAATAAACGGCGATGATGCTCAAGATCAGATAACCGATGATGATCGAGGGGATGATCAACATCCACACGCGGCGCACCCGCAGCGCGATGAAGAGCAAGACGACGATGGTCGGCACCAGACCGAAGCCGAGAAACCCGTCGCGTACGACGGTGAGGACTGGCCACAGCAAGAGGATGCCGGCGAGGATCGGCAAACCGCGGACGGGCTTCTGGCCGTGCAGTATTTCCCACAGCCAGATCATCGAACCGACATGCCACAAACGCGTCACCGAGCTGGTGAAAGCCTGCGCCGTCGGAATCCCGCGCAGCACGATGCCCAGGAAAAAATAACTGCCGATGCCGATGGCCGTATAAATATAGGCGAGCTTATCCTGTGCGTTGAAGGGAATACGGTGAGCCGGGACGGCCTGCGTTTGAAATTTGCGGTTGAAGCGGCGCAGAGCCGGGGACACGATCACGGCACCTACCGCAAAACACAGCAGGGCGATGGTCGCTTCGGAGAAACCGAGCAAGATAATCTCGGGGTCAAAGCGCGGCGTATAGTTGGGATAGATGTAGGTTATTGCTTGGAGCAGGTGAATCATCGCCAGAAAAATGACGAACGCGAGAATGCCGCCTACGTTCTGTTCCCGGCGCTTCCAGCTCAATATGGCAATTGCGCCGATGACCAGCAGCCAAATCGCAATCAAAATGGGAAAACTTAACTGCATAAGGTTGCTTTAGCCTTCACTCACTTTATCCAAACGGGATACAACCGCGCTGCACTGTTTATTGTGCGGCAAATCGCGCAGCTTGTCTGCATGAGAAATTACGATGACGTTCATGCCAGATCCGACAGGATGGCGCGCAGACGCGCTGTATACGTGTGACCTCCGCCTGTGATGTGCTCCATTGCGCGCCGCCTGTAATCTGCGCGGGCGGCGGGCTGGTCGAGAAGCTTGCGGGTTTGCGCGATCAGGCTGTCGGTCGAGTTGAAGTAGGGCACGGTGTCGCCCAGCAGATCGCGATGCTCGGCCGTGTCTTCGGCGAGGAGGCACGCGCCCAGCGCCGGGGCTTCAAACGTGCGCATCACGTGACCGTCACGGTTGGCGCGGCGCACCAGACAGAGTGTGACGCGCGCCCCGGCTGCGGCCCATCGCAGGGTCTGCGCGTCCGCTATGCCGCGATATGCGGCGCGTGTAGTGGTCGAACGATCCCAGTAGCCACCATACAAATGTACCTGAAAACCCGCGCGGATTAACGCCTCAATTGCCGGGAGGCGATCTGCATCGGCGCCGCCATAGAACAGCACATCACAATCGTATTGGGCAGCGACCGCCGGGGGTGGCGCTTCGACGTAGTGCAAGGCGGGGTTGTAGGCAAAGGGCAGGTAGGAGGCCGAACAGCCCGCCCGCGCTAAATCGGCAAGGTTGCTGGTGCGCGGTGAATAAATGTGCGTGTAGTGCGGGAGCGCTGAGAAGAACCACGGTGCATGATGCTGACGATTCCACGGGTCATCTGTCAGGTAGTTCACGCAGCGAATACCCTGCGCCCGCAAAGTGGCGAGAGCCGCCGCGCTGGGGGGAATGATCCCGGTCACGATCACCACCTGCGGCTGGTATTCGGCACAGCGCCGCAGCACTTGATCGCTGAACGCGTCGAGGTGAGTCGGACGGTGACCGCGCAGCCGCCAGTTGATCTGCGCGAGCCAGCGGGGCGCCTCGTAGGCACGGGTTACGTCCAGCAGATCGGCTTCCACACCGAGTAATGGCGCCGCGCTCAATAAGTGTGCGCCGACATGCGCCGCCGCGCCCAGGCCGATGATCAGCACCCGCGTCATGGGGTGGTGACCTCCGCATAGGCTTGAGCGAGGCCGCGCGCGGCCGCTTCGACCGAATACTGGCTCACGAGTGCGCGGCAGCGCTCCGCGGTGTCGGGTTGATCCAGCAAACGAAACGCGCGGCGCAGCGCGTCGGCGAGGCTGTCTACGGCATCGGCGGTAAAGACTTCGCCTGTGACTCCCGGCTGAATCAAGTCGGGCGCACAGCCAACACGATCCGAGACGACGCAGGGCACGCCGTGATACAGCGCCTCATTGATCACCAAGCCCCACGTTTCGCCTATGCTCGGCAGTACGAGCAAATCGGCGGCGTGGTAGTACGGGCTGAGCTCACTTTGATTTTTGAATCCGACGAAGCGGGTATCGACGCGCGGTTCACGGTTCGCGGCAGCTTCGAGCGCCGGACGCAGTTCACCGTCACCCAAGAACAGCAGCGTGATCCGCGCGCGCTCGGCAGTCGGCAATTGTTTGAGCGCGGCAATCAGTTTGTCCGGCGCTTTGTGCGGCACCAGCTTGCCGGAAAAGAGCAGTACGATTTGATCGTCGGACAATCCGAAAGTCTGACGTATGGCGGCTCGCTGTTCGGTGGGCGCGCCGCTGTCTCGGGCAAAAACGCTCGTGTCAACGCAATACGGGGAGAATATTAATTTGCTTTCCGAGCAACCTAAGCGCGAATAATGGGATCGAGCTGTTTGTCCCGCATAGAGAACTCGGACAAACTGTCTGTAATACATGCGTAAGGCTAAATCACGTATCCGTTTTTTGGGAGCACTGCGGGTCGAGTTGGTGTCCGATGCATCGGCACGAAACAGGAGAGGCGCTCCGGTGCGTTTTGCGAGCAAGAAAGCATCTCGATGGAAGCGCGGTCTATAGCCAAGAATCAGAATAGCTTTCGGATGCAGTTTCTTGAGAATCGGCGCCAATCCCTTAGTTGTGACCGACTCCATAGATTGAGCACCACCTTGAGCGACTTGTGATAAAAAAATCGACGTATAGCCGCTCACAAGATCAGTATCCCACATGAGATTGACGCCAAATTCTCGATCTCGATACCCGGCAATGCTGAAATCTGATCCATAAATCACTGTTGTGGGTATCTGGAACTGCTGTTCGAGTGTCCGATACACCGGGGCGAAGTATTGGATGGGATGAGTCGAAATCACAACAAGTGACATGCTTTAACCTCTAGTCGGGTCGTACGAAGCGTAGATCAAACGCATCTCCTGCGCGACATCTGCCATGCGGCGCGGCCGGTGCACGTTGGCGCGCAGCGCCATGAGCAGGTGCGGCGCAGCTAGTAGTTGCTGGAAGACACCCTGCCACGCGCTCACCGAAGCTGGATCGACGAGCAGGCCGTCAACACCGGGTGTGACCAGTTCCGCGATGCCGCCGAGATTGGAGCCAATGACGGGAATGCCGGCCGCGAACGCCTCCAGAACGACGAGCGGCCCGGTTTCCAGCACCTGCGAAGGCACGACCAGCGCGTGATACTGCCGGAGCGTGCGCACAATCTCGGCGTTGGGCAGCGGCGGGCAGAAGTTGATGCGGGCATCATCTCCGGCCAGCGCGCGCAGTTGTTCGTAGTAAGCCTCGTTCCCCGGCTGCGTGACACCGTAGATGTCAAGCTGAATGGGCGCGGTAGGCAGATCCCGCACAGCGCGTACCACGACATCTACCCCCTTGACCGGATCGAGGCGTCCGAGGTAGGCCAGCTTGAGCGGGCGCGCGGGTACATCGGCGGCAGTGCCGGAAACGGGCTGGTTCGCGGCGAGGCCATGCGGCGAGACATGCAGTTTGTCGGCGGGGAGGCCATTAGCCAGCAGCAGATCCTGCGTCCAGCGGCACAGCACGACGATCTGATCGACAGCGTGCAGAAATTCATGCGTGGTGGTGTGGCGGATATCGACTAGACGGTGCATCTGGAGCGCAGTCCAGATGCCGCCCTGTCGTCCGCGCGCCCAATCGGTGAGCGCGGGGGGCAGCGCGGCGATCAGCGTATTGAACGGCGGCCTGATGCCGTGTTTGTGCAGCAGGCATTGAGTACACAGCCGTGTATCCATCTCGCCCGCGCACAGCTCGGTCCCCCAGCGCAGCAGCGTGCCGCGCATACAAGTCACTGTCGGCGTATGGTAGGTGAACACGACAGGCAGGTGGCGCTGCTGGCAGGCGCGCACAGTGCGCAGCGAGATGGCGCTCGTGAGCGCATGCAGATGCACGACATCTGGTTGGACGTGATCGAGCACGGCGGCGAAGCTGGCTTCCGCCACCGGATCGCCCGTGCCATACAGAGCGTCGAGGTCGGTTAAATGCGGCGTGATGGCGTAGCGAAACACGTCGAGGTCGGCGTGCTGGTAATGCGTCGACTCCGACCCCGGCGCGGCGATCACGTTGACCGTGCCGATCGCCGTCAGCGCGTGCGCCAGCGTTGCGACGTAGATTTCTGTTCCACCGACTGCGTCCGGGTAGTAGCCAAACGGTACATGCAGAATCTTCATCGGCGCAGCCACGCCTTGAGATCGCGGTAGCGTGCCGCGACGGTTTCCGCGCGGCGGTAGCCGACCAGTTGCGTGAGCACAGCCAGCGAACGCGGCGCAGTCGGCACGTACCGCCCATTCGGGGTGAGTTCGGTGAGCGCGCTGTAGGCCGCTTCAAAGGTCTCCGGGTCGACGCGGTAGCTCGCGCGGGCGATATGCGCATAGCTGGCGATCAAGACCTGCCGCCGCGTCTCGGTCAGGCGTTCAGCCTGCAGCAGCCAGTCATGCAGTGTGCGCGCATTGGTGAGCAGATCGCGCCCGAATTCACGCGCACTGCGCCGCGAGAGCGACCCGTCAAGCTGGCGATAGTAGGCGAGCGGCGCGGCGGAGGGGCACAGTTGGAACTTCCCGCCCGCCAGCGCGATACGCAGCAGCAGGTTAACGTCCTGAATGATGCCGATGTGTTCGTCAAAGCCGCCGACGCGCGCCAGCCAGTCGCGCCGGAACAGCGCCGCGCCCAACTGAATGAAACTGCCGTCGCGCAGCACATCGGCGGGTGGATCGGCCAGCGTCGGGGCGACGACTGCGCCCAGCGGCTGCCACGCACCCGCGCTTTGACCGTAACGCTGCCACGCACTATAGACTACGGCCGTCTCGTCGTTTACAGCAGTCATCTGCAGGGCGATTTTGTCCGCCACGAGCAGATCGTCGGCATCGAGAAACTGAATCCACTCACCCTGCGCCGCCTGCCAGCCGACATTGCGCGCGCGGCTGACGCCGCTATTCGGAAGCGACAGGCAGCGATAGGGGATAGCTGCTGTCTGCAGCGTGGCAGCGGCGACGGCTGGGCTGGTGTCAGTTGAACCGTCGTCTACGACGATGATTTCGAGCGGACGGTAGGTCTGCGCGACGCAGCTCTGGAGCGTTTCCGCGATCCACGGGGCGGCGTTGTAGCACGGGATGACAAGCGATACAAGCGGCGCGGTCATAACGGCTTAACGCACCGGGGGCCGAGCGGCGACATAGTTTTCGAGGTATTGTCCCTCGTAGAAGTGCAGTTTTCCCGACGCACGCCGAATATGGGTGATAGTGTAGCCCGCATTTTCGAGGAGCGTCGTCAGCGCCGTGTTGAGGATGACTCCCTGAGCGTCGCACTCGGCTTCAAAGACGATGGCGCGCGGCGGGGTCGCGGCTAGTAAAGCCGCCGCGCCGCGCAGCACGGCTTCTTCCCAGCCTTCAACATCGATTTTGAGGAGCGTTGGCGCTGTGACCCCGGTGGCGATGAGGTGATCGATCGTTTCGACCTGTACCTGTACAGTGCCAGCGCGGCGATCGACCGTGAGTGACGAAACATCCGACTGCTGGTCTGGCCCGAGATGAAAAGTCGCCGTGCCGACCGCTGCGCCGAGTGCCAGCGGATGAATGATGTAGTGCGTGCCATTCAAGCGCAGGTTGATGTCGAGGATGGCGGCGGCTTTGGGGTTCGGCTCGAAGCAGTGGACAGCGCGGATACGCGGGTCGCGCAGCGCCTGTATCGCAACGGTGCCGATGTTCGCGCCGATATCCCAGAAGACTGCGTCCGGGGTGATCTGCGCGGCGAGCGCTTCCCACACTTCGGCCTCATGCACGCCGTTATACCACACGTAGCGTTCGACGTTTTCGCCTTCATCGTCCACGGTGATCCAGCCATCGCGCCCATAGGGCAGCGTCAGGCGGGGACGCCCGGTCAACGCGCGCAGCCAGTGAAACAGGCGGCCTTTGCCGCGAAAGTAAGGCGATCCGAAGCGGAACTGATGCAGACGACGGGAAATCTGCTGACCCCACACGGTCATGGCGCTTCCCCGACTTTCTGCTCAACGGCGAGTGCGAATGTTGCGGGTTGGTTCAGCAGGCCGTGAAAGCGTTCCATCGGGTGGGTGTACAGCGGCGTGCCAACGATGAGCGGTTGTTCGGCGTGCCATTCGTCCAGAATCTGCTCGTGCAGCTTATCCCAGAAGGTCATGTACCACGAATAGACGCCGGGTTTGAGCGGCAGCGACTGGAACGAGTAGCGGAGTTGATATACACCCGGCGCAGGCATGACGATATCGTCGACGGCCGTTGACCACGCCACGCGGCCTTCATCATCATACAGGACGAGGCCGTGATGCCCTTTCGAAAGCGGCGTTTTGACTTCTAGCACGAAGACGATGTCGACCGGGCGCAGATCGTTGACCTGATTACTGGCCGATGTCGGCTGGCCGTCGACGTACCAGTCCCGAAAACCCTGCTTACCCGTCTGCTGCAGCAGGTCTTCGGCCTGAATGCGCGTCGACGCTTCATATTGGGCGGTGATCAGTTGGGTTTCCCCGATCGCCGTCACCTGACCGTGATTGAGCCAGACGACTTTTTCGCATAGACGGCGCACCTGATTGAGGTTGTGGCTCACGAAGAGGACGGTACGTCCTTCCCCGGCGACCGCGCTCATCTTGCCGAGGCACTTCTTCTGAAATTCGGCATCGCCAACGGCGAGTACCTCGTCGACGACGAGGATCTCCGGTTCGAGATGCGCGGCGACCGCGAAGCCGAGGCGCAGCCCCATGCCGCTGGAATAGCGTTTGACGGGCGTGTCAATGAACTGTTCAACGCCGGCAAACGCGACAATTTCATCGAACTTGCGGCTGATTTCTGCGCGCGTCATGCCGAGAATCGCGCCGCTCAAATAGATGTTCTCGCGCCCAGTCAGCTCATGGTGAAAGCCGGTGCCCACTTCGAGCAGCGCGCCCACGCGCCCCTTCAAATAGACCGCGCCCACGGTGGGATCGGTAATGCGCGAAAGAATTTTGAGGAGCGTACTTTTGCCTGCGCCGTTCCGCCCGATGATGCCGATCACTTCACCACGGCGCACCTCAAACGAGACATTTTGGAGTGCCCAAAAGGTGTTTTCGGCGGCGGGCTTAGAGAAGCGCGCGAGTGGCGCGCGCAGTGTTTGGGTAAACGTTTCTCGAAACGACTTGTAAAGCGAATGTTTGCCACCGATGCGGTAGCGCTTGCCGACCCCGTCGACGCGAATCACGACATCAGCCATCACACCACATCCGCGAAGTTCTTTTCCATGCGGCGAAAGTACAGCGCGCCCGTGATGAGCAGTACCACGGCGGCCACTGCCGACAGCCCGAGCATTGCCCCCGGTGGCGTCGCGCCAAGCAGCGCCCAGCGAAAGCCTTCGATCACGCCGACCATCGGGTTGAGGCCGTACAGCGTGCGCCACGGTTCTTCGAGCAGCGTGCTCGAATACACGACGGGCGAGGCGAACATCAGCGCCTGCACCAAGAAAGGTACGGCGTAGCGAATATCACGGTATTCGACGTTGAGGGCGCTCAACCATAAACCCGCACCGAGCGCGGTGACCAAGGCGAGCAGCAGGAAGAACGGCAGCAGCACAACCGCCGCGGTCGGCAGAATACCGTAGAGCAGCATGAGCAGCAGCAGCACGACGAAGGCGATGCCAAAATCGACAATGCCGCTGATCGTGCTCGAAATCGGGATCACCAAGCGGGGGAAATAAACTTTGCTGAGCAGGTTCGCATTGCCGACCAGACTGTTCGACGACTGCGTGAGCGAGTTCGCGAAAAAAGTCCACGGGAGCAGCGCGGCATAGCTGAACACGGGATAGGGCAGACCATCGGAGGACACCTGCGCGAGTCCGCCGAAAAACACGCTGAAGATGATCATCGAGAAAAGCGGCTGAATCACCGCCCACGCGACGCCGAGCACCGTCTGCTTGTAGCGCACTGAGATGTCGCGCCACGCCAGCAGCGCGATCAGGTCACGGTAGTTCCACAGTTCGCGCAGATGCAGCGCCGCCCAACCTTGGGAGGGGCGGATGATGGTCGTCCATTCACTGGTTTCGGAGGAGGTGTTGTTCGGCTGATTGGACATGCGTTTCACTTTAGGAGGCGCGAATATGCCTGAATAGAACGCTCACCGTATTCATCCCATCCGCCAACGGATTGCACGCGTCGCAGCGCCGCCTGAGCCATCTTATCACGCAACTCGGGATTGTGGTAAAGATGCAGAATTTTTTCATGAATCGCCTGCGGGCTGCGGATAGGAATGATGTACCCCTCCACGCCATCGGTGAAAAAGTCGCTGGCCGACGTGTTCGTGGTGGCGATCACCGGCACGCCGCACGCCATCGCCTGCGCCTGCACATTGCCGAAGCCTTCCTCAATCGAAGGCAGGACGAAAACGGACGCCTGCGAGTAATACCTATGCAGTTCGGCACGCGGCAAGACTCCCAGATAGCGGAAGCGGCCAGCGTACTTGGCGAAGATTGGTTTCATTTCGTCCAACAGCGACCCGATGAGCACCACCTCGAAGTCGGGCAGCTTGAGGCTGGCAACTGCCTCCAGCAGATACTGCACGCCCTTGCGCAGGTTCATCATGCCGACGAACAACACCCGAAAGGTCGTATCAGTTTTGGGCACCGGGTGAAACAAGGATAGATCCACCCCCAGCGGCGCGGTGAACAGTTTGTCTGCCGCGACCCCGTGCTCGACGAAACTGTCGCGGGTGAACGTGGAAGTCACCTCGATCAGGTCGGCAGTTTCGTATTCCTGAAGCTCTTTCTCCAGCGCCCAGTCCGGGACTTGCGGTTTGGTGATGCCGTGCCGAGCATATTCTTCGTGCAAAATCTGCTTTTGATACGCGATATGGGTCGAACCGCGCAAGCAGACCGTTTTGATGCCGCGCGCTTGGGCCTGGCGCAGACTGTGCAGCCCCGACTGCGACTGAATGACCAGCACGTCGGTATCCAGCGTTTGCGCGGCGACCCAGTGGTCAAAAGTATTGCAGCTTAGTTCGGAGATGCGATCCGCGAGGCTCGTCCAGCCGTAACGCGCCAACCCCATTTGTGGGACAACCAGCCACGGAAACGATCGACTGTGCGGACGCAGGTCTGGCTCAATTTTCCGCAGCGGATATCCGGTGTATAGACAGCGCAAATGATCATGTTTGAGAAGCTGTCGCGCCAAATCAAAGGCGTGAAAGCGTCCAACCGTCGAGACCGTGACTTTCAACCGCGGCTTCCTTGTGCGTAGAGATTTGGGAATACTGTACTCTAATTCAGGAGTTTGCGATATGCAGTCATAGCTCGCTGCCCGTAACCCGCCCAACCGCCTTCGGCCTGAATGCGGCGGAGCGCTGCTTGACTCATTTGCTGCTGCAGCTCCGGTTGTTCGTACAAGAAGTAGATTTTCTCGCGCAGCGCTTCCGGGCTGCGAATCGGCACGATGAAGCCTTCGACGCCATCGGTGAAGAGATCGCGCGCGCCCGTGTTGGTCGAGGCGATCACGGGGAGGCCGCAGGCCATCGCCTGGGCCATGACCATGCCGAACCCATCTTCCACGGAAGGTAGTACGAGCACCGAGCCGTTCGAGTAGTAGCGGTAGAGTTCGGCTTGCGGCAGTACGCCCGTCACCTGCACATGCTGTGGTAGATCGCGCAGCAGCGGCTTGACCTCATCCAGGACTGAGCCGATCAGCACGAGTTCAAAATTGGGGAGCTTGAGCGGGCACACGGCGTCGAGCAGGTAACGGATGCCTTTCCGCACACTGAGGGCGCCGACATACAACACGCGGAACACGGCATCGGTTTTGGTCACCGGATGAAACCGGGAGAGATCGGCGCTGAGCGGCGATATCGACAGCTTTTCGGCGGGAAAGCCGCGCGCCCGGAAGGTGTCATAGGCGTAGGTCGAACACACCTCAATCAGACTCGCCTCGGCATACTCCTGCAGTTCACGCTCAATCGTCCAACGGTTGATGCCGCCAAATGGGTGACCGTGCCGCGCATATTCCTCGCGCAGAATGCGGTCTTGTTCTTCGATATGTGCCGAGGTACGAATACACACCGTTTTCAGACCGCGCCGCTGCGCCTGCCGCTGGCTGTACAGCCCGAACTGTGACATGAACGTGAAGATGTCGGCATCGGGGAGGTTGGCGCTGACCCACCGGTCGAACGTGCTGATCGCCAGCGGATTGAGGTGTTCGGCGACGGCGGGAATGTAGCGTGAGAGTGCCATTTGCGGAGCATGCAGCCACGGAAAAGTGCGGGTGTGCTCGTGCAGTTCCGCCATGATTTTCCAGCGTGGGTAGCCCGTGTAGAGCCGAGCCAGCGCTTGCTGCTGCAGGAGCTGCTGCGCTAATTCGAACGTATGGAAGCGACCGAGGCTGGAAACGATGACTTTCATGTGGATGTCCTCACACAACAGCGCTCAGCGCGGCGAGCGCCCACGGTCGCGACCAGTGAACCTGCCCGCGCGTGAACTGCTGATGCGTGTCCTGCACGGCTGACGGGGTAAGCAGCGCGTTGAGGCGCGTTTCCGCCGTGAGCTGCTGCAAGCGATCGGTGAGGCCGCGGCGCAGCCAGACGTCGAACGGGAAGGTGAAGCCCTGCTTGTCGCGGCGCTCCAAAATCAGCGGCGGGAGCAGGGGGCGCAGCACCTGATTCAACAGTGGCTTGGGGCGGCCATCCGCCGATGTTTTGAGGTGGGCGGGCAGGCGCAGCACATAGGCGACCAGACGTTTGTCCAGTAGGGGTACGCGCACTTCGAGCGAGTGAATCATGCTCATCACATCAGTGTCGCGCAGCAGTTGATGATGCGTATAGGTGCGCAGTTCGGCGCGGCTCGTCCACGCGAACAGATCGGCGTTGTTCGCGCCTGCCTGAGCGTCGATGTGACGCACGAGGTCAAACTCTGTGACCGCCTGCGCCCAGACTTCCGGGCGGACGAGCTGTCGCGCTTCCCACGCGGAGAATAGACCGCGCCGCGCGGCATAGGCGCTGGCGGGCGCCGCCGGGCGACCGAATGCATCATGCAAGCGCCCCCAGCGGCGGCGCTGCGGCAGCAGATCGAGCGCGTGCTGCGCCAGCCACCCGCCCGCCGGGACTCGGTGCGCGGTCTGCAGCCAGCCCAGCGTCTGCGGGACGCCCGCAAAGGTGCTGCCGTAGCCGCCGAAGAGTTCATCTCCGCCCAAACCGGAGAGCGCGACCGTCAACCCGGCTTGCCGCGCGGTCTGCGAGACGAAATAGGTGTTGACGCCATCGACCGAGGGCTGATCGAGCGCGTACAGGATGTTGTCGAATTCTTTGACCAGATCGTCCGCCGTGATCACGCGTTCGAAGTGTTCCGCGCTGACGTGTTCGGCCATTGCCCGCGCATACGGCGCTTCCGAATACTCGGCCTCCGCGAAGATCATCGAGCAGGTGCGAATCGTCCCGGTCGTCGCCTGCCGCATACAGGCCACGACCGCGCTCGAATCCAGCCCGCCGCTGAGGAAGGCGCCGAGCGGCACATCGCTCACCAAGCGGATGCGGACGGCTTCCGCCAGCAGTGAGCGCGTCTGTTCAACGGCTTCGTCCAGTGAGGTGACTGCGCCGAGCGTCGTCGGCAGCGACCAGTAGGTCACAGGCTGGAGCGGGGCGGTGAGCGGCAGCGCTGCCTGCAGGTAGGTTGAGGGCGGCAGCGCGCGCACCTGCGCGTAGAGCGTCAGCGGATTCGGAACGCTGCCCGTCAGTAAATAGCCGACCAGACCCGCAGCGCTCACGTCACGGCTGATCAACCCGGAGGCGAACAGCGTTTTGAGCTCGGACGCGAATACAAAGGCGGTTGGCGTCTCCGCAGTGTAGATCGGCTTGATGCCCAGATGATCGCGCGCCAGCAGAAAGTGCGGCGTGCGCTGGTCGTGAATGGCGAAGGCGAACATGCCGCGCAAACGGTCGACGACGGCGCTGCCCCACGCTTCATAGCCTTTGAGGATGACTTCGGTATCGCTGGTGGAACGAAAAGTGTAGCCGAGATGTTCCAGCTCCGGGCGCAGTTCATCCGTGTTGTAGACCTCGCCGTTATAGGTGATCCACACCGACTGATCGGCGTTACTCATCGGCATGTGCCCGGCTGGGGAGAGATCGCGGATTGCCAGACGTCGGTTCACAAAGCCGACGCGGCCATCCTGTGAAATGTACAGTCCCTCGTCGTCGGGGCCGCGATGCTGCATGCTGCTTGCCATCTGCTGCAGGCGATCACGCAGGTCGGGCAGTTCGGCGTGCGGGCGTAGAAGTATTCCTGCAATGCCACACATTCACATCATCCTAAGTCAGGCACACTGCGGAGCATTGTAGCGCAATTGCGACTGGGCGGCGCGGCGTTAGTCGGCAGATTTACAAATTTCGTATGAATTTTCGGTTTTCGCGCCCGCCGTAAGTTGGAAAATGAATACAATCGAATCGATAGCATGGTAGAATTCGGTGTTCGTCTAGTCGGAACTCCGCTCTCAATCCATCATTTTGGCTGTGCAAACGCTGTAAGGCAAAGACATTCATGGAACTTGCTCCATACATCCAGATTTTTCGCCGATGGCTGCTGCTGATTGCGCTCGTTGCCCTCGTGGTCGGGAGCGTCAACTTCATCAACGGTGTGAATCGTCCTCCGTCCTACGAAGCGCAGGTGACGATCTCGATTGGCCCGTCGCTGCTCGACCAAGCGAATCCCTCGTCGGCAGATATTTATCTCGGCATGGATCTTGCCCCAACTTACCAGCAGTTGATCATTAGCTACGAAATCTTGCAGAGCACAGTCGAAGCGCTGGATTTGCCGATGGCTCCGGAAGACTTAGGCGGCTACATCAGCAGCGCGATTTTGCCGAATACGGCGCTGCTTGTGGTGTCGGCGCAGTATGATGACCCGGTGCTGGCGGCGGACATTGTGAATACGCTCGCCGAACAGCTCATTCTGAAAAGCCCGACTAACCTGACGCCAGAACAGGAAGAACAGGTGGCGTTTGCCAATGAGCAGATCGCCGAACTGAATATTCTGCTCCAGCGCTCACGCGAACAGTTGAACCGTCTGGATGAGGAAATCCTCGCTTCGAACGACCCCGCCCGCGTCACCGAGCTGACGCAGCAGCGCAATGATACGGTCGAGCAAATCAACCTGGCGCTGGCTACGGTCGCCGAATTTTCCGCGACGATTTCCACGATTCAGCAGCGCACCAACGCCATCGACATTGTCGAACGCGCCCGTGTGCCGCAGCAGTCAATCAATGTCGGGCCGATTGGCTCGGCGATTGGCGCCGGCATCCTCGGCGCGATCCTCGCGTACGGGGTGGCGCTCGTCTTCGAATACTTCAACGACACGCTGCGCTCGTCCGAAGAGGTCACGCGCACGCTGCAACTGCCCGTCTTCGGCGCGATTACGACCTACGGCAATCGCAAGAAGCGCGACAGCGAACTGCTGATCACGAACCATGAGACGTTTTCGACCGTTGCCGAGTCGTATCGCAGTCTGCGCACGAATGTCTTGTATGCGCTCGGCGAAACTCCGAAAATTGCCCCGGTGATCGTCGTGACCAGCCCCGGTCCGGAAGAAGGCAAAACGCTGACCGCATCGAACCTCGCCGTGGCGATGGCTCAGGCGAATTTGCGCGTGCTGCTCATCGACGCCGACTTGCGCCGCCCCAAAGTGCATACGATGTTCGGCCTGCCCAACAATGTCGGCCTGAGCACGCTGCTGCGCGCTGATTTCAATCATGGGACGCCAGAAGAACAGAATCGCCGCCTGCGCGAATGTTTCCAGACTTCCGGGATTCCCAAGCTGCGCATCATCACCAGCGGCATCATTCCGCCGAACCCGGCGGAACTGATCGGTTCGCCGCTCACGAAAAGCTGGATTGATGCTTTCCGTGCCGCGCAGGATGTTGACCTGATCATCTTTGACAGCCCGCCGTGCCTGACGATCACCGACAGCACCATTCTGGTCGGCGGCGTCGACGCGAACGTGCTGCTGGTGGTGAGCTGCGGACGCACGCAGCGCCGCGCCGCCATCCGCGCCAAAGAGGTCTTCACGCAGGTCAACAAGGAGATCCTCGGCGTGATTGCGAACCGCGTCAACCCGCAGGAAGAAGCCTACAGCTACGGCTATCACCAGTACTATACCTACAGCTACGGCGGCGAAAATCCGTCGCGCCTGGGTCGACTCCTCCAATCGCTGCGTTTACGACGCGGCGCCGCAGAAAAGAAGTAGGTTAGGCGTATGAGTGTCATCCGGAAACCCGAGTCGCAGCCCACTGAAGACACGAGCGCGCGTAGAAAACATCGCCGGCGGCGCACCCCGCAGTGGCTCAAGCGTATCCGCCGTTTTGCGCAGGCTGTGCCGTGGCTCAGCGTGCTGATCATCATCATCGCCGCGGTGATCGTCACCGGCGCGGTGGTGAGTTCTGTGTTCTCGTACGCGCTGAATCGCGTGCAGACCTCGCTCGGCGGCTTCCAGCGCGTGGTGCGCGATGTCGGGAATGCCGCGAATGGCGATTTCACCCTCGAAGATTTTGACCGCTTGTATTCCAGCGTGCGCGACCTGCAGGGGTCGCTCGGGTTCGCCAAGAGCCAGACGGCGCTGCTGCGCCCGTTCCGCACCGTGCGTCCAGAAATTGACGATACGCTCATGTTGATCGATGCGGCGGACGGGCTGGTCAACGCCGCGGATTCGATGCTGAACGGTATGCAGCCCGCACTCTCGGTGCTGTTCGGGCGCGGCGACGATGAAGTGCTGACAGCGCGCATCTCCCAAGGCGAACGCCTCGTCGAACGCATGCGCATCGGGCGCACGGCGTTTTTGCGCGCCAGTGAGCAACTACAGACCGTGCGCGGTTGGCTCGACAAGCTGACGGCGGACAGCATCCCCGTCGATTATCTGTTTTATCTGAACCAACTCAACAGCTATTATGACCTGCTGGAACAGAGCAACAGCGTGTTGCTGAGCGCGCCGGAACTGCTCACCGCCGCCTTCGGCTTAGGCGAACAGCAGGACTATCTGATCTTGTCGCAGAACAGCGATGAACTGCGCCCGTCTGGCGGCTATATCAGCACTTATGGCTGGCTGAGCGTGCGCAATGGGCGGGTGGTCGAGTACGGGTACAGCCCGACGACAGCGACCAGCCCGAACCCGCCGCCGGAAGACGCCGTCACGGAAGTGACCGTGCCGAATTGGTGGATCGGCTATAACTCGCCGGTTTACGCCGCGTGGGACGGCAGTTGGTATGCCGATTACCCGACGACCGCGCAGATGGCGATGTGGTTCTATGACACGGGGTTCAACCTGCACGCGCCCGTCGACGGCGTGATCGCGATTGACATTTTCGGCTTCGAGGCGATTCTGGCGGCGCTCGGCGACGTGCGCATTCCCGGCTACGTCGAAGCGGTGAACGCCGACAACTTCCGCGAGATGATCTACACCATCCGCGCGGAAGACGGGGAACACAAAGCCTTCCTCGCCGCGCTCTACACGCAGATCTTCTCCGACTGGCAGGACTCGATCTCGAACGCGGAGACGAATCAACGTATGCTCGGCGTACTGCTGCAAGCGCTGCAAGAGAAGCACATTATGCTCTACTTCAACGACCCAAGCCTGAATCAGAGCGTGCAAATCCTCGGTTGGGCGGGGAATCAGGCGGTGACCCCGCAGCACGATTACCTGATGACCGCGGATGCCAACCTCGGCAATAAGTCGAACCGCTCGATCATCCGGCAGTTAGCGGCGAATGTGTACATTCAACCGGATGGCACGGCACAGAACTCGGTCACGGTCGCGTATGACTATTCCCGGCAGACTGCCGAGAACGATCCGGCGGTGGACGAAACGTTCCACGGCCCGCTGGATTATCAGAATCTGCTGCAGGTGTTTGTGCCGCGTACCTCCGTGTTGACGGGCTGGGAAAATCTCGACTTCGACCCGGTTGTCGATCAGACGGACAGCTACACCAACTTCATCGCAGATATCGTGCTGGAGTACGACTCGTCGCAGCAGTATGAGTTCCGCTATACGACGCCGCTGGTAGTCGAACCCGTCGGCAGCTACCGCAGCTATAGTCTGCTGATCCAGAAGCAGCCCGGTACGCGCGGCGATCTGGTCAACGTGCAGGTGTTCCTGCCGCCGGGGGCGACGCTGCTCGATTCGTCACCCGAACCGACGGCCAGCTACACCATCGACCAGACGATCATCGAGTACGATCTCACCCTGCGCACTGATCAGTGGATCACCGTCACCTACACGCCGTAACAGGAGTCGTCGTTGATGTCCGGCTTTCACAAAGATGGCTACAGTGTTTCTAGTTTTGGTGGGATGGCGGCGGACCTGCCGCGCATTCAGGCATACTCCGAGGCGCTGCGCCGGGTGATCACGCCGGAGAGCGTGGTTGTCGAGATCGGCACGGGGTCAGGCGTGATGGCGATGCACGCCTGCCAGCTAGGCGCGCGGCGCGTGTATGCCATTGAAGCCGAAGACGCCATCGAAACCGCCCGCATCAGCGCCGCGCAGAACGGGTTTGCCGACCGGATCATGTTCATCCACGACGTGTCAACCAACGTCACACTGCCCGAACCCGCCGATGTGCTCTTCTCGGATTTGCGCGGTATTCTGCCGCTGCACAATGCGCATCTGGAAACGATCATCGATGCGCGCCGCCGCTTCCTCAAACCGGGCGGCGTGCAGATTCCCCTGCGCGATACGCTGTATGTTGCGCCGGTGAGTGCGCCGGATGTGTATCAGGATGTGGTCGAGCCGTGGACGAAAAATCCGTTTGGCCTGAACATGGACGCGGGGCGCCAGTGGACCATCAACCAGCGCTATCGGCGGCGCGTCCAGGCCGATCAAATCGCGTTGCCGCCGCAGGTGTGGGCGGTGCTCGATTATGTGAACCTCACCGAGCTGAATTACGCGGCCACCTTCAACTGGACTGCTGAAGCACCGGTTACGGTGCACGGGTATCAGGTGTGGTTTGATGCCGTGCTGTACGACGAGATCGGCTACAGTACCGCGCCAGACCAGCCGCCAATGGCTTACGGGACAACGTTTTTCCCCTGCGCTGAAGTGGTGACCCTGGCGGCGGGCGACACGCTGCGTGCCCGGGTACGCGCCGATAACTTCAGCGGGGCGTATACCTTTTCGTGGCACACGCAGGTGTTGGATGGCGCTACCCAGACCGTGCGCCAGCAACTGCAGCAGTCGACCTTCTTTGGCGACATTGAGTCGGCGCGCGCTTTGCACATGCGCTCGCAGGCTTATCGGCCCCGCCTCAGCCGCGCGGGACAGATCGACGCGGCGGTGCTCCGCTGGATGGCTGAGGGGCAGACGCTGCGCGAAATTGCCCAGCAGTTGATGCAGCAGTACGCCGCTGAGTTTCCCAATGAGATCGAAGCCATGACCAAAGCGGGCGACATGTCAGTCAAATATGGAGAATATCATGGGAGCTAGCGCGGAGATCGACTACAGCAAGCGCGCGGTCGTCACCCTCGACGTGATGGCGAGTCAGGTGGCGCAGGAGACGGTATTGCTTAACCTGAACACGGCCAGCTATTTTGGCCTCGACGAAATCGGGTCACGCATGTGGCAGTTGGCGACAACTTCGGCCAGTTTGCAGGCGGCCTATGAAGCCTTCCTCGCCGAATACGACGTCGAAGCGGAGACGCTGCGCGGCGATTTCACCACGCTGCTGCAGCAGCTCCTCGCCGCCGGGTTGATCGAGCTGCAATAAGTTCCTCATGAGCGGCATCACCGGCATCTTTCAGCGTGACGGCCAACCCGTTGAGCGGGCGGTGCTCCAGCGCATGACGGATGCCATGCAGCGCCGCGGCCCGGATCGCCGCCAGATCTGGACGGATAGCGCCATCGGTTTCGGTCATGCCGCGCTGTTTTCCACGCTGGAAGCCGAACGCGAAAATCAGCCCACAACGCTGGATGGCAGCGTGTGGATCACCGGGGATGCGCGCATCGACGAGTGGGATGAGCTGCGCCGCAAACTGGAAGTCAAAGGTGAAACGCTCTCCGCCGCCGTCACCGACATTGAACTGATTTTGCGAGCGTACCGCGTGTGGGGGACGGCCTGCGTCGACCATCTGCTCGGCGATTTCGCCTTCGTGATTTGGGATGAGCGTGAGCAGCGCCTACTCTGCGCCCGCGATCACAGCGGTGTGAAGCCATTCTACTATCATCTATCGGATCGGCTGTTCGTCTTCGGCTCGGAGGTGCGCGCGCTGCTCGCCATGCCGGATGTTCCGCAGCGCCTCAACGAAGCGCGCCTCGCCGACGCCATCGTCGACGAAACCGAAGGCGTCGATCACACCAGCACGTTTTATCTCGACATTCAGCGGTTGCCCCGCGCGCACATTATGGTGATCGACCGGGTGGGCATGCAGCAGAGGCGCTACTGGTCGCTCGATTCAACGCGCGAAATTCGCCTGAAATCGGATCAGGACTATGCCGAGGCCTTTCTAGAGGTGTTTCGGAAAGCCGTGATCAGCCGCCTACGCACCCCCGAGCGGGTGGGGTCGATGCTCAGCGGCGGACTGGATTCGTCGTCGGTGGTGGCGGTCGCGCGCCAGTGGTTAAAGGCGACCGGTCAAGCCCCGCTGCGCACATTCTCCGGCATTCATACGGAAGATAACCTCGAAACCCGCGCGATTCGGCAGGTGGTCGCACAGGGCGAAGTGCAGCCTTACTTCGTCAAAGTTGCGGAATTTGAGCAATTTCTCTCCGAGTTCCACGCCTTTGACGAGCGCGGCGATGAACTGTTCGACTATGCGATGCACATTGTTCAGCTCATGGATATCTTGGCCCATCGTCAGCAGGTGAAGGCGCTGCTGGATGGCATGCCCGGCGACAATATCACGGCGGTGGGCAGCAATTACATCACATGGATGCTGCGCGATTTCAAGCTGGTGAGTGCGATCCGCGAGTGCCGTGCGTGGGAACAGATGTGGGGTGAAACATTCTGGAGCGTCCTGACGCTGCATGCCAAGGCGGCTTATTTCCCTCAGTGGCTGCGGGCGATCAAGTGGCGGCTGACCGGGCACGATCCGCACCACTACGGCGCGCTGATCGCGGAGACGTTGATTGATCCTGACTTTGCCCGGCGCACAAATCTGCTGGAGCGGTTTATGGCCTACCACGCGCATATTGATGTGCGCTGCACCACGCGCGAACAGCATCGTCGCTGGCTGGATCACGGCATGCTGCCCGTCGCCTATGAGCGGTATGATCGCGTGGCGGCGCGCCATTCGATTGAGCCGCGGCACCCGTATTCCGATCGGCGAGTGATCGAGTTTTGTCTGGCGCTCCCCGCCGCGCAAAAGAATCACTTGGCGTGGGCGAAAGTTATCAACCGCCGCGCCCTCGCGCCGCTGCTGCCGCCTGAAGTGGTCTGGCGCTCCCAGAAGGATTCGCTGGACTTCGCGTTTGCGCAGGAACGCTATCGGTTACAGGCTCAAGATATTTTTTACACTCTTCGTTCTCGAAGCGCAGAGCGCCTGTCCAGCTATGTGGATAAGGGGAAAATGCAGTCCTTATTGGCCCAGCCGCCCGCCTTTACTTCCCCTCAGATTTTCCATATACTGATGTTGCGTAGTATGATGATATGGTTAGAACAGTATCGCAGCGGCTGACCAGAGCCGAGACAACTCAAGGAGCTAGCCTGTGCCCACTCAGGAACTGCCGTTGCCGTCGTCCCAACCTGAGAAGAAGCCCTATCAGCCTCCGCGGTTTGCGCAGCATGGGACGATTCAAAATCTGACGTTGGCTGGCACGGGTCGCGGTATGGAATTCTTTATGGGTCCACGCATGGCTTAGGCCGGACAGCGACCGCCTCTAGGCAGTCGCCGTAAGTGTAGTCTGATGTTGGGGTTAGGCTGTGAGGTCCGCCGCCTTAACCTGAGAAGAAGCCCTATCGGCTAGCGCACTTGGTCCAGTCGGGGTAGGAATTGGATTGCCCCAACCAGAGCAAGTGCAGTTAGGCGAATCGTAGTATGATTGAGGAATATCAGTCGTCCGGCTGTGAGCAGCTACCTGAGTTCAGGAATAAGACCAATGTCCACCCAAAATACCAATGACCTGACCCCTTCGGAAAAGAAAGCCTATCGCGTTCCTCGCTTCACGCAGCATGGCACGATTCAGAATATGACGCTCGGTGGCACCGCCGGGCCGGTCGAAGGGATGATGGGTACCAACCTGATGAAGGAGCGCCCGTAGTCGCCGTTCTGCGTCTCAGGCTGATTTCTTCAGGTGCGCTACCGAATTCTAGGTTTCGTGGTTGAAACCGATGTCGAGCTTGATCTCGATCAAGTGCTTGAACCCGTTTCACCGGATGTAACGTTCCAGCAACTCACGGCTGAACTTCGTGAAGCAGTCGTCGTTTTTCCATTCCACACTCTAAAACAAACTGATGGAAGCTACTGGCAGTCGTGGTCAAAAAGTGAGCACGGCTACCGACTCCAGTATTTTGACCACGGCGTCTTCTGGATTTCACCGGATGGTCGCCATATTCGCGGTTTTCTGTATCCCGAAACGCCCGCGAACACTTTTCAGCACATCCTGCTGGATCAAGTGCTGCCGTATGCGGCCACGCTGCGCGGTGAACTGGTGCTCCATGCGGGCGGGTTCGTCAGCGACGGTCAGGCGGTGGTATTTTTAGGCGAGGGCGGGCAGGGTAAATCGACGCTCACCGCCAGCTTTGGGGCCGTAGGGTATCCCCTGTTAGCGGACGACTCGCTGCGGCTGCGCATTGACGCTGACGCGATTTGGGGGATCGGCAGTTATCCGGGGGTGCGGCTGTGGGAAGATTCAGCGGACAGCGTCACGCCCGCGCAGCCGTGGACACCTGTGGCGCATTATACGGAGAAGCGTCGGCTCTCAGCGGCGCCGGGTGGCGTGAGCTTCTATAGCGACCCTGTGCCGATCAATCGGCTGTATGTACTGGACGCGGATAGCGTCGGTTCCGTGCAGATTGAAACCCTGACTGCCAACGAACGCTTTATTTACCTGCTGCGCCATTCCTTCCGGTTTGACATCACCGACCGGCAGCGCACGCAGCGGGAATTTGAAACGCTAACGCAGTTAGCCGCCCGGCTCCCCATTTACCGCCTGCGGTATCCGCGCCGCTATGACTTGCTGCCGCCCGTTCGTCAAGCCATTCTGGATCATCTAGAGACTCACGACCACGACCACATTGACCCTAGCCGCCCATCCCCAGCTCCGCATCCTCTGCCAACTGATCACTGATCAGGTGGCGTTCGGCAGTGTGCCCGCTGACCAGTGGCCAGCCATCACTGATCTCGCGGTGCAGCATGGCGTCGCGCCGCTGCTGTACTGGTTGCTCAAACAACAGCCGCCGACTCTTCCCCCAGCCTCGATGGAGACTTTAGCGCTCGCTGCCCATAACAGCGCCATCAATCAGGCGATCCTCGAACGCGCGCGGCAGCAGGTACAGGCGGCTTTCGAACATGCGAGCATCCCGTGTATCTGGCTGAAAGGTGCGGTGCTCGCCCGCATGATCTATCCCGAGATGGGGCTGCGGCCCATGACCGATATCGACGTGCTGGTTCCCTATGCTCAGCGCGAAGCGGCGCTGCAGATCGCGCAGACGCTGGGCTACGAATGGGAGGAAGGCACGGGTGATTTCTTTCCGGAAGCGGACGATGAACTCCATGGTTTCAGCGCGTCCAAGCATCATTACCGCCTGTACAGCCGCACGCAGTCGGGCGTGGCGCTGGAAATCCATTACCGGCTGCTCGGTGCGGACGATGATCGCTTAATGGCGCTGGAGGATTTGCATTGGTTCTGGCAGACGCGGCAAACGCTCATGCTGACCGATGGCACGCGTCTCGATCACTTCGCCGCTGAGGCGCAGCTTCTGCATTTGTGCGCACACATCGTCTTGCAGCACCCTGGCGACGATCTGTTCCTGATCCGCTACCTCGACTTGCACCGCCTAATCACGCAGTCGGTGCTTGATTGGCCGACTGTCATCGATCAGGCGGTAGTCCTGGGGTGGACTTTCCCGGTGGAACTGGCGCTGCTGCGGACGGTCGAGTTTTTTGCTACGCCAATTCCCGACCATGTGCTCCACGCGTTGGTCGAACGGCGGCCAGCCTATGAGGACATCGGCCTCTTTCGTGCGCTGCAAGGGCGCGGTGGTCGTTGGGAGGCGTGGCGTGCGTACTTGGCCACGCTGCCGCCGCGTCAGCGTCTGGAGATGATTCGCCGGGCGTTATTCCCCAGTCGAGCTTATTTGCGCGAACGTTATCACGTCAAAACCGGAATTATGCTTTACTATCCGTATCGCTGGATGGATCAAAGCCGTGTCATCCTGACGGCCGTGTGGCAGCGGCTCCGGGCACGCTGATCGGAGGCAAGGTGACGGTGTTTGCGTTGGTGTGGCAGCGCGCTGCCCGCAGCGTGACGAGCCTGTGGCGCGCACTCGGCCTGACGTGGACGAGCAGCCGCGGCTGGACGAGCGCGGCGATCGCGCTCACGCTGCTGCAAGGGCTGACCCCGGTTGCGCTGCTCTATTTGATCGGCGCGATGCTCGATCAGGTCACGGCGCTTATCGTGCAGGGGCGGACGGTCAACGACATCGTCGGGATCGTCGTTCTGGCCGGAGTCGTGGCCTTCATCGATATGGCGCTCAGCGTGATCAGCGGTGTGGTGCACGAAGGTCAAACGCTCGCAGTCAATGAACACGTCGCCCGCCTGATTCATGCCAAGTCGATTGCGGTCGATCTCGAATACTACGAGCAGTCGGCTTACTATGACCGTTTGCACCGCGCGCAGGGTGAAGCGAGCTACCGTCCGACCGCGATCATCGGCGATCTGACGGCTATTCTCCGCGATACGTTTACGCTCGTCGGTGTGATCGGCGTGCTGGTGTCGCTCAACGCCCTGACTCCGCTCATTCTGTTCGCCAGCGCGTTCCCGGTCGTACTGGTGCGTTTGCGTTTCACGCAGGTGCTCATGGACTGGTACATGCAGACCTCGGCGATTGAACGCGAGCAAGCCTACTACAACTATCTGCTCACCGCGGAATACCATGCCAAGGAAATTCGCCTGTTCAATCTCGGCGCGATGTTCGCTCAGCACTTTGATACGCTCTATGCTCGGCTGCGCTCGGGACGTATGGCGATCATTTGGCGGCGCACGGCCTTTGAACTAGGGACGCAGGGTTTGGGGGTCATTGCGCTGTTCGGCGCGTTTCTGCTCACGGTCGGCTATGCCCTGACCGGGGCGATCACGCTCGGCGGTCTGGTGATCATGTTTCAGGGTTTTCAGCGCGCGCAGGGGACGCTGCAATCGCTCCTGAGCAGTCTCGCCGGATTATACGAAAGCAGCGTGTTTTTGCGCGACTTCTACGAGTTCCTTGGGCTTGAGCCGTTAGTCAAACCGCCAGTGCACCCACAGCCTGTCCCCAACCCGCTGCAGAGTGGAATCCGCTTTGAAGATGTCAGCTTTCAATATGCGCGCGGTACGACACCCGTCCTCGCTGGCGTGAACCTGACCATTAAGCCCGGTGAGGTGATCGCACTGGTGGGTGCGAATGGCGCGGGCAAGTCCACGCTGATCAAGCTGTTGTGCCGCCTGTATGATCCCTCTGGCGGACGCATCACTATCGACGGCATTGATCTGCGCGATTTCGATGTGGCTGATCTGCGCGCGCAGATCAGTGTGCTGTTTCAGGACTATAACGAGTATCAGCTCAGCGCGTGGGAGAACATCGGCCTAGGTGACGTGACGCAGGAGCGCGCAGCGATCGAGCGGGCAGCGCACGCATCAGGCGCGCACGAGGTGATCACGGCGCTGCCGGAGGGTTATGACTCGCGCCTGGGCAACTGGTTCGGCGGGCAGGAATTGAGCATGGGACAGTGGCAGAAGATCGCGCTCGCCCGAGCGTTTTTACGCCGCGCGCAAATCGTGGTGCTGGATGAGCCGACCAGTTCGCTCGATGTGCTCTCGGAACACGAAGTGTTCGAACGTTTCCGGCAGGTCGTCGCTGACCGCTGCGCGATCCTCATCAGCCATCGCCTCTCGACTATCCGGTTGGCGCACCGCATCTACGTGCTCGATCAGCAGCACATTGTCGAAAGCGGCACCCATGATGAACTCATGGCGCAGGGCGGGCTGTACGCGACGCTGTTCAACACGCAGTCGCAGTACTACCGCGTGGACACCCCGGCGTAGATCGATGGATCTCCGCCGCATCTTCCGCGCCGTTCAAGCGCGCTCACCCGCTGAGCGGCGCTTGCTGGCTGAGACTACGGTCAATCTAGTGACGGCGTGGGTGCTGGTGCGCGGCGTGCCGTTCAGGTGGTGGTCGCGGCGCTTAGGGGAGCGGAGAGCGGAGTCGTCCGAGAGCGAACAGACACAAACGCTGACGCTGATCGCCGGGAGCATCGCCGCCGTCGCCAGTCAGCTTCCGTGGACATCGACCTGCCTGATGGACGCACTCGCCGCCAAGTGGATGCTGAATCGACGGGGCATTCCTAACACGCTGTATTTCGGCGTCCGCACGGCAGAGAGCGCCGGGAAAGACCTATTCGCACATGCGTGGCTGTGCGCGGGGACGCAGTTCGTCGCCGGAGAAGTCGGCGCGGCACAGTACACCGTGATTGTGAAGTTCACCAGCCCCTGATTATGCTTGCCAGTTTGTGAGGTGGCGGAGGGGAAAACAAAAATCGGCGGCATACCAGCCCGCCGATTTGCTGTGACCCCGACAGGATTCGAACCTGTGACCCAATGC
Source organism: Anaerolineae bacterium (assembly GCA_041916315.1). Classification (GTDB taxonomy): domain Bacteria; phylum Chloroflexota; class Anaerolineae; order Aggregatilineales; family Phototrophicaceae; genus Flexifilum. The sequence goes on from JAYRZU010000089.1 coordinate 294,897, forward strand.
TTAAAAGGCATCTGCGCTACCGCTGCGCTACGGGGCCAACAGGGATCATTGTAGCAGAGCCTACATCTTTTTCAACCCACAAGTGCTGCTTCTAATAGCGGACTCATCGCTCGCGATGTATCACAATGTACACACGGGTTGCTCTGTTGGACTTGGGCCGCGTTGATGTAACCCACGGATCGATCCGTGGGCTGGTAGAGCGCGTAGATATCGGCGTAAAGGGTTGTGTCCGCGCTAACCGAACCGACACGTACGCGCACCAAGCGCAGCATGTCCGGTGACACAGCGATCAGGTCGAATGGAGCATCCCAGCGGTGTGGGCTGCAGGTATACCAACCCTGCTCTAGCAGATTCGTCTCGACCTGCGCGATGGCCTGATGTATGTTCGGGGTGAGTGTGCGCACAGAATACGTTACAACTGCTGATGTTGGCGCAATCCGCTGCGGGTTTTCATAGTCGCGCGCGAGACGAATTCCGCGTTGCTGCCCATTCTTGGCGGGGTGCAAGCGTAAGCACATCCCACGCGTCCCCTCTGGAATTTCGGAGACGTTCAGGTAATACATCTGGTTGGTGGTGGGGTTGTAAGCCGCGTAGCAGTCGATCTTTTCGAGGTCGACCAGCTTGGTGTATATGTGTTTCGAGTCGTAGTAGTTGGCTTCGAACTTAATCACGAGCGACCCGGTGCCGCGGTCACTGCGATACTTGACCTGCACGCGCTTGAGCGTGACCATGTCGGGCATGACCGCAATCAGGTCGAACGGGAGATGTTCGGAGAGGGGCAGGCACACACGGATGTTGTGTTCCAGCAAATGCGCAATCGCTTTGGCGACCGCCAGATCGCCTTTGTCTTTGGTGATGTGCGCCATCTCAACTCCATTTCGCCGGGGCAACTCGCATGCCTGAGCATAGCACAGCTATCTCGTTTCGGCTGATTTAGCGGGCGGCTTACTTGGATTTGTTCGTTAGGCTAACAATCACTCGGTCGAGTGATTGGCCTGCTGTTCGTTGAGATTGGCGACGGTGACTTTCATGGCGGCGATTCCCGCTTCGCGCGAGGTAAAGAGCGGGAGTTGCTGTCCGCCGAACTGCTTTTGCCGCGCCGCATCGACATACAGCTTCACCATCAGATCCGTGCCGACAAACGCGGGCAGCACCACAAAGGGCATTTTGGCGGTATTGCGCGCGTTGCGGCGGCTCGTCGACTGCAAAATATCCAGAATCTGTTTGAAGCTGCTCGTGGCCTGCGTGGTATCGAAGATCAGGGCAGTGTTTACGGGGTATTGCCCGAGCAAGCGAATGACCTGCAGATCGGCCTGGGCGACAGTATCAGCATCAACGGATCCGGTGAGGGTGATTAGGATGATGGGGGCGTCGGTGAGACGTTCGACGGAGAAGGGCATGACGAAATCCTCGATGAGACAAAAATAGTCAAGAGATTGGGATCGCTCCCAATCTCTTGACTATTATCGTAGCACCGAATGGTTTTGTCGACGCTTAACGCACCAGACCGGAGGCCGAATTGGTCACGGCGCCGTCATCGGCCTGCGCAGTGAGGCGCGCATACTTGGCCATCACACCGCTCGTGTAGTGCGGCTTTGGCGCCACCCAGGCCGCGCGTCGGGCGGCGAGTTCCGCCTCGCTCACTTCCATATTGATCGACCGGGCGTCGATATCCACGGTGATGATGTCGCCTTCGTGCAGCAGGCCGATCGGCCCGCCGACTGCGGCTTCGGGCGCGATATGCCCGATGCACAGCCCGCGCGTCGCGCCGGAGAAGCGGCCATCGGTGATGAGCACGACATCCGCGCCCAGCCCCTGACCGACAATCGCCGCGGTCACTTGCAGCATTTCGCGCATGCCGGGGCCGCCGACCGGGCCTTCGTAGCGGATTACCACCACGTCACCCGCGTTGATCTGGCGGTTCTGCACCGCTTGGAACGCCTCTTCTTCGGTGTTGAAGACCCGGGCGACTCCGCGGAAGGTGCGCGGTTCCGTCCCCTTGAGCTTGATCACGCTGCCGTTCGGCGCGAGATTGCCCTTGAGGATGTGCAGCCCACCGTTTTCATAGATCGCATTATCCCACGTACGAATCACGTCCTGACCGGGCGTTTCGACCGCAGTTGCCGCTTCCTGAGCGAGCGTCTTGCCCGTCACGGTCAGCGCGCTGCCGTCGACGTAACCGCCTTCGACCAGACGCTGCGCGAGCAGCCGCACGCCGCCTGCACGGTACATATCGGTGGCGACATACTTGCCCGTCGGCTTAAGGTCGCAGATCAGCGGCGTGCGCTTGCTGATCGCTTCGATATCGTCGATGGTGAAGTCGATACCCGCTTCGCGGGCAAAGGCCAGCGTATGCAGCACGCCATTGGTGCTGCCGCCGCTCGCCGCGACCGCTGCAATCGCATTTTCGAGCGCCTGGCGTGTGATGATTTTGCTCGGGCGCAGGTCCTGTTCGATCAACTGGATCATCAACTGCCCGGCCTGCAGCGAGACATCGTCTTTTTCCGTCGCCATCGCCGGGATATCCGCCATGCCCATTGGGGAGATGCCCAGAATTTCACCGACCATACCCATCGTGTTCGCTGTGAATTGACCACCACAGGCGCCGGGACCGGGGCAGGCCACGCCTTCAATCTCGTGCAGCTCGTCCAGCGTGATGCGACCAGCGGCATACGCGCCCATCGCCTCGAAGACTTCCTGGACGGTGATATCCTTGCCGCGATAGTTGCCGGGGGCGATGGAGCCGCCGTAAAGCATCAGGGAGGGCACGTCGAGTCGGATGAGTGACATGATCGTGCCGGGCATGGTCTTGTCGCAAGCGGCCAAAGCGATGATGCCGTCGAAGAAGTTGCCGCGCGCCACCAGCTCAATCGAGTCGGCGATGATTTCGCGGCTGATGAGCGAGGCCTTCATGCCTTCCGTACCCATCGTGATACCGTCGCTGATGCTGACCGTATTGAATTCCAGCGGCGTTCCCCCGGCGCGGCGAATCCCCTCTTTCATCTTGGCGGAAAGGCGGCGCAGGTGGAAGTTGCACGGTCCAATTTCCGTCCACGTATTCGCAATGCCGATCAGGGGTTTTTTCAGGTCTTCGTCCGACAAGCCAATCGCCTTCAACATGGCGCGGGCGGCGGAACGGTCGACACCTTCAACGAGTGTACGGCTGCGGCGATTCAAAGCCGCCAGCACTTCGGGAGAGTCTGCCACAGAAATAAGCTCCTTGCTTGTAATGTTCGCCGCGATTGTAACGCCGCCATTTTGATTTGTCACGTTCACGCGCTGCTCATGTGTTACAAATAAAATGAATGTCAGACGTGAGGAGGATAGCGATGCTCGGATTGATCTTGAAGGTGATTCGCTGGTGGGTGCTGCGCCGTATCTGGCGGCGGGTCTTTCGCGGACGCTAACTCGGCGGGGTGGGCGAATACGGCTCTTGCGCCAGCCCACCCAACAGTGGCATAAAGTGCTTGAGGTTGCGCGTGTAGAGGGGCACTTGCAGGCGGTAGGCGCTGGCGGCGATCAGGCAGTCCATCGCCCCGACGTTATGGCTTAGCCCATAGCGTTCCAGTTGAATAATGGCCCAAGCCAAATCCGCAGGGGTGGTATCCACAATCTGAAAGAGGCGCAATCGCCGAAGTGTCTTCTGCTGATCAAGTTTGGTTCTTGCTCCTTGCAGCAGTTCCAGTATTGTGCTTTGGCTCGCGCCCAAATCGGTTTGCGTTAGCAGCCACTGTTCTGCGGGGATGTAGGAGCGTAGGGCGTCGATGAGTATGGAACTATCAAGCAACCCCGCTATCATGGTTGATCCTGATGCCGTTTATTCCAGTCTTCACGCCGTCGTGCTTCGAGCCATTCCACAGGATCTTCGATTCCGTAATCTTCCCAGCCGCCGCCGTGCTCGCGGAGATAAGCGACGATTTCTGCTCCCGTTTTACGCTCTCCACCTCGTTGGATGATCGCCAGTGATTGTTGAATGTCCTCTTCCATGGCCGCTGTTTCTGCAGGCGTCAGGGTTTGGGGGGCGGACAGTTCCGTTTTGAGCCGAACTTCGATCTCAACTTCCTGATCACGCGGGAAATCATCTGGTAACTGTAGGGTAACTATACCGTTTGCTGGTATGTCCACTTTGAGTCTAATCGCAACCATCGTTCCACCTCACACTTACTGTGCCTCTATTATACGAACAAGGGCGGCGATCCGCGTGGATCGCCGCCCAAGCTGGTCAATCCTCGTTTAGTCGACGATGCGGGTGGGCAGCGGCGTGCTGTACCACGGCGCACCGGGGGTCGGAACCATCAGCGCCGCCGGGACCCACAGATAGCCATTTGCCAGCACGATTTTGTAGTACGTTTCGCTGGCGTCCAGGCCGACCACCCAGAAGGTTTGTCCGGCGTGCAATGTGATATCCGTGCTGCGACCGGGGGCGTAGCTGGCGACCGTGTCCACCGTCAGCAGACCGACGACCGAACCGGACGGGATCGCTGCGCCGGTAGCGCTGCTGACGATAGGCGGCTGCGGGTTGGTCGCGGGCGGTTCACTGCCACCACCGCCGACCGGGCCGTAGGTCGGCAGTCCGGCGCAGGTTCCGGTCGCTTCATAATCGATTTGCAGGGGCAGACCATTGCCCGCTGCGCTGCTCAACTGCCAGCGGATCGGGTTGTACTGCGGCGCGACATCGTAGGGATCCGAACCGATCCCAACCGCATAGGTGCCGAGCACATTGGTGTAACCACGTGAGTAGATGAGCGTACCCGCGCCATCCCAGATGTTGATGATAAAGTTTTCCAGATTGCTGCTCAGGTTATTGCGGTCAAGGATGTGCGACCCAGTATTCATAGCCGTCCAGTCAGTGCACGTGATGTCGACCGTGCCGTTGTAGACGCTGGCGTTGACGGCGGCGAGTCCCAGCACGAAGACCAAAACGAGGACGAGCGGAATTGAGAACAGTTTTTTCGACATACGCTTCACTCCTTAGCTGCTTAATGGATACGCACAGCATAGGGAAACGCCGTCTAGAGATCGTGTATTCAGCGTGTAGAAGTCGGGGAAAGCGGGGCGATCCGCAAAAGATCGCCCCGAAGTTGGAGAAAGTCTGCGACTTTAGCCGGAGACGAGATCGAGGCTCATCGAGTTGACCTGCCCCGTGATCAGTTCGATGAACTGGTCGAGCGGCATGGCGCCGAGATCGCGGTCGTCGCGCAGGCGCACGCTGACCGTGCCCGCTGCGGCGTCACGGTCGCCCATGATGAGCATGTAGGGGATCAGGCGTTCGCGCGCGGCGACGATCTTGCCGCCCATGCGCGCCTTGCCCTTGTCGATTTCGAAGCGGATACCAGCGGCCTTCAGCTTGGCGGCGACCGTTTCGGCGTATTCGATGTTGCGATCCGTGATCGGGATCAGCACCGTCTGCACGGGCGCGAGCCACGCGGGGAACGCCCCGGCGAAGTGTTCGATGATGATGCCGATGAAGCGCTCCATGCTGCCGAACGGTGCGCGGTGAATCATGACCGGGCGCTGGCGCGTGCCGTCTTCGGCGACGTATTCCAGTTCGAAGCGTTCCGGCAGATTGTAGTCCACCTGCACCGTGCCGAGCTGCCATTCGCGCTTGAGCACATCGCGGAAGATGAAGTCGAGCTTCGGTCCATAGAATGCGGCTTCGCCTTCTTCGACGTGGTAGGGCAGTCCGAGTTCATCGCACGCCTGAATGATGGCGGCGGAGGCTTTTTCCCAGAGCGCGTCGCTGCCGACGTACTTCTCGCTCTTGGGATCGCGAATGCCGACGCGGGCGCGGAAGTCCGTCAGGCCGAGTGTGTTGAAGATGTGCTGGATCAGCTTGACCACGTTCTTGAATTCGGCGAGGAGCTGTTCCGGCGTGACGAACAGGTGCGCGTCGTCGACCGTGAAGCCGCGCACGCGCGTCAGGCCGTGCAGCTCGCCCGACTGCTCGTAGCGGTAGACCGTGCCGAACTCCGCGAGGCGCACGGGCAGATCACGATACGAGTGCATATCGCTCTTATAGATCATGATGTGGTGCGGGCAGTTCATCGGCTTGAGGAGGAATTCTTCCTCATCGACCGAGATCGGCGCGTACTGGCTGTCCTTATAGTAGGGGTAGTGCCCCGACGTGCGGTACAGGTTCAGGTTGCCGATGTGCGGCGTCACCACGGGCAGATAACCGTTCTCGATCTGCGTCTCGCGCAGCCAGCGTTCCAGCGTGTCGCGGAGCGTTGCGCCGAGCGGCTTCCACAGCGGCAAACCCTTGCCGACCAGCGGCGTGAACGTGAACAGGTTGAGCCGTTCGCCGACCACGCGGTGATCGCGGCGCTTGGCCTCTTCCAGACGGAACAGGTAATCCTGAAGCTGTTCCGGCGATTCCCACGCCGTCCCATAGATGCGCGTGAGCTGCTGGCGGTTTTCGTCACCGCGCCAGTACGCCCCGGCGGGCTTCTTGTACGTCACGCTGATCGCATCCGGGTTGATTTCGCGCGTGTTGACGACGTGCGGGCCGCGGCACAGGTCCGTGAACGTATCCTGCGTATAGAACGTGATCTTGTCGGCGGGCGCGGCGATTTCGTTGCCGTTATCGTCCACGCGGCCCGCGACCAGATCGTTGATCAGCTCGACCTTGTACGGCTGATCCTTGAACTGCGCAAGCGCCTCTTCCGGCGTGACTTCGCGCACCGTGAAGTCGACGTTCTTGCGCATGATTTCTTTCATGCGGTTTTCGATCCACTGCATATCGTCGTCCGTCAGCGGACGGGGCAGTTCGAAATCGTAGTAGAAGCCATCTTCGATGGGCGGGCCGATGGCGATCTTCGTGTTGGGCAGGCGGTCGAGGACGGCCTGCGCCATGATGTGCGCCGTCGAGTGGCGGATTTTGTATAGCTGGCTGCCTACATAGTCAGGCATGATCTACGCTCTCCATGTGAGTCTTAGCAGGTCGGAATTATAGCACGCCGAACAGACAGAAGCGGGTTTCGTCGGGGCGAACCTACGCGGTCGCCCGTCGGGCAGACACATACGTCTGCCCCGACGAGTTCATGTCCGACGCACTGACGTCAAACAGCCCGGCACGACTGCCGGGAAATGTGCAGTTGTTGGTTGGGTGAGGAATCTATTCGCCGCCGTCAGGCGACGGTAGTGGGAGTGTCTTCCATAACCATGAGGACTTCGTTGAGGACGACCGCGGCGACTTCCTTCGTGGCGAGTTTGCCCGTCCGGCTCGGAGCAACTTCCGCGCCGTCGTCTTCGGTAACGCGCGTGAACAGGTTCTCGAAGATGTCCAGCGCGAGGAGGTTGTCAATCGTGTCTTCAATCGTGTCGCGGTCAAGGTTCGGCACGATGATATGCGGCGTTTCGAGCGCGGCGTAGTGCACAGGCGGGTTATAGGGAATCCCCTTGCCGACTTCGTAGCTCAGGTCCATCTGCCGCGCCAGATAGGGCAGCGTGACGAACACCGCCGTGTGCAGCGTGTCGTCTTCCATCTTGACGATCACGTCACAGGCGTCGGGGTTTTTACTCTCAATATCGTGCTTTTCAATCCAGATGCGCACGGGAATCTGCAGACTTGCCACCATGATATTTCAACCTTTTTTAGGGCTAAATTTCTACATCAGCCATAACGCTAAACCGTCATTTAAATAACTTTAATCGTTCACAGGATATGCCAGAATCGATTCCAATGTCAAGTCATGGATTGGTCTGTAATCGCCCGTCAAAACGGCAAGATCACGCGGTTACCCTACGCCTCCCCCGCGGCGATTTGACAGGGGAAAGTTCCCTCCCTATACTTCCTCTATGTTATAATCGAGCTTATATTTAGGCTTCCTCACGAGGAGGACATCGTATGATCCAAGGCGGCGAAAACTTCCGTCTGGTCGTCCGGCGGGGTCCACAACCAAATCAGAGTTACGACCTGAATAAGGATATTGTGACGCTTGGACGCGATATTACGAATGACATCGTGATCAACGACCCGGAAGTAAGCCGCCATCACATGCGGATGACTCGCGGCGCTGGTGGGTTCACGATCGAAGACCTCGGCTCGACCAATGGCACCTTCGTCAATGGTCAGCGGCTGACAGGTGCGCGTCCACTCCGCCCCGGCGATATGATCGGTCTGGGCGAGACGGTGACGCTGGCCTACGAAGCGTTTGGCGCGGCGGGAGCCGCCCCGGACGAAGGTGTGCAGGGAACGATGCCGAATCAGGCACAGCGCGGCGCAGCGCAGGTCTATTCATCGCCCGCGCCTCAGCAGCAGCCGATGATGCAGCAGCCCCCCATGCAGCAAGCCGCACCGCAGCAGCCGAGCTACAGCTATTCGCCCCCCGCCTACAGCGCTCCCCAGCAGCCCGCGGCTGTGCCGCAGCAGCCGGGATATCCGCAGCAGGGCGACTACGATCCGTATGCCGCGCGCGAAGACGAACCGCGCAGCAACACGCGCTGGATTCTGATCGGCTGCGCGGGGCTGACACTCTTCTGCTGCTGTTCCAGCGTGGTTGGGTTGGTGCTGGTCGATCAGGCGTGCTTGTGGAATCGCATTCCGATTGTTTACGATGTGATTCGCGCTTTCGGCTACACGATGGTGTGCTCGTAGTTCCAGATAGTATGTCAATGCAGCAGCGCCCGGCTCACCAGCCGGGCGTTTTGTTTTATCCGACCCCACCCCCGGCCCCTCCCCGAATTCAGGGAGGGGAGCCAACATCATTCGCCAAGCCCAATGGGTTTTCGTAGGGACGCAATTTATTGCGTCCGCTGACGACGGGAAAGGCTTTAAGGGATGCTTTTTAAACACCCTCATGCCTTGTCCCTACAGATGACACCCACTTAATCGCGTCCCGCTGGTGTGCTGCCGAGTATCACGGGGCGCTTCTTAGCGTTTGAGCGCCTGCTTCAACCCCCACTGAAACCCCGGCCCCGCGACCGCACAGTGATCCTGTTCCATGAAGATGTGCTTCTTGAACGTCAACCCCGCATAGCGGCGACTCTCGACGATGGCGGCGAATTGCAGCGTCGTGCTGAGCGTGCGGTAGTGCAAATCCTCTTCATCCTCGCCGACCGACCAGTAGACAGTTGCCGGGAGGTCTTGATGCGCCTGCGCATAGGCCGCTTCGTACTGAAACGCGAACCGCTCGCCGTAACCGAGCGACGGACTGCCGATGATGTAGCTGGCGAACAGGCTGGGCGCGGTGAAGAGGCTGTAGGTCGTGAACAGCCCGCCATACGAATGCCCCATCAGGCTGCGGCGCGCAGGATCGACGCGATACTCGCGCTCAATCAACGGGATCAGCTCGTGCTGGATGAAGCGGTGGAAGTTCGGAGCGTCGCCGCTGGGACAGGGCAGACCGTGCCGCGCCTCCATCTGCTGATCGATGGCGGGATCGGGTACGGGGGTCAGATCGTGATTGCGCCGAGTGAAGGTCTCACGGAAGGCGGCGATGGGATCGTCGGGTTCAGGGTAGCCGATGCCGACGACGATCGCGTCGGTCGTGCCACCGCACCACGCCATCCGCCGAATTGTGTCCGTCACCAACCCGAAGTACCAGTTGCCATCCAGCACGTAGATTACGGGCCAGCGCTCCGGCGTCGCATCGAACGGCCAGGCTTCATCCGGCGCGCGGTCATAGCCGAGCGGCAGGCCAACGCTGATCTGATACGTTCGCCCGGTCTGTTGGGATTCAAGCAGGCGCGCAGTGCTGCCCAGCACGCGCACAGGGGGGAAGGTCATGAGACTGTTTACCTCGTTTCGTAGCCTATAAATAAACGGACGCCCCGCGGGGCGTCCGGTAAAGCTGGATGCTGGTGCATAGACGGGAAGCGGATTACACGCCCCAGCCGTCGGCGACCATTTGCTGCGCGACCGCGCTGACTGGGTCAAACTGGCTGCTGACGATCTCGACGATCACGCCGTCTTCCGCCCAGTTGTAGAGCAGTTCCGCGTTTTCGTTGAGCGCCATGACGCAGCCGTAGGTATACGGGCGACCGACGTTGCCGCCGCCGAGGTACGAGCCGTTAGGCAGCAGCACGCCGCCGTGGAAGCCGTTGACCAGACCGGGGAAGACTTCGTAGATGCCCATGAACCAGTACATTTGCCACTGGCTGCAACCGTACGCGCCGCACAGCTCGTAGCTGCCGCCCGCCGCAACCGGATCGTGATTCAGAATCTGGAAGATGCCCGGCGCGGTCGGCGCCTGATCCATGCCCGTCGAGATGTCCCAGTTGAAGACGATCTCGCCGTTCTCGTACGCGACCATGTACTGCGTGTCGATGTTGACGACGATGCGCTTATTCGGCACCGGGTCGAGCGGGATGGTGATGTCGCGCGAGGGCAGGTTCATCGTTTCGCCGACGACCAGACCCTGCTCCCAGTCACGCCCCGGATTCGCGAGCTGAAGCTGGTAGAAGGGAATACCGTTCTTGGCCGCGATGCGATAGCCCGTATCGCCGGAAACGACTGTGTACACGGCGGATTGATAGCGAATCCGCAGATACACTTCACTGGCGAGGTTGCTGATGGCTTCCTGCATCTTCTCCATCGTATCGACGGGTTCGAGGTAACGCAGCGCATCAGTTTGCTGCAGCGTGTCCGACTGCGCCTCGACGAAGGTCGCGAACTCGCCTTCGCGCAGGGTCAACCCGTCTTCGCCCGCTTCCAGCCACGAGGTGAGCGTGTTGCGGTCGGTCGTCCACGAGATTTGCTCATCACGGATTGGGTCATAGCCGTGCATGATGAACTGCTGCAGTGTGAAGGCGCGCGCTTGTTCCAAATACGGCGTCGGATCGATTTCGTCCGGCGGCATCGGGTCCATGATCAGGCTGAAGCGGGTTTGATCCGCCACATAGGCTAGATTTTCGCGCAGCGCCGACATGGTCGCAGCGATGTTGAGGAAGCGGCCATCAGAACCCGGCACGCCGACGAGCTGTTCGCCTTCCCAGCGATAGCCCGCATTATACGGCAGAATCTTCGACCATTCGGTCAGGTCGAGGAAATAATCCTGCGAAGCAAGTTCGTCCAGCGCGACGACGGGCTGCACGCCGTACCCAAAGGGTACGCCCGAAAGCCCGATACTGCGCGCCGTTTCCGCAGTGGCGCGGGCATCGAGCGAGAGTCCCATTTCGGCAGGCGTTACTTCCCACATGCGCTCCTGATCGTACAGGCGGATGGTCGTGCTGTTCGCCCAGTAATTCTGCAGCGCGGCGGTCGCTTCGTCGACGGTCAAACCGCCGATGTTCATGCCGAGCGCCCACACGTTCGGGAAAATGCGCCCCCCGAACACGAACGAACCGACCCACAGCAAACCCGCGAGCGCGATGACGGCGAAGATCCCCGCCAGCACGACCGGCTTGTTCCGGGTGTGCCACAGCAGGTCACGGACGAAAATATTCGCGCGCCCAACCCACTCCGCTGAGCGGCTCGGTTCCTGCGGCGACCGCGACATGATCGGGCGCTCGCCAGCGAAAGTGGGCGTGGTCGTCGGCGCGGTGACATGGCGCTGCTGCCGCGCCGCATGCCGTTCGCGCGCCCGGCCTTTGCGCCGCCGTTCCTCGGGTTGATAGATATCCATAGCACAAGCCTCACAACTTACAATGACGCCTTCGTTCCGCAGAGACGGAGTCCACCGTGTGGAGGATACCCTCTATTCTATGGGAAATTTGCTCACAGCGTAAGTTATTTTGCTTCGGTTCGATAATCATTGCGTGGCGGCGAGAACGTGTCGATCACCAAACTGTCGACGAGCGCCCGCGCGCTGTGCCGGACGCCGCCGGGGACGGCATAACTGCTCCCCGCCTCGCAGATGCTCGTCTCCCCGTTGATGGTGAGTTCCATCCGCCCGTAGATCACGTAACCAACCTGATCGTTCATGTGGTTGTGGTCGGGGACGACCGCGCCCCGAACAAGAAAGAATTCGCAAAGCATGACTTCATCAGTGATGCCCATGGTGCGCCGATGGACTCCCGGCAGCATTTCTACCTGTGACGCGGCTTCTGGTGTGATAAAATATCCGTCAGGCATAGCAACCCCTAGCATTTTGCATGTGTATTATGGCGACCAAGCCCCCCTTTGTAAATAAAAGCAGTATCAAGATTGTTTAATGGTGCATGTAAACGCTCCGGTGTTAAAATTACGATCATTACACACATAGGTAACTCACTCCCGGTTTTTCAGAGGAATCCCTAGAACATGGCGGCTGATAAGCTGTTCGTCTATCAGATCAACACCTGGGTGTGGCTGAACACACTCAGTCGCAAGTACAAGAAAGCTATCACCCTCAGTAATGTCCCCAATTCTGCCATAGACGAACTCACGCGCACCGGCATTGACATGGTCTGGTTGATGGGCGTGTGGAAACGCAGCCCGTGGGGGCGCAAGAATGCCCTGCAATATAAGCATGAATATGTCGGCGCGCTGCCGGACATCACCGACGACGACATCATTGGTTCGGCCTACTCGATTGGCGACTACCGTGTCGACGAGCGCATCGGCGGGCGGAGCGGCCTCGCGTCGCTGCGCAAGCGCCTGAAGGAGCGCGGCGTTAAGCTGATGCTCGACTTCGTACCCAATCACGTCGGCAAGGATCACCGCTGGGTGTATGAACCGGGCTACATTGTCGAAGGCAAACCCGAAGACCTGCGCAATCGTTCCTCCGATTTCTTCGCGGTGAAGCTGCCCGACGGCAAAGAGAAGGTGTTGGCGCACGGGCGCGATCCGCTGTTCCCCGGGTGGTCGGATACCGCGCAGTTGAACATCTTTAACCCGGCGCTGCGCCGCGAAGTGATTTCAACCTTGCTGGATATCGCGAGTCAGTGCGACGGCGTCCGCTGCGACATGGCGATGCTGCTCATCAGCGACATTTTCGCGAACACGTGGCGCGGCTATGTCGGCGCGGCGCTGCCGACCGAATTCTGGCGCGAGATCATCCCCGCGGTCAAAGAACTGCACCCGAGCTTCATCTTCACGGCGGAAGTCTACTGGAACAAAGAATACGACGTGATCCAGCAGGGCTTTGATTTCGCTTATGACAAAGTTCTGTATGACCGCATTGTCGAGAACGATGTGCAGAAGCTGCGCCAGCATCTGGTCGCCGGGCTGGATTATCAGCAGCACATGATGCGCTTCATCGAGAATCACGACGAACCGCGCGCCTATGCTCGGTTGGGGCCGCAGCGCAGTTTCCCCGCCGCCACGCTGATCTGTACGCTGCCGGGGGCGACGCTGCTGCACGACGGGCAGTTCACCGGGCGTCGGGTCAAACTGCCGGTGCAGATCACCCGCCAGCCCGACGAAATGCCCGTCAAAGAACTGGAAGCTTACTACCGCCGCCTGCTCGAAGAGACACGCGACCCGATCTATCAGGAAGGGGAATGGTACCTGTTCGAGATTCATCCCGCGTGGGGCGGCAATATCACGCACTTCAACATGCTCGGCTACGGCTGGCGCAACCCCGAGAGCGGCGCCTACCGTCTGATCGTCGTCAACCTGACACAGTATCGTTCGCAGGGGCGGGTGCATCTCGCACACTGGAAGTGGTTGGACGGCAAGAACTGGCGGTTGTTCGACGTGACTGATGGCGCGGAATATGATCGGCATGGCGGCGAAATGACCAAAGAAGGTCTCTACATCGACCTTGAGCCATATGAGTCGCACATCTTCCGCTTTGAACCCGCGCCGGAAAAACGGAAGCAAACCGCCGTCTCGTGATCGATCCCGGCCTCAACCCGCCCGTCTATGCGCTGCCCACCCGGGATCGGCGCGCCCGCTGGATCGTGATCCTCGCGGCGGCGGGCGTGTTTCTCTGGTTGAGCCTCGAAGACACGAATGTCCTGCCTGTCGTGCTGATCGCCCTTGGCGTGGCGCTGTTGAGCGCTTATATGAGCGTCACGGGGCGGTGGGGCGGGCGCATGATCGCGCGCTCTACGCTGCTGATCGGCGCGGCGCTGGTCGGCGCAGGGGTGGGCGCAGGCACGGCGTTGATCGCCGCGCTGCTCATGATCTGGAAAACGGGTATGCACGCGCATCCCTTCCCTGATTACCCCGCCGGGCTGATCCTCGACATTCTGCGCCGCGCACAAGTCTGGTCGCTGGCCGGGGCGCTCGCTGCCCTCGCTTTGGCGCTGCTCAAGCAGGAACAGTCAGCAAGTCCACACAACGCTGAAGAATAGTTTTCGGTTCACAGTCGAGAGCTGAGTTTTGGGCAACCTCTTCTTAAGGAAAAATACGCTCTTGAAAGCCCCTACCCTCGTTCGTGGATTTGTTTCGGAACTTACTTTTGAGCCCATGTCTTCCACTGTTGACTGAAAACCGGCAACTATAAACTCCGATCCTTTTCCGTAAGATACCGTTAGACGGTGCGTCTGTATGTATGTAGAGGGGAATACAGCATGTTTTGGGGGATTATCAATGCCTGAACCCATTATTTTGACGGATGCGAACTTAGACACGATTCTCAATGGCACGAAGCCCGTGCTGGTGTTGATCACCACCGGGGATGGTCTGCGCGGCGACTTCCGGGTCGCCTATGACAAGACCTCGACGGAGAAGAAAGACATCGTGTTTGCCAAGCTTGACCCGCGCAGCAACCCGCGTGCCGCCGAAATCTTCGGCGCGGGCGAGAAACCGCTGCTGGTCGCGTGGTATTGTGGCGCAGAACTCGCGCGCCGACCGCGTCCGTGGGGGACAGATTTGCCCCTCGCTATTGAATTGCTTGAAAAAGCGGTGGGCGAAAATCCCATGCCCGCTGATGTAGTTGATGAAGCGCAAGAAGTACTGCCCGAAGAGGCGAAGGATACTCCAGTGACGGATCAAATGAAAGTTGTGTACGACGCACCTGTCAACGTGACCGATGCAACCTTTGAAGACGAAGTTTTGAACAGCGAGCTCCCCGTGATCGTTGATTTTTGGGCGGCGTGGTGCGGTCCGTGCCGGATGGTTGCGCCGATCCTCGATAAGCTGGCGAAGGAATTCGCCGGGCAGATCAAGATCGCCAAGGTTGACGTCGACGCGAACCCTGGTCTGTCACAAGCGTTCCGCATTCAGAGCATCCCCAACCTGATGATCGTCAAGAGCCGCACGATGATCTTCAATCAGCCCGGCGCGCTGCCGGAAAACGCGCTGCGCCAGCTCATCACGCAGGCGATCGCCATCGAAATTCCGCCGCAGCAGACGCAGCCCGAACAGCAGTAAACGGCCATTTTCGACCACTCAAACGGGAGATCACTGCATCTCCCGTTTTTGTTTGCCTGTTCGCGGTTGTCCCCGTGTGTAAGGTTGTAATTGTATTTCGTTTCAAATTACAGGATAATCAGCGGACTGGTTTATTGGAGACGAGTCCATGATTCTGAGTCCCGAGCTGACCGATCCGCGCGTTCCGACGCCCACCCCCCCGAGCATTGACCCGCCGCAGCCTCCCACGATCAACCCACCCGGCCCACCGACCATCGACCCGCCGCAGCCCCCCACGATCAATCCACCCGGCCCGCCGACCATTGATCCGCCGCAGCCCCCGACGATCAACCCGAACCCGCCGCCAAGCATCGATCCCCCAGAGCCGCCCACTATCATGCCGCCGCAGTAACTGGATCGGGCGCGGTGTGCGCCGGTTGAAGAAGGTCAAATTCCGACCCCACCCCGACCCCTCCCCGAATTCAGGGAGGGGAGACAACTTCCCTCGCCAAACCGAATGCATTTTCGTAGGGACGCGGTTTATCCCATCCGCTGTGTGTCAGCCGTCAGGGGATGTTGTTTGAATACCTTGTGCCGCAGCTTTCTCGGGTGAGCGGTCATTGTTCCAACAGCGTGATGCCGCGTGCGCGTCCCGGCTCCAAGCGGATCAGCCGCGCATCTTCTAATTTGCCAAGGTTATATTTGACCGTCGATTTGGCGAGGATGCACGCTTCCGCGATTTCCTGCTGCGTCGGCGGGAATGTGTGCTCCTCGATATAGGCCTTGATGTAGTCATAAACCGCCCATGCTGTCAGGTTCATTCCAGAACTCCCGATGTGTAACAACAAACTAACCATCCATGATAGCAAAGTTGCGAAAATATGTTCTAGAACAAGTGGTACGAGTTATGTGTGAAAGCGGTTGAAATTTCGTTTAGATGAGTACAATAGGGGGCGATTTGACGAAAGGATGATGTAATGGAGTTCCTAAAGCGCATTTTTGGCGGTGGCGGTGGCGGCGGCGCTAAGGCGAGCGGTGACCCGAACGGGCTGTATTTCTACGTGCGCCCGCGCGGTTGTGAAGAGGTTGTGCGCGTCCGCATCGACCGCAACAACGACCTGAGCATGAACGATTCCGGCGATCAACTGTGGGTGCACAAGTACGTGCGTGGCACGACGTGTTTTCAGCAGGTGGAGCTTGATTTGTACTTCAACCAGAATCGCCAGCTCGCCAACAGCGAAGTGCAGGGCGGCGCGCTCGTGACGGAAGCCGAGTATCAGGCGTGGATCGAGAAGTCCCAGCAAGCGTGATGAGCACTGGTTCGCGGGTGCGCGCCAGCGGGCCACTGAAGGACTCCCCGCCCCGCACGGCAGGGCAGGGCAGGGAGTCGACGCGGAGCTGTGGGTTAATCCTCACACCAGTCGGCATTGCACAGCGTGACCTGTGTGCCTTCGCTCATCTCCGGCAGCGCGTAGAACTGTTCGGTCGTGATGCTTGTCGTCAGGTAGTCGACGAAAATGCGGAAGTTGTTGCCTTCGATCAGCATCATGTTCGAGAACTCGACGCCGCTGCGCGAGATCGGCGCGAAGCCCGTGCCTTCGGGCAGCACCCCGGCGCGGTTGCGCGCTTTGCGGTCGTAGAAGGCGACCACGTAGTAGTTTTCGGCGCGGAATGGTTGGCGCGAGTTGAAGTCGTTGAGCTCATCGGCGGTGGTGAGCAGCGGCGGCGGCTGCAGGATTTCACTTTCGACGAACTGCGCGATCTGCAGGGGCAGCGCGTCGCACAACCCCGACTGGCCGAAGTCGATATTGAAGCCGTAGTTCTCGGCATTCAATGTCGTGACCAGCGCCTGAGTGGTGCGGTCGCAGCGCATCAGCGGGTCGTCGCCCTGCCAACCGGCCGGGCGAATAGTCGCCGTGCCCATGACGAGATCCGCCAGCAGTTCGAGGTCGTGACGAATATCGCGCGCGAAGGCCAGCGGCACACTCACCACGCCGCCAAACCACCCCGCTGGACGTGCATCCGGGCCGAGGCGCGCCGCCGCCAGCAGTTCGAGGTCATAGCGGATGAGCAGCGCTAACTGCGAATTATTCGGGTCAATCTCACCGGTCCATCCGGCAGGACGTTCCGCAAACCCGTAGATTTGTTCCGCCAGTAAGTCGAGGTCGACGCGGTTGCGCAGGAGGACGGGCAGCGCCTCCGTTTCCGCATCGCTGATACTGGGCGCAGGCGCCAGCGTCGGCGTAACTATTTCCTGCGTTACCTCAGGCACCAGCGCGGGATCAAGCGTTGGGGTCGGCGACACCGCGAACGTCGGGTCCATGGTCGGTGAGGGGGCCAGCGGCAGCGTGGGTACGGGGGTCTGCTGCTGCGCCGTGACCGTCACGATGCCGAACAGCAGCGCGCACACCGCGCCGATCAGGGGGATCAGTCGTTTCACAAGAAGACTCCTAAGTTCACTAGGTTGATTCGTCCGCTAACTTCACCCAACATACCCGCTACTCCTCCGGCAAACGCGGCACAGGTGGGGGCGGCGGTTGGCGTTTATCGCGTCGACCGGGATCGAAGAACACCGGAATGCTGTCCGGCTTGAAGAGCGGCGCTTCCGGGACCTGCGTCGGCGGCGGCGCGAGATCGATACGATCCTCTTCGGGCAGCATAGTCGGCGGCTGAATGACGGGCGGCGGCGGGGAGATGGTCTGCGTGTTGGCCGACGGCGACACCTGGGTGATGTCGAGGCGTTCCGGCACCTCGGGCGGCAGGGGCTGCGCGGCGTCGGAGAACAGGGGGCGCAGCATTGGCGTCAGCGGCACCTGCTTGATGTAGCCAGTTAGCAGGGTCCGGACGAGCGCCGCACAGTTATCGCGGATGGTGCGGTAGGTGTCGCGGGGCAGATCGCCTGCTTCCAGTTCTTCCATGACGATATCCAGCAGACCGATCAGCTCGACTTCGCTGGCGTTTCCCTGTTTGGCGGCGCTGTATGGGGCGATATACCCCGCCAGCATCTCAATCACGGGGATCGCGTCACCCTGAAGGCCGACAATCGGCGGCACCCCGAACTCGTCAACGTAAAAAGCCTGCACATTCTTAAACGTCGGGAAGAGCGCCGACGCCAGCAGCGAGTAGAGCGATTTGTAGTTCTCGACCCAGTCGCGGAAATGGATGGCCGCCTGCGTTTGCAGGCCGGGTGCGACATTGCCGACCATCACCAGCACGCCGTAGCCCGCCAGTTGATGCGCCAGTTCTGGCAGCGGCGCGCGATAATCGCCGGGCTGCCGCCACTCCGGCGGCGCCAACCGCGGCGCGTACCGCCGCGCGCACTTGACGAGACCGAATTCCAACCGTTGTGCATAAGTGGTCATACCGTGATCCCTTGAACGATCAGCGATAACCCGAACACCGCCAACACCAGCGCCAGCCCGACCAGAATCACCCGGTTGGCGCGGTCACTCAGAGTCCGCAGCCGATCTGTGAGCAGAATCAGGCCGCACATCAGGCTGAGGAACATGCCGTAGAACCCCAGCAGAAAGCCGAGGCCATGCAGCAGCGATTGGTTCAGCCCTTGGATCAACAGCGGGCCGTTGATCGTGCCCCAGAAGATGTACGGGCCGGGACTCAGATAATTCATTTGCACAGCGCGCAGCAGCACCGTGCGCTGCGATGTTGGGGCACTGCCGGCCTGCACTGCGCCGATGCGCGCGCCCCGCTGGATGTCTTTCCACGTGTTCCACGCCAGATAAAGCAGGAACACCCCGCCCGCGATCCGGATAATCTGGATGAACGCGGGCGGAAACTGCGCCAGCACAAACACGATCAGCACAATGATCGGAATGTCGGTGATGAGCGGCGACAGCGCCACAATCAAACTGCGCCGCCAGCCGAGCAGCAGCGATGTCTGGATCACATAGGTTTGCAGCGGTCCCGGCGATAAACCAGCGTTCAGGCCGAGCGTCAGACCGCGGACGAGCAGTTCGATCATTAGCGAATCGGCACTTGGTACATTTCACCGCGCGCCGTCACCCAGCGCGCATCAATCCAGCCAACGATGCCGTTGTAGCGAATCTGATACCAGCGATCCGTCCCGGCTTGCACCGTGCGCCCGATCAGCTGCGCTTCGCCGCCCCACGGGATTTCACCGATGACGGGCATCCGCGTGCTCGGACGGGTGCGAATGCGCATGGCCGCCCGCGGATACGCCCGCGCGCCAATATCGGAGACGCCATCGATCTGGTCGAACACACTGCCCTGCACCGGAATCTGGTCGATGGCGACCGAGATAGTCAGGAAGCGACCGGAAGCCCAGCCCGTGCGTTCGCCCACGCGCAGCAAATACCAGTTGTAGATACCCTCGTCGCGGTTACGCGCGATGATCGGGTAGGCCGTCCCCGGCACAATCGCCGTGATGTACGACGCACCCATGTAGGGGCCGGTGCGCAGCGCCAGACCACGCGCGCCCGTCACCGTGGCCGCTGGCCCAGTGTAGACCGCTGTCCCCGCCACGGGCGTCGTGACGACCCCCGGCGTGGTCACCACGCCCGGTGTGAGCGTCGTCCCGCCGCTGAGCTGGAAGTACTGGAACTGCACCGCCGCTTGGTCGACCAGTTCCATGTACTCGACGGTGATGGCATGCGTCCCCGCCGTGATATTGAGCTGGAAGCGATCCGTTGTGAGAACGCGCCCGATGAAACGATCCCACACGAGCGCGTTGTCGATCAACACCCGGACACCGTCGTCAGAGGAGACGACAAACTCATAGGTGCCCTGATTGAACAACTGGACGGAGGTAAAGCGCGCCGAGAAGTTGTCGACCGGAACGGCGGAATTTGGACTCCCGGCTCCCCAGTTGACATTGATCCCCGTTGGCAGCGATTCAGTATAGACGGGCGTGCCTTGCAGATTAGCGTTATTGAAGTATTGGGCCGTCCAGCCTGTGCCGAATTCCGCCTGTACGACTAACGTCGAAAACGCGGCAAACAGCAGAATAAACAGGACAGCCAGCGCGATCACCTTCTTCGTCATTCATTCCCCCTATAAGGTGAAGGGTTTTCTTTTGATTATAGTCGGACTTTGAAATGTCAGCGAAATAGCATTTTCGGGGGAATCTGTGTATAATGTTTTTTGAAATGTGCAACCTTTGACGCCCACTGTCCGTATAGGGGTATAGAACAATCGAAAGTGTCCTATCAAAAGGAGTGTCGTCGTCATGTCCGATATGAATAACATGCAGCAGAACAATCAGGAACCGAACAACCGCAACTTCTCGGAAGAACTCGAAGTTGCTGGCAGCCAGTTGGTTGACCGCGTCAAGGAACTCATCGAAGAAGGGAATGTCCGCCGTTTGATCATCCGTAATCCGGAAGGTCGCACGCTGGTCGAAATCCCCCTGACGGTCGGTGCGGGCGTGGGCGCGGCGCTGCTGCTGTGGCTCGGTCCGGTGATCGCCAGCGTGGCCGTGATCGGCGCGTTGATTGCCCGCGTGAAGATCGAAGTGGTGCGCGAAGAACCGTCGGCGACCGTCAACGATATTAAGAACAAAGTCGAAGACGCGGCGCAGAACCTCAGCGATAAGCTGAACCAGTAAGTCGTCCCGCTAGCGGGCGCTGGAAAGGACGAGGCACGCCGCCTCGTCCTTTTTGATTCACCGCGTCCCTACAATCACTCGATTGCTAAAAGTGTCTCGTCTCCAGCCACAGAAGGGACTAAGGGGTCAGCTTGATGAGCACCATATGCCACGCGCTTCGCGGCCATGATCGCGGCATCCCCCAAATGTCCCGCGATCATTGCGAAACATTTCGCTTGCTTGCACAGAGATTGCGCTATCATTATAATGGCGTCGAGATTATCCGCCGGGACGCGCACGTCCCGTCTTATTTTTGAGACATCCCGTTTGTCATTTCGGATCATTTCTCTGCGATAGGAGTTTCATCGTTGGCTAAATCACGGACTGAACTTTTGAATGCTCGCTTGCGTGATTTGCAAGCCAGTTCAGGTGATGTTGAAGCCGCCGCGATTGTAAGCGTGGATGGGTTGAGCATTGCGTCGTCGCTTCCGGCAGGATACGAAGAAGATCGTGTCAGCGCCATGTCGGCGGCGATGCTATCGCTCGGCGAGCGCATTGCGACGGAACTTGGTCGCGGCAGTTTGCAGCAAGTTTACGTCAAAGGCGCGGATGGCTACGTCGTTTTGTTCGCCGTTGGAGAAGAAGCGGTGCTGACCGTACTCACCCGCAAGGATGCCCGGCTCGGCTTGATCTTCCTCGACGTCGCCCGTACGGTGCAGGACCTGGCCCAACTGCTCTAAGGCATGAATTAGAATCGAGCCGCACGCCGTGTCTCTCTATTATCCAAACCGCTTTGCAGGCGACCTCCTCCTCGCGATGGAGGAAGTGATGGGCAGGCATGGTTTAGATGCGATTCTAGCCAGCGCCGGCCTGACCGCGTTGAGCAGCAATCCGCCGCCCAATACGCTGGATCGCGCCTTCGACTTCGCGCAACTGAGCAAGATCAACGCCGCGCTGGATGATCTGTACGGCGCGCGCGGCGGTCGCGGCATGGCGCTGCGGACGGGGCGCGCGTGGTTCGCCTTGGGGCTCATCCAGTTTGGCGCGCTGCGCGGCATTGCCGACCCGGCCTTTCGGGCGCTCCCGCTCGAAGATCGGTCGCGGGTGTCTTTGAAGGCGCTCGCCGACATCTTCTCCAACTTCACCGATCAAACCTCCCGCGTCGAAGAAGACGCCAACGCCTTCCGCTTCATCGTCCACCCCAGCCCCTTCGCCCACGGGCGCGCAACCGATCGTCCGGTCTGCCACCCGCTCGTTGGCCTCCTGCAAGAACACGAACGCTGGGCTTCGAACGGACGCGAATACGTGGTGCGCGAGACTCAGTGCGCCGCCAGCGGTGATGATCACTGTGTTTTTCTGATCAACAAACACGCTATCTCCTAGAAAGGGAAGCTATGAGCGACAAACCACGTATTCTGATCGTCGAAGATGATCTTGATCTGTCGGAAATGCTCGATGCTTATTTCCGCGTTCAAAATTACGACGTGGTGACTGCCGCCTGGGGACGTGATGCCCTGAAGATCAGCCGCGAAACCGACCTGAATCTCATCATGCTCGACATTCGCCTGCCCGACATCAACGGCTACGAAGTGTGCCGTCAGGTGCGCCTGCAGCGTAAAACGCAGGACGTGCCGATCATCTTCCTGACCGAAAAGCGTGACCGCGTCGACAAGCTGCAAGGTCTGGAATTGGGTGTAGTCGATTACATCACCAAACCGTTCGATATTCAGGAACTACGCCTGCGCGTGCGCAACGCAATCAACCGCGCGCGCCAGACCGGGAAGCTCAACCCCATCACTGAACTGCCGGAAGTGCAGGTGCTCGAAGAACGCGTCAACGGCCTGCTCTATTCGGACGCGCAGTGGTCGCTGATGATCCTCTCGATCAACGGGTTGGGCACGCTGCGTGAGATGTACGGCTTCGTCGCCGCCGACGAAATGCTGCGCGCCGTCACGCTGATGGTCAAAAATGCGCTGCGGGAATATGGCAACGAAGAAGACGTGATCTGCCATCTGGCCGCCGAAGAACTGGTGATCGTCACCACCGACGACAAGATCGCCAATATCCGCAGCCGCATCGAAACGCGCATCCGCTTGTCGCTGAACAACTTCTACCGCCGCCCGCACACCGAAGATCAGCCGGAAGATGCCGATTACCTGAGCCTCGAAACGGGCATCGTCAATTACGCGTCCGGCAAGTTCGATGACTTCGAAACGGTGCGCAAAGCGCTCGCCGACGCCGTCAAAAAAGACGAACCCGACAAAAAAGACTAGGCTATGCTCAAACAATCCAACGACCAGTCAGGCTTCTGGCTGGTGATCGCCGCGGCGAGCATCTGGGGTACGATTGGCATCGCGACGCAGGCGATCTACAACGTGGACAGTGCGACCTCGCCGCTGTTCATCAACTTTGCGCGCATGGTGATTGCGGCGCCAGCGCTGACATTTGCCTGCTGGCGCGTGGTTGGGCGGGACATGTTCCGGCTGCCGCGCCGCGATCTGCTCATCATGCTGCTGAATGGCATTTTCATGGCGGCCTCGCAGGCCTGCTACTTCGTCGCGATCCGCTACACGGGCGTGACTATCGCGACCCTGCTGTCGGTGTGCGTCTCTCCGCTGCTGGTGACGGGTATTTCCGTCATGCTCAAGCTGGAACGCCCCTCCGCGCGCGCGCTGATCGCCGTGGCCTGCGCGCTGGTCGGGAGCGTGCTGCTCGTCGGCCTGAATACCCCCGCGGGAGCGCAGGATAACCTGCTGCTCGGCGCGATCTTGTCGATTGTGGCGGCGCTCACCTACGCGGCGACGATCTTCTGGGGGCGCTTTCTCGCCGGGAGCTATCACCCGCTGCAGGTCATGACGTTCACCTTCGGCTCTGGGGCGCTGGCGCTCATCCCGATCAACTTGCTGAGCGGCGCGGTCGCCATTCACACGGGCGAAGGCTGGCTGTACGCGCTGTATCTCGGTCTGGTGCCGACCGCGCTCGCCTACTGGATGTTCCAGAAAGGCCTGCGTTCAGTCACGCCGACGACCGCCAGCGTATCCACGCTGCTCGAACCGACGGTCGCGGCGCTGCTGGCGTGGGCGCTGTTCGGCGAGACGCTGCCCGGCACGGGCATAATCGGCGCGGGCTTGCTCATTCTGAGCATCTTTCTGCTCTCGACGCGGGGACGCAAACGTCAGGTCGCGCTCGCCGGGGAGTGACTCATTTCTGCTCATTTGTGGTGAAAATTCCCGCATCTGTGTCACGGCCCTTAAGCCGCATATCACCCTCAATTTCTTCCATTTGTCACTATTCCACAAAGCCGCATTTGAGGGACAATAACCCCATGTTAAGGGGGGTTTGCCTTCATTGACACGGTTTTAATGTTGCGATAAAGTAGTAGAAAGCAGACGGTGGAGTCGTATGACGCCGAAAAAACTCTTAAAGCGCTATATTCAGGTTCGGACTTCCTAAGCACGCGGGTTGTGTCAAACAACCGCGTGCTTTTTCGTTAAATTACCCAAAGCAAGAGAGGACTAAACGCTATGGATTACGGTATGATCGGCAAAATCGAGAAGGCCAAGCGGTACGCCGCCCAGCCGGAGCGTGTGACCTTCCGCAGCTTCAGCATCGACTTTAAGGGTGATAACAACAGCTATACGGTCACACTGGGTCCTGATGGTTGGGATTGCACTTGCCCCGGTTTTCGCGCCCATGCGATTTGCCCGCATGTGATGAGCCTTGAAAAGCTGTTCAAGCCCATGCTCAAGCGTAACCCGCTGCCTTACGCGCCCGGTCAGAATGTCGTGAGCGATGTCGACAAGGCGCACCGCTATGCCGAGGAAACCGATCGTCTGCACTTCACCGCCTTTGATGTGGTGTTTGCGGGCGACAATGACGAACATCACACCAGCTATACCGATCATGCGATGCACTGCAACTGCTCGTTCTTCGCGAGCCGCGGCGTGTGCTGCCATACGATGGCACTGGAAAAGCTCCTCAAAGGGATGATCACTTCGGCCACGCCAGAGGCGGAATAAACGCCCGGCGCCGGGGATAGAAAAACCAAAGGACGAGGTGATGCCTCGTCCTTTTTGATTCGGGCGGGAACCGCACTCCGGCAGTGTTTACAACATGCGAAAGCGGCGCAGGGCAGCGCGCGCGACCAGCACGCCCGCGACGAGCGTCGGCAGCACACAGCCGCAGATCTGCGCGGTCAAACCCCCGCGGTCGCCCGCGTAAATCCACAGCGCGACAGCGCCGTTAATGACGAGCGTGTACACGAAGTTCCACGCGGGGATGACCATCTGGGAAATCACCCATTCGATCGCGTTCTGCGTTTCCGCGGGGATGGTCTCGGCTGGAAAGCTGCCGGGGAGCGGCGTCGGGACGGCGACACCGGGTAAGGCGGTGGCCAGCACGGTGCCGAGGATTGGCGTGACCGTCGGCGGGAGCTGAAATTGTGGGGTAGCAGTGGCAAACGGGGCGGGCGTGATGGTCGGGTTAGCGGCGAGTGTTGCCGCGCGATTAGTCGCTAAATTGCACCCGATGGACGCGATCGCAGCGATCACGAGCAAACAGAGTGTGCGCTTCATAGAGGTTTTTAACGTCCTGTCGAAATCAACAGCCTTTAGCATAGCGCATTATAATTACAATTTGCATTATTAAAAGACTAGAAAAGTCGATCCTTGACACATTTCTGATTTTGACGATAATCTAATTAGATGTATGTCTAATTAGATGAATGTGAAAGTGGAAGGGTATCAGCATGCAGCCAAGAAGCATCGTGTGGGATGATAAGCGCCTGCGCGACATCCTGAAAATCCTGGCGGACGACACACGCCTACACCTGTTCCGTTTGCTTAATGAGCGTGAGTATGCCGTCGGCGAGCTGGCAGCCGCCGTCGCGCTAACCGAGCCGACCGTCTCCCATCATCTGGCGCGGCTGCGCGAGGTCGGTTTGGTCACGCTGCGCATGGCGGGGAATTCCCGCTACTACACGGTGAATGCCGTCGGTCTCGGTCACTTTAAGCGGTTGGTCGCCGACGTGGAAAAGCTGCCGCCACCGCTCGAAGAGACGCCGTCGGATGATACATGGATCGACGCGCTGGACTGGGCGACGACGGAAGATCGCGAAACGCTGCGCGAGTTCACACACAGCGGTCGCTTGACCAACCTGCCGCGTCAGCAAAAGCGTCTGATGCCCATTCTGCGCTGGCTGGCGAGCAAATTTGAAGTGGATCGGCTGTATACTGAGCGGGAAATCAATGCCATCCTCAAAGACGCCTACGCACACGATTTCGTCAGTTTGCGGCGCGATCTGGTCGACTTTAAGTATCTGCGCCGCGAAGCGAACGGTACGAAGTATTGGGCAACCGGAAAGCAGGACTAACGCATGCCAGAGTACGCCAAGTTAGAAGAGGTACGGCAGGAATTTCTCGACCGCGCGTTTCGCGTGGTGTGGTGCAGCGTGTCGACTGTGGATACCAAAGGTCGACCGCGCGCCCGCATTCTGCATCCCTACTGGGAGCCGGATTTGACGGGGTGGGTCGGCACGTGGCGCGATTCGCCGAAAGCCAAGCATCTGGCGGGCAATCCGTATGTGTCAGTGGCGTATATCGCCGAGGTGTTCAAGCCGTGCTACGCGGAATGCATCGCCGAATGGGATGATTCGCCGGAGACGAAGCAGCGCGTGCATGAGCTGTTCAAGAACGCGCCCGCGCCGATGGGTTACGACACGACGCAAGTGTTTGGCCCCGTCGATAATCCGCGCTTCGGCATCCTTAAGCTGAAGCCGTATCAGCTCGAAGTTTCGACGTTCCCCGGCCCGCATGTCGTGTGGCGCGCGGATCGGGGAGAGTAAGAGCTTCACCTGGCTGAACCACCTCATCGACGCAGGTGGGCGCGGCTTGCCGTTTGGTGAGCAGAATACCGTGATCGCCAGCCAAAGTGCTCAGGACGAGGTATGCCTCGTCCCTACACAAACGCTCCGATCGGTCTCCCCTCCCTGAATTCGGGGAGGGGACGGGGGTGGGGTCGGATGCGGCGACCGCAATGAGTTGCGTCCGCTGCTCCCAAATCGACTCCACACTAGTCTGCGGAGCTACCGATTTGCCTCACCCCAACAGGCTGCTGTCTTGGATCGAACTGACGCCCCTCAGTTCTCCTTGTGGAGAGAAACGGTTGGCGGAGTAAACAAGGTGAGGTTAATCCCTACGCGAAGAGCACGTAGCGTTTGAGAAAGTCGAGAATCTTCGCGTAATAGTCCTCGACCGTTTCCGGCTTGCGCCAGCCGTGACCTTCGCCTGCATATACGTGGAATTCGTGCGGCACGTCGCGGTCGCGCAGTGCCTTGACGATGCTCTCGCTCTGGCTGATGGGCACGACCGGGTCATCGCTGCCGTGGAAGATCGCCAGCGGGTCACGGATCTGGTCGGCGTGGTAGAGCGGCGACCGTTCACGGTAGAGCTCGGCAGCGTCCGGCAGCGGCCCGATCAGGTAGTCGGTGTAGTGCGCTTCAAATTTGTGCGTTTCCAGCGCCGTCGTGAATTGATCAGCGACCGGATACGCCGCAATCCCCGCGCGGAAAAAGCCGGGTTTTTGCACCAGAGCGTAGAGCGTCGTAAAGCCGCCCGCGCTCCCACCCGTGATCACCAGACGGCGTGGATCAGCGAGCCCCTGCGCGACGAGCTGTTCCGCGGCGATCACGCTGTCATCCACATCGTAGATCCCCCACGCCCCCGCCAATTTGTCCATGTAGGCGCGCCCATAGCCCGTCGAACCGCGGTGATTGAGGTCGAGAAAGGCGATGCCACGCGTGGCGAAGAACTGCGCCTTGAGATTGAAACTGTTCGGCGTGTGCCCGGTTGGCCCGCCATGCACGTTGACGATCAGCGGCGGCGGGGCGGTGGGATCTTCAAAGCGGTCACTGGTGGGCGCGTAGTATAGGCCGTAAATCGCTTCCCCATCCGGCGCGGTGAAGGTCAGCGCCTGCGCGACGGCGAGGCCGCTTAGCGTTTCCGTCGAACTGCGGGCGTGAATTTGATCGCCGCGCGGTGCGGGGACCAGCACGTTCAGCCCCGGCCCATCGTAGTTGAGTCCGCTGAGCGGCTCGTCGGCAGCGCCAAAACTGACCACGCGCGCCGGAATAGTGCTGGAGCTGGCAATCGTCGCAATCGCGTCCTCAGGAGATACGCTGATCTGGTCAAAGTGCGTGTACTGCTCAGTGCCGCGCACCCGTTCGCGGCGGGCGGTGCGCAGATCCATGCGCCACAGGCTGGCTGATGCCTGCTCAACGCGGCGGTAGATGATGGCGCGTCCGTCAGGCGACCAACCGTACGTGCGCAGACCCTGCACCCACGCCGCCTGCCCGTGATCGGCGGGCGCGTCGGTGATGGGCGTGTGTTCTCCGGTCGCAAATTCGTACAGATACAGCTGGTTCCACCCGGTCGCGTCGCTGATATAGGCGAGGTGCTGGCCATCCGGCGAAAATTCCGGCTGGAACACGCTGACCGTGTCACTGCCCGCAATGGTTTCGATGCGCGCGACGTAAGGTACGCCCGCGTGATCGCGCTCCAGATGCGCGAGCTGCAGCCGCGCGCCTGTGAACGGCATCGCCGGGTGATTCCACGTCACGTAGGCGAGGTGCTGCCCATGCGGGCTCCACGTCGGCTGCATGACGAAGTCCGTGCCATAGGCCAGCTTGCGCGGGAAGTGCTCGCCCGCCGCATCGACCAGCGCCAGCCCGTCGACGCCTTCGTAGGACATGACGAAGACGATCCACTGGCCGTCTGGGGAGATCGCCGGAGCGGCGGCGGCGCCAAAGGCCGGGGTGATCGGGCGGGGGCGTCCCCCGCTCAAGGGCTGGCGGTATAAGCGGCCATCCGCGCTGAAGACGACGACGCCTCCGCGCACGGTGAATTCACCGCCGCCATAGCCGACGCGCCCGCGCACCGAGATCGTCGGCTCGGTGAGTTCGCGCGGAGCTTCCGATCCAGTCTGCGCGACGAGCAGCGACTGTGTGCCGCGCGTCTCCGACCAGACGAGCGTGTCGCCGTCCCATTGAACATCATTGAAGCGGCGCACCGCCGTCATCAGCTTGGGGCTGATGGGGCTGCCCCACGTGCCGTACATGCGTTTGAGTTTGTTGGTCATCGGGTGTCCTTGGGTGAGAACGCAAAAAAAAACGCCCCGTTGGGGGCGTTGGTGGTCTTATGTGGGGCGAAAAAAGTTTTTTTAAGAAGAATTTTCGCTGCCCCACATCTGTTTTTGTTTACACCCATAGAATATGAGAAAACTTCTCAGAAGTCAAACACCAGATTCGCCTCATTTTTGGAGGAAATGCTCGTGTAAAATGGAATTATCGTTAGTCCGTTAAATCACAATAGGAGTCAACAATTATTAAAAACTCGTGAATTTTAACTGAAAACGTTACCATTGAGAGAATCCATGAGGATTTTCAAAAGAATCAATGTGACCACAAGGAACTATCTATTCTTAAATTGACTTTAAAGCCAACTCATCTCTGATTAATTTCGTATAACTTGCATAAATGGAATCGCAGATCATGGGTGGATGTGAGCGGCGGGGAGCAACCTTTCGGCCACTTATTCTATTTAAGCATAGACAAAAGCGGTGATCATCCGACTTTTGACGGAATTGCATGTGAATTCAATAATGAAAAACGGATCAGCCGGGGCAGGTTGCACAAGTGAGCACCCGCCGATGTTAATCGGCGGGACGCAGGGTGGCGATCTGCTTAATGAGGCGCAAACGCAGGCGTCGATTGCGTTGTTTGGGGTTGAGCAGCGCGTCGAGGTAGGTGAACACGTCGGCGCGCATGGGCGCGGAGCGCATGGCCCGCCGCCACAGATACACGCGGATGGCGAAGGTGAGCGGTAGCTGGCGCGCCAAGGCGATGAGATTGACGATGTTGTGGTTGACCAATGGGCTCATGTCGGGAATACGGCCCGGCACATCGTCGGCGGTGAGCACACGTTCGGGAAGGATGCCGAAACCCTGTCGGAGCATGAATTCGAGATCGCTGCGCCACGCGGCGGGCGCGAAAAACCACGGCATGCGCATCCAGCCGAGCGCGAATTGGACTTCGGTGGCCGAGACGGTCAGCGCGCCGTACTGGCGGATGCTCGGCAGTACCGCCCGTAAGCTTTGAATGTGGGCGTGCCAGAAGCGGAAACGCAGCGCTTCGAGGTTTGCGCCCGGGGAGAGCTGCAGCGCCTGCGTGAAAAAGTCGCTCCACGCGGTGAGGGCTGCGGTGTAGCGCGGCGGAAGCCCACCGTCAGCATTTGCTGGGTAATCGAACACACTCGCGATGTGCGGCGCGCGGATGGCGATCGGCTTGACTACGCCCAGTTGGATCGCGGCGATGAGCGGAATAACGCTGAAGCTATAGTTGGCGGCACTCCACAGGCTGCGCGGGTCGATGCAGCCGGGCGGCGTATCGGCGAGCTGCAAGCGCCCGGAACGCCACTGCCACGCCAACTGGAACACATAGCCCCACAGAGGATTCAGTTCGTTATCCGCGCCGAACGCCCCGTTGACGTTCAACGCCTCAATCAGCAGTTTGAGGATGCCTAAACGGTCACAGTAGTCAAACGGGTCTACGGCGCTGTAGTAGGGCGGCAGCGTTTGCCAGTGTGCATAAAAATCCAAACGCGCTAGATCGGCGGTGAAAAACCGTCTCATCTCCTGCCCCAAACTCAGCGAGTAACTGCTGCCATTAAAGCATCAGATTGAGGCGGGAAGACGTAAGAGGGAACGTTTTCAGACGTTTTTCATAGGGGGAAGACGCGGTCGTGTACGCCTTCCCTCAAGGTCATTTTGGCGGCTATGCGAAGTTCACAAAACTGGGGCAAATTCCAACCTGACTCGATGAGATCAGGTTGGTTTAGCGCGCCACGGTTTCGGCGTTTGCACAGTCGGTGCAGGTGACCGTATCGACGCTTTCACCTGCCGCCAGATCCGCGACCCAGTCGCGCACGCGTACATCGCCCACGGTGTAGGTGTAGAACTCCGGACGCGGGAGCACGCAGTGCAGTTCACCGCCCGCGGTATAGGTGGCGAAGTTGTTGACCTGCGCCGCGATCTCGCTCAGGTTGGCGGGCAGGGCGTCGGCATACTGCACCCCCGTCCCGGAAATGCGCGCGAAGTAGGACTGGGTTTCGTCGAAAGCCGTGTTGTACTGCGTGAACAGCGTGCCGGGGAACTGGAGCGCTGCCTTGATCCAGAACTGCTGGAACGAGAGCGATTCCAGCGTCAGGTCGGCGTATTGGTCTAAGTCGGGCAGCACGCTCAGCGTGTTCCACTGCTCGAACTGGGTGGTCTGGTAACCGCGATAGCCGCCCGCCGAATCGCCCAGTACGGCGGCGCGCACGCCGTCATAGTGGGCGAGGATGTTGGGCGCGTGGAAGCTCGCGCCGATTGACCCGGCGCTGCACCCGCTGATGAACACGCTTTCGGGCGCGTCGAAGTTAGCGTACGCCCAGTCGAGTGCGGTCGCCGCGTTGACATAGCCGTTGTAGTGGAGGTCGAAGTCGCCATTGGCGTCCGTATAAGTGACGACGCTATTCCCCAGATGCACATCGCCCGTGCAGTAGGGGATGAACACGATGTCATAGTCGGCGAAGGGATTATTGGGGTTGTTCAGGTTGAAGATGCCCGCGCCATTGATCGCCGGGTTGTCGTAGTTTTCGGTGAGGCTGATCGAGTCGTCAAACGTGCCGAAACGCTCGCTGCACGTCAGATCGTTCCAGCATGCGCCGCCCCCCTGAAAGTCGATGAGCAGGTTATCGCTGCGGCCTTCGCGCACGTAAAACATGTAGGGTGTGCCGCGGGCACAGAGGGTGTCGCCGCCCAGTTCAATCCGATTCCAGCCGTCCGCGAGGTCGGCACGGGTAGGCAGGTCTTGCGCCGAAACCGCGCCGCCCATGAGCAGAAACAGACCAAAGAGCACTAGAAGTCGCCGCATACGAACATCCTTTGCAGATGAGGCGAAAATACGCAGTTTAAGTCGCAAACCGAAGGTCGGAAGAAGGCATGAGCGCGCTGACAAGGTCAAATTCCGACCCCACCCCCGGCCCTTCCCCGAATTCAGGGAGGGGAGACAGATAAACGCGTTGGTGTAGGGACGAGGCACGCCTCGTCCAGACGCGCAAAGAGCACGATCACACGGTTTGGCGCACCTACAGCAGCAGTTTACGATAGCTCACAAATTCGAGATACACGCTCAGGCCCGCGCGTTCGTACAAGCGCAGCGCGCCCGTGGTGTTCGACGCATCGACGCCGAGCCCAACCCAGGTGTAGCCGCGTGACTGAAACAGCTTGAAGGAACTCCTGAGCAGCGCCTCGCCCAATCCGCGCTGGCGGTGACTCTTCAATACACCAATGTCGCTCACCCACACGGCATTCGGTCGGCTGACGAGCGCCCGGTTAAAACTGAAACCGACCGCTTGTTCACCTTCCCACGCCATCAGCCACAACGATTGATCGTCGCCGGGGAAGCTCAAGACACCCTTCTGCCAGCTCTCGAACGAATCCGCTTGAAAGCCATAATGTTCGCTGAAGGCGGCGACGAAGGCGGCGTGAGCAGCGCGGGCATCACGTTCGCGATCATACGGGCGCAATTCGATGCCTTCCGGCACCACTGGATCCGGGATCGGTTGGTCGAGCAGCATGGACATGCGGTACGACGAGCGCACATACTCGTAGCCGCGCGCCTCAAAAACGCCGATGACATCGTCGGCGGTGCGGTTCACGCTGAAGCGGATATCCACAGGTCTAGCGGCGGTGTCGCTTACGCGGAGTCGTGCCCGCTCTTCGGCAAAGATGAGCAGCGCGTCGATCACTTCGGAGCGGCGGTGACCGGGCGCGAACGTCATTTCACCCCAGAAAATACCGATTTCAGCGTCGTAACTAAACGACACACTGCCGACCAACATACTGTCGCCAGTGGTCATGATGTGCAGTTCGTAGTAAGGATCTTCGAGCCACAGCTTGAGATGTTCGGCGCGGACCGTGGAATCCGTGCCGAAATCCGCGTAGGAGCGATTCATCATATCGACGACGGCGGCCAGCTCGTCGAAATCAAATGGGCGCACGGTGTAGGTCATCAGCTTTTCACTCAAGCATGTGCACCTCACCCCGCTCCAAGCGGAGAGGAGCCGGCGTGAGGTCTCAGGTTACTACTGGCGCGCAGAACGACGCGGCTGCGGCGGTTCTTCCTCTTCCTGCTCGGAGAGGAGATCGTCAAGGCTCATTTTGCCGAGACGATTCTCCGCCATCATCACGCGAATTTCATTGCTCAGTTCGCCGTCCGCGTTGATGTGACGGCGCATGGCTTTGCTAGCGCTCTCCTGCCAGCCGAAGCGGTGCTCAGCAATCACCACGCCATCGGCGGAGACGCGCAGCAGCCAGTCGTTGGCTGTGGCTCGCTGATCGTGGATGGGCAGGCGGGCGTGCGGGCTGATCAGGTTCAGCCCCTTCTGCAACTGCTGATTGTTTTCGTGCGCGAACACCGTATCGCCGTCTGCGTCGATCATCTCGAAGCGAATGCGCCCAATCGCCTTAGTCGGCAGGCGGAGCTGCACGAAGGGCTGAATGTAATCGACATCGTCCACAATCGGGATATTGCGGTGAATGACAGGTTCACGGTCGGCGCTGAAGGCCATCACGCCGATGTCGACGGGCAGCACGTGCAGCGTAGACGGGTCCAGCCCGGCGCGGCGCACCGAGTCGAGCGCGTGCGGATAGACCTGATCGGCGCGGGGCTGCACGGCGACGAAGGTCTCATCCTCCTCCCCGACCTCTTCTTCGGGGAATTCGTAGCGGCGGCTCGGCGTAGACGCTGAGGATTGGAACAGGTCGCGCGCACCCTCAAAGTTGCGGGAGATCAGCCAGAAGCCGATGGCGGCGAAGACGAGCGCGGCCACCCCCGCGCTGCCAATCGAAGATAAGCCCGCCAACAGCAGGAAAACGCCGATCATGATTTCGATGAAGCGGCGGTTTTGCGAGTCGTTCATTCCGATTCCTCTACTGACCGCGATCTTGCTGGTTGCGGCTGCGCAGCAGCTCTTCCAGACTCAGCGGTTCCTCGTCTTTCGGCGGCGGTGCGGCTTTGGGTTCACTCAGGTTGTCACGCGCCTGCTCGAAGCGGCGGTAGCGTTCACGCAGCGACGGCGTCATGGTGAAGGTGTGCGCGGCGTGCAGCGCGCCATCGACGTACACGCGCAAATCCCAGTCGCCCGCATCCAGCTTGACCGTGTTACTCGCCAGCGGCAGGTGATGATCCGCCAGAATATTCATTTCGCCTTCGCGCAAGTAGGTTTTCATCTCGTGGACGTAGCGGGCGTTGCCGCTGCCGTCGAGAATTTCGTAGCGGATGAGCACCTGCTGATCCGCGCGTTCCGGCTGGACATGCAGCGTGATGAACGGGCGCACGCCGTCATCGTCCAGCGAGATGGCGCGCGACTTGCGCATGACCATGCCTTCCGAACTGGACTGCGACGAGATCAGGCCGATGTCGAGCACGCTCAGGCCGTTGTCGGTGACCCCGGCGCGGCGGCGTGCGCGTTCGACGGCTTCGCGGGCTTCAGCACTCATGCGCATCTGCGTGAGCGACGAGCGCGAGCGGTCGATGAACTGGTTAGGCTGGAAATCCAACAGCGAGGCTGCCGCCGCGAAAGCGTAGAGCGTCAGCAGCGCGAGCGTCACCGGGGCGCTCGCCACGCCGGAGAGCGCGGCGACCATCACCATCGCGCCGAGAACCGCCAACCACGCTGTATTTTGTCGTCTAATTCGCATTGCCCAAGCCTTATCCGATTGTGTTTACGCATGATTATACGCGAAAACCGAGGGTGGGGTTGCGCGCGGTTGGCCTGACGCCGCGCCGGACAGATCCAATCGTCGAGCTAGTGTCGGGACACGCTTTTGTGCGTCCGTGATTAGCCTCACCCCAACCCCTCTCCGTTCGAAGAGGGGTTGGGGTGAGGCGGCTGATGCTACGTCGATTGCAGGGAGGCGTGATACCCCCGCGTGAGCGCCGCCCATTCCGGCAGGGAGAGCGTTTCGGCGCGGCGCTTGGGGTCGATGCCCGCCGCTTCGAGCAGTGCCGCCGCCGCTTCCGCGTCGATGTGCAGCCCTTCCGCGACCGAGTTCTTCAACTGCTTGCGCTTCTGCCCGAAGCCCGCTTTGACCACGCGGAAAAAGATGTCTGCATTGGGCACATCGACCGGCGGGCGCTCGTACACCTCAAGCCGGGCGACGGCGCTGTCGACATCCGGGCGCGGGTAGAACACGGCCTTGTTGAAGCGCGTGACGATCTTCGGCTTGGCGTAGAACTGCGCGCTTACGCTGAGCAGGGTCATATCGCCGGGTTTGGCGATCAGCCGTTCCGCGACTTCGAGCTGCATCGTCAACACGAGGCGGCGCGGCGCGTGCGGGAGTTCCAGCAGCAGGCGGATGATCGCGCTGGTGATGTAGTAGGGCACGTTCGCCACGACGACATACGGCTGATTGTCGAGCAGTTCCGGCAGGTTAACGTTCAGAATATCGTCGAAGATCACCTCGACGTTGCCGTAGGGCGCGAGCGTCAGCCGCATGATCGGCTCCAGGCGGCGATCCAGCTCCACGGCGACCACGCGGCGCACGCGCTGGGCCAGCACGGCGGTCAGCGCGCCCGTGCCAGGCCCGATTTCCAGCACGGTGTCTTCGGGCATGAGTTCGGCGGCATCGGCGATTTTTTCCAGCGCCTGCGGATCGTGCAGAAAGTTCTGACCGAGACTTTTCTTCGGGATCACGCCGAAATGGTCGAGTAAGGCTTTGGGGTTGGTCATAGTGCGTCCTCCGAAGATTGAGCTGAGGGTAAATGAGCGACCCCACCCCTGACCCCTCCCCGAATTCGGGGAAGATAGACAGGCAGGCTTTTTAAGTCCCCTCGCCCGTGGGAGAGGGGGTTTAGGGGTGAGGTTTGACTGACTACGATTGCTGACGCGCAGAAGCGCACCTAATCCGTCAAGAAATAGTTGATGGTGGCGGGCACGGGTGTGAGCACGTAGACGTCGACATAACCCGACCACGAGCGCCAGTCCGCCTCGGTGTAGCCAAGGTCGACCCACATCGGGTCGTGGCGTTCCGCGCCCGTGTCTTCAATCGAGCCGACGCCGTAGCGCGGCACGTAGATCTGCGTGTGGTAGGGCAAAACATCCGGGTCAGCGCCGATGATGCCCTGCTGCAAGACCGCGCCAGTCGCCGTGATGTTATCGCCGTTGATGGGGTGGTAGCTGGTCGCGTACATGCGCAGCTTGCGCCAATATTCACGCGGGCCTTCCGGCGTGTCTATGGTACGAACGACGACATTCGTGCCGTAGGCGATCACATGGTTGGTAGGCGGCTGCGTGATGACCGTTTCTTCGTCAACGCGCTCGACTTCGATGCCGTTCTCGTAGCGTACCCGCACCCGTGTTGACTGAACGCCGTTTGCGCCCGTTTGCAGCACCCGCCGCTGATCGAGTTCCAGCGTCGAGTCGGCCTGATAAACGGTTTCGTAGGGAATCGGGGTATCCGTGCTGGTGATCGCTTCGCTCACGCGGATGACACGTACCGACATGCCCGGTAGGAGCTCCGTAGCTTCACCAGGAATGCTGTAATCCAGCCCGACCAGCGTTACACCCGCGTCGCTCAGCGCGTCGCCGACGGTCGCCCCCTGCGTGCGCGTCTGGATCGTCTCGCCATCCGCGATAATGTTGATCGGGCGCGCGCGTTCAATCGTGATACTGAGCGCGTCGGTTGCGGGCGCATTCAAATCCGGGTAGACGCGGTCGGAGAGATACAGGGTGATGCCCGCTTCGAACAGCGCGTCGCCGACGGTGAGCGCGGTCGTGCGCAGCGTCTGCGCGTCAGAGCCATCGTTGATGGTGAGGTCGACCGCGTGGCGCACGGCCAACGCGCTCACGGGCACCGGCCAGCGCGTAAGATCGGCAAGCTGCGCCTGCGTCCCGTCGATGTCGATGCGGTCGTCAGCGCTGACGCTCACGCGCGCCGTTTGCAGAATTTCGGCGGGATTGGTGAGCGGCGTCCACAGTGGTGTCGTGCTGCCATCGACGATCAGGAAGACGGTGCGCGCGCGGGCAATGGAAATCACCAGATCAGGGGCTAATGGGCTGTCGAGCGGTGGCGTGATGAGGTCGCCTTCGTTGATGAGGATGCCGCGCTCGGTCAGCACGCCCGCGACATCGGCGGCCCGTGAGGTAACCTGCGTCGCCTCGCCGTCGACAATGACGGTCACGGGCACAGTTGACATCAACAGGATGACCAGGCCGATCAACAGACCAAGCGATGTGATCGCGGCGACACTGAGAGCGATGAAGAGGGGGAGCAGGGCGCGTGAGCGCAATCCGGCGGGGCGCCGGGGTTCGGTTGGGAGGCTGCCGGGCGCTTTGGGCAGCGTGGGAGGGGTCGATCGATCCAACGCAGTCACCCACAAATAAAAACAGGTTGTTGACGCTTGGCTCAAACCGGGAAACCTACGGCACCCGGGTTTCAGCCCTTAGTGCTGCTGTCTCTCGACCCTGACACGGTTCGAACCGTCCCGCCGCGTAGGGCCCAGTTCGAGCCAACCGCCAACAACCTACCGACATGATCTTAGTATAACGGTGGTGACTCCCCCCGTCAATCCGCAACGGCCGGTGCATATACAACGCTTACGGTGGACTCATGTAGTGTCCGCTGTTTCCGACCCCCCCCCCCGCCCCACCCCCCATTAAGGGCGGGGGGAC
>JAYRZU010000090.1:0-82284 GCA_041916315.1 Anaerolineae bacterium
CAGGTGATCCGCGAGCTGACGCGCGTCGCGGTGCAGCCCGCGCAAAGTCTGTGGCTCACGCTCGACAGTGAGCTGCAGGCCACTGTCGAGCGCATCCTCGTGGAAACGTACCGCCAAGCGCGCGGTGGCTGGGCCGATAACTCACTCGGCGCGTCGGTCATCGTCATGGACGCGAACACGGGCGCGATTCGCGCGATGGTCAGCTACCCGTTCTTCGATAACAACGCCTACAACACTTTCCCGACTATGGGACGCGAAGCCGCCTCCCGGTTGATCGAACGCTACCAGTCCGATCCGGCGCACCCGGAAGTCAACCGCCCGGTGCAGGGTGTCTATCCGCTCGGCTCGGTCATGAAGACCGTCTCCGCCGCCGCGGTGGCGGACAGCGGCGTCTACGCGCTGGACGAACGATATACGTGCGTCGGCATCTGGAATCGCGACATCACGCGCTATGACTGGAACGATGGTCACGGCACGCTCACGCTGCCCCAGTCACTCACGCACTCGTGCAATCCGTACTACTACGAAGTCGGCTACCAGCTAGATCAGGTGGATCCGTGGATTCTCCCCAGCTACGCTACGCGGTTGGGATTTGGCGGCAGTTCGGGTCTGACGGATTTGATCGAAGAGACGGGCTTCATCCCCGATCCCGATTGGATGCGCACGGTACGCGGCGAAACGTGGACGTTCTCCGAGTCGGTCAACATGGCGATTGGTCAGGGGTTCATGGGGGTGACGCCGCTGCAAGTCGCGCGCTGGTTCGCTGCGATTGCCAACGACGGCGATCTGCCGCGGCCGTATCTTGTGGAGAGCACCGGCCTGCTCGGCGATTCGATCACCCCGGCGACCATCACGGAACTGACGCCCACCGGACTGCGACCGGACGTGCTGGCGATGATCCGGCAGGGCTTGTGTGATGTGACACGCGAAGGCGGCACGGCGGATTTCGTGTTCCGCAATTCACCGCTGCAAAGCATCGGCGTGTGCGGCAAGACGGGCACGGCGCAGGCCGGCGGTCCGAGCACCCCCTCGCATGCGTGGTTTGCCAGCTACGCCCCGCGTGACAACCCGGAGATCATCGTCGTGGCGATGGTCGAAACCGCGGGTCAGGGGTCGGAAATCGCCGCCCCCATCGCCCGTCAAGTCCTCGAAGCCTATTTTGATATGGATTAGCGGAAATTCCCCTCTCCCGTGGGAGAGGGGCGAGGGGTGAGGCTAGTTTTGCGGCACGCTCCACGCGCGGACGGTGTTGTCGCCCGATCCGCTGGCGATCAACGTGCCGGAGGGGTTGAACGTCACCGTGAGGACGGGCTTGTTATGCCCCGCCAGTTCGACCAGCAGTTTGCCCGTCGCCAGTTCCCACACCTTGACCAACCCATCGCGCCCACCCGTCGCCAGCAGTGACGCGTCCGGGCTGAACGCGACCGCATCCGTGCCGTCGATGTGCGCGTTGATCATGCCGACGTTCTTGCCCGTCTCCAGTTCGTAGAAGCTGACGATCCCGCCCTTGCAGGCGGAGGCCAGCACCTTGCCATCCGGGCTGACGGCGAGATCGCGCACCCAGTCGGGTTGATCCAGCACGTAGCGCAGCGTACAGTGATCGGTGTCCCACACGCGGATCGTCATGTCACGCGCGCCCGAAGCCGCAACTTTGCCATTCAAGCCGAAGGCAACGCTCGTGATCTCGTCGGTGTGACCGGGCATCGGCGTGGATTTCACGCTTTCGCGCATGTCGAACAGGCGCACTTCGCGGTCGCCGCCGCCGGACACAATCATGCGCCCATTGGGGCTGAAGGCGACCGAATTCACGCTGTCGCCGTGACCACGCAGGATGAACAGCGGGCGGTCAAGATGAGTCATCCACAAGCGGACGGTCATATCCGCGCCCGCCGTCACCATCGCCGTTCCATCGGGGCTGAACGCAAAGCCCTTAATCGGCGTCTCCGACGTAATCTGGCGATCCGGCTCGCCACCAAACCCGCCATTCCACAGCCACACGCCGCTGCCGTGGCTAACCCCGAGCGCCGTTCCGCGGCCTGACCAGGCGACCTGCGTAATGAAGCCACACTGCACAGCGATTAACTGTGAGAGTTGAGAAGCATTGTCAGCAGAGATTGTTGAATAAAGACTCATCAGGTTTTCTCAGCTTTGTCTAAGGCCACATATAGTACAAAAAGGATAGGCTAAAGCCAAATTGTGGTCATAGAGGCATCAATGTTGAAAGAGAGGACAATGCCCTTCAAATCGCTGAGTGGACAAGCCTTCATGTGCCTGACGACGTTCCGCAAGACGGGCGAACCTGTGCCAACGCCAGTCTGGTTTGCGGGCGATGCCAAGAAGGTGTACGTAATGACTCAGGCCAACGCGGGCAAAGTCAAACGGATACGGAACAACGCGCAGGTAGAGGTTGCCCCGTGTACAAGCCGCGGTGACCTGCTGGGCGCGGCGGTCGAGGCGATGGCTCGGATTCTCCCCCCGGATCAAGTCAGTGAGGCCAAGGCGGCGCTTAATCAGAAGTATGGCTGGCAGAAGCGCATGTTTGACCTGATGAACCGAATGCGCGGCAAAGACATGCTGTACATCGAAGTCACCCCGATGGAGTAAGGCCACCTCACCCCGTTTTGCTGACGCTCAACCGCCCCTCGCCAGAAGGCGAGGGGCAAAGGCACACCAGCAGCATGAGGTCATCAGCAAATCTGCTATAATGTCCGCCCATGCACATCGGACTCAACGCTCATCTACTCTCCGGTTCGGCGGGTTACCGCTCGGCTGGAATTCACGGATACATTCACGGACTGCTGCGCCACCTCCCGCGTGAGGATTGGCGCTTTACGGCGTTCGTCGGCGCGGCCAACCACATGCAGATCGACGGCGTGGATCTGCGCCGTTCGCGTCTCGACACGGAGTCACCGCTGCGTCGTATCGTGTGGGAACAGGCGCTGCAGCCGTGGCAGCTCGGCGGCTTTGACCTGTATCACGCGCTGGCGTTCGTCGCGCCGCTACCGCTCGTCACGCCGATGGTGGTCACCGTCTACGATCTCAGCTTCATTCACTATCCGGAACGCTTGCCCGCCGCCCGCCGCCTGTATCTGCGCCTGTTCACCGGCGTGACCTGCCGCCGCGCGCGCCGCGTGCAAGTCATCAGCCAATCGACCGGGCACGATGTGGAACGCTCGTTAGGCATTCCCGCCGCCAAAATTGATCTCGCGCAGCCCGGTTACGACCCGGCCCGCTTTTACCCGCTGCCCGCTGGCGAGATTGCCGCCTTCAAACAGGCGAAAAATCTGCCGGAACGGTTCTGGCTGTTCATCGGCACGCTGGAACCGCGCAAGAACCTCACCGTGCTGCTCGACGCCTATGCTGCGCTGCCTGTCCACCAGCGGCTGCCGCTGATCCTCGGCGGCGGCAAGGGTTGGGATTATGATCCTATCTTTGCCGCTGTCGAACGTCACAATCTCGGGTCATGGGTGCAGTTTCCAGGTTTCATCCCTGCCGACGAACTGCGCTTCTGGTACAATTCGGCGGAAGCGTTTATCTATCCGTCGGTATTTGAGGGCTTCGGGCTGCCCGTCCTCGAAGCGATGGCGTGCGGCACTCCCGTGATCGTGTCCGACGCCTCATCGCTGCCCGAAGTTGCCGGAGACGCCGGATTGACGCTCGCACCGCAAGCGGTCAGCGCGTGGACTGAAGCGCTGCGCCGTGCGGTGGACGATACCCAATGGCGGAACACCGCCCGGGAACGCGGTCTCATCCAAGCTGCGCGTTTCCAGTGGCAAGCGACCGCCGACAAAACAATTGAAAGCTATCGGAAAGCCCTACATGGCGACTAAAGACGTGCGCCCCACAACGTCATGGCTCGAAAAACCGTGGCTCATGCCGACGGTCGATGCGCTGCTGGCCTTCGCGGCCTTCGGCATCGCCTATTTCGTCCGCTACGAACTACAGTTGATCGCGCCCGTGTTGGAATTCAATCGCGCGCCCTTCGAACCTTACCTCCCCTACGCCATCGTCTACATTATCTGGCTGTATCTCAACTACCGCGGCAGCGGCCTGTACAAAAATATTCGCGGGCGCTCCTGGCTCGACGAAAGCTACACCATCCTCAACGGCGTGACTAATGCGACGGTCGTGCTGCTGGCGATCAGTTTCGCGTTTCAGCCGCTCGTCTTCAGCCGTTTGATGATCCTGTACGTCGCGGCCATTACGATTGTGCTGCTGGCACTCGCGCGCGTCGTGCGCCGCACCATCCAGGCGAGCCTGCGGGCGCGCGGAATCGGCGTACAGCGCGTGCTGGTGGTCGGCGGCGGCGAAATTGGTCGCTCGGTGCTGCGCACGATGGTCGCGCGGCGGGCACAGGGCTTCCTGCCGATTGGTTACCTCGGCGAAAATGAAGGGGACGGCAGCGTCGATCTCGGTCGCCTCAAGGGCTTGGGCGGGCTGGATAATCTCGCCAGTGTGCTGCGCGAATATCACGTCGATCATGTAGTGATCACGCTGGCGTGGACGCACCACGACCAGATCCTCAAGATGATCCGCATCTGCCAGCAGCGCGGCGTCGAAGTGAGCGTGGTGCCGGAAGTCTTTCAACTTAACCTCAAGCAGGTGCAGGTCGAAAACCTCGACGGCATCCCACTGCTGCGCGTCAACGGGCATGTGCCGCTCAAAGGCAGCAACCGCCTGATCAAGCGCGCCATGGACTTAATCCTTATCGGGGCAGCGTCACCGCTGCTGCTGCTCATGTTCGGGCTGGTCGCGCTGGCGATTCGGTTGGAGGACAATGGCAAGGTCTTCTACAAGCAGCGTCGCGTGGGCGAAAACGGGCGCGAATTCGACATGATCAAATTCCGCAGCATGATTCCCGATGCGGATAAGCTGCACGCCGACCTGATCAAAACGCACGAGCTTGATCCGCGCCACCCGAAAATCAAAGATGATCCACGTGTGACCAAAGTCGGGCGCGTGATCCGCAAGCTGAGCATCGACGAACTCCCCAACCTGATCAACGTGTTCACCGGGCAGATGAGCCTCGTCGGACCGCGTCCCCCTACGCCCGATGAAGTCTCGCTGTACGAGGCGTGGCACTTGCAGCGCTTGCAGGTCAAGCCGGGCATGACCGGGTTGTGGCAGATCAGCGGGCGCAGCGAAGTCCCCTTCGACGAAATGTGCCTGATGGACATCTACTACATCGAGAACTGGTCGGTGGGACTGGATGCGCAAATCCTCTTCATGACCATTCCACGCGTGCTGCTCCGCTCCGGAGCGTACTAGAAACAAGCTATCAGCTTACAGTTCACAGTTTGCATTGGTCTCACTCTCTAAATGCGGTATCCGGTAAATGGTCGACGGT
The DNA here is from genome assembly GCA_041916315.1 of Anaerolineae bacterium. GTDB lineage: Bacteria > Chloroflexota > Anaerolineae > Aggregatilineales > Phototrophicaceae > Flexifilum. Next base: position 5,348 of record JAYRZU010000090.1, read on the forward strand.
GGGATTGTAGGGGCGCACGGCGGTGCGCCCCTACGAACATGCTGAACGAAGCCTTCCCTGTGAACTGTCAACTGATAACTGTTCACTTGGATGCTTTTCTCAACACTCATGCCCCTATCTTCATGTTACAGTAATCGGAGACGACTGTAACACAAGTTTGAGGCTGTGTATGGATGCCTTTTTTCCGCCCGGCCCGCAGAAGCATTTCATCGCTGGCGATGCGCCCCTGTTTGCGAACAACCCGTTTCGCGCCCTGACCGAGTCGCCCTTGCAGTATGGCGAGCTCGTGCATTTCCGCTTCGGCCCGACTCACGCGTATCTGGTGAATAATCCGCGTGAGGCGCACTATGTGCTGGTCGAAGCGCCTGAACGCTTCACCGACCGCCCGAATTATTTCAAGACGCTGAACAGCGCCATGGGTCATGACCTGTTCCCGCCCAAAGACAAGCTCACCGGGCGGGATCGCGCCAAAGCCGCCTACGATCCCCGCTGGCTGTACGACTTCGCCGATCAGATCTCCAGTGCCGTTAACCTGCTCGGCTGGTGTCCCGACGATGTGGTCTCACTGCCCACCCACCTCAAGACCATGACCGCCCGCATGACCGCGCAGCTCCTGTTTGAACGCGACGAAGCGCCCGCTGGCCTGCGTGAAAGCGTCGGCTTCAGCCAACCGCTCGCCGACCGCCGCTTTGAATCGCCGCTCATCCCGGCGTGGCTGCCGGTCGGGGCGCGGCGCGGCTGCGGACGAGCGCACAGCGCCCTCAAAGACGCTATCGCCGACCTGATCGCGGATCGGCGCTGCGGTCTGTTTGAACGACTGCACTACGTCAACGACGCGCAGGCCGTCGACGAAATGCTGCTTTTGTTTCATGCGGGGACGGAGATTGTCGCCAACACGCTGGCGTGGGCGCTGCATCTGCTGGCCAGCAACCCCGATGCGGAAGCGGAACTCTTACGGGAAGTTCGGTCAGCCCTGGGCGGACGTTTACCAAATGCCGCCGATCTCGATAAGCTGCCCTATGCCGAGATGGTCATCCGCGAAACGCTGCGCCTCTACCCGCCCGTGTGGGTGATCACCCGGCAGGCAACGCGCGAGGCGCAGGTCGGCAAGTACTTCGTGCCGTCCGGCAGCGCGATCTTTGTCAGCCCCTACGCGCTGCACCATAACCCGAAGCAGTTCATCAACCCGGAAGCTTTTATGCCGGAACGCTTTTCGGCAGGTTACGAGAAGCGGTTGAATCGCTACAGCTATATGCCCTTTGGGGCGGGGGTGCGCGCCGCGCTGGAAGAATCGTTCGTCACGACGGTGAGCACGCTGCTGCTCGCGGGGATTGTCGGACGCTGGCAGTTGAACTCCATGACACCGCCGCTGCTGGACATCGAAGCGGGCATGACGCTCAAACCGACGCAGTTCTCGATGCGCGTTAGCGTGTGCTAAAAGCTCACGGTTGACAGTTCACAGTTAGGGGCTGCTTGACTGTGAACTGTCGACTGTGAACTGAAAACCAGGCTATTTCGTCCAGTGATTGTTCTGCGTGTCGAAACGCCAGCCGGTCGGGATTTCGGGCACGCACGACGGGGGGTAAATAGTCTCTCCGGTCGGCGGCTCAAAGACGATCTCCACGCTGCGTCCGGTCAGTGAACGCACGAAATTTGCCAGCACGAAGCGCGTTTCCGTCTCTGCGCGGGTGAGGATGCCGCCTTCAATGGCGTCCTCCCGGAAATCGGTGAGAGCCTGATACTGGGCCAGTTGGCGCACCCCATCCCAATCCGGATTGCAAGTCGAAACCGACTCGTCATACTGGTCGATCATCTCGACGCGGCAGCTCGTCAACTGCGGCGCGGGGATGGTGATGACATAGACGTCACGCGCCGCGTCGAAGCGCACATCATCTTCGCCGATCTGCATCAGGTCGATGCCCGCTTCGACCGCCCCCTGTACAGCGTGATTTGCCGAGTAGCCGCACACGTTCAGCACACCCTGCCCCACGCCGACGAACACCCCGGCCTTCGCCAACTGCACGCTCACGCTGACCAACTGCCCGAGCGGTTGAATCCCCTGCACGATGGTCTGCGACGAGACAATCGACGCTTCCGGCGGCGCACTGAACTGCTGCACGCCCACTAAACCGCCGATACTCCCGATCACATTGGTGAGCGTCGACCCCGTGAAGAAAATGAGCGCCCCGAGAATCACGACGATGAAAAGCAGGCAGCCCATCCCGCCGAGGATATACGGCGCACAGCCGCGCTTTTGCCGCCGAGGAGGAGTCTCGTAAACGGTGTCAGTGTGGGGCAGCGGCGACAGGTCGTCGGCTTGGATTTCCGGTTGATCGCTCACAGGCGTTTTCCTCTCGTGTTTCTCTGCCCATTATATACGCCGCCTGCGCTGCCGGGTTGCGTGAATCTGAGACCGGGATGATAAAACCCGCCATATCGCAACAAGAAGTGTAATATAAAAACCTGAGACTGATGGAGTGGTGACAGATGGTCACAGCGATTTACGATGGCAACTGCGTGCTCTGCCGGCAATCCAAGCGGATCATCAATGCGCTGGATTGGCTGCAGCGTGTGGAATTTCTCGATTTGCAGAAGTGGGAGACGGTGCACCAGCGCTATCCCGATCTCGACTGGAATGCGGCATTCGGTCAAATGCATACGATGACCAGCGACGGGCAGATGCTCGGTGGTTTTAAGGGCGTGCGCCGCCTGCTGCGTGAACTGCCGCTCGGGTTTCCGATCTGGCTGCTGCTGCACGTCCCCGGCGTGGATTGGCTCGGCGATCAGGTCTACAAAGTGATCGCGCGCAATCGCTACCGCATCAACAAGCTGGTCGGCGCGCAAGTGTGCGAGAACGGCGCGTGCCAACTGCACAACCCAGCGAGCTAAAAACGGAAAGGGACGCAACGTATTGCGTCCCTACCAAAACAAATTTGACTTGGAAACGAGTGGTGGCTCCCCTCTCCGCTCGGAGAGGGGTTGGGCGTGAGGCGATCTACAACCTACTCCCCGTAGCCGAGTTCGCTCTTGATGACCGCGGTGATGTTTTTATCCAGTTCGTCGAGGTTGTCGAGGCTGTAGGTGATGATGCGGCGGTGGCTGATGTCGAACGGGATGTCCGCCACCGACTGGGAGATGAGGATCACCGGACGACCGAGCGTGTGCGCGATCCCCAGTTCGTACATCACGTTGGCGTTACGCCCCGTGCAGTCGGCGATGCAGATGTCCGAATGGTAGATGGCCGACCACACCTCGTCGATGATCGACTGCGACGACAAGAACGCATCGCCGCGCTTGATCGTGATGCCGAGGCGGTTCGCCACCGGGACGAGATGTTCGTCGTACACCACCTTCATCGACGGGTCGAACGGCATGATGACGAACGCTTCCGCCCATTTGTCGTCGGCGGGCGCGAGCGGCTCGCCAAAAATCGGATATGAGGCGACAAATTCGCCGGACGCGGTCACAAATTCGGTCAGGCTGATGCGAAAGATGGTTTGCAGGGCCGCGAGAATCGGCGGCACGCTGATCATCATGGTTTCGACCGAGCGATCGTTTTCGCCATACTCGACGTTGAGCAGTTCGCTGCGCTGGAGCGTGGTGATCGTGCCTTCCAGCATGATCTTGAACTGGCCATTCGCCCCAAAGCGACTGACCATACGCGCGGCTTTCACCTGATCTTCACCGCTGTTCAGACGACCCGTGCCGCCTTGCCGCCGCTGTTCCTCGTAAAAATCATGCCCGAAGATGATTTTGTAGAGATCCCAAAAGCTGAGCGGGCCATACTGGCGCACCGCCCAGAGAACGATCAGTAAGCCCTTGCGGGTTGCGAAGATGTTTCGTTTGCTGGCTTCTAACGGCAAAATCTGTCGTGGCATGACTCGCTTGTCCTCGTGTTGAATTACAACCATGTTACACGAGAATCGGCTGACCTGCATCCGTCTTAGGTTGTAGCGTCGGGGAAGCGCCGCCTCAGCGTCTAGAACGTTTGGGCTTGTCTTCTTCTTCCCATTCGACGGCCATGCTCTCGGTGAGTTCGCCATCTTCAGTCAAACGAACGCGGCGCGCGGGACGGCTGTCCAGCAGTTCATCGTCGTCTTCCGGCACGTACTCATCATTCTTGCGCTTGCGCCCGTATTCCTGTTCAATGGCGCGCTGAATCGCCCGTTCGCGTCCGGAAGTCGTCACCATCTCGGCGAAGTTGACCGCCAGCCCAACGCCCCAACCCAGCGATACGATCAAGGGCCACGGGAAGATGTTCACGGCTTCGCCAATATCGGGCAAGCTGCCGCCGAGGGTGTAGATGAGCCACAACATAGCATTGATCATGACGTACACGGCGGCATGTTCGAAGAATTCCGCCCGCTTCTTGAACGGCTTTTCGACGCGGCGGCGAATTTTCTTCAACTCGCGGCGGTCAACGCGTCCCCAACCGTCAGGATATTGACGGCGGAGTTCAGTACGAATCGCCTGATAACGCCGTTCGTCGCGGCTCCCGGTCGCGAAATAGGTCTCGAACATGTGCGCGGCGAGTCCTGCGCCCCACCCGAGCGACACGATCAGCGGCCACGGGAACTGCATCCACTGCAGAAAGTCAGCATCGTTACTGATAAAGCTGAACCCGCCCGCCGCGCTGAAGATGACCCACAGCAGCGCATTCACCACACCATACGCGACCAGATGCCCGATGAATTCACCGCGCTTCTTGAAACGCGCTTCAATGCGCTTGCGCAGCGTTTCTTCGGTTTCATACGGCGCGAGTTCGTATTCGATATTCTTCTCGTTCCAGCTCTCAAACGCATCGCCGATGGCCTCGCCCGCCTTTTCGATGGCTTTGCCCACATCGGCAAAATCGAAGGAGGATTCGACGACCACGCGCTTCGGCGGAGTCGGCGGGACGGGTGGCATCGGGGGCGTTGGTAATACGGGGCCAGCCGCCGGGATCGAGGCCGCCTGGTCACGCTTGGGCTTGCCCATATTGCTGAGCAATTCGGTCGCGTTGTCTTCGGCGCGGCGCATTTCCAGCAGTGAATCCGAGGCGATATGGACGCGGTTCGGGTTGAGCGTCGCCATGCCCGAGGTTTCGACCGCCGCTTTGAAGGCCGTCACTAACTCGGTGGCTGTCGCGTAACGGTCAGCAGGCGATTTGGCCAACGCCTTTTCCAGCACCGCCGAGACTTCCGGCGTGATCTCCGGGTTGACCTTGGCGGGTTCGGGCAGTGGGCGGTAAATGTGATCGTGAATGATGGCGAAGGGCGTATCCGCGCTGAACGGCACCCGCCCGACGACCAGCTCGTACAGCACCACGCCAAGCGAGTAGATATCCGTGCGGTTATCGAGTTCGCGGCTGCCCATCGCCTGTTCAGGCGAAATATAGTGCGGCGTGCCCAGCAGCATGTCATGGCTGAGCGTGCTTTCGCCCAACTGCGCCATGCGCGCGAGACCGAAATCGGTCAGGTAGGGTGTGCCGTTCACATCGATGATGATGTTCGACGGCTTGATGTCGCGGTGCAGCACCCCCTGCCGATGCGCGTAATCGAGCGCGTCGGCGATGCGCGGCATCAGGTTGAGGATGTCGCTCATGGCGAGCGGCTGGTCTTCCAGCACGCCCTTGAGCGTGCGCCCCTCGATATACTTCATGACGAGGTAGGGACGCCCCTCAAAATCGGCGAAGTCGAACACCGGGACAATATGCGGGTGATCGAGGCGGGCGACGATTTGTGCTTCACGCTCGAAGCGGGCGAGGAAGTTCTTATCTTCCTGGAAAGCCTGATGCATCATCTTGATCGCGACAAAGCGATCCAGCCGCGGGTGATAGCCCTTGAATACGGTCGCCATCCCCCCGTGCCCCATTTGCGCGATCACACGATACTGACCGAGCGTTTGCCCTTCGAGCGAACTCATGCCCCTGACCCCCGCTATTGCACGCCGTCCCACGCCATTATACCCCACCCGAGCCGCACACTATCCTTAATTACGAGCAAACCCGCATAAAGTTGCGCGTGCAAGCAATGGATAACCATCTTCTGACAAGCGGACGGCGTAAACCAAATCAGGCTGGGCGTATCAGCGAACACGGACGTGAACCATAGGTCATCCGGGGAGAGAAGCGGTTTTGCGTACAAGGCAGGCTCCCCTCCCCGAATTCGGGGAGGGGCTGGGGGTGGGGTGGGCTTTACCCAAACAAGCCGCGTTTGACCGGTAGCCCATGCGACAGCGTGGTGAGCCCACCGCCCTGCGGGTTGTAGATCGGGCGCAGATCTTCCAGCACCGGTTTGAGATCGCGGTGGCGGGTGTGCCGATTAAGCATTTCCAGATAGCCGCCGTAGCGCCGGAACAGCATCTGCGTTTCGTCGGCGGTGAGGTCTTTGTCCCACTGCCACTTCTCGGGCGTGTAGAAGTAATAGATCGGGTAGAGCGCCGTGGTGACGACGGAGACGCCGCGCACCGAAAAGTTCCACAGATCGACCCCGGCGTTGTGCGCCAATTCGGCCATGAGCACGAGCGCCGATGAAGACAGGATCTGGCGATACAGGCTGCCGCCATCATTGCCCTGCACCGCTTTGGGGATGAAACCCCGCGGCGACACTTCATCGCGAATCGTCCGCTCGTAGACTTCGACGCCGAGCTTGAAAGTGTCTTCATGTTCGACGGCCACGCCCGTCGCCATGACGAGCAGCGCCATCCACAGGTTTTCGACCTGCGTATCCTTATACGGACTTTGGCTGAGCTCAGTCACACGCATTTGCAGCGTATTGAGAAAGCGCACCTGTTCTGCATAGCTCAGCGCGCGGTGATCGCGCAGCATCTCAAACGCCTGCACGAACATGATCGTTTGTGCGACCGTGTCGAGATAGGTCAGGTCGTCAGACGGAGCTATATCGATGGCGCGCATCAGTGCCTGCGCAGCGATCTCGCCCGCGCGTTCGTCTTCATTGAAGCGGTAGCGGAACGCGCCCCACAGCGCAACCTCCGAACCGGTCTGTTCGCGATCATTGAGCATCAGGTATGCCGCGCGCAGCGGATCACGGTCGCGATCCCGGCGTGCCGCCGTGACATGGTCACGTGTGAAGTACAAGCCAACATGCTGTGGTCGAAAAGTCATATCAATCTATCCACAATTCATTGACAGTAAGTATAGCGAATCTGGCTATAATGAGGAAAAGCGATCTTTTTGTAACATGACAGGTGTGCGCTGTGAACGACCCCAAATCGAATCGTCCCGATCAACCGCCCGACTCGCTGCGCTCACCGATTCGCCCGACCGCGCCAACGACCACGACGTCGCGTCCCCGCACGCCGACCCAACCGCTCCCGCCGGAGGTTGAAACGCCGACGACGCCGACCAGCGCCCTCAACGCTATCCGCCAGAAGATGGAGCTCATCGCCGATGAGTTCGCGCAGGGCAAAATCAACCGCGCGCAGTTCAACGCCATGTATAAGCGCTACAGCGAACAGCGCACCATCATCGAACGGCTGCTCGAACGCAACCCGGAAAGCGAAGCGTGGAAACAGGTGATCGGCGTGAAGGGACAAACGGGCTTCCTACGCCATCACTTTGAAGCGCAAACGCTGTATTTCTGTGTGTACCACCGCAGCAGCCCGCAGCCGATCATGGCGGGCGGTAAGCAAGCCCCGGAAAACGCGGTCATCACGCCGCTGCTCAAAGCCGTCTGGCTGATGAAAGATCGCCCTAAGCAGGCGCTCGGTCGCAAACAGGTCGGCGAAAACAACTGGCTGCTGCTGGCAGTCGGGGATTTCGCGGCGACGGCGGTCATGTTCTCACTGGAACCGGCCAACGCGCAGGCGCGTCTCGTGCGTGACCTGCACGCCGACTTCGAACGCGCCAATCAAGCGGCGCTCGCCCGCGGCTGGATTGTCCCTGAACGCATGGTGTTCCCGCAGCGCGCGCTGGTCGAAGGCGGCTTCTAACTTTCGGCTGAGCTGGAGACCTTCACGCTCGGCATGGTGATCATGCGCGTGAGGTTGGTCGCGCACAGCATTCCCGACATCGCAAACACAAGCACCCCTTTGTTGGTGATCGCCAGCGTGCCCACAGCGGTGTTCGCCGCCAGCGCTGAGCTGATCGACTGCGTTTTCTTGGCATCCGCCAGCAGTTCGACCGCGAAACGCTGATGGGTCGGCACGAGCCGCCGCCCGTCGTACACGCGGATCATATTCGAGTCGAGGTCGCCCGTTGCCAGAAACGAGCCATCCGGAGAACACGCCAACGCACCGAGCGTATAGCCTGTCGCCACCCGCTTGACCAACTCTCCATCTCCGTCGAACAGCAAAATCTGATCACCATCCGAGACGAACACGCCCGTCCCGCCCTCAATGATCGCCAGATGCGGCTGCAGTTCGTCGGTGAGGCGCAGCGGCGTGTTGACAGAGGCGGTATGCACCCCTTGACGATAGTAGTGCAGCGCGCCCGCGCGATCCAGCCCAGCGGTGAGCGCGCCATCAAAGGCCACCGCGACGAACGGTTCATCGGCGGCGAGGCGCATCTCGACGCCCTGCGCTTCGAGCAGCAGTTCAGACTCGGAGACCCGATAGAGCCGCTGCTGGCCGTCGGCTACCTGATAAATGGTCGCTTGGGCGGTTTTGACCAGCGGCAGCCAGATGCCGTTGGGCGCATGCAGGGTTTTGAGGAACACGCCCCACATGGCGGTCGCGCGCGTCTTGGGGGGATGAATTTGCAGTTCAGTCAGCTTGCCGCCGTTCTGCAATTCCATAAAGTAGACGCGATCCGTGCTCGTCCACGCCGCCAGCAAATTCGGTTTCCCAGCCAGCACATCAATTCTGCGAACGATCCGGTCAGTCAGATGCAAGCGCCACGCCATGAGTCCCTCGACTGTGTGTTTGGCGCATGTATAGCGCAGTTAGTCAGGCTTGTCGAGAAACTTAACCGCAAATTTACATCTGGTCAGGGGAAGAGTCAGGGCGCAGCGATGTGCGCCCCGACGAACTAACAGGCGAAAACTCTCAGCCCGGCACTTCGACGCGGATGCGCCCGGCAGGGACGACGACCGCATAGCGCACCGTGATGGCCGCGGTATTGATCTCGCGCGATTCCAGCACATCGCCGACCACGAGGTAGTTGTAGACGTTCGGGTCATGCTGCGGGTCGAGGCCGCTGTTCCCGCGATCCAGTTCCAGCCGCGCGGCGACGGTCGCTGGGATGAACAGCGTGAGATCGCCCTGCTGCGTGGTGAGCGTGCCGAGCAGTTCGTTTTGCTCGGAAAACAGTGGTTCGTATTCCGGCAGCGTGACGACAACTTCGCCGCGCCGCGTATTCACGTTGAGGCGTTCGAGGCTCGTTCCACTCATATTGAGCACAACGCTGCCATCCTGACCGAGCAGTTCTACATCGAGCGGCACGCCGACGGGCAGCGTCAGGCGCAGCGTCCCTCGCCCAACCGCCTCTAGGCGCGGGAACTCATCCGGTTCGGTTTCACGCAGCGTGAGCGTCGCGGAATTATCGCCGAGCTGTTCATAGCGCACGTCGACGCGGTTGTCGACGCTGCCGAGGAATTCCCCCGTCACGCGTCCTGCCTCGCCGCTCAGGATGTCAACACCCGTCGCCAATGCGCTGATGCGAATGCGCAGCAGCGTGATTTCCGGCGCGATGGCCTGTTCAATCGGCTGGCGCGTGTCTTCGCGGGTTTGACCCTCGCGCGTGGAATAGGCCGTGAAGCCGATCACCGCGACGACGACCGCGCTCAGCAGCAGCGCGATCAACCCGCTGAATGGCAGGCGGTCTTGCAGGACAAACGACGCGCCAATTAGCACCAGCAGGACGGGCGCGGCACGCAGGATCAAATCGAAGACGGTTTCCGGCAGCAGGCCAAGCGTACGCGCCAGTACAATCAGCGCGGCAGCGAGAACAATCAGCCCCCACAGGGGATTAGTTTTGCGGCGAATGCTCATACGATCTGCCTCAGGAAGAAGACCGCGCTCAGGATGACCGCTCCCGCCGCCCAGAAGAGCGGTTCACCGGAGGGTGCGCGCAGCGACTCCCGGCCAAACCACGCCGCCAAAGTCAGCGCGCACAACAGCACGGCGATGATGGTGGGGAAACCGCGCCGCCGGGCACTCAGCGATTCCTGGGGGACAAGCCACCAGAGGAGCACATAGACCAGCGCGAACGCGCCGCCGCTGACGACGGTCAACAGCCCAAACAGCAGGCGCATCAGCCAGACATTAATGCGCAGTGCGGCGGCTAACCCCGCGCACACCCCGCCTAAAACGCGATCCGTAAAACTACGAAGCATAACGACTCCGAGAGCAGCAAATGGAGTCCATAATACCGCTAAACGAAGAAATGCGGCAAATCAGCGTTTGGGGTCAGCGTGCTTTTCGACTCCAGCCCCCAGCTCTATCTTGAGGACAGGACACTTTTAACAATCGAACCAATGTAGGGACGCCCAACGGGGCGTCCGCCGGATTGTGGGCAAAACGGACGCGCCGTTGCGCATCCCTACACAATCTGTTTTCCCTCAAACCAACGCCTCAATGGTTGCCAATGTTAAAACTGTCCTGCCGTGAAAGCTCTATCAGAGGGTGGTTCTTAATTGTAGGGACGAGGCATGCCCTTAAGTGTGCAGAATAGCGTGATTCGATTAGCCTCACCCCTAAATCCACTCTCCCAAGGGAGAGTGGATTTCACAAACACGCCGTTTTCCCCTCTCCGAACGGAGAGGGGCAGGGGTGAGGCCAGAAGCGACGGACGCGATTTATCGCGTCCCTACGAGAAAACTGTCTTTGTGTAGGGACGCAATAAATTGCGTCCGCTGCCCCCAAAAAGACTTCACACTATTCTATGTAGCTACCGGCATGCCTCGTCCCTACAGGGGTCTATGCATCCAACAAAAAGCCCGCTAACGAGGAGCGGGCTTCGAAAGCATCACAGTACCAAGCGCTAGACTTGGGTTGGGACGCGCACCACCGTGACCATCATGCGGATGCGCCCAATTTCAATTTCGTCGCCATCGCGCAGGCGGTAAGGTCGGTGCGCGCTGATCTGGTAGCCGTTAATCCGGGTGCCATTCGTGCTGTCGAGATCTTCGATGGAGAGAAAGTCACCGTCGTGCGTGAGCTGCGCGTGCCAGCGCGACACGCCATTTTCCAGTGCCCGAAACGACGACAAGTCCACATCCGGCTGCTGCTCCGCGCCACCGCCGCCGCCCCGCCCAATCGTCACGGTCTTCTGCAAAGGCAGCGAGATGACGCGGGGCTGCGGGCCACCATCGGCCACATGGATCACCAGACGTAGAGGGGTAACGCTGTCGCGCGTTCGAGTGTCGTCTATGGATTGCTTCTTTGACTGAGATGCAAACAACGCCATCAGATTACCTTCGGGTATTGCAAGTTGCCTATCTAAACATATTCTAGCCTATACCCTACTTTTTCGGGATTGAGATTTGGCAAGCACTCATCTTCTTACTACAATCGCAGGCGAAAGGTAAGGAGCGTGTATGCGGCGGCTGATCATCGTTGTCGCGCTGATGGTATTGTTCGGGCAAGTCAACCTGGCGTCAGCGCGGGAAATACTTCAAGGCGATACCTGCACGGTCGCGGCGGATACCACGATTACAGGCGATGTGTTTGTCGCCTGCCAGCAGTTGATTGTCGAAGGCACGATCACGGGCAGCCTGTTTGGGGCAGCCTTGAGCGGCAGCATCAGCGGGACAGTCGGCAACAGCGCGTATCTGCTCATGTGGCAGTTAGAAGTCAGCGGCACCATTGACGGCGACCTGCATTTTGGCGGCGGATCGGTGCATGTGACGCCGAGTGCTACCCTCAGCGGCGATGTGATCAGCGCCAGCTTGAGCACCCGCCTCGAAGATGTCGCCGTACCCGGCAGCATCACCAGTATCGGCTACCAACTGCTCGAAGATGGCTCGGTCGGCGGCGCGATCAGCTTTTGGGGCACGGCGCTGGCCATCGATGGGCAAATCGGCGGCGATGTGAACGCCAGCGTCGGCGACCGCAACTCGATTGGCGCGAGCAACCTGAGCACGCTGTTCAACGTGCTCTTCCGCATTGATCTGATCACGCCCGGCCTGCGCGTCACTGAAGATGCGCGGATCGACGGCGTGTTGAGCTACAGCTCGGTCAGCGAAGGCGAAATTGCCGGGCAGTTGACGAATCCGCCCGTGTTCGACCCGGTTATCGTCGCGCTCGATCTCGACAACCAGACCGACCTGAATCAGAGCGTCAACCTCTACATCAACCGCGTGCTGCGGGAATTCATCGGCCTGATCCTGATCGGAGCCATCGGCCTGTTCTTCTTCCCGGCGCAGATTCAGGATCCACTCTACAGCATTCGCACCCGCCCACTGCCGAGCCTCGGCGTCGGCTTGATCACCTTTATCTTGTCGTTTGCCATCCTCTTCGTGGTGGTGGTGCTGCTGGTCGGTATCGTGCTGCTGTTCGCGGCGGTCAACCTGCCCGATTTCGCCATCGCGACCGGGCTGTTCTCCGGTGTGATCACGTTGGGCGGCGCGGGCGCGTACTTTTTCGTCGCCATCTACATCTCGCGCGTGATTGTGTGTCTGGCGCTGGGGCGGCTGATCCTGCGCGTCTTCCTCGGCGAGCGGCTGGAGGGCCGCTGGAATTACGTGGCGCTGGCGCTCGGCGTGCTCATCCTCGCCGTGATCAGTTCGCTGCCGATGATCGGCGATGTGTTCAACGCGCTGGCCTTGTTCCTCGGCCTCGGCGCGATTCTCACGCTGGTGCAGCGCGAACTCGATCAGGCGCGCCACCCGACGCCCGCGCGGGCGCGCAGCGCGGGGACGCTGCAAATTCCGCCACCCATCCTCGAAGATCTGCCCTCTGGCCCCGGCATGGAGAATCTGCCCGACGGCTTCAAGTGGTGGGATTAGGGTGGCGATTAGCGTTTATTGCTCCGTCCGGCATATGTTCGCAAATCAGCAAGGCTTGTTCGTAGGGGCGCACGGCCGTGCGCCCCTACAACCCCAACTTCGACGATTTACCGGATACAGCATTTTGCCATAGGGACACAGCCTGCTGTGCCCTTTTGGTGTCAGGTGACCAGAATCAGACGGGGCGATCAAGCTGATCGCCCCGTCTGATTCATGTATCCAATTGTGGTTGTTGCTCACGGCTAATCGCTATAAATCGTCAAGATCGCCGTTTTGCAGGCCGCGTTCAAACGCCCGCCCGATCATCAGCACATACTCGATAAACCCGGCGAGTACATCTTCATCCACCATCTTCAGCACTTCGTCGAGCATTTCCTGCGGGGTGTCGTACAGGATTTCGGTCGAGAGGCACGCCATCGCCTGCATGATCGAATCGCGCGAATCCGGCGGTTCGGTCTGCAGCAAATCGCGATACCAGCGTTCGACGATCGGGTGGACTTGCTCACACGAAGACCCAGCGGCGAGTTCGCGGTTAGCCAAATCCTCAAACTCATCCAGCCAATTCGGATCGTTGGGTTGGTCACTCATACGAATATCCTCAGATCATCAAACGACTATGGAGTAGTGTATGCAGAAAACGGTCTGAACTCAAGGATTTTTGACATGGGCCGTGTAAAAAAGAAGTGGGTACTGCTAGAATGAGCTGTATTTGACAGCAAAAGGATCGGCATGTCTGGACGCCAACGGCTGATTACCGTAATCGGGATTGCGGTCAGCGCAATTTTCCTCCTGATCGCGTTTAACGGGTTGAATCCCGCCGCAGTGTGGACGCAGCTTCAGGCTGCGAACCCCATCCCGATCCTGATCGGGTGCGCATGGTATTTCACAGCCGTATTCGTGATTTCTCTGCGCTGGCAGTCGCTGCTGCGCTCGGTGCGCTCCGTGCCAGTCAGCGAACTATTCCAGCTGGTGTGCATCACCTACATGGGTAACAACGTTTATCCCATGCGCGCCGGCGAGGCGCTGCGCGTCGCCTTGCTCAGCCGTTCTCGCAACATTCCGCTTGCCCGCAACGCCATGATCGTCCTGCTGGAACGGCTCTTCGACGGCGTGGTGATGGTGACGTTCGTCATCATCGGCCTGCTGTTCGTCGAAGTCTCCGACGAGCGTGTGCGGACGGCAGTCAACATACTGGCTCCGGCCTTCGTCCTCGTGACGGCGGCGTTCTTCGTCGTGGCGCTGCGCCCGGAACTGCTGCGCTCAATTCTGAAGCTGGTCACACGCTTGCTGCCGGGCAAGCTCGCGCATGTCATCGAAAATCTGGGCGAAGACATCATCGCCGCGCTCGGCTGTCTGCGCTCCCCCGCCGATTTACTCAAGAGTGTCGTCTTCTCGTACGCCAGTTGGATGCTGGAAGCCTCGACCTACTGGATCGTGTCGCAGGCGTTCAACCTCGGCGTCGATTACCCGACCATGCTGCTCACGCTCGGCGTCGTCAACCTCGCCAGCTTGATTCCGGCGTCGCCCGGTCAATTCGGTGTGTTCGAATTCTTCTGCATCCTCGTGCTGACAACCATCGGCATCGCGGAACCGCAGGCCAGCGCGTTCGCCGTGACCATCCATCTGGTGATCTGGCTGCCCGTGACGGTCGCCGGGTTCATCTTCCTGGCGCGGCGCGGCCTCGGCTGGGGCGCCATCACGCACGCGAGCGATCTCGAAAAAGAAGCGGCGGCGGCATCTTAAGGATACAGGCATGAAAATTGCAATCATTGGTGCGGGTGTGACGGGCATGGCCGCGGCGTGGGATCTCGTCCGCGCCGGGCATGAAGTGACGATCTACGAAGCCGAAAACGCAGTCGGTGGGCTGGCGGGCGGCTTCCGAGATGAGAACTGGGCGTGGTCGCTGGAGAAGTTCTATCACCACTGGTTCCAGTCAGATGTCGACGTGCTCAAGCTCGCCGAAGAGATGGGTGTGCGCGACCAGATCCTCTTCCCACGTCCCAAAACCAGCTTCTGGATTGACGGCAAAATCCTGCGCTCGGAGATTTCTCCGTCGGCGCTGTTCCTGCCGCTGTCGCTGATCGCCAAGCTGCGCTTTGGCGCGGTCGGGGCATTCGTCAAGCTGTTCCCGTTCTGGAAACCGCTGGAACGCGTCACCGCCGACGCTTTCTTCCTGCGCTTCATGGGCGAAGAAGCCTACGGCAAATTCTTCCGACCGCTATTGATCGGCAAATTCGGCGAACAATACGACAAAGTCAACATGGCGTGGATGTGGGCGCGCGTCAAGACGCGCACACTGCGCCTCGGCATCTTCACGGGCGGCTTTCAGGCGTTCCTCACCACGATGGCTAAAGCGATCACCGACCGCGGCGCGAAGATTTGTCTGAACACGCCTGTCGAGAAGATCGAATTGGTGAACATGCAGCCTACGCTCACCATCAAGGGTGAACAACACAGCTTTGACCGCGTGTTGACCACCACCTCGCCCAAGTTGCTGCTGAAAATGGCGCCTGCGCTGGCGAACACCAACTACGGCGATCAGGCGGCCAACCTGAGCAGCATCGGTGCATTGTGCGTCATTCTGGCGACCAAGCAACAGTTGTTGACTGATGGTACTTACTGGCTCAACCTGCCCGCTAACAGCCCGGACAAGAAAAAGAGCCGCTTCCCATTTCTCGCATTGGTCGAGCACACCAACTGGATGGACAAAGCGAATTACGGCGGCGATCACCTGCTCTACCTGGGCGATTATGTCCCCGCCAATCACGAATACTTCCGCCTGACCGATGAGGAAGTCGTCGAGCGCTTCACAGCGGCACTGCCAACGGTCAACCCGGCGTTCAGCAAGGACTGGATTCGCAAGGCGTGGGTCTTCCGCGCGCCTTACGCTCAGCCCGTCCCTTATATCAATCACAGCGAGGACATCCCCGCGCTGCAAACGCCGCTGCCGGGTGTGTTCTGGGGCAGCATGAGTCAGGTGTATCCGTGGGATCGGGGTACCAATTACGCAATCAGAATGGGGCGTGAAATTGCCCACCTGATGCTAAAGTAGGTGTAGAGTATAAGCAGCTAAAAGTGAAAGTCGTTCATCCACTTTAGGCAAACGATAGTTCTTTCAGGTGTTATTGACACACTAGCGAAAGTCATCATAAGAAGGCGGTCTATGAAAATCATTGTCGTCGGAACGGGATTCGTCGGGTTGACCCACGCGGCTACGACAGCCGAGTACGGTCACGAAGTATATGCCTATGATATCGACCAGAAGCGGATCGAGGCGTATCAGTCAGGCGATCACGAACGCATCAATCATTATGTGAATGAACCGGGACTGCCGCAGATCATCGAAGAAACGATGAATCGCTACCTGTTCTTCACTACGGACATCGAATCAATCATCGAAGGGACAGACGCCATCTTCCTGTGTCTGCCCACTCCTCCGCGCATTGACGGCTCATCCGACCTGAGCTTCTACTTCAACGCCCTGAATCACATCGCCTCGCTGCTCGCCAAGCGCACCGATCAGCGCCGTGTCGTGCTCATCAACAAGAGTACGGTGCCGATTGGCACCGGGCGCAAGCTGGAAGCGATCCTCAAGCAGCACAACGTGCCGAATGCGGGTATCGCCTCCAACCCGGAATTCCTGCCGGAAGGCGACGCCGTGGAGAAGTCGCGCAAGCCGGACCGTGTGGTCATCGGCGCGGATACGCCCGACGATTTCGCGATTGTGCGCCGCATCTACTCGCAGTTCGTCAACCATGTGCGCATCCGCTATATCGAGACGACGCCGGAAACCGCCGAAGCGATCAAGTATGTGGCGAACACGCTGCTGCTGACCTACATCTCCTTCTGGAACGGCGTGGGCGCGCGGCTCGGCGAAACCTTCGAGAATGTGCGCATGGAAGACCTCAAGCGCGGTGTGACAGCGGACGGGCGCATCAGCACGTGGGGCTCGTACGTGTCGAATGGCGCGGGCGGCTCGTGCTTCGGCAAGGACATCCAATCGCTGATCTACCAGCTCAAATCGGCAGGCCAGCAGGCGGATCTGCTCCAGTCGGTCTACCGCATCAACGAATACCAGAAGACTTATCTGGTCGACCGCGCTGTGAACGAAGCGGGCGCGAAGTTCAACCACAAGACGGTCGCCTTGCTCGGCCTGTCGTTCAAGCAGCGTACGAATGACATGCGGGACTCGTCGTCGCTCAAGGTGGTCGAAGCGCTGCTGGCGCGCGGCGTGAAAGAAGTCCGCGCCTACGACCCGCTGGCGCTGGACGAAGCGCGCAAGTTCTTCAACCCGGAAAACAACCACCTATTCGAGAAGATCACCTATCACGAGTCGGCGCGTGAAGCGCTGGCGGGCAGCGATATGCTGTTCATCTCGACCGACTGGGAAGAATTCCGCGGTCTGTCGCGCACGATTGAACAATGCGTACAAGCGCCCTATCTGATCATGGATGGGCGCCGCATGATCCCCGATTACAACGAACTGGTCGCGCGCGGCTACAGCTACCTCGCTGTTGGCTCGCCGTATCTCGCGGGTCAGACGAGCAGCTAGAAGATCGTGTGTTCGGTAGGGGCGCACGTCCGTGCGCCCCGACAACCATTCCGCCCACTCTACAACACCCCTGATGCTTTCTTGGTGAAAACTGAACAAGGTATGCGCCGACGAATTGGCCTAGAATGAATCAGGTTTATTCACCTGTTTGGGAGCTGTTCCCATGCTGATCCGTCTTGTCGATCCGGCGGCTGACGCCCCTGCCCTGCAAGCGATTTACGCCCCCTACGTCACCGACACGGTGATTTCGTTCGAGTACGAGGTGCCGAGCGTCGACACCATGCGCGAACGCATCCTCAAAACGCTGGATATGCACCCCTGGCTGGTCTATGAGGAAGCCGGCGCGGTGCTCGGCTATGCTTACGCCGGCAAACACCGTGACCGTTCCGCCTACCAGTGGTCGACCGACGTATCCGTGTATGTGCGCGGCGATCAGCACCGCAAGGGCATCGGGCGCGCGCTGTACACCGAATTATTCGACCTGCTCCGGCGGCAGGGTTTCTGCAACGCCTTCGCCGGGATCACCCTGCCCAATGCGGCCAGCGTGGGCGTGCACAGCGCGCTCGGCTTCACGATGATCGGCGTGTACCCGAAAGTCGGCTACAAGTTCGGCCAGTGGCACGACACCGGGTGGATGGGGCTGCGTCTTCAGCCTGATGATCACGAGCCGACGCCGCTCATCCCCATCCGCGACCTGCCGCGCTAATTCGTTTCGATTTTATTGAGCTCGATGAACGCCTCCAGCGGCATGTCGTACTCGTCCCAGCAGCCACAGGCGAGCGCATACTGCAAGACCTGCCGCGTCTGTTCAGCTTGCGCGATGACCGCTTCGGTCTCCGCGATTTTGCGCTCGACGAACGTCCGCCAATCGGTCGGCACGTGATTTTCCGCGTTCCATGCCGAGGTCAGCGCCTGAATCTCCGCCATCGTGAAGCCCGCCGCCTTCACCGCGCGGATGAACGCCAACTGCTTGACCGTCCGCGCTTCGTACACGCGCCGCCCATTGATGCGCCGGGCTGGCGGTAACACCCCGATCTGCTCGTAGTAGCGGATGGTCGAAGCTTCTACCCCGGCGCGCTGCGCCAGTTCACCAATGCTCAAAACTGCCCCCTTGACTTAAAGTTCACTTTAACTTGTATGCTCTCCAGCATAGCATACAGGAGGCCAAGAACGCCATGATCGAAGCAGGTCGTTTCACCGTTTCGGATGTTCGCACCATCTACAGCCGCCGCAGCGGCATCTATGGCAAGACCATCGCCCCACTGGAATTCCCTTATCACCTGCGCGCTATCGAACTGGCAAATTTACAGCCGCGGGATCACGTGCTGGAAGTGGCGGTCGGCCCCGGCCTCGCGCTGACCGAAATCGCCCGCCGCATTGATCCGGTGACCCCCGTGCAGGGCGTCGATCTTTCGCCGGGGATGCTGCAAGTCGCGCGCGAAAACCTCAACCGGGCGGGTATCAAGCATGTGCAGCTCACCGAAATGAGCGCGGATGCGCTGCGCTTCCCCGATAACACCTTTGATGTGTTGTACAACGGCTACATGCTGGACTTGATCCCGCTGGCGCACATGGCCGTCATTCTGCGCGAGTTTCAGCGCGTGCTCAAGCCGGGCGGGCGGATGGTACTTCTCAACATGAGCAAGCCAGATGAGCACACGAACACACTGCGCGAACGCGTCTATCACCTGCTGCCCGCTAAATTCACACTGTATGTGCTGGGCGGCTGCCGTCCCGTATTGATGGAGAGCACCGCGCGGCAGGTCGGATTTACGCAGGTGACACGCGAGTATCTGGGCGGCAAATTTCCCTCCGAGATCGTCACGGGGATCAAGCCGACTTAGTCGAACGGTGGGCGCGGCGCTTCTGGCGTAAAGTCATAGTAGATGTGGTACACCCCGACCTGCGCATATGCATACCTCACGCCGCGCTCGGCGAACTGCGCCTCCAGCCAGTCTTTGACCTCGGTCACATTAGCGGTGATGTAGGCGATACGGTCGGCGGCGGCGGTCGCATGCACGTAGGGCAAGTAGCGGTCATCGGCGGGGGTGTAGCTCAGATCGGGCTTATAGGAGAGCGCAGCGCTGTACTGCATGCGGTCGCCGCTCAAAAAGGCGAGGCGGAACGACACCCAGTAGTTGGTGTAGCCGTGATAGAGCTGATGCTCATCAAGGAACGCGATCAATTCGGTGTCCCACGTGTTGGGGATGTGCGTGTCGAGGTTGAACTGTGTGGTCAAACCGGGCGGGTTATTAGTAGCAGCCGTGACCTGCCCGATCAGATTGTAGCCGAGCACCACGGCGATCAGCGCAACCGCCACACCGCGCCGCCGCACCCACAGCGCGTCGATCAGCGTGCCGAGCACGACTGCCAGCGGCAGGATCACCGGGAGGAAGTAGCGCCCGGTCGGGTCGATGCTGAAGCGCGACGCGACGAACAGCACGCAGAACAGCCCGATCATGCCGAGGACGAGCGGGCGAGCGTCGAGAAGCTCACTTCTCTGAGTCGTTGTCGGAACGTCGCTCGTGGTTGCGGGCGGGACAAGTCCCGCCCCTACAGAAGGCGCGTGAGGTGAATCGGGGGCAAGTGCGGGTGTTTGCCGTGCCAGGCGCACAAGTGCCAGCAGATAGATCAGCAGTACGCCAACGCCGAGCACAGGCAGCACATAGGCGGGTGACCACGGAAAGCGCAGGCCAAACACGGCAGGCAGTCCGAGAAAGATCAAGCCGAGGATGCGCTCCGGAAAGGGCAGCGGCGGGATATCCGTCCCGGCAAACTCCCCACGTTCCCCGCCGACGAGGTAAAAGCGCAGCGGGGCGAAATCATTGGCGAAGTTGAAGCTCCACCATGGCGCGCTGCCGAGCACGAAAAAGACGGCGGCGACCAGAATTCCGATGACAAGCGCCACCCCCTCGCCCCCGGCTCCGCTCCTACGCCAGAGGGGAGTGGGGAGGTTCGGCGACTCTGTTTGCTCCCCTCCCTGAATTCGGGGAGGGGATGGGGGTGGGGTCACACGACGCACAAACTGCCAGAGGATGAACAGGCCGACGGGCAGCGCGAAGGCGATGATCAGCCCATTAGCCCACCAACCGATGCCTGCCGCTAATCCGAGCGCTGCCCAGCGCCACCACGAGCGGCGGTGCACGCCTGCCACCTCATAGCCGAACAGCAGCACGAGATTGCCACACAGCAGCATTTCGTTGTAGCCGCCGAGCGTGGCGGTGGTGTAGAGCGCAAACAGCACGGGCGGCAGCGCGAGAATCAAGCCCGTCACGGCGGCGATGATCGGCTTATGCGTGATGCGCCACGCGAACAGGTAGCCCGTCGCGACGATCAGCAGATAGAGGAGCGCCTGCACAATGCGAATGGTCAGCACCGATTCGCCGAACAGTTGAAAACCGACCGCCACCAGCCACGCGTCGAGGCTGCCCATGTACGCCTGCCCGTAGAAGAACACCGGGCGCTCGCCCTGCAAAATATGCCGCGCCATCAACGCGACGACCGCCTCATCCGAATGGAACGAGACGGCGTTACTCGCCAGCAGCACGGCGCGGGCGATCAGGGCGATGAGCAGGATGATGAGCAGATAGCGGCGCATGGGCAACTCCGGGCGTGTATCAGTCTGCGCCTACTATAGCGTCATAAACCGAAAGCCTCGATAAAGAGTTCCGTCGCGCTGATATCCTGCGTGACGATCCCATTATTGGTCAGGCGCAGGCGCAGTGAGGTATCGCCCGGCCAACCGTGACCGCCATTGGCAATGCGATAGACCTGCACGGGCGCGGCGCAGTCCGCGTAGGTGGTCAGCGTGACCTGAGCGTCGTCATCCGCCACATCCGGCAGCGCGACGCGGTCTCCACTGCCCGTACAGCCATTGGCCGTCGTCCACACGCTGATCGTGTCCTCGGCGGAAACCACGGTCCCGTAATCGCCGCGCCGCGCGCCCGCGCCGACGATCCCGCCCGCAAACGGCATCAGTGGATCCGCCTCGCCGAAGATCATCACGGCGGGCACGGGTTGACTCGGCGCGCACGAATTGAATATCGGATCGGGCAGATTGGCGACCACGGTCATGAATCCGGCGAGTTGATCCGCCATCTGGCAGGCATAGCGGAACGTCATCATGCCGCCGTTAGAAATCCCGGTCATGTAGACGCGGTCGATCCGGTACTGCGTCTTCAATTCGTCGATCAACGCGGTGAGAAAGCCGACATCGTCGACGCGCTGGCGGATGGCAATTTGCAAAATCGCCGTACGCCCATCGTTCCAGCCGTTGCCTACGCCGTTCGGGTACACGACGATGAAACCATGTTCATCCGCCGCCACATTGAAATCAGTGGTGCGTGCGATGTTCTCCGCAAAACCGCCGCCCCCGTGCAAGGCGATCACCAGCGGCACGGGCTGCGTCCCGTCATAGCTGGCGGGCACATACACGAGGTAGGTGCGGTCATAGCCCTCGTGCGGCAGCGTCCCATCGCTGATTGACTGGGCGGAGACAGTCACGGCACTCGCCACCAACAGGCACAAACAGAGCAAAAACACGCGTCTCATGCGGATCTCTCCCTTGAGTAAACCTTAACCCGACTTTACCGGGCACTTGTCAAGCGGATACTGTCAGTGTGTTAGCGAAGTATTGCCGCGTTCAGCGCAGCGACGCGACCACAGCTTCAACCTGTGCGCTGAAGGTGTCCCACGTGCTGATCGGGGCGCTCCCCGCTACATAGATGATCTGGTCGTTCACCGTGATGGCGCGGGTCAGCGTTTGCGTCGGTTGATCGCAGTTGGGCGCGGTCGGCGGGTCGGCGGAGAGGGTCGAGAGATGGATCAGCGCGCAGCCATCCGGCGCGGCGAAGGTGACGGCGGGTGCGGCCTCTGCCGGCGCAGTGATCGCCCGCCAGCCCGCGGGAATGAGCGCGCTGAAGGCGGCGTTCGTGTAGCGGTCGCCATCGACCACCACCGCCGCTCCCGGCGTCTGCTGCAGCACCTCCGGCAGCTCACTCGGAACACAGGCAAAAAGGACAAGACTCAACGCAAAGACGCCAAGACGGAAAGACGCCAAGAATAGAGTCTGACAAAAACTCCTTTGCGCCTTTGCGCCTTTGCGCCTTTGCGTTAAGCAGTTCGCGTTGTTCATGGGGCGCGGTTGGGGGTATCGGGATTGGTCGCCATATTGCGCGACGCATCCTCGCCGCAGTGGATGAACCCCGCCCACGCGACCACCTTCCACACGTCAGGGGACTCCTGCTCCACGCGGTAGTAACTGCACACGCCGCTAAAGCCCGTGCCAAACTCATACGTCGCGATCAAGTCGACATCCCACGCGCTGTTCCCATCGGGGATGGCACGGCGAAACACCGCCTTGATCAGGTTGCCCCATTCGGACGGCGTATAGCTGGCAATACAGGCTGACACACTGCCATTCGGGCAGTTCGCCGCCACATAGGCCACGAGTTCCGGGGAGAGATAGCTTTCGGCGGTGGCGTCGTCGCCGCTGCCCGCCGCGTTCATAAAGGCGGTCGCCGCCGCGAACGCCGGATGCGTGTTGCTGGGGGTCAACGCCAGTGTGATCACAATGACAAGGATCACGGAGGCGACGATGATGCCCGCGATCCATAGACTTCGATTCCGCATACGTCCTCAGTTTCGTTGATGGGCGCCGCACGCCGCCCAACCTGCGCGCCCATTATAGCGCACAGAATCGCCCGCATGGAGGCTGTCACTGAGGGTTGCATGAGCGAGCTGCCCGAAGGCTGGAAGACTTTGTCACGCGCATGGTAATAATAGTCGATTGACTGTTCATGTGGTGGGCTATGCAGCGTCTAATCTCCTGGAATCCGCTCGATCAAGCGCGGCTGCTGATCTGGTTATTTCTTCATCCCCAGGCTTTTGTCGCCTATGAGCAAGGCGCGCACGAAGGCAAACGGATCGCCGTGGGCGCGTGGCTGGCCAGCACGCTGACCTGGCTGCCGCTGTTCATTGCGGCGCTCGGCCATGCACTGGGCACCGTGCCGGGCGCGGACTGGTGGTGGTGGGTGATTGTGGGTGTGATCCTCTTCGGCTGGGCGATCACGGGTTGGATTGGCGCCGTGGAAAGCAGCCGGGAAAACCTGCTGGCGGGCTTCGTCGCCTTCATCATCGCGCTGCCAATTGTGCTCGCTATCACCGACCGCCTGCTCGTCAGCCTGTTCATCATCTCCGCGGGAGTGATCGCGCGCGGTGTGGCCGTTGTGGCCGCGCTCGGACGCACGAGCGGCATCAGCGGCGGTGTGGGGACGGGGCTGGCGGTCAGCCTCGCCATCGTGATCGCGGGCGGACTAGCCGCAGGCGCACAGCTCCTCGTCGGCGCCGTGGTGGTCGTCGGCGGGGCGTACCTGCTCGGCAAAAGCGTCGCCAAGACCATCCGCAAAAACCGCGAGACGGGGCGCGCCTCATGGCAGGGCAAGCTGATCTTCGGGGCACTCTTGCTCTCTTATCTCACCCTGATCTGGTTGTATTTGCTGGGGGGGTGGTACGTTCTGTTTGAGGTTGTACACAGCTAAGAAAGAAAACAAATGTTCTACTAAAGATCGATTTTAAAGCGAAGTCCGAAGACTTCGCGCGAAAAAAAAGAGCGTTACGGTTTGATGAGCGCCAGCACGTGTGACAGGCGCTTCAGGTCATGCGAGAGCAGTTCCGCCAGCCGCCGACCGGAGCGCACCAGAAACTCGTAGCGCTCGTTTTCCGGGTAGGCGAAGGCCGCGTAGCGCAGCGCCGCCGCCAATAGTTCATCAGAGGGGACTTCTTTGGCGTTGAGCACGAGCCGGAAATAGTCGAAGCGCCGCGTGAAGCTGTACACTTCTTGCGCGTCCATCAGTTCGACTTCGCACAGACTCATCGGCGGGCGCGGAGGCAGACTCTGGTACATCGAACCGCGTTCGATGAAGCCGATGCTAATCGCGCAGATTTCGACCGGGACGAGGCGATTTTCGCGCTGATCAATGAGCGTGTTGTTGTCCACATAGCTCGCCATGACCAGTTCCCGCGCCAACGGATCATCGTCAATGCGGATCGCGTAGATCAGGCCGATAGCGCACAGCGCCTGATCATCGGAGAGCGGCACTTTGACGAACGAGCCAAACGTGTGTCGCTCATCGATCCGGCTGCCACGTGTCCCGCAGTCGAAGCCGGTGGTGCTGGCGCGCAAAACACGCCCTACGACGTTTCGGTTTTCTTCCCGAGCAAGTGCCATAACCACAATTTCCTTCTCTAGACTTTCAAGCGGTGCTGGCGCTTGTGACTGCGCGCCAACCCCTTGGTTTGCAATTTATTCGATTCTTCCGGTTCGAGATCCGCCCGGCGCATCGCCACGCGGATCAACTCGTCAAGCTGGCTCTTTTCAACGCTGCTGACATACGCCAATTCGTCGGCGCGTGTCAGCGCATACGGATAATGCCGCCGCCCTTGAATGGCGCACTGTTCCATGATGAGCGCGTGGATGGCAGCGACCGCGCCTTTGTTCTGCGCGACCCACATCGGCACATCGATACGCGCAATACTCGACCGCGTGGCCGTGTGCGAGACGTTCAGATAAAACGAGGCGATCTCGTACTGCACACCGCGATCTTTGTATTCGCGGTTTTGCGGCGAGTTCTGCACCATGAGCGCCGACCGTTCGCCCGACTGCAGCACAAGGCTGTAGATCTGGTCGTCGGTCAGCCCTTCGATCTCGCCGTTGGTCTTGAGATTCGCATCGTTGACCTGCTCCGGCGCGAGGTTCAGCAGGTGCAGCAGGCTGACGACGTACTTGCTGCGCGGCACATCGAGGTAGCCGATCAGCAGCGCGCCCGCGTCATGCAGCTTTTCGAGTGCCGCCATGTAATCGCGCTCGATTTCGTGCGCACCCGCGACTTCCGTCCCGCCGAAGAACTTGAGCAGGCCGCCATCATGCATGGCAACCAGCGGCACACCGTCACCACGCAGTTCCCACGCCAGATCGGCAAGACGCTGCACTTCCATCAGCGAACGCCGTGCGTTGACCGTCTGATTGGTGACGAGCCGCCCATCACGATCTAGGGTATCGTTTTCACTATAGTACAGTTTCGGCTGCGTCGCTTGCAGCGGCACGCGGGTCTCGCCGTGGTAGTACACAAACGAGCTGATGTTGATCAGGTAGTACTGCGCGAAACTGTGCGGATCCGGGTAGATCTGCGAGCCATCGCTGGCAGTGACAATCGCCTGCTCCGGCGCGGCGGGACGATCACCCACCCCGCAAATGATCTCATCGTAGGGGCGCGGCAGCGGCGCGGCACCGCGATAGCCGCTCACGCTCGATTCGCGCACCAGCTTGATGCGGTCGTGCACAGCGTCGAGGTCGGTCGCAGCGTAAAACCATTCGAGCGCGCGTTCCAGTTTCGTCCCGGCGTCGTTGGCCCGGTGCGCTAAATAGCGCCCCATCGTCTGCACTTGCTCCACAACCTGATTAAATTCGAGGGACAATTTATCCCAACCTCAACGTTAATATTTCCCAACCTTCACTCAGAGTAGCACTAGCGTTCTAAGCTGTCAAGCAGGCACGGGAGATCGAGCCAATCTAGGATCCAGAGGTTTGGGTATTTTGCCCTATCTTTCCTGTGTTTCTTCTTTGCAAGTTTGCGTTATAATGAATGGGCTGAATAATTCCTAAAAATTCCACTGTTGTAATAGTTGTTGCTTGATGTTCGTTCGTGTTTAGGATGAGTGAAACACAATGGCATCAAACCCAATGTCCACTGCCGCGCTGCACGTAAGTGCTAGCAAAGAAGTTGTCTTTGCGGGTGATGAAGTGACGCTTGGGGGGCAAATCGACTACCCCATGGCGAAACGGCCAACCAGCGGGTATCCGCTCGTGTTCGTGCTGCATCACGCGTGCTGCAATACTCGTGAAGACTACGTCGACTATGCCCAGGTTGCACTTGATCAAGGTTTCGCCGTTTTTCGGTGGGACAAACGGGGCACAGGTCGGAGCGGTGGCGGCGGGCGCGGTTCGACGACTCAGGACGCGGTGAATGCCTACGAAGTCGCGCTCGCGCAGCCTTCCGTGAATCCTCGCCAAGCCGTGATCCTTGCCGTTGGTGCAGGCAGTGCCCTGCTCGGCAGTTCCTTTGGCCTCTTTGCCCGGCATCAACATCCCTTCGGCGCGATCCTCGTCGCCAACATGCTGGATCCCGATGAAGTCCTCGCCGTCGACGCGCGCACGCTCATTTTGATGGGCGAAGATGATTGGAACCCCGCCGCGATCTACGGTGAAGCCGCCGCCCACGCGCACAATGCCACTTACCGGCACGGCGCGACCTATCGACGCATTCAAGGTGCAGACCGTTTGCTCATGTCCAATGGCATCGCGCTGCACGCCCATGCACGAAAGGTGATCGGCAGTTGGCTGTACGACCTGCGGCTCCCTTCCAAGTCAGTTTAAGCGGACAAACCGCGCTCGTTACGGGCGCAGGTGAAGGTGTGGGACGGGCAGCGGCGCTCGCGTTAGCGCGGGCGGGCGCAGCCGTGCTCGTCAATGACCTCAACCCGGATCGCGCGGATACGGTCGCCGAAGCGATCACCGCGGCGGGTGGGCGGGCGCTCGCCTGGCAAGCCGATGTCACCAATCGCTTTCAGGTCAGCGCGATGATCGAGCGGGCGCGCGACGAATTCGGGCGCATCGATCTGCTGATCAATGCAGCGGGCGTGTACAAAGCGGGCGTGCTCGACAAGCTCGATGAATGGGAATGGGAACGCATTGTCAACGTCAACATGACAGGCGCCTTCTATCTGACGCAGCTCCTCAGCCGCGTCATGAGTGCCGAAGGCGGCGGCGTAATCGTCAATGTGGCGGCGGCGGCGGGGCATCCGAACACGATTCCGCTTGGCGCGGCGTATGTCGCCAGTAAATCCGGCTTGATAGGCTTCACCAAGCAAACCGCCCGCGAACTCGCGCCGCAGGGCATTCGCGTCAATGCGGTCTGCCCCGCCAACCTCACCGACGCCGATGTCCCCCAAGCGGAAACCACTTTGGGACGTCCGGGCAGCGCGGACGAAGTCGCCAACGTGATCCTCTTCTTGTGCTCCGATGCCGCCAGCTTCCTCACCGGTCAGGCGCTCAACGTAGACGGCGGCGCCTCCACCCTCTAGATAACAAAAAATCCCGGTCGCAGTGACCGGGATTTTGTTTTGGCGCTGAATGATACGGCTAACGGGTTCTGGCGTACTTCGGTTCTTCCGTGCGCACACGCACGCGGTAGCCCTGCCGCTGTACGCGGGTGCCCGGCAGTAAGGCCACTAACATTCTCGGTGAGGCCTCCAGGGAGCTGGTCTGAGCAAAATCTTCGGCGGCGGCTTGACTAGCCCACATCGTGATCAGTTCGGCGTAGTCTTCATCGTCTTCCTGTTCGAGCAAGTAAGCGGCCACAAACCCGGGACGCATCTGCACTTTTGGCAAATAATCTTGCTCGATCAGCCGCCGCATTTCAGGCATCATTCCCATAGGAACCCGAATAATGGTGGATTGGGCGTACACGGCAGCCATCCTTTCAAACTCATCTATAACGCCATTGAAACATGAATCCTCATTTATGACAAGCCCTTCTAGGCAGAATGAACTAGAGAGGTTGCACAAATTGGGTCATACGTACCAGTATAGGGTATCCTCATTACTCGGCAAATTACACAAGTTCATTGAAAACGTTTTCTTGATCGACTTGGTCCCTAATGCATGACAACAACCCCAAAAATAGTGACTTTTGTCAGGGTGTTACAAACGCTCCCAGTTCGCTTTGTGCAAAGATTCACGAATCCAGCAGGCTGATCTGGTTATTTGCGCTAAATGACTCACCTTCCACCGCCGGGTTGAAGTTGATGGTGTAGCGGCGGATGATATCCAGCTCATCCCAGCTCACCCGCCCCTGCGGCAGGTTGAGCAGCGCTTCCAGCAGATCGGGATCGTCATCGAGCAGCGCCTGCCGCTTGGGATCCAGCCCCGACTTGACCTTGCCATACAGCCACAGCAGCGGATCATTGCTGCCGCACGCCTCGACCACCGCGGCGCGTCCCGCGGGTTTTTCGCACCAATCGTCGTAGCAGCGCAGCATGACATAGCTGGTATACGACCACTGCGCCGACAGCACCAACCAGCGAATCGTCGCCGCCGGGTTGTCGAGGATCACGCTGGCGCTGCGATAATCTGCCAGCGTGCGCACGAGGCGATAGACGTTGACCAACCGTTTGAGGTGGCGCGGATTCGGGCGCAGCACGTCGGCGATTTGCTGGAAGGCGCGCAGTTCGTCGTAAGCGAAGGCGGCTTCGGCGCGGGTGCGCACGGGCGGCGCGGCGACTGGTTCGGCCTCTGGCGTGGCGTTCGCTGCGGTGTCGACCAGGTCCGTCTGTTCGTCCAGCAACCGCTTGAGCGCCGCTATCCGTTCTTCCGGCGTTTCGCTGACCGGGGCTTTGGGATCACCCATCTGTTTGCTCAGAAAATCCTGTATCTCGCTGCGGTTGGGCGTCGGGATGCGGAACGGAATCTGGATGATCTTGTCGAGGTATTCGTAGCCGGACGCGCCCGCCCCTTCCAGCAGATTCGAGTAGTACTTGCTGATCGCCCCGGTGATGATGCGCGCGTCGATGCCGAGGATGACGATGAAATGGTTGAAGTTGAGCAGCAGGTTGATCGCCTGCAACACTTCGACCGCCTTGTTCGGCTCGCAGCGATCCAGATCGTCGATGATGATGAGGACACGCTCCTGTGCCTGCCCCAATCGCTTTTCGAGGAACTGCAAGTCTTCGCGGATATCCGCCATGTAGTCGATCTGGCGGCCATAGTCGCCTTCTTCGAACAGCGCCGTCAACCACTGGCTGACCGGACTGGTGAGCGCCTCACGCAGGCTGTTGGCAATCGTCAACAGACTGCCGACGCCGACAATCGGGATGAGCAGTTCGCTCAGCGATGCGATGTCGCTCCCCGTGAGCCAGTTGCGCCCGATGACCAGCGCTGCCGCCAGCAGAAACATCAGCAGCACCTGCCCGAAGAAGCGCCCGCGCGTTTGCCGCCAGTGCCGCCCGAAGTTGTAGCGCACGCGGCGCGCGCGCCGTTCCAGCGAACCGAGGCGCAGATCGCCTTCCAGCTTGTCGATGATTTTGCGCACCAACCCCGCCCAGATGACTTCGGTCGCGTTGTACTCCCACGCGTTGAACTCGATCACGCGGACTTTGCGCACCACGCGCTCAGTTTTGCGCTCTTTCAGGCGTTCCGCGCTCGGTTTTTCCAGTTCGCGCACAATGCTGTTGAGCAGAAACGACTTGCCCGACCCCCACGAGCCGTAAATGCCAATCGTCAACGGTGGCGTGGTATCCCGCGACTCGATCAAATCGGCGAAAGCGTAGACGTAGTTATTGAAACCAAGCTGATCCTGATCGGAGACGCGGTCGTTGCCCGCCCCGCGCAGCGATCCCAGCAGCGGGAAGCTCGGCGTGGGGATGGGTGGAGGCGTTGGCGGTGGCATACCACCGCCCGCGGGATCGATGTTGTTCGGCGGGGCGTTGCTTTGCACCGCCACCTGAACAACCGGCTCCTCGTCCTCTTCTTCTTCATCGTCGACCGGCTCACCGCCCTTACGCGGTGCACGTTTGCTCTGAGGCGCGGCTTTTTTGCGCGCTTGCTGTGGTGGGGGCGCGTTTTTCAAAGCGCCCAAATCGACTTGAATTCGAGTTTGATTGACTATTTCCTTTTGGATCCACCCCCTGAGGCCAGAGGCAGTCTCAACTTGAAACCAGTCGTCTTGCTCGCCTATTGCCGTTAGTCCTTCGTCGGAGTTTATTGTTCCCATAATTTGACTGGTACGATCAGGAGCAGATCTTAGGTTTATCCGAATTGGTGGCGAATTATTTCTGCTGCTCCTCCCTAATATGCGTTGAACAGCATTACTCAGACTCTCCCATTGTTCGCTTTGAGAAAAATCGATCGCTTGAATATTGACGATCGGCATAGGCAATCTAGTTGAATCAAGTACAACAGGAATAATCGGTTTATTTTGAGATTGGGCAGTAATGATTTCGCGCTCAATCCAATTCGATGAGCGTGCGCTAGAAGAAATTATGACAATGAACAGTTTGCTATCCACGATCGCGGTTTCAATCGCCGAAGACCAATTGTCGCCGACATTGATTCCGTCAACATCACGCCAAACGGAATAGCCTTCTCTCTGAAGATTTGCAGCCATCCTGTCTGCAAATGGCGTATCAGCGCGAGCGTAGGAGATAAAGATGTCTGCAGACGGAGCCCCACTCATATCTTCAACCTTCCGGTTATGTACCCATCTCTGATTATATGCAGATACGCTATACTCGCTGAGACATATTTATGGCACAGGGAGTGAACCGCGTGGGGGAACACATCACGCTGGATGAAGCGATTCGGCGGCGCATCGCGCTGCACGCGCAGCGCAAAAAGCTCGTCTTCACCAACGGGCACTTTGATCTGCTGCATGTGGGGCATCTGGATTATCTGGAAAAAGCGCGGGCGCTGGGCGATGCGTTGTTCGTCGGCGTGAATGGCGACCGCGGCTCGGAGAAGCTCAAAGGCTCGGGGCGTCCAATTGTCCCGGCAGAGGAACGCGCCCGCTTGCTCGCGGCGCTCGTCCCGGTCACGGCGGCGATCATCTTCGAGGAAGACACTGCCGACAGCATCCTCACCGCGTTACAGCCGGATATTTATGTCAAAGGGGGAGATTACCGCGGCAAGCCGCTGCCGGAGAAAGCCACCGTCCAAGCCTACGGCGGCAAGGTCATCCTCATCGACTACCTGCCGGAGCACAGCACCTCCGGCTTGATCGCCAAAATCAAGGCGCTGCCGTAGCCTAGACCAGCATTTGCACAA
Source organism: Anaerolineae bacterium (assembly GCA_041916315.1). Classification (GTDB taxonomy): domain Bacteria; phylum Chloroflexota; class Anaerolineae; order Aggregatilineales; family Phototrophicaceae; genus Flexifilum. The sequence continues at coordinate 36,663 of JAYRZU010000090.1, forward strand.
TCGTAATCGCCACGGCGATCACCACGCCGAGCACGCCCAACCCGAGGCCAATCCCTAGCCCGCGCACAAGCGCGGTCAGTGGGTGTTCGCGGCGCTCAGGGATGGGCGAGAGAGTCGAAGCCTTGCGCGGTGCGGTTTTCGTGGGCGCGGGGGCTGGCCCCGGCGTGGGCTTGCGCGCGCGTTCGGGCATTTCCGGCTGGCCGAGTTCGCGGCGCAGCAGCCGCCGCGCTTCGACATTCAGCGGGTTGATAGCGATGATATTTTCGAGGCACACAACCCGATCATCTTCACCCTCTAGCACGCGCAGCAGCGCCAACCAGACGACTTCGTTATACGGGTCGATCGTCACCGCCTCGCGCCATGTTTCATGCGCCAGGCGGCGATCCCCGGTCGCGAACGCTTGTTCGCCTTCCTGCAAGAGTTGTTTCACCCTTGCGCTGTGCAATTGATCAGCCCGTTCGGCGTCCATCAAACGCGCAAGCCCCCACCATTTGATCGAAAAGACGAGATCGACTAGGGCTGCCACCAATCGCCTGGATAATCTTCTTCTGGCGAGCTCGTAAGCTGCCAGAGTGTCTCGCCTATAATGTCATAGATATAGATATCATACGCGCCACTGCGATCGCTCGCGAACGCAAGGTAGCGCCCGTCTTCGCTCAGCACGGGGAAGATGTCGTCCGCCGCGTCGCCGATCAGCGTTTGCGGTGTGCCACCCCCCTGCGCATTCTTAATGTAAATGTCGTTGCGGTTCGGGTTATTCGACGGGAACGCCGCATAGACGATCTGCGTGCCGTCCGGCGTGAAGCGCGGGTTGCGTTCCGTGTACGTCCCGAGGTCGTTCGTGACCGGGATCTTCCCGCCCGACGCAATATCGATCAGCACGATATCGGTGCCCGTCGTCGCGCTGAAGTTGTCCGTCCGCGCGACCACGACCCAGCGGTTATCCGGCGAGATCGACGGATAAGCATAGATGAAGTCATCGCTCGTCAACTGCAGCAGCGGATCGGTGCCCGCCGCCGCGTTCATATCGAGCAGCCACACCTGCGCGGTCTGGCGATCCTGCGGGCGGCCCACGAACACGATATAGCGCCCGTCACGGCTGAACATCGGCTGATCCGGGTCGAACACCGTATCAAAGGCGCGCCAGCGTTCCTGCATTGCTTCGAGCTGCGTGCCGTTGGTGTTGATCGTCTCGATCACCGAGCTGCTGAACTGCGGGTCATAGCGGCTGTAAACCACACGCTGCCCGTTCACGAACATGGAGACGCCGCGCCCGAGATTGTCGCCTATCCGCGTGTAGCTCGACGCCACCTCGAAATCGTAGTAGCCCACGTCGAGGAAATCGACGCTCAAAATGTCGCGTCCGCTCCACACCGCGAGGCGCCCCGTCAAACCCACGGGCGGCGGCAGTGTGGCGACGGACTGCGCGCTCGAATCATCGGCCGGACGCGGTGTCCATGTGGGCGGCAGCGTGGGCAGCACCGACGTCGGCGCTACCGTCGGCACCGCCGTGTATTCGGCGGTCTGCGTCGCCCCCACAGCGACGGCCGTTCCAGTCGCGTTCGCTGAGTTCTGCTCGGCCTGCTGAGTCGCGGCGACCGCGATGTTGGTTTGCGCGGCGGCAGCATTGGTCGCATTGGCGCTTTCGGCGGCGATGCGGTTGTTATTGCTGACGATCGCCACGAGGGCGACGATCAGGATCAACACGACGAGCGCGACACCCCCACCGATGATCAAGGTGAGCTGGCTGCGCGTCACGCCGGGGATAACTTCTTCCTGATCGACGGTCTGGCGAGCGCGGGCATTCACCTGCGCCAGAATCTGCTGGGCGCGTTCGTTGTCCGGGTTGATGTGCAGCACATTTTCAAGGCATGTGCGGCGCTCGTCATCCGTCTCGACGACCGACGCCAGCCAGAACCAGCCCTTTTCGTTCTCCTCATCGAGATCGACCACCTGTTGGAACAGGTCGCGTGCCGTGGCTTTATCGCCTTCGCGCGCGGCGGCAATCCCTTTGCGTAAGAGTTCGGAAATGCTTGCGCTCACTTAGTTCTCCCCCTTAAGCGCCATGAAGGTCAGCGTTTGCGGCACACGCGCCGAGGACGGCAGAATCTGCCAGACGCTCGAACCGCGTAGATCGGTGGCATACCAGCCGAACGCGTCATCCTGCCGATTGGAGCTGAAGGCCACCCACAGTCCATCCGGCGACCAGACGGGCGTGCGGTCTTCCGCGCCGCTGTCGTCAATCGTCAGCAAGAACGGCCGCTGGCCGTTCGCATCCATCACATAGAGATCGCCATCGCCACCCTGATCATTGATATAGGCGATGCGCGTGCCATCCGGCGACCACGCTGGGGCATAGCTGTTGCCCGGGTGATTCGTCAGGCGCGTCAATTCCGAACCATCAGCATTGATGGTGTAGATTTCGGTAAAGCCGGGCGTCTCGACATCCGAAGCGAACACGATCAACCCGTCAAAGCGGAAGCGCGCCGCCGTATCAACCGCGTCGTTATTCGTGAGTTGGGCGATCGCGCTGCCATCGGCATTCATCAGAAACAGGTCTTCATCTCCGTCCACATCCGCCGAGAACAGAATGCGCGACCCATCTGGCGACCACTGCGGCTGCTGCAAACGGGTGGCTCGGGTTTGGGTGAGCTGCGTGAAGTTGTCGACATTGCTCAACGGCGCGATGAAGATTTCTTCAGCAAAGATTTCCGGGCGGTCACCTTCCGGCTCGTAGTAGACCGGTCCGACAAAGATGACGCGGTCGCTGTGCGGGTCGTACGCGGAGTCATCGTAGGCCATTTCGTTCTGACCGATGCGCCGCGAGGTGACGGTGTCGCCAATATACAGGCTGCCGCGTCCGAGCGCCGGATCATAATCGCTGTGCAGGAGCTCGTAAGCCTCCGCCGGAATCGCGGTCGGGGCGAGCGTCGCGGTGGGGAGCGGCGTATGGGTGAACGTCGGCGTGAAGGTCGGCGGCAGCAGCGCAACTTCATTGGGATTAAAGGTGACGACGATTCCCGGCAGTTCCGTTGGCAGCGCTGTGACCGCCGTGGGCGTCACATTGCGCTGCGCGATCACCGTGCTCTGCGCGTCATACGTGCCAATCACATTCGCGACGTTGGTCGCCGTGGGGGTGAGGCGCACACTCGGGCTGTTGAGCACTGCGAACGCGATCACCGCGATCACCGCGACGGCGACCAACGTCGCCGCAATCAGATAGTAGTTGGGCGACCCACCAGAACGGCGCGGGGAGAAATCGGGCACGGTCGGCGCATCGGCGCGGGGAGCGCCACCGGCCGCGGGTGCCGTTTCGCCGAGCCGAGCGAGCGCTTCCCGCGCCCGGGGGTTGTTCGGGTTAATTTGCAACACGCGACGCAGATACGCGCGGCGATCATCCAGTGTGTCGGACACAGACGCCATCCACATCAGCGCAATTTCGTTGTTCTTGTCAGCGATCAACACTTGCTGGAGCAGCCGCCGCGCCGCGATCTTATCACCACGCCGGGCCGCTTCGACACCTTCTCTCAGCTTCGCTTGGAGATTCTGATTGGTTGCCAAAAGACACTCATCCTGTTCAGCCCGCGGTGTTGGCAATCACGAGGAAGATCACCAAGACCAAAACGATTAGAATGCCCGCGATCACGCCGAACAACAACAATGTCCGGTTGTCCTTAGCGCTTTTGCGGTACTTCATACGGTGCAGCGTTTGCTTTGCGGTTTCGTTATTGGGATTCACCGCTAAAACCCGGGTGAGCCACTGCTTGCGTTCGGCCTTGCTATCCGCCAATTTCGCCAGCCACATCATAGCGCGCTCATTCCGCTTGTCTTCTGACCAGACCCGATGAAACATTTCGCGCGCGGGCACTTTGTTACCCGCCCGAGCCGCGCGGATAGCCAACTGCAGCAGTTCTTCCCGGTTAGGCGTTTGCGTGGGGCTTTCTTGAAAGTCCATAACCCAACCCTTTCCTTATGTAAGTAAACACCATAAGCGCACCTCGGTGGGTGCGCTTTTCCAGTCCCATGTATAGATTGTAACAGAAGATAACGGAACGTACCCTAGACGATACTAAAAGGAATTTAATTCCTTACCGCGAACCGTCGGATAGGTACGATAAAAACTCTGGAAATTATTGTTGCTCGTCCACAGCATGAAGGTATAGAGACGATGCAGCGATGACAAGCGCTTGAGCATTTCGGACAAAATCGCGTCCGTGTTGAGCGCCGGGTTTTCCAGTTCGTACCACACGCCGACGCGCAGCCAGTCCTGCCCATCGGAGAATGTGCCCATCCATTCGTCGAGGACGTTGCCGCGCAGCACTTGCCGCGCCGTCAGATGCATGTCGCTCAGTTCGGTACCTTCCCAGAAACCGAAGCGAAAGTCACCGTCGATTTCGCCGAACAGGCCGCGCAGCGTGTGACGATGGCGATCCACCGACAGCTTGCCCAGCAGGTTGCGCTGATCCCACCACGCGAACGGGGAGAGGATGAGTTCAATGGCGAAATGGGTCGGTGTCAGGCGCAGTTCGATCACCGGGTGACGATGAATGTCCGACGTCGACGCCGTGCCCTGACCGTCACGCCCCATCAGGCGTTCGACCAACTGGCGCTGTTCTTTCGAACGTAGGTAGGGCAAGGCCAGCCCTTGAATCTCGCTGGAACAGGCAGCCGACTGCGCCGTGATGACTGCGCTTTTGTCCCAGTGAGGATGCAAATCCCAGTTTCGATCACGCATCCGCCGGTACATCAGCCGGTGCAGCTCATGTAACTTATCAGCCACTTCCTGCACCGCTTGATTGGGCGGACTATTGAGTACGTTGTAATCTGCGCTGGTGAAGTATGAGCTGTCCATACAACCCCCATTAACCGTCAAAATGATTATTCTGATCATAAAGTAATCTTTTACATCACGCTAGATATATATAGAGATTTCATGAAAGTTTCACAGGTTGCACAATGTAACCTTTCGATGTATGACAATGCTCACGTCATGTGTAGCGTCTGATCTATCCAAGGAATACAATCAAAGAGCTCAGTTTTTATTCAGTAGGAGGACAGGTAATGTCCATCACCAAACAAGATGTTTTTGAGTATCATCGACGAGGACGCCCCGGCAAAATTGAGGTTGTTCCAACCAAACCATTGCAGACCCAACGCGATCTGTCGCTCGCCTACTCGCCTGGCGTCGCCGAAGCGGTGCTCGAAATTGCTGACAATCCGATGGCGATTTATGAACTCACTGCCAAGCGCAATCTGGTCGCGGTGATCTCCAACGGCACGGCGATCCTTGGCCTCGGCAATCGCGGCGCGCTGGCCTCAAAACCCGTTATGGAAGGTAAAGGCGTCCTGTTCAAGCGGTTTGCCGATGTCGACGTGTTCGACATCGAAATTAATGCCAAGACCGTGGAAGAAATGGTCACGGTCATCCGCGCGCTTGCCCCGACTTTCGGCGGCATTAACCTCGAAGACATCAAGGCGCCGGAATGCTTCGAAGTCGAACGGCGGCTGAAGGCCGAACTCGACATTCCCGTCTTCCACGATGATCAGCACGGCACGGCCATTATTTCCGGCGCGGCGATCATCAATGCGATCAAGATCACTGGCAAGCGCATGGAAGACATGAAGATCGTCGTCTCCGGCGCGGGTGCGAGCGCCATCGCCAGCGCTGAATTTTATGTCAGCCTCGGCGCGAGCCGCGCAAACATCATCATGGTGGACACCAAGGGTGTGATCTACAAGGGTCGCACCGACAACATGAATGAATATAAGGAACGCTTCGCCATCGATACCGACGCGCGCACGCTGGAAGATGCCTGCCGCGGCGCCGATGTGTTCCTCGGCCTCTCTGGCCCCGGCGTCATGACGCAGGCGATGGTCAAGTCGATGAACGAAGACCCGGTGATCTTCGGGCTGGCGAACCCCACCCCGGAAATCATGCCGGAACTGGCCTTCGAAGTCCGCAAGGACGTGATCATGGCCACGGGTCGCAGCGATTATCCGAACCAAGTCAACAACGTGCTCGGCTTCCCGTTCATCTTCCGCGGCGCGCTCGACGTGTACGCCCGCCAGATCAACGAAGAGATGAAGATGGCCGCCTCGCACGCGCTCGCCGAATTGACGATGGAAGACGTGCCGGACAGCGTGCTGACCGCGTATAATCTGTCCTCGCTCAAGTTTGGGCGCGAATACATCATCCCCAAGCCGCTGGATCCGCGCGTGCTGCTGTGGGTCGCCCCGGCGATCGCCAAGGCCGCGATGGAAAGCGGTATGGCGCGGCGTGAAATCAACATCGACGAATACCGCGAAGAACTGATCAGCCGTCAGGGCATCGGTCAGCAGGTGCGCAACCGCATCATCAGCACGGCCAAGCGCGGCGCGCCCAAGCGCGTCATCTTTGCTGAAGGCGAAGAATCGAAGATCATCCGCGCCGCGGCGCAGGTGGCCGACGAAGGCGTCGCCACGCCGATCCTGCTCGGTCGCCGCGAGCAGATCGAAGCGACGATTAACGAACTCGGCCTGCACTTCCAGCCAGAAATCGTCGACGTGTACGAACAGGACTTCCGCGAGCACTACGTCAACGATCTGGTCGCCCTGCGTCAGCGCAACGGCGTGTCGCTGGCCAAGGCTAAAGCCCTGCTCCGCGACCGCAACTACGTCGCGCCGATGATGATCCACGCGGGCGAAGCCGACGCGTCGATCAGCGGCCTGACCTACGAATACCCGGATGTGATTCGTCCCGCGCTGCAAGTTTTCCACACACGCGAAGGCGTCAAGCGCGCGGCAGGCGTATATCTGGTGATCGTCAAGGGACGCGTGTACCTCTTCACGGACGCGACCGTCAACATCAACCCCGACGAAGAGACGCTGGCGGAGATCGCCATCCTCGCCGCCGACTTCGCCAAGACGCTGGATATTGATCCGCGCGTCGCGATGCTCTCGTTCTCGAACTTCGGCAGCACGCCGCACGCCCTCTCCGAACGTGTGCGCAAAGCCGTCGATATCGTGCGCCAGCGCCGCCCCGACCTCGCCATCGACGGCGAGATGCAGGCGGACACGGCGGTCGTCGCGGAAATCGTCGAACAGCGCTATCCGTTCAGCCAGGTTAAGGATGCAAACGTGCTGGTGTTCCCGAATCTGTCGTCGGCGAATGTGGCCTACAAGCTGCTGTCGCGCCTCGGCGGTGCGGAGACCATCGGCCCAATCCTGCTCGGCGTCGGCGCGCCGATCCACGTACTGCAGGTCGGCGATGACGTCGAAGATATCGTCGCCATGACCGCCGTCGCCGTGATGGACGCGCAGTCCCGCGGGTAGTTACACACACACAAACCTCACCCCTGCCCCTCTCCTAAAGGAAAGGGGCGGCGCGCTCTGCGCGACGGGGTGAGGTTTTTATTTTCCCTGGGGTTTGACTACGCTGTTGGCTGCTGCACAGCGGCAATCGCCTGTTTCATCTGCTCGAAGTGCTGGCGCGTGTGGAAATTGATGTTCGTCAGATTCTGCCCGACGTACAGCATCAGCGGCTTGGTCTGCGCCAACCACGCCGGGAGCGCCTCGACCTCGGCGATAATCGCCGCCTCGGAGCGCTTAAATTCCGCCACTATCTCAGCGTTCGTCGGGTAAATTGCCGTCGACATGATGAGATGCAGGTCGTTGTTGTCCATCCACAGCACACTGTCATCCCCACCCACCATGTTGAACAACCACGCCTGATTGTTCCGGGCCGTCCAGATCAGATGCGCGAGATTCTCGTTGGCGCTCCATTCGTCGGGCTGCGGGCGGCGGCTGAGCACGTCTTCGGGGACGCCTGCCACCAACGCGTCCAGTTCGGCGCTGACCTCGGCGAGATTGGCGCGCATCACCTCGGCTAAAGCCGAGGGTGTCGGCGGCAGGTCGAGCAGCGGGCGCTGGCTCAGCAGCATATCGGCGCTGAATTTTTCCCCGGCGCGGTAATACTCGACTGGAACCACATCGCCACCCTGATACGGTGCAACTGCCCGCTGGATCGAGGGGAAATCCGTCACCGGCGTCCCACCGAGGCTCACCAATACATCGGCTGCTTGCAGAACGCTTGCCGCCCCCATCCCCGGGATCACATCGGTGATATACAGCCCTTTTACGCCCGTCAAGCCGAGCTTGGTCGCGCGCCCTTCGTCCAGTTGGCCGGGGTGAATGCCGAGCATGGGCCGCCGCATAATCCGTCGATCAAAGCCCACCTCCAGCAGATACTTGAGGTTCTCCAGCGCGTCCGCCCAATCGAGGCTAGTCTCGCCGCCGCTGTAGCTGAGATCGACAGTGGTGACACCATCCTGCTCACGCAGCGTCACGTCGAGCACGCTCTCGGTGGGGGCAGTTGAAAAGCGCCACGTCTGCGTGATGCGGGTATTCGGCGTCAGCGTCGTGAACGTCCCCGCCGCGTAAAAACCGTCATCCCAGCGATAGAAATACATCGCCCCTGCGCGAAACGCGCCCTGCGCCTGCTGACACAGCCACAACTGAAGCAGCGGCGGCATGGTGAACGCCCGATAAACCGATTGCGCGGATGCCTGAATCTGTACCTGCATGAGCCTATCCTTTCAAATCAGTTTCAACATTTGAATTTTCTGAGACGAAAAATCGATTTGGATGTTCGCGGCGCGTCTCATTTCCTCGCTATAATCTTATTTGCACATCAGTTCTAAGGATCAAACTCTTATGTCCGCTTCGAGGTTCAATTTGCCCCGCCGCGTCGTCTTCAGCTTGATCGCCGCTGTGCTGATTCTCGTGCTGCTCGTGTGGATGTATGCGCTCGTGCTCCCCAACCCAGCCGCGATCGCGCCGACCCACCCCGCCCCGCTAAGCACGGCTGAAGTGACCAGCGAGCCGGACACGCGCTCGATCATGTTCATGTCGAACCGCGATGGCGATTGGGATATCTATGTCATGGCGCTGGCCGATCAGAGTGTGACGAACCTGACCAACAACGACACAGCGGATGGCATGGGGTCGTTTTCCGCGGATGGCGGCGCGATCTCGTTCCTGAGCAGTCGCAACGGCCAGCTCGAAGCCTTCAACATGAGCGCCGATGGCAGCGATCAGTTTCAAGTGGCGAACGATCTGCGCACCATCATGTCGATCCTCACCAGCGGCCGGCTCAACTGGGATTTTCACCTGAGCACGACCGGGCAGACGGCCTTCGTCAGCCTGCGCGACCTCAACCTCGAAATCTACGGGAAGCATGGCGATACGGAAACGAATCTCACCCAGAACGGCGCGATTGACTGGTTCCCGGCATGGTCAGCGGATGGGACGCGCCTTGCCTTTGGGTCAGACCGCACGGGCGATCAGGAAGTCTATGTGATGGATGCCGACGGCACGAACCTCACGCAGTTGAGCGGCGACAACCCCGCCTATGACGTGCTGCCGGTGTGGGTAGACGACGGGCGCGTGCTATTCATGTCGGAACGAGAGGTGGCGTTCGCGGGCGGCGAGATCGGGCTATACTTGGTCAACCCGGACGAGCCGCAGCCCGTGCGCGTCGCCGACACCGACGGGCTGACGATTGCGCCGGAACTGGATGGCGCCACGGCGATCTACATGTCGAATGTGGACGGTGACTGGGAGATTTATCGGCGCGACGGCGCCACCGTGATCAACCTCACGGACAACGACACGGATGATTTATTCCCAACATGGAAACCCTCAAGCTGATTTTACGCCCAGTGACCGCCGTCCTCGCCCTGCTGATCGTGCTAGCGGGGCTGGCGGTCGGGGTTGGCCGCTTCCGCACCACGCCCCTGCTGACTTATGAGAGCAACCGCACGGGCGACATCGACCTCTACGCGTATGATCTGGCCTACGCCATGTCCCATAACCTGACGCGCAGCCCAGCGGGCGACACCGACGCGGCGTGGTCGCCGGATGGGGAGAAGCTGGCCTTCTTTAGCTGGCGCGGCGGGGCGCGCCAGTTGTATCTGCTCACGCTCACCCCGCCCCGCGTCACCCGCTTGCTCCCCGACGAAGTCGCGGGCGATCATCCGGTCTGGTCGCCGGATGGCACACAGTTGGTCTATGAGCGCGACGCGGGCGACGCCGGGACGCAGCTCTACCTGCTCGATCTCAGCGCGCCGCTGATTGAAGGCAGCAATCCACGCCAGCTCGCCGCCGAAGTCAGCGTGAGCAATTCACCGATGTGGTCGCCAGACGGGGAGACGATTCTGTTCATGGGGTTCGCCCGCCAGACCGCCGACGCCGAAATCTTCACCGTGCAGCCCGACGGCACGCATCTTGCCAATTTGACGAGCGATCCCGGTTGGGATGTCAGCCCGGCGTGGTCGCCCGATGGCACGCGGATCACCTTCTTCTCGCTGCGCGACCGCAGCAACCTTGAACTGCTGCTCATGGATCAGGTTGGCGGGAATCTCCGGCGTATCACCGCGTCGACCAGCGCGGCCATGAACAATATTGCCTGGGCGCGCACGCTCTGGTCACCGGATGGACACAGTGTGAGCCGCCTCGTCCCCACCGACTCCGGCGCGCGCGTCGAAGTGTGGGGCACCGATGGCAGCGAGGTGTGGCAGTCGCCCTACGAAAGCCGCATTCTCAAGCTCGATCTCTGGCTGCCGAGCGGACTGCTGTTCACCGAGGTCTATAATTATTCGACGTTCCGCATCATGGAAATCACGCCAAACGGCGATCCGCGCATCCTGATTCAGGATGGCAGCTATCCGGTCTGGTGGCGCTAGAGAAACCTCACCCCCTAACCCCCTCTCCGGGTGGAGAGGGGGAATCACAACATAGTGGTTTTCTCCCCTCTCCCGTGGGAGCGGGGATTCAGGGGTGAGGCTCAATTACAAAGGAGCAATAATCATGAACACCCAATCGAGTTACGACCGCGTCGCCGAGGAATACGCGCGGCGCGTGTATGGCGAATTGGCGGGCAAACCGCTCGACCGCAAGCTGCTCGACTGGTTGATCGAAAAAGTCGGCGGGCGCGGCGTGATTGCTGACATTGGCTGCGGGCCGGGTCAAATCGCGCGCTATCTGAGCGATCACGGCGCGGCGGCGTGCGGCGTCGATCTGTCGCCGGGGATGCTCGCGCAGGCGCGCACGCTGAACCCCGGTCTGGAGTTCACACAAGCGGACATGCGCACGCTTGAGGGTATTGCTGATGGCGCGTATGCCGGAATCACCGCCTTCTACTCGATCATCCACGTGCCAGAAAGCGACCTCGTGACCGCGTTCACGACGTTCAAGCGTGTGCTTCAGCCGGGCGGCGTGGTCCTGCTGGCGTTCCACCTCGGCGCGGAGATCAAGCATTTGGACGAGTGGTGGGGCGAACCTGTGTCGGTCGATTTCATTTTCTATAGTCGGGAAACCATCAAGCAGAAGCTGGCCGAGGCAGGCTTTACGGTTGAAGAAGCTCTCGAGCGCGATCCGTACCCGGAGGTCGAGTTCGCGTCGCGGCGGGGGTACATCTTCGCACGGGTGTAATTGAACCTCACCCCGTTTCGCTGCGCTCAACTGCCCCTCTCCCGATGGTGAGCAGATGCGTCGCCAGCCAGCAGGGTGCGGTCAGATCGTCACATCCCGCTTCCAGACGCGGGTGAGGAGCGTGCCACCCGGCGCAGCAGACGCCAGTCGATAGAGTAGATCCCACTCGTCGCGCTGGAGGAGCAGGAGCACGCCGCCCAGGTAGATCAGACCGCCCGCCATGCCGAGCACGGGATGCACCTGCCCCAACGCCCACATCACCGCGCCGCTGACCGCCACGACCGCCGCCAACCGCAGCAGTCGTGGCAGCACATAGTCCAGCGTTAAATGCGACGACGCGCCGACTGCGATCAGCTTGAGGCCTTCGACGATTACCGAGGCGGTCACCGCACCGATCACACCGTAGGTGCGGATCAGGAAGTACGACACCGCCAGCTTAATCAGCAGGCCGACCACGTGGATCGCGCTCAGCCGCCGCTGGCGGTTTTCGACCATCAGCGACTGCGCAAACACGTTGAACACCATCGTGATCGATGCGAACCAGATATAGACGCGCAGAATTGCCGCCGTTTCGACATAGTTGACGCCGAACAGCGGCACGATGATCGCGTCGGCAAACAGCGTGAACACCAGCCCAACGCCCACGCCAATCAGCAGTGAGAAATAGGCCAGCTTTTCCACCATGAAGCGAAACAGATCGCTGCCCCACGCCCGCGACAGTATCGGGTAGGCGGCGACGAGGATTGTCGTGTTGAGAATATCGACCACGCCGACGATTATGACGTAGGCGGCGTTCAAATGTCCAGTGTCGGCATTGGTGAGGAAGGTCGCGCTCATAACGCGGTCAGCTTGTGCGTAGGTAATGCCGACGAACGCAGCCAGTGTCAAAGGCGCGGCGTTGATCAGCATGGGGCGGGCGATGCTCCAATCAACGCGCCATACGGGTTTGACGCCCGTCCGCCGCAGCGCGAGCCACAATGCCGTCGACCGCCCGATGCCGACGAGAATCGTCGCCAAGTACACACCGGGCAGCCCCCAACCGAGCGCCAGCAGCAGCGCCGCCAAACCAATGCGCGCGGCGATCTGCGCGACTTCCACAATGGAAGTCGTGACCATGCGTTCCTGCGCCAGCAATTGATCGTAGCTGAGATTACCAACCATATCGATCAGCAGGCTGATGCCCGCCACGGCGACGAAACCGCGCGCGATTGTGTCGTATTGCAGCGCCAGCCCGTTGATCGCGAGGTAAGCCACGCCGCCGAGCACGGTCTGCACGACCAGCGCCGCGCTCAGGTAGCGCCCGGCGGTCTCTGGTTGACGCGCCACATCGCGGATGATGATCAGCGACAGGCTGAAGCTGGTGATCACCGCGCCAATGCTGAACAGTGCGTTCACCGCGCCGTAGATGCCGAACTCCGCCTCACCGAGCGAGCGCGCCAGTACCAACTGCCAGATCAAGAGCGCGCCGCTGCTCAGGATGCGCGCCGCCGCAATTGCCCCGGCATTGCGCGCCGCCCTCCGCGCCTCCGTGCCTGTCAAAGCCGTCATAGTCACCTGCGTTTAGTGGTCAGTTCACAGTAGACAGTCTACAGTTAGAGCCTTCTTCACTGTGAACTGTCCACTGTAAACTGTGAACTTGTCGAATTACTGTGAATTGCGCACGGAACGCAGCCAACCGCGGTACACCGAGCGGGCTTCTTCCACGGCGACAAACGCATCCTCCTGCATTTCGCCGACGATGCTCAGAACCTTGGGCACATCGCGGTTGAGCACCACGCTCCGCAGCATGGTCACCGCGCCCTGATGTCCCTCGCCGAGTGTTTCGGTCACACCATAGCCATGCTGCCGGAGCGCCAGTGCAATGTCATGCCCGCGCTGCGGTGTGATGATATTCACTGTCATGTAGCTGGTGATGAAGCGTCGTTCGATGATCATGCCGATGTAGTTACCAATGGCAAAGCCGCCGCAGTACGCCGCCAGATTGAGCACGTTATTCAGGTCATTCGCCACGCTTCCAATCGACAGGGCGAAGAGCAAAGCTTCGATAATCGCGAGCAGTGAGGCGAGCACTTTCTGTTGGCGGGTGACGAGGATCAGGCGCACCGTGCCGATCCCGGTATTGAGGATGCGCAGGAGAATGAGCAGGATGGCGAAGAGGATCGCATCCGGACTGAGATCAAGCACCATAGTCTCGATTATCCATTCAGCAGCCGATACAGCTTGATGTTACTCCCGCGCCGCGCGATAGACTATGTCCAATTGTGACGCTACCACGTCCCACGTGAAACGTTCGGCGACCAACTGCCGACCACGCGCGCCCATGGCGCCGGGATCGGTCAGAATGCGCTGGATCGCCGCCGCTAGCGGTTCGACCTCCGGCGCGACGATCACGCCCGCGCCCGCCGCTTCCGCTTCAGGCAGGTTGCAGCCCGGGGAGAGGATCACAGGCAAGCCTGCGCCCATGGCTTCGAGCGCCGCCATCGACAAACCTTCGCCCGTCGCCGGGAGCGCGAAGGCGTCCGCCGCCGCATACGCCGCCAGCCGATCCGCCCCGCCGAGATAGCCCGTCACGACGATGCGCTCGTCAAGCAGCGGTCGAATCACGTCGAGCATCCCCTCATCGCCGCCGCTAATCAGCAGACGCGTATTCGGCACGTTCGCCGCCTTAAACGCCTTGATCAGCACGTCCACGCCCTTGCGCGGATGCAATCGCCCCATGAACAGCAGCGTGCGCGCGTCCCCCAACTGCCAGCGCACGCGGAAGGCCGCTCTTCCGATCATCTGTTCGAACTCTGTTACATCGATGCCATTTGGGATAACCGCAAATCTTCCCGTCTTTATCCCAAATTTTTCCCAAAATTGCCGTGAATCGACGGTTTCCTGCGCGGTTAACCCAATAACGGTATTAAAACGTCCCGCTAACCAGCGTCCGAACAGTCGATCCCACACTACTTTGACCGTACTGCGCCCGGTTTCGTAGGTCAGCGTACCGTGCGGTGACAGCACCATAGGCGCCAGCGGCGGCAGCAGCAGGTTTTCGACCGTGCGGAACTCGTGGCAGTGAATCACATCCGGGTTAAGGTCTTGCAGCAGGCCGCGCAGCCCAATCGGCGTGGACAGGTTGAGTGTGCCGCGCTTGAACAGATTGCGCGCGCGCAGCACCCGCACGCCGTCGCGCACTTCGTCGGCAGGCTCAGTGCAGCGCTCCATCGGCGTGAGCGCGTCCGTCGTCAGCACGGTGACGGTGTGCCCGTACCGGACGAGCGCCCGCGCCATCCCTTCGACCGCGCGGGTCACGCCGCCAAACGCATACGCCGGAGCGTAGTAGGGTGTCACATGGAGGATATGCATAGGTCAGCTGTTAGCGGCCTCACCCCCGCCACGCTGCGCGTGACTCCCCCTCTCCCTTGGGAGAGGGGGTTGGGGGTGAGGTTAATTCGCTCGATACGCTTGGACATGGAAACTTGATTGTAACGGAATCGGCGCCGTCGGATCCGGGTAGTGTTCGCGGATGTACGCCTCAACCACAGCAACCCCTGCGTTAAGCTCCTCATCGCTCAGCGACCATGTGCGCGACCATGTGCGGTTGCGCAGCGCATCGATGTGATCTTGCGGCGAGCGTGGCGTGATGAACTTGTGCACCTGTTCTTCCCCTACCGGAGTCCAGCCGTTGTCCGGCAGGAAGGTCTGGCGATCCTTGAACGGTACGCCGACCTCGGCACCGCGCCCGATCCCCGCTGCCGATCGCCACACCTCATCCAGACTGAGGTCGGAGTCACTCACATTCCAGCCGTGCAGCAGCAGCCCGCCGGGGACGAGCACGCGCTTGAGTTCGACCAGCACCTCGTGCCAGGTCGGCACAAGGTGAAAGAAGTGCGTCGCCGTCACCGCGTCGAAGCTCGCCGCCGGGAACGGCAGGTGCGTCGCGTCGCCCTGCACCACGTTGACCCGTTCGCCACGCCGCTTCTCCAGCAGCTTGCCCATCATGCCGAGCGACAGATCCAGCCCGGTGATCGAGCCAACGTGCGGCGCGAGCGGCAGCGCGATCCGCCCTGTCCCCACACCCACTTCGAGCACACGGCTTTGCGCGGTCAAATTGCCCGCCGTGACAAACAACCGCACGGCATCGTGTTCGACGCCGCGAGGAAATCCGCGCGTCTGATCGTAGAACTCGACCGCTGGATCGAAGCCAACTGACTTTTGTGTCATCAATTTCGTCCCTCTCATTCCGGGATAAGTCTACCGCGTTTCCCCTGTCCGTGCAGCGTCCTGTGCTAAAATTAGGGAGAAAGAGCGTCTTTACAGCAAGAAGTGAACCATGACCAACGAAGAAAAGCCCAAACGCAAGCGCGGCGACTCCCCACTCACGCGCACGATTAACATCCCGCTCTATTTGCTGCTGATCGTCCTCGCCGCCGTGATCCTCTTGGGACTTGTGTGGCTGGCGGGGAATCTCGCGCAGAATGCGATGAACATCTCGCCGGAGCAAGAAGCGGAGTTAGCGACCGAGATCGGCATCGCGTTCGGTGTGCCGCCTGCGCTCGATTGCAGCGCCTACGTCCCGCCCAGCGGCGAACGCATCGCCTACCGCAGCGCCGCCGATGGTCTGGTCTACCTGCTGACTCAGGTGACGGGTAATCGCTGCGTGCTGCGGAGCGCGGCTTCCGACGCCTTCAATCTCGCACTCTCAAGCGACGGGGAGCGCTTGGCCTTCGTCGCGGACAATCTGCTCGGCGTCTATTTGTTCACGGATAATCGCACCACTGACTTCAGCCCCGAGCTCGCCGCCGCGGGAACCCCGCTCACATGGACGGGCGGTAACGGCCCAATCGCGTATACGAACGCGAACGACGGCCAGATCTGGCTGGTGAATCCGGATGGAACGAATGCGCGGGCGCTGGTGGTTGGGTCACAGCCTGCCGCCGCGCCGGACGGCACGCGGATCGCCTACATCAACGCCGAGGGTTTCCTCGCGGTCGTCAACCTCGACGGCTCAAACGCGCGCCGCGTCACCAACAGCCCTGAGCAGGAACGCCTGCCCGTCTGGTCACCCGATGGCACGCGCATTCTCTTTGTGCGGGCGGGCGCCAACGGCGATCAGGTCTTCACCGTCGCCCTCGACGATCCGCAGCAGGCACACCAGCTCATCGCCGACGACATCGCCGGGATCACCGATCTCGACTGGCTTGACGCAAATCGCTTCGCCTACCTGAGCAACAGTCAACTGCATACGCGACTGTTCCCGCAGAACAGCGGCGCGACTGGCGATACCGTCGTACTGGAACAGGTGAGCACATTTGATTGGTGGATGCCGTCCCAATGATCAAACGCCTTGCCGTTGTCATCGCCCTGCTCATCCCTGCCGTGATCCTTGGCGCGTGGCTGCTGTCGGAACAGCTTCCGGTGTGGACTGCCCCGCAGTCGTGGTGGCTCACCCCCGCGGATGCACCCGCCGCGTGTGCCGCCGTCGGTACGCTGACCGCCTACCGCGCGAGTCGCGTCAACGACACGGTCGCCGTCACGCCCGCCGAAGCGCTCAACCGCGCGGACAAAGCCCTGACATGGCAGTATCAGCTCGCCGCGCCGCCGGAACGCTTCAGCGCTCCGCTGCTCGTGCGCGGCACCTTTGACGGCGAGCCGCGCACCGCGTGGCTGATCACCGCCGCGCTCGACGTGGGCGGGAGCATCGTCTATCTCGACGCGACGACGGGCGAACCATTGGCCATCGTCGCCGCCGTCACACCGAACGCCACCTGCCCATTCGATCTGCGCGGCACACTGGTCGACATGGCGCGGTCACGGGCGTTTCAATTGTTCGCGGGCTATGTCGGTCTGCTGGTGGTCGGCACGGTCGCGCTGCTGGTCATTCGCGTTATACGCAAACGCCGGGCGGTTACCTAGAGACAGGAAGATCATGATCGCTTCGCTTTTCAACGGTCAACGGGTGCGCTTAACCGCTCTCAAGCCGGAAGACGCGGCAGTGATGGCGCGCTGGTATGAGGACGGCGAGTTTTCCCGCCTGTGGGATGCTATGGTGGCGCGTCCGCGCACCGAGGCGAGCATCCGCAAGTGGTTTGAGGACACCGACGCCTCGAAAGACGCCTATGGTTTTGGCATCCGTCTCATGTACAGCGACGAACTCATCGGCTATCTGGATGTGGACGGCATCGTGTGGAATCACGGCGCGGGTTGGCTAGCCATCGCCATCGGCGATCCGGTCAACCGGGGCAAAGGCTACGGTCTTGAAGCCATGAATCTCGCGCTCAAGTTCGCCTTTCACGAGCTGAATCTGCATCGAATCCAGATTACTGTGTTCGGCTACAACGAACGCGCCATCCGCCTGTATGAGAAGATCGGCTTTCAGCGCGAAGGCACGTTCCGCGAATTCCTCTCGCGTGACGGTCGCCGCTACGATATGTATCTCTACGGCCTGCTCAAACGCGAGTGGGACGCCGGCGTTAGGCAGGACTGAGGCGAAAGGACTGAGTAAACGACCAAGGCACAGCCGCTTACTCAGTCCTCGTCCCTTAGTCCTGGTCGGCGCTGCGTTCCCATTCAGCGAGCTTGAGCTGGCCGATTTCCCGCCACTGGCGCTCCAGCGGGATCGCCTTGAGTTCCCGGGCGATCTGCCGCGACGCCAGCCTGAGGATCGACGCGAACGTCGGGTAGGCGAATTCGAGCGCGGACACATCCTCCACCCGGAGCTTGCCCGCCATGATCGCCGCCGCCACTTGAATCACCTCGACGGCCTGCTCCCCGACCACATGTGCGCCTAGGAACTGGCGCGTCTCGCGATCTACGACGATTTTGCAGAACCCGACCGCCCGGTCGTCGATGATGGCGCGGTCCTTGTCGGTGTACGGCACAACTGCTACTGCCACCGCGCGATTTTTGGCCGCCGCCTCTTCGGTCAAACCAACGCTGGCGTATTCGGGATCGGTGAAGCCGCCGTGGGGCACGAGCGAGTTCTCATCGATGCGGTTTGAGCCGAGCACCGCGTTTTCCGCCGCCACGCGCCCCTGATGATCCGCGCTCTGCACGAGCATCATGCGCCCGGTGATGTCGCCCGCCGCGTAGATGTTCGCCGCCGTCGTGCGCAAGTGATCATCCACCTGCACATATGGGCCTTTGGTCTGCACCCCCGCCGCGCCAAGGTTGAGCGGTTCGAGATCGGGAATCCAGCCGACCGAGAGCATCACGACATCGGTTGTGAGCGTCTTCTGCTGATCAGCGTGCGTGTAGACGAACTCCAGCCGCTCGGTCTTGCGGATTGCGTCGATGCCTTTTATCCCGGTAATGACCGTGATGCCGCTTTTCTGGAATTCGGCGTGCATGGTGGTGGAAACGAGCGCGTCCTCGGTCGGCAAAATGCGGGGCATCACATCGACCAGTGTGACCGCCACACCGAATGCCGCCATAATCGACGCCACCTGACAGCCCGTCGCCCCGCTGCCCACGATCACCATGCGTTCCGGCAAGCGCTGCATGCGCCAGATGTCGCTGTGCGTGACGGCGTATTCCGCACCGGGGAAATTGAGCCGCCGCGCTTTGCCACCCGCGCACAGAATGATCTTGTCGCCCGCAATCACCTCGCCCGCCACTTCGACATGCTGCGCATCAACAAAGCGCGCGCCGCCCTGTCCGTGAATCGTGCGCACATTCGCCGCTTCCAGATGCGCGATCAACTGCTTCTTCTCGTGCACCTGATACACCACCTGCTGCGTCCGGGCGATCACCCGTGCGAAGTCGACGGCTGGCCGCCCGGCGATCAATCCGTAATGCGCGAACTGCTCGGAGTCGCGCATGAGCCGCGCCGCTTTCGCCAGCGCCCGCGTCGGCACGCAGCCATCATTGGTGCATGTCCCGCCAAGCTGCCCTTTCTCGATCAAGACCGCGCTGGCGCCCAATTCGCGCGCCCGCAGCGCAGCCGTCACCCCGGCAGGCCCGCCGCCGATGACGATCACATCAACCATGTTCTGCTCCCGTAAACCCGTTTGTAACAGAGTAGCACAGGTTGGGGCTGTACGAACGCGGACTTCGGTTTTCCGCAGAAACGGTGAGCCCTCAAATCAGAATATTTGTACTACAATAGAAATTCTTGCGGATGAATTAGAGGATGATCTGCTGTGGACGACGCCAAGCAAGCCCCGACGACGATTGACGAATACATCGCGCAGTTCCCCGACGATGTGCAGGAGCGTTTACAGACTATGCGCGCGACGATTCACGCGGCCGCGCCGGACGCCACGGAAGCCATCGCCTACGGGATGCCCACCTTTCGTTTCAACGGCAACCTCGTGCACTTCGGCGCGTTCAAAAGTCACATCGGCTTCTATCCCACACCCAACGGTCTGGACGAATTCAAAGATCGGTTGGCCGTCTACAAAGGCGCAAAAGGTTCGGTCCAGTTTCCCTTCGATCAACCGCTCCCGCTCGATCTCGTCACCGATATCGTAAAGTTTCGGCTTGCAGAAAACAGCCAGAAAAAGAAGAAGTAGCTCGCCCGCCGTGGCAACGTTTGACTACCCCTCGACCAGCCGCCCGTAGATCGCGGGACGACGCTGGCGCAGCAGCGGGAACAAATGCCGCCATTCCTCGAACACGTCTGCGTCCAAGTCCGCGATCAAGACCTCGGTGGTGTCGCGACCGGCCTGCGCCAGCACGCGCCCCAGCGGGTCGCAGATAAAGCTGCTGCCATAGAAGGTCAAGCCGTTCTCCTGCCCGATGCGGTTCGCCGCACCGATAAAGATCCCGTTGGCGACAGCGCTCCCGCGCATGACGATCTGCCACGCTTCGGAGGAATCGACGTGCGGCGCGGTCGGCTCCGAGCCAATCGCGGTTGGATAGAAGATGTATTCCGCGCCGTTGAGCGTGAAGATGCGCGCCAGTTCGGGAAACCACTGGTCGTAGCAGGTCGGCGCGGCCACCTTGACCGATCCCACGTCGAACACATCGAACACCTCACCACCGCCGAAGAAACTGGTTTCGTTGTAGCCTTCGCCCGACGGAATGTGATTTTTCCGCTGTCGCCCGATCAACTGGCTGTCTGCGTTGTGAATCGTCGCCGTGTCATAGTAGACGCCCTCCGGCGTCCGCTCGAACAGGCTGCCGATCAGCGTGACGCGGTGGGTACGCGCCAGTTCGGCGAAAAACTGCTCGGACTCGCCGCCGGGGAGCGCTTCCGCCCAACCAAAGCCCGCCGGATCGGTTGTCGCGGCGAAATACGGCGAAAGCGAGAATTCCGGCAGGCAGACGAGCGTCGCCCCACGCCCCGCCGCCTCCGCGACCAATTCCCGATACTGATCTTTCATCGTGGCGCGGTCGCCCGTCCACGCCAGTTGAATTAAGCCCACGCGAGTCGTTTGCATCAACTCATCTCCCCAAAACAACCTCACACCCGTTCCGAACGGTGCAAATGACTCCTACAATCCTAACGAACCAGAATCGCAAAGGAAAGTTCTGCCCGCTATAATGCGCGGTCGTCTGCTCGTCTGTCTAGGAAAGCCATGCGTTCCCCGAACATCCTGTTGATCATCCTCGACACGCTCCGGCGTGATCGCTTGTCGCTGTACGGCAATCCCCACGAAACCTCGCCCCATCTCGACGACTTTGCCGCACGGTCGCATGTCTTCACGCGCGCGGTCACACCAGCGCACTGGACGATTCCGGCGCACGCCTCCATCTTCACGGGCGAGTACCCGAGCACTCACGGCATGACGCAGGGCAATCACCTGCTTACCGATCATCTGCCAACGCTGGCGGAACACCTGACGGCGGCAGGGTATCACACGGTCGGTTTCTGCAACAATCCCCTGGTCGGCGTGCTGCTCAATGGCTTGCAGCGCGGCTTCGGCGACTTCTACAATTACGCGGGTGCGACGCCCAACCGTCCCGCCGACGACACCGTTGATGCGCACGAGCTGCGCCGCCGCTTTCTGAAGTGGTTTCGACCGCACGCGCGGCGGATCACGCACGGCTTCTCGCAGAGCGATTGGCTGTTCCGCGTCTCGCTCAACCCCCTGCTCACGCCGATCTGGACGCAGTACGTTAACTTCAAAGGCAATACGGATCTCTCGCTGCGCGACGCGCTCGACTACTGGAACGCCTATAGCGCCGAACAACCGCTGTTCATGTTCGTCAACCTGATGGGCGCGCACCTGCCTTATCACCCGCCCGCCGATTTGCTGCCGCGCAACCTCGATCAACGCGCCTACGAGTTCATCAATCACCTGAACCGCGACAGTTCAACATGGGCGCGTCCGCGCGAAACGCCGCTCGAAGACTGGCAGTCGCGTGCCCTGCTCGACTTCTACGACGCGGAAATCGCCGCGCAGGATCGAGCGCTCGGTCACTTCCTCGCCGCGCTGGAGGCTAGTGGTCGGCTGAAGGATACGCTGGTCGTCATCGCGGCGGATCACGGCGAATGCCACGGCGAACATGATCTGTTCGGTCACACGTTTGACGTGCATCAGGAATTGGTGCATGTGCCGTTGGTGATCCGGCATCCCGAGGTCGCGCACGGGCGCACCATCGACGCCAACATCTCCACGCGCCGCTTGTATCACACGCTGCTCGAAGCGGCGGGCGTGCGCGTCGAGAATTTATCACTGCTGCCGCTGCTGGAAGGTGGCGACGATCCCGAAAACGGGATCGCTTTCAGCGAGGCGTTCGCGCCGCACATGTTCCTGAGTGTGATTGAGCACCAGGCGCCCGCGCTGATCGAGCGGCTCAAGCTGCTGGAGACACGCCGTGCGGTCGTGCAGGGTGATCACAAGCTGATCGTGCGCGAAAATACGGTCGAGGCGCTGTACAATCTCGCCGCTGACCCCGCCGAAACGCACGATCTCGCCGCCAGTGAACCTGGTCGCGTCGCTGCTTTGCGCACTCAGCTTGAAACGTTCACCCACCACACCGACCCGGTCGCCGCGCAGGAAATCGCCCCGGCGGACGAGGAAGTTGTCGAGCATCTGCGAGCGCTGGGGTATATCGAGTAGAGAGTTCGAAGTAGACAGTTCACAGTTCACAGTTTACAGTAGACGCTTAGGGCAACTGCTTGTAGGTTTTTACGTGAACTCTCGGCGCTGCGCCTGTGCTTTTAACTGTGAACTGACAACTGTGAACTGTGAACTCCCATGAAACTCTTCTTCCTTGTTTCCTCCCTTGACCTGACCCAGCCTTTCAGCGCGACGCCCGCGTGGTGGCAGCTTCTGAAGGGGCTGTACGAAATCGGCGTGGACGTGATCGCCGCGCCGTATCAAGGCCCGGCGATTGAGTCGCTGTGGTGGCGTGCCAGCGACAACCCGGCGCAGTTCTACGGTGACACGTTCCAGACTGCACGCAACACGCTGCGCCGTTTCGCGCCCAAACCCGGTAGTACGCCAACAGCCAAACCCGTGACCAGTGACGAATCAGCGTCGGACAAACTGGTGCGGCAGGTCGCCCAAACCGTGATCGCCCCGCTTTGGGAGCGCGAGCTCGACCGTGTGCTGACCAAAGAGCCGGACATCGACGCGATCATCATCCTGACCGCGCCGCTCAATCATCTGGTTGGTGTGCCGTCCGCCATCATGCAAAAGCATCACAAGCCCGTGATTTACTATGACGGCGATGTGCCCGCCAGCCTGCCCAATATGGCAGGCTTTGCCAGCGGCTTCCGCATCTATCAAGGCGCAGATGTGAGTGAATACGCGGCGTTCATCAGCAACAGCGAGGGCGGCGCGGACGCGATCAAGCGGTTGGGGGCGCAAGCGGTGCACACGCTGTTCTACGGCGCGGATCCGGATGTGTTCAGCCCGGTCGATGTGCCCGCGCAGGATCTTGATGTGATGTTTTATGGTCACGGGCGCGAATATCGCGGCGAATGGATCGACGCCATGATCAAAGAACCATCGCTCGCGTTGAGTGACAAGCGCTTCGCTGTGCGCGGGACAAAGCTCGGCGATCTCGGCCACACCGAGATGCTGCCCTACCTGAGCTTTAGTAAACTGCGCGAATATGCCTGCCGCACCAAGCTCAACCTCGTGATTACGCGCATGGCGCACGCCAGCGTATTCGCCTCGTCGTCATCGCGTCCGTTTGAACTGGCGTCGATGGGCTGCTGCATGGTCGGCAACCCCTATCTGGGTGTCGAACGCTGGTTTGAGCCGGAGCGGGAGATCTTCATCGTCAATTCGGCAGAGGAAGCGCTGGACCGCTACCGCTACCTGCTCAGCCACGACGACGAACGCCGCGCCGCCGGGGTCGCCGCGCGGGAACGGGTGCTCAAAGAGCATACCTTCCGTCACCGCGCGCGCGACTTAGTGCAGATCGTCAAGCAGTATCTTTAGCTGTCGGGCAGCAGCACGAGGTCGTTGCTGAACCAGACGATGCTGCCACCACTGAGGGGATATTGCCAGTCAAGGACACTACCCTGACCGTCGATGGAATACGCCGAGGTTTCGCTGTTATAGGTGACACGATATTCCGTCCCACGCATCGTGGTGATCGTGCGCGGATTCAGATCAGCCACCACTCCGGCCACCACATGATTCATGACCAACAGGCTGGCGGCTCCGGGATCAGCGCGCAGGTTGTCGAGCGTACTGTCGGGCAGCAGGCTGAACGCGTAATCAGTCGGCGCGAACACGGTGATGGGCGCGTCCCCGGTGAACACATCCGCCAGACCCGCTTCGTCGATCAGGCTAAGGAAAGTCGTAAACTCATAGCGCACCGGGATGGTCGGGTTGTAGCTCAAGTCCAGCCCGGTGAACGCATTCAGGAACTCGATGGGGTTTGCGGCCACACTGTAATAGTCCTGCGGGTAGACCCACCCAAAATTGCGCCGCGCCTCACCCGGAAACGTCCCCGACAGCCCAAAGAGATAGACCAGCGTCGGCTCATAGAAAGGGTAAGCGCCATCCGTCTTGGGATACCCGCTGACGATGACGTTTCGGGGATTCGCAGTTTCTAAAACTGAATTGGAACCGTCGAGGATCTGAGCAGGATAGTAACCAGCGGCAACACTGCCAACAGCCAGTTCTTCGGCCTCGACCACGCCATCTTCGATGATGGTGAGCGGTGGTGTACCGATGACGTTGTTGACATTGATGATCGCCGCGCCCTGTGTCATGTCAAAGTCAGCGATGGCCGCGGTTTCGTCAAACCAGTTCAGCGCAAGGGTGTTAGTGCGGGCAGCGCCAACGATGAACAGCGTATACCGATGCCCGGCTTCCAGAGTCGCATCCGCGACTTCGAGCACCGCCTGCGCCATGCCCAGTCCCGACTCAGCAACTGATAAGGTGGTTGTGCCCGCTGGTTGCAATGCCCATGTGCTCGACATGTCTGGAGCAATGGCGTGGAACAGTAGGGTACCGGCGGCGTAAACGTCGATCGGTTTCCAATCGCGGGCCACGTGGAACACCCGCACCCAAGCTTGATCTGGCTGTGAAGAAACTACCGTCGGTGAAACTACAAGAAGCAGCACCAAGAGGAGGAGAAAGAATTTTTTGGGCACGAACTAATCTCCTTAGCGACAAACCCTTTCCATAGCCGATCATAATTCTGAATCGACTAACAAAAGTCATGGTTTGCCCGTGACATACCGCGCGGGTATCATTGAGCAAAATTTTCGACTGAAGGACACTTTTCATGACGACCTATAATCCGGTGACGCCGGACATCATCGACGCTTTACGCGGCATACTGGGCGCGGACGCCGTGAGCGTCGCCCAAGCTGATATCGACCTGCACGCGCGCGATCAGGGGCATCACCCGGCGCACCCCGCCGAAGTTGTCATCTTCCCGACAACCGCCGAGGGCGTCGCGGCGACGCTCAAGCTGGCGAATGAGCACTGCATTCCGGTCACGCCGTGGGGCGTGGGCACGGGTCTGGAAGGCAACGCGATCCCCGTGCGCGGCGGCATCCTCATGTCGTTCGAAAAGATGAACAAGATCGTCGCCGTCCATGCCGACGATTTTCAAGTCACAGTCCAGCCGGGGATCGGTCACAAAGACCTCAACGCCGAACTTGCGCGTTTCGGCCTGTTCTTCCCGCCCGACCCCGGCGCGAATGCGACCGTCGGCGGCATGCTGGCCAACAATGCGGCGGGCATCCGCACGGTCAAGTACGGCGCGAGCAAGGACAATGTGCTCAAAATGCAGGTCGCGCTGGCGGATGGCCGCCTGATCAGCGTGGGCTCGCGCTCGGTCAAGCAGGCGTCCGGCTACGATCTGCTGCATCTGTTCGTGGGCAGCGAAGGCACGCTCGGCGTGATCACCGAAGCGACGCTCAAGCTTGTGCCCGTGCCAACATACATGAGCGCGGTCGTGGCGCACTTCCCCACCGTGACCGCCGCCGTCGAAACGGTCGTCGCCGTGCGCGGCAGCGGCCTCGACCCGGCGGCGCTCGAACTGATCGACGCGGCGCACGCTAAAATGCTGCGCGAGACCGAAGGCGTCCCGCTCAAAGACTATCCGACGCTGTTCATGGAATTTCACGCCGCGCTGCCCGCCACGCTCGAAGCGGGCTTGCAGTCTGTGCGCGAAATCTGTGACGAACTGGGCGCAATCGAGTTCATCGCCACCACCGACACCGCCGAACGCAAGCGGCTGTGGCATGCCCGCCACCATTCGTATGAGATCATGGTGCGGTCGCATCCCGGCAAGCAGTTCTTCATCATGGATGTCGCCGTGCCGATCAGCGCCTACCCCGATTTGATCAGCTTTGTGGAAACGGTCACCGCGCGCGACAGCGTAACCGCGTACATGATCGGGCATGCGGGCGACGGTAACATCCACGTTGAGTTCCCTTACGACACGCCCGAATCGTTCGAGCGGGCGATGAAGCTCAACGGCGAAATCGTCATGCAAGCGTTGAAGCTCGGCGGCACGGCGACCGGGGAGCACGGCGTCGGCCTCGGCAAAGCGAAGTACATGCCCTACGAGCACGGCGAATCGCTGGACGTGATGCGATCCATCAAGGCGACGCTTGATCCCAACGGCATTCTGAATCCCGGCAAGGTCTTCCCGAACGGGTAAAGATTACCTCATCCCCAGCCGCCTCTCCCATGGCGAGTTAAGAGGGCGACAGTTCAATCCGAGACAAGAGCATGTAGGGGAGGGGCTTGCCCCTCCCGTTAGCGGGCGAGGTAAGCCTCGCCCCTACAAATGCATCCTGAAAATTCAAGTGTCGCTCCCTCAGCCCATGGCACAGGGACTTAGGCACGGCTCTTTCTCCCCTCTCCGAGCGGAGAGGGGTTGGGGGTGAGGCCTAGTTTTGGAGTAATCACGCATGGATTTCCTCAAACGGTTATTCTCCACCCAACCCCACCCACTTGATTCAGTCAACGCGCCGCTACCCACCGTGACCAGTCCGCTGCCCACGCCGCCGCCCGTCAAGCCTAAAGTGCTGGCGATCATCCATAATCCGGTGATAAGCGGCGTCAAAGCGCAGACGCGCTACCGCTGGAACGATCCTGACAAGCTGGCGCAGGGCTACATTGACGACATCCAGACGATCAGCTATGGCTACGCGCAGTATCAGATTGTGGAACGCATCGAAGTTGACGGGTTCCCGATCAAGCTGGATGGCTTCCGCTACACGCCGCAAATCTTCGATCACGCGTGGACGAGCCGCAATTTCCACCAACCCGACGCCGTCGATTATCTGGCGCTCGTCAAAGAGTTCAACCTGATAGAGCGCGTGAGCGATGGGGAGATTGACGAGGTGTGGCTGCTCGGTTTTCCCTACTGTGGCTACTACGAGTCGATTATGTGCGGGCCGGGCGCGTTCTGGTGCAACGCACCGCCGCTGCGCGGTACCGAGATCGCCAAACGGCGCTTCGTAATCATGGGCTTCAACTATGAGCGCGGCGTCGGCGAGATGCTCGAAGACCTCGGGCATCGCGCCGAATCGATTCTATCGAAAGTGTTTGAGCGAGCGAACCCGAACCTGTGGGAGCAGTTCATCCGGTATGACAAGACGCACCCCGGCGCGGCAGAATGCGGCAATGTGCACTTTGCGCCCAACAGCCTCAAAGATTATGACTGGGGCAACCCGCGCCCCGTGCCCTCCCGCGCCGACCAGTGGTACACCTTCCCCAACCTGAACGGCGAACCGCGCCTTATGACGTGCGCCGAATGGGGCAACGGCGACATCCGCGAGCATCACCGCTGGTGGTTCCGCCACTTTCCGCATGTCGCCGGGGAGAGCGGTGGCCTCTTGTGGAACTGGTGGGAGTACGTGATCGACCCGAACCGGGTTAAGGTTTGATAAACTCGCGCAACCATTCGGCCACTTCTTCGTAAGATGATCCAATGTCATAGAGGAGACCCGAATGAGCGCCGTAATCCCCCAACGCATCACCGCCGAATTTGATGAACCGGTGGTCGTCTTTTTGATTGGTGTCCGCATCAATCGACTGGCCGCCATCCGCCACTGGCTGCCCGTCTTCATGGCCATGCCGCCCATGCAGCGCGAACTCGCCGCTCACCCCGAAAAAGGCGTGCTGGGCAGCCGCCTGTACCTTTCCGGGCGGGTGCTGCTCTATGTGATGTACTGGCGGTCATTCGATCAACTGGAGGCGTTTGCCCGGGACAAAGACGATCTGCATCTGCCCGCGTGGCAGAAATTCAACCGGGAGGCTGCCAAAAGTCGGGCGGTCGGCATTTTCCACGAGACGTATCTGGTCGAACCGGGCAATGTGGACTGCGTCTATAACAATATGCCCGCTTTCGGGTTGGCCGCCGCGACCAAGCCGGTCCCTGCAGTTGGGCGGCGTGAAACGGCGCGGCGGCGCATTGGTGGGGAGAGCGAACCCGCTGTCCCGGTTTACGAGTGATCAGTTTTCAGGTCACAGTCGGCAGTTAAAACTGCTTTTAGCTGTCGACTGTGACCTGACGACTTCCAGCCTAGCGGCCAATCGCCTGGGTATGCTCGGCGCGCGCCGATTCGATCAGACGGACGGTAGCGTTCAGTTCCTTGCGCCGCGCTTCCACCAGCACGTTGACCATCTTGGTCTGCACGGTGAGCGCATCGGTCAGGTTGTCGATCTTGCGGTGCAGGTCGGCGATTTCCACTTCGTTCTTCAGGTTGACCTGAAAGTCGTTCTGCGCCACCGCGCGATCCTTCGCCGCCTGCCGGTTCTGCGACATCAAAATGACGGGCGCTTGCAGCGCGGCAATGGTGCTCAGCGTCAGGTTGAGCAGGATGAACGGGAACGGATCGAACGCTTCCGTCCCGAGCGAACCGTTGATGAAAATCCACACGGCCATGATGCCGCTGAAGATCAGAATGAACTTCCAGCTCCCGGCAAACACCGCGAGCTTATCGGCCATACGATCGCCGAACGAGGCTTTTTCATCAATATCCTCGTACACGTCGTCGGTGACGATGTGCGGACGCAGGCCACGAATCAGTTCTTGCGCTTCGGGGCTGAGCAGGTTATCCAGTTCTTCGATCTCATCGATCAAGTCCTGAATCTGCTCGTCATTCTCGGTTTGAGCGGCAATACGATTCAACAGCAGGTCGTTGTACATGGGAACCCCCTCGTATTAAAACTTGTGCCGCCGCGGCGCAGACCACCCCTAGACAGGGCGCACAAACACCGCATCAACACAGCCTATAGAATTTGTGAACAGGGGTTGCCACACCCGTTTCCCTGAATGCTCAGGGTCGGCAATAACGCTTCATCCGCGCTACTGCCCCGGGGTCTTACAGGGGAATGTTAGCGCTTCGGAACGTTATCGCCGCCAGTTTGAGGCGGCACCTGTTCGGTGGTATTACTACCAGCGTCCATTGATTCCTTCGCTTGAACACGAATACATAAATCACGCAGGCATTCCCGCGTGACACTGCCACTATACGCCGATTTTGTAGGCTTGTAAACCCCACAAACGTGAAGGTTTGGTGAAGAATCAGCCCCTAGGACTGAAAGATCCGAACGGTCTGGCCATCCGTTGCAATGATGAGTTCGTTGTAGGTCGTCAGGGCTTGCACGGGCGTCTCGAAACCCGTCGTCAGGGGTTCGCGTTCGCTGATGTCCGCCGGATCGCTTACGTCCAGCAGCGTGATGTCGCTGCTGCCCTCGAGGGTCAGCGCCAGCCATTCGCCCTGTTCGCCGCTCACGAACTGCGCATCGGTGATCGCCGCGCCGCCAACGGCCAGTGTGCTAATGGTCTCCAGGGTGTCCGGGTCAAACAACAGCAGGTCGCTGTCGTTGAGCACGATCACGCCGAGCGTCAGGCGCACGTTCAGGCTGATACGCCGCGCCACGCCGTCCAAGTCTAATGCAGCGGCGCTCTGCATCGTCACATTCGCGCTGAGCGTCTCGGTGGCTAACCCGCCAGCGCTGAGCAGGTAAGCGCGGTCAGCGCCGACCGCCGCATCCACGAGATCCGAATCGCGCGGCAGCCAATTAATTTCGCCGGCGGACAGGAGTTCGATCAAAGTATAGGTGCGCGGGCTAAGTGACAGCACCCAGGCATTATCCGGCGCAATCACGAGCCGGGAAACGCCCTCCTGCACATCGAGCGAATTGATTTCACGCCAACCCTGCGGCCGGGTATAGCGCGAGGGCGCGATCACGCGCACCGCGTCGCCGCTGTCCGGCGTGCGCACGGCGACGAGGGCGAAGTCTTCCGCCGCCACCACCGCCACCGGCTCGCCTTCGAGATCCACACTGTTGATGAGGGTCGGCGTCGCCGGGTCATTGAAGTCATACACCCGCAGTTGATTGTTTTCGGCGTCCGCAATCAGCAGACGACTTCCGTCAGCAGTGACCGCCAGCGCGCGAAAATCACCCGCTTCGACGGAACCAATCGGGCCGACGGTATCCTGCGCAGATACCGTCGCCGACCAGAGAAACAGCAGGGCGAAGATAATCAGGCGTGACATAGGCGACGATTAGTAATCGTCATCATCGTCATCGTAGTCGTCGTCGTAGTCATCATCTTCGTAGTCGTCGTCTTCGTCGTCGAAATCGTCGTAGTCATCATCTTCGAAATCGTCGTCGAAGTCGTCATCTTCGAAATCATCGAGCAGGTCGTCTTCGAATTCTTCTTCGTCTTCTTCCAGTTCGACGTCGTCTTCTTCGAATTCTTCCTCGTCATCCGTGTAGTCCACGCCGTTCAGGAACGGTTTGTAGGTCATTGTTCTTCACCCCACTTGGTAGGCTATTTTAGCCTCATTGTAGCTCAAAGCGCGGGTATTGTAGCATGAACTCTGAAATTGCAAACGGCAAAATTTACGCTAGATTAAGCCCGGTTAACCTTGTTCAGGAAGTAGGCGTGCAGCCGCGAATCGCCGGTTAGTTCGGGGTGGAAGGCGGTTGCCAGCAGATGCCCCTGCTCCACGGCCACAATTCGCCCCTCGCCCAATGAAGCCAACACCTCGACGCCCGGCTCCACGGCGGTGACTAGCGGCGCGCGGATGAAGACCGCGTGGAACGGCTCGTCCAGCCCCTTGATGGGCAGTTCCGTCTCGAAACTGTCGATCTGCCGCCCGAAAGCGTTGCGGTTGACGTGAATATCCATCAGCCCAAGGATGGGTTGGCGGTCGACGCCGATGTCCTTCGCCAAAAAGATCATGCCCGCGCACGTACCCCATGTGGGGCGCGTCGCCGCAAATTCGCGCAGCGGTTCGATCAAGCCATATTCGACGGCGATCTTGCCGATGGTCGTGCTTTCGCCACCGGGGATGATCAAGCCGTCGAGGTCATGCAGGTGTCCCGGGAGGCGCACCTGCATCGTCTCTGCGCCCAAACCTTTGAGCATCTTCTCATGTTCGATGAACGCGCCTTGCAGCGCCAATACGCCGATTTTCATAGGATAAGCCTCGTCATGATTCGCAGTCTGGAGGAGTTAAAAGGTAAAAGTCGAAAGTTAAAAGTAAGAGCGGTTGCGTTTACCGCGTTACACGTGAGTAATGGACCCCGTGTCTGACCTCTCCCCCGGCTGCTTCCTGAGTTCAAAGAAACCGGCACAAGTGCCGTTTGTCTCCCCTCTCCCCGCTCGCGTGGGAGAGGGGTAGGGGGTGAGGGGACGCGCGCATGAGGTTTATCCCCAACTGACGTGCTTTTACTTTTCACTTTCAACTTTCAACTTTTAACTCGCTTCGCTGTTGTATCTTCCCCGACTCGCCGAACCAATTCAAGTGCCAATGGATTCCTAATATAATGCGTCTAAAATAGCTTTGGCATTGGAGAAAATTTTAAAGGAGCGACAGGGTGAGCACCGTCACGAGGCATGTCCTCGACAATGGGCTGGTAGTGATCTTGAAAGAAGTGCACACCGCGCCGATCATCAGCTGGTGGGTGTTGTACCGGGTGGGCAGCCGCAACGAGCGGACAGGCACGACGGGCGTGTCGCACTGGGTCGAACACATGCTGTTTAAGGGGACCGACCAGTTCCCGCCGGGGTATCTGGACAAAGCGATTGATCGGTTGGGCGGTAGTTGGAACGCGCAGACTTTCCTCGACTACACCGCGTACTACGAGACGCTCCCCGCCGAGCACATCGATCTCGCGCTGCAAATCGAAGCCGACCGCATGATGAATGCCAAGTTTGACCCGAAAGAGGTCGATTCTGAGCGTACGGTCATCATCTCCGAACGGCAGGGCGCGGAAAACTCGCCTATGTTCTGGCTCGGCGAAGAGGTGCAGGCCGCCTCCTTCCGCGTGCATGGCTACCACCACGAGATCATCGGCGACATGACCGACCTCGAAACCATGACCCGCGACGACCTATACGGTCACTATAAGCGCCATTACATGCCGAACAACGCGATTGCCGTCGCGGTCGGCGACTTCGACAGCGCGGAGATGCTCGCCAAAATCAAAGCGATCTACGGTGCGATCCCGGCAGGGGACGCGCCCCACTTGTTCGCGCGCCCCGAACCGGAGCAGAACGGCGAACGCCGCGTGACGGTCGAGCGCCCCGGGCGCGGCGTGTTCCTCGACGTGAGCTATCATGTCCCGGCGGCGAACGATCCCGACTGGTTTAAGCTGGAAATCCTCAACAGCATCCTGTGCGGCGCAGACAGCATGGGCGGCGGCGGCATCGACAACAAGACGAGCCGTCTCTACAAAGCGCTGGTCGAAACCGAACTGGCGGCGGGCGTCGATGGCGGCATGACGCAGACCGTCGATCCCTTCCTCTACTCGATCAATGTGACGCTGCGCGAAGGCCGCGACCCGGCGGAAGTCGAAGCGGCGCTCTACCGAGAAATCGACCGCCTGCGCGCGGGCGATGTCACCGAACGCGAACTCGCGCGGGCGAAGAAGCAGGCGCGCGCGTTGTTCGCCTACAGCACGGAACGCATCACGACGCAGGCGTTCTGGCTGGCGTTTGCCGAAAGTTTTGACAGCTACACTTGGTTTGAAAATTACCTCGCCCGCCTCGAAGCGGTGACGCTGGCTGACGTGCACGAAGTCGCGCAGAAATATCTGCGCCCGCAAAACCGTGTGGTCGGCACGTTCATCCCGCTCGAAACCGGCGACGACGAAGACTATGACGAGGAGGATGCAGAATGACGCTGCCCAGTTCCCAGAACATCACGCGGGTTGTGCTCGACAACGGGCTGACAATCCTCGTCTACGAGAATTTTGCCGCGCAGTCGGTGGTGATTCAGGGATCGCTGCAAGTCGGCAGCGCCTATGAGCCCGCCGACAAAAACGGTCTCGCCTCACTGACCGCTTCCGCGTTGATGCGCGGCACGACCACGCGCGACTTCACCGCCATCCATGAAGCGCTGGAAGATGTCGGCGCGGATATCGGCGTGGGTGGCGGCTGGTACCGTACCAACATCTCCGGCAAATCGCTGGCGGAAGACCTGCCCACCCTGCTCGACGTGCTGGCGGACGTGCTGCGCAACCCGACCTTCCCCGAAGCCCATGTCGACCGCCTGCGCGGTGAAATCATTACCGGACTGCGCATTCGCTCCCAGGACACGCGCTACCGCGCCAGCCGCGCCTTTTATGAGGCGCTGTATCCGGAAGGGCACCCGTATCACGCCTCGGTGCGCGGCAGCGAAGAGAGCGTCGCCGCTTTGAGCGTCGCGGATCTGACTGCTTTCCATCAGGCGACCTATGGCGCCAAGGGCATGATCATTGCCGTCGTCGGCGCGATCAATGCGGCCGATGCGGTCGAACTGGTGCGCGGGCGCTTTGGTGACTGGCACAACCCACGCCAGCCCGATCACGCGCCCGTGGTAGACGCGCCTGTCATCAACGCGGGCAAACGCGCGATCGTCACGCTCCCCGGCAAAACGCAGGCCGATATCGTGCTCGGTCTCGTCGGGCCGTCGCGCCAGTCGCCAGATTTCACCGCCGCGCAGTTAGCCAACAGCGTGCTCGGGCAGTTCGGCATGATGGGCCGCGTCGGCAAGAGCGTGCGTGAAGAAGGCGGCATGGCCTACTACGCCTACAGCCAGCTCGAAGGCGGCATTGCGCCGCTGCCGTGGTCGGTGAGCGCGGGCGTCAACCCGCAGAACATCGATGCGGCGATCCAGAAGATCACCGACGAAATCCAGCGCCTGACCACGGAAGCGATCAGCGAAGAAGATTTAGCCGATAATCAGGCCTATTTCACCGGGCATTTACCCTTGCAGCTAGAGAGTAATGAAGGCATCGGCGATACGCTGCACAACATGGAACTGCACGGGCGCGGCTTGGACTATCTCGTCAACTACCGCGACCTGATTTACAGCACGACCCGCGAGCAGATCTTAGCGACCGCGCAGCGCTACCTGCACCCCGACAAGCTGGTGATCGGCATTGCCAAGCCATGAGCAAAAACCGGGGTGGGCGTCACACATCCCGGTATTTCCCATATAATGGACGCAGTGCTCCACCATCGAACGCAGGGCTCCACCTATTGATAGGAGAGAACAACATGTCGGTCGAACACAACAAGGAAGTCACCCGCCGCTTCAGCGCTGAAGTCTGGGGCGAGGGGAATGCGGCTCTCGCCGATGAACTAATTGCGGCCGATCTGGTTGAACACACGCCATTTCCCGCGCCGGCGCCCGGTCTGGAAGGGCACAAGCAGGTGCTGGCCATGTTCCGCAGCGCCTTCCCCGACCTCAAAGTGACGGTCGACGATGTCATCGGCGAGGACGACTGGACGTGCCTGATGTGGCACGGCGATGGCACGCACACCGGTGACATGATGGGCATCCCTGCGACAGGCAAAACGGTGCATGTCACAGGTATCGATGTGCTCAAGCTCGAAAATGGCAAGATCAAGGAGCGCTGGGCGGAGATCGGCGCATTCTCGCTGATGCAGCAGCTCGGCGTCATCCCGTCGGGGCAATAACGGGAAGCTTTACCCCAACTCAAGACGGTAGATAGAGGTGTAACGGATGTATAAACGGATTATCGCTTTCGTGTTGATCGTCATGGCGTTGTCTATCAGTGTCAGTGTGAGCGCGCAGGATGCGATCACGCCGCCGAGCGCGGACGATTTTGAACTGGTCGAAATTGCCAGCGGCTTCGCTCGTCCCCTGTATGTGACGGGCGCGGGTGACGGCAGCGGTCGCCTGTTCGTGGTGGAGCAGTACGGCGCGATCCACATTTTGCAGGATGGACAGCGCTTGGATCAGCCCTTCCTCGACATCGCGGATCGCCTCACGTCAAGCGGCAACGAACAGGGCTTGCTCGGCTTGGCGTTCCACCCGAACTACGCGGAAAACGGCTATTTCTACGTCAACTACAGCGCGGAGGATGACGGTGACTCCATCGTCGCGCGCTACAACGTAAGTGCCGACGATCCCAACGTCGCCGACCCGGCGAGCGAAGTCATCCTGCTGCGCGTGGATCAGCCGTTTGAGAATCACAATGGCGGGCATCTGCTGTTCGGGCCAGATGGCTACCTATACATCGGTCTGGGCGACGGCGGTTCGCAAGGTGATCCCTACGGCAACGGTCAGAACACGCGCGCGCTGCTCGGCAAAATCCTGCGTATCGACGTGGACGGCGGTGATCCGTATGGCATTCCCGCAGACAATCCCTTCGCGGATGGCGTGAACGGCGCGCCGGAAGTGTGGGCATACGGTCTGCGCAACCCGTGGCGCTTTACCTTTGACCGTGAGACGGGCGACCTGTACGTCGGCGATGTCGGGCAGAACACCTATGAAGAGGTGAATTTCGTCCCGGCGGGCGTGGGCGGCGTCAACTTCGGTTGGAACATCTACGAAGGCATGCATCCGTACAGCGGGGGAACCCTCCCGGCGAACGCCGTGCTGCCGTTCGCGGAATACACGCACAATGAGGGTGTCTCGGTGACAGGCGGTTACGTCTACCGCGGCAGCCTCGTGCCGGAACTGCAAGGCGTCTACCTGTTTGCCGATTTTGGCTCCGGTCGGCTATGGTACGCTTATCCGGATGCGGCGGGAAACTGGCAATCTGCCGTCCTCATGCGCAGCACCAATCAGGCGATCAGCTCGTTCGGCGAAGATGACGACGGCGAGCTCTATATCACCAGCTTCACCGGGAGCGTCCTCCGCTTCGAATAGTTATGCACGACCGGGTGATTCCTCATGTGACTTTCGCCCGGTCACTTTCTCCGTCTAAAGACTGACACCGAACTTGTAAATTTTGTGTAAAATCCCCCCTTGTCGCTGACTTATCAGTGATCCTGTTGCTTAATGCATAACCCAACTGTCATTCCGCTCTTACATCGACTTGGGCGCTGATTTTATATCAGTGGTTTCTGCTTCTCGCTCGTTCGTTTTTTGAATTGTGGTGGGTAGTCGTAATGGACGAAACCGATTTCTGCACGCCGCCCGAAGGCCTTAGTTTCCACGACCGCGCTTATCTCGCGCAGTGCCTCACTGTGCTTGAAAATCATCTTGGGGATCACGTTTGGCTCGTCACCCACATTGAACAGGTACATCGCGTCCTGCACGCGGCGCTGGAGACCGATCCGCTCGTGCATCGGTCGATCAGCCTGTTCACCCGCCTCGTCCCCGATTTTCTCCTGTCCGACAACTTCACCGCACCGCTGGAACGCGCTTTTCAGGCACTGCTCCGCGCGATGGAACTAAAAGACCCGAATTTGCTCGCGCAGATTGCTGCCGTCATGGCGTCGCTGAACCCGCTCAAGGGGGACATTCACCGCGCCTATAACAACGTCAAAACTGCGATTGGCTATGCGCAAGAGGCAACCGAAATCGAAGCGCAGCTGCGCGCTTACGTACGCATCATCGAGGCACTGTCGTATCGCCGCTTTGCGAATATGCCGCCGACGCTCATCGAGGAAACGCTGCGCCTCACCAACATGATCGTTGACCCTCGACTGATGGCTGAGGTGCACTTGGTCATGGCGCACATGTACAACCACACGGAAGAACTGAAGCAAGCGCTCGAACATGGGAACATTGCCTTCAGCCTCGCCGATCAACTGCAGGACAACACCTATAAAATGCGTTCGCGGCTGATGCTCGCAATCACGTATCGGCTGATGGATGAGACGGATGCAGCCGAAGACTACATCCAGAGTGCGCTAAAATACAAAGATGGCGTAGAGTCTGATCGGCGGCTGGGTGTCATGCTATGTGAGCTTGCTGGCCTACGCTACGTGCAAAATAATCTTGTCGAAGCGGAACAGCTCTATTTGCAGGCCAAAGGCATGTTTGCCAAGGTCGAACAGCGCAATCACGTTACGCTCGCCGAACACGGCTTAGGTCTGGTGTGGACTATGCAGGGACTCTATGAGGAAGCGCGCACAGTCCTGCTCCGGGTTCTTGATGAATATCGCTGGAATCACAACACCCACGGCGTGGCGGAAATCAACTATGCGCTGGGGCGCTGCGAAGCGTTCGCCGGCAATGCGCGGGCAGCACTGTCGTTCCTGCGCACGGCGCAAGGGATCGCCTATCAGCTCGACCCAAGTCCTGCGCGAGATTTCCTCATGAACTGGATTCAAGACTGGCTGAGACGTGTGCAAGGCGGCGAATTCGGCTCTGTGTAAGCCCACGATTCGTACAAATAAAACACGAAGGCTCACCATGTGGTGAGCCTCGTCGTTTCTAGCGGGTGACTGCGCCGGGCGGCGGCAGCGGCGGACGGGTATCGGTGTTGAACGTGTGCTTCATGGGGTTTCTCTCCCTCAAGAACTGCATCGGTCACTGACCTCAGCATCTCAAAAGCGACCCCAGCGATCGGGCTGATCCGGTCACGGAACGGACACGAATCGGTCACATGGACACAAGCGGACAATGGCGTCGGGAAAACGCCGCCTGAACGTCTTGGAAAGAACCCTATTTCCGTCTATAGTTGAATTGTCTGCCCGTCCATGTAGGGAACGGCAGCGTCCCTACAGCAAGGTACATCATGAAAAAACTGCTTCTGGTTTTGCTGGTGCTTGGGGCTGCGGCGCTGTCCGTTTCGGCGCAGCAGATCACGGCCGTCGATTACCTCATTCGCAACATCTCCCGCACCATCAACGGCGATCAGGTCGTCGTGCAGTTTGAGGTGACGAATGCCGGGGATCCGGTCGAACGGACGGTGACGGCGTGGCTGCTCACCGCCGACACCGAAGAAGTCCTCGACTCCGAAGATGTGCCCCCGCTGCCGACGGGCGAAAATCTCCATACTGTGACGTTTAGCTTCCCTGTGAATCGGTTTCCGGCGGGGAGCGTACAGCGGTTAGTTGCCACGCTGGGTCTGCGCGACATTCCCTCCGAGTTCAGCGGCCTCGGCAATCTCGCCCGCTTCACGGTGACTATTCCCGCCTACAGCGGTGACGCCGCGCCCACCCCGACGGGTTCAGGCAGCGGTGGTTTCAGCCTGCCCATCGACATCGACAGCCTCGACCCGCTCACCGTCGCGCTGATTGTCGCCGGGTTGGGTATCGTGCTCATTCTGCTGTGGTTGTTCACGGTCATCCTGCGCGTGATCTTCGAGCGTCCGGCGACCTTCCCGCAATGGCAGATGCCCTACGCGATCAACACCTATCTCGATCCGAACAGCAATGCGGGGCGCCGCCAGTTGTGGCAGCAGCACGCGCAAAACGACGCGCCCACGCTCCCCTGCCAGCCCGGCGCGGTCAACGCCAGCAAACGTTTGATCGGCACGGACGGACGCAAACTCTCCGGGTGGCGCGTCTCGGCGCTCCGCCTCAGCCAATATGATATGTATGGCCGCGTCAATCGCAGCGTGGTGGTGGCCGACAAAGGCGTGACTAAACGCATCGACAAAGCGGTGCGGCGCAGCGCCAACCTTGATCAGAAGGGCGCAGAGCGGGCGGTCAAAGGTGCGGTCAAACGCCTGACCGACCACTTCACCCGGAATTTGAACAAGCGCACGCTCATGCTGCCCGTCGCACTGGATATGCGCTTACGCGGCGCGCACGGGGATGTGCAGATCGTCTTTCGGTTGGATCAATGCGTGAATGGGGCGTGGCAGAAGCTGGACGAGTGGCAGCCCGAACTGGTCGTCGCCACCGGGCAAATCCAGGAGAACTTCACCTACACGTTCTTTGGCAAGAAGCAGGAGGAGTCGGTCAAGCAGTTCCGCAGCCGCCTGCGCGCTGACCTGACCTATACGCTGGCGGCGCTGGTCTGGGGCAAGAATCCCGCGCCCGCTGCCCCGCAGAATGCCCCGGCAATGCCCGCCGTGCTCGCGGAGCCGCTGCCCACCGACACGACGCCCGTACCTCCGGTCAGCGCAGAGGTCACCGGAACGCATACCCCGGTCAAACCGGAGACCCTGCCGCCCGCGAATCAAATCGCGCCGTAGTAAGCAACCCTCTCTCTAAGGCACGCGGGAAAGCTGGGAGAAGGAGTGGTCTTGTCCCTCTCCCGATAGAGAGCTGAGGGGACGACAGTTTAATCCGAGACAACAGTAGGGGAGGGGCTTGCCCCTCCCGTTAGACGGGACACTGTTAACAATCGAGCGGCTTGTAGGGACGCCCCGTTGGGCGTCCGCCGGGTCTTAAACAAAACGGACGCGCAGTTGCGCGTCCACGAAATCTGTTTTCCCTCAAACCAAGGCCTTCATGGTTCCCGATGTTAAAACTGTCCTGCCATGAACGTTAGTGGGCGAGGCAAGCCTCGCCCCTACAGACGCTTCCTGAAAATTCAAGCGTCGCCCCCTTACGCCAATGTAGAGAAACGGCGTCAAGTAAGCTAAGGCCAAGGCATTACGCCGTTTGCAGCACCATCGACAAGACGTAGAAGCCACCCGCCAGCGCCACAAACACCACGCCGATCACGATCAACACCGTGGCGATGCGAATCAAGCGGAAGATCTGCCGCAGCAGCAGGCGCAGAATGATGAACGCCACCATGCCGCCCAAGATGCCGAGCGGCAGCGACCAGAGCGGCAGGTCGTTGCCGAGGACGTACGTCCAGCCCGCCCACGCCACCGCCCCAATCACCGCGCCGACCAGCCCATCCATGATAAAACCGACAAACGGAATGCGCAGCAGATAAGCGACGACGAATGCCAGCAGCCCGGTCATGAAAACCGTGTTGCCCGCCAGTTCCAGCAGCACCGTTTTGAGATCGGGCTGTTGGTTATCGGCCAGCGCGGTCACGGCGGAAAACACACTGGCGATTAGAATTTGCGCAAAGCCTTCCGGCAGCTTGCCGCGCACCCCGGCGTAGAGCGCGCGCAGCAGCGCCGCCGAGGGAATGAAATACTGTCCACCGATTTGAAGTATTTCAGCAATCGTCTGCTGGCTGATTTCCATACATCTTCTCCCAATTACAACTGCACTGCACCTAGTGAACACCCATTTCGTCGGGTAAAGAATGCACAGACGCCACCGTCAACCTGACGCTGAGCCTCCGCTGCGCACAGTTTGAATTGTACTGGCAAGGTTTGGCTTTCAACCAGCAGAAAATAAAAAGCCGGGGCGATCCATCTGATCGCCCCGGCTTTCTGTGACTCTAACTGCTCCGTTGGTTTATTCAGCCGCAGGTGCGGGGGTCGTGAAGACGAGCAAGCGCACGTTACCGGGCGCGCCCGCCGCGACGACGAGGTAGTTGGCACCAGCTTCGAAGCGGAAGTTGCCCGCGTCGAGGATTTCGGTGGCCGTGCCCGCCTGATTCAGGCTGATCGCGTACGTGCCCGCGGGAACATCACGCGTGTCCAGACCGTCGTTGCCGTCGTTCGAGCCGGGGTACGCCAGCGCGCCGATCAACAGACCGTCGTTCGCCAGCACGTCGACCACGCCGAGACCTTCAACCGCATGCAGCACACTGACGCGCGCGCGGCCATCCGCCGGGGCGCTGTAGTCTTCGGTGATGTAGTTGATGCGAATCGACTGGTTAGCGTTCGAGCCAACCACCACGACCGTCGTCCACGAACCGGGTTCGAGCGTGTCGATGCCGATCTGGTTCGGGCGACCTTCGCTGCCTGCCGGGGCGATACCGACCTGAAGCGAGCCTGCCGCAATTTCGATCCAATCGCTTGCGCCGCCGAATTCCACGCCGCTCGCCGCGAGTTCACCATCCGCATACACGTCCGCCGGGCCGTAATCGCTCGACAGATGGACGTAACGGACGTGGGCACGGTTGGCTGCAGCCGCTTCCGCGAGCGCCGGCGGCAGGAGCACACCGTCGATCACGTGGAAAATACCATTCGAAGCGAGCTGATCCGGGTCGGAGATGCCGACGCCATTGACCGAGAACACGCCGTCAGCGAGGCTGAACTGGACGGTGTCGCCTTCCAGCGTTTCCAGCGTCGGGCCAGAGGTCAGATTGCGGAAGAAATATTGACCGGGGATGACGTGATAGGTCAGCACCTGCGTGAGGGTGGCCGTATCCGCCAACAGGTCTTCGGCGCTCACGCCGAGGTAGGACAGAGCCGCCGCGAACGCATCGTTCGTCGGAGCGAGCACCGTGAGCGGGCCTTCAGCGCTAAGCGCGTCGGTCAGGCCAGCCGCATCCACCGCCGCCAGCAGCGTCGTGAAGCGACCATCAGCATCCGCCGCCAGCAGTTCGCCAAGCGTCGGGCGTGCCGGGGCTTCCACCGCCGGAGCAGGTGTCGCTTCCGGGGTCGGTTCCGGGGTGGCTTCCGCCGCGCCGCCAGCCATGGCATCCGGCAGGATCACGCCGTCAATGGCGTGCACAATACCGTTCGAGCCGAGCTGATCGGGGTCGGAAATCCCCACACCATTGACCGTGAACACACCGTCGGTCAGGTTAAAGGTGACCGATTCGCCGCCCAGCGTTTCAATCGTCGGGCCGCCGGTCAGGTTGCGGAAGAAGTACTGGCCGGGGAGGACGTGCTTGAGCAGAATCGGCTGCAAGCCTTCGCCCAACGCCAACGCCTGTTCGGGGCTCACGCCCATCGTTTCGAGGGCAGCAGCGAAAGCATCGTTGGTCGGAGCCAGCACAGTGAACGGACCCTCGGCTTCGAGGGCTTCGCGAAGACCCGCCGCATCAATCGCAGCAACGAGCGTCGTGAAACGACCATCCGCATCGTTCTCGAGGATTTCGAGGACGCTGGGACGCTCCTGTGCGAACGCGGGGATCACCGACATGACAAGAATCAACAAAACAAGAACTAAACTACCAATTTTGCGCATCTAACGCCTCCTGAGCGCGGCAGTAGGGAGAAGTTATAGCTAGATCGTTCTAATTGTAGCGTAAAACTTAAGCGAAGTGATAATGAAACG
This sequence comes from Anaerolineae bacterium, assembly GCA_041916315.1. Classification (GTDB taxonomy): domain Bacteria; phylum Chloroflexota; class Anaerolineae; order Aggregatilineales; family Phototrophicaceae; genus Flexifilum. Next base: position 78,732 of record JAYRZU010000090.1, read on the forward strand.
ATGATGAGTATTTAAATTTTGTTGAATTGGCACAAATCAGGGTTTAGGCGGCTCATCCGGCGGTGATCCGGTGAGCGCGTACACGAGCACGCCGAGGGAAGACATGGCGAAACCGACGAGCGTGCCAATCGCCTGCAGTGGGCCGAAAAAAGCATCACTTTCCAGCGACCGTGGGTGCGACCCAAAGCCAAAGATATCCGCGAGGCCGACCATCGCCGCCAACACCAGCCCGGTCAGCGCCAGACGGATGCCGATCTGCTGCGCCAAACCGGCCACCCGCCCCTCGTAAAAAGTGAATTTGACGTACAGCAGCGCGCCCATGATCAACAGCATGAATCCGCTCATGATGCCCGCAAACTGCACGATGCCGATCCCGGCGGTCGGGTTGTTCATCCCAATCGCGCCGGGAAACAGGCTCATAAAAGTGAGGACGACGCCGAGCGCGCCAATGGCAATGCCAAACTGCGCGAGACCGATCATGGCAGTGCCTGACGCAGCTTGCGGAGGAAGTTACCGCCCATAATGGCTTCGATATCGCTTTCGCTGTAGCCGCGGGTGCGCAGTGCTGCGCTGATGCTAAACAGATCGGTCACGGTATCCAGCCCATCGGGGATGCTGGCCGTACCGAAACCGCCGTCAAAGTCGGAGCCAATGCCGACATGCTGTGCGCTCCCGGTCACCTGACACACGTGATCCATCGCGTCGATCACGACTGACAGCGGCAGATCCGACTTGCGATCCCCTGCCCGCCATGTATCGCTGAGGAAGTTGTTGTATGGCACGATGCCCATCACGCCATCACGTTCCGCCAGCAATCGAATCATCTCATCGGAGAGGTGGCGATCGGTGTTGCGGAACTTGCGCGGGTTGCTGTGGCTGGCGATGACCACATCGCCTTCATAGACTTCCAGCGCTTCGAGAAACGCCTGCTCCGCCATATGGGACAGATCAAGAATCGCCTTGAAGTTCGCCAGCACCTCCAGCAGTTCGCGCCCCAGGGTGGTCAAACCGCCGGGGGCTTGCGTACCGCCGCAGTAGCGGGTCGCCGTCCAGGCGGGGCCGACCACGCGCACGCCGCGCTCATACCACTCCTCGAACTGCTTCGGTTCGAGGATCGGGTCGGCGTTTTCCATGAGCAGCACGAATCCCTGCAGGCGCTGGTCGGCGGGCGCGTCATCTGCCCATGTCGCCAGCACCTTATCGAGATCCTTGCGCATGGTGATCAGGTGAATCTGATCGCTCTCGTCCACCAACCGCTGATAGTAATCCCACTGACGAGTCGCGAGTTCGTAGGCTTGCCGCGGGGTCTCATACGTGGGCGAGTCGGCCAGCATGGTCGACGAGCCTTTGGGCGCGGTGAAGATGGTCGAGAACACAACCGCCATGCGCCCTAATAACGCGTTCGGCAGGCCAGTCGTCGCAATGCCGTTGGCGGATGTTCCCTGTTCGATCTGGCGGATTTCATACGCGCTGCGGCGGTAGTCGCGCCCGAAACGGAGCGCGTTGTAGGCAATATCTTCGTGTGCGTCAACTAAAATCATGGTGCATCCATTCAAATGGCCTCACCCCGCTGCGCTACGCTTAGCTCCCGTCTCCCGTGGGAGAGGGGTTGGGGGTGAGGCGCAATCTCAGTCTCAATCAGCTTGCGGATTGTACGCCGCGGCGCCCTGTTTTGCCAACGCTTCCTTAGGGTTTCGTAAGAAGGCGTAACAAAACTCGTCCAGCCTGCGACAATTCAACGATAGGTCATTAGAAAAGTTGAAAACGAGGGCCATGATGAACCATAAGCCAAGTCCGATCATGGGCGGCTTGATCGGTGGGCTGTTCACGCTCCCACTGATCGTGATCGCTGCGCTGGCGAATCAAATTGCCGGGCTGGCGTTCTTTCCCTTCGACCTGTTTGACTTTATGGTGCGCAACCTGCCCGGCGCGCTGATCACCCCGGGCATCGAAGCGATGGTGAGCGTCATCCGCGCGCTGAATCTCGGTCGCACCGACACGGCGGCGAAACTCGCCGAGCAGTTGATCGGCGTGGTGCTGCTGATTGTGATTGGCGTGATCGCCGGAGCGGTCTACTTCGCGGTGCAGAATCAGCGGAACAAAACGCACTCCGGCGGGCTGAGCGGCACGGCGCTCGGGCTGATCATTGGCCTGCCTCTCGCGCTGATCGCCAGCACCACCCCCGGTGCCGATCCACTGACGGCGGCGGTGTGGACGCTGCTGGCCTTCGGCGTCTGGGGCGCGTTAGTCAGCGCTGCCTATGATCGTCTGGCATTCGGCAAGGCGCAGCGCGCCGCCGACGCAGCAACCGCGGCAAGCGTGGCAGTGCTTGACCGCCGCCAGTTCCTGATTCAACTGGGCGCGGCGACGGCAACCATCACCGTGGTGGGCGGCGGCTTGAGCGCCCTGCTCAACACCACGCCGAACGCGGGCGCGCCTGTGCCGGAAGCCACGCTCGACCCCGATATCGCTTCGGCGCTGCCCGTCTCCCGCGGCGAATTCGTCGCCGCGCCCGGCACGCGCCCGGAGATCACCGCGCTGGCGAATCACTACCGTATCGATATCCGCTCGCAGCCCCTCGACATCCCCGCGGACGGTTACAGCCTGCCCTTCACTACGCAAATCGGCGGCACGCAGCGCACGCTGGCCGAACTGACGCTCGACAACATCCGCAATGATTTCGAGTCGGTCGACGAATACATCACCATGTCGTGCATTTCGAACCCGGTGGGCGGCGACCTGATCAGCACCATCAAGTGGACGGGCGTGCCCATGCAGGACATCCTCGCCAGCATGGAGGTGCCAGAAGGCGCGACACATCTGCTCATCACAGGCGGCGACAGCTTCTACGAAACGGTCGCGCTCGAACTCATCAACAATGACCGCCGCATCCTGCTGGCTTACGCGTGGGATGATCAGCCGCTGCTGCCCAAGCACGGTTTCCCGCTGCGCATTCACATCCCCAACCTGTACGGGATGAAGCAGCCCAAGTGGATCACGGGGATTGAATTCCTCGACCAAGATCAAGATGGCTACTGGGTGGCGCGGGGTTGGGACAAAGAAGCGATTGTCCGCTCAACCTCGGTGATCGACACGGTGGCGGTCGATGCCGTGGAAACCGCCGAAGATGGCACGCGGCTCGTCCCGGTCGGCGGCATCGCGTGGGCGGGGGATCGCGGCATTGCCCGCGTGCAGGTGCGCGTCGACGAGGGCGAGTGGCAAGACGCGGTCGTCAATGCGGCGATCTCGGATCGCACGTGGCAGTTGTGGCGCTTTAACTGGCCGTTCAGCGAAGGCTTCCATCGCTTTGAGGTGCGCTGCGTCGAACCGAACGGCACACCCCAGCTTGAAAGCGACCGCACGCCGCATCCCTCCGGCGCGACGGGCATTCATCAGGCATCGGTGACGATCTAAACCTCACCCCTAAATAGGGTTGTCCGGTAGTGAAGAAGGTATCCAACCAGTACACTTTTTGTCGCCAAACAAGGAGTGGAACATGGACTTGGATACCTTCTTCACTACATTGTATGTCGTTGTGGACGACTGGTACAAA